>JAEUIU010000041.1 GCA_016795065.1 Phycisphaerae bacterium
CGCATCGGGATAGGTCGAGTCGCCTTCGATCGCGAAGGTCGCCTTGGCGATGTCGGCGTAGGCCGAGCGCTCGACCGACTCGACCTCGCGCTCGTAGCGGGTGCGCACCGCACGGGCTTCGGGTTCGAGGGCCCGCATGAACGCGATCATGGCGTCCTTGGACGACCGGACCGCCTCGGCCCCGCCCGCGAGGAGTGCCTTGCGGGCGTCGATCGAGGTGAGCGTCGTTCCCCGCACCAGGGCTTCGGCCCGATGGCGCGGCGAAAGACCGTCCAACAGCTTCACCACGACCGGATCCTCGGCCCCGAGTCGTTCGGCGAAGAAGCTCAGCTTCATGGTGAGCCACTGGACCTCGAGCTCCTCGTGGATCGGTTCGGGGGAGAGGATCGACCGTTCGATGGAATCGAGCCGGGCGTCGGCATACTCGTCGAGTCGAGCCTCGTTGGGCTTGGTCTTCTCTTCGGTCAGGCGCACGATGTGTCGGGCGATGCGGGCGAGGACCGGTCCGCGCCAGCCCTCTTCAAAGAGTTGCCGCCGCTGGTAGATCTCGGCGTGGACCTTCTGGGCTTGGGCAACCCGATCGAACGCTCCAGCCAGCGGAGCCAGCTCGGGCTTCGCGGCGATCGCCGCACGCAAGCGGCCCTCGCGCTCGCGCTTGATCGCCATCAGGGCCGGGTCCTGAAGCCCCTCGATCAGTCCGGTGCGGGCCTTCCGTCCGTTGGCCACGCCGCCGATGTCCTCTTGGGCAATGCGGGCGTTCTCGGCGTTCCGCTGGGCGAAGGCGGTGAGCTTCATCTCGTCGCGCCAGTTCTTGGAGAGCATCCACGGCAGCTCGACGTCGCGCAGGAACTCGAGGTGATCCAGCGTGTAGAGCCGCTGGGTCTTCCCGGGGTGACCCGCGACGAAGATCAGTTCCTCTGCCGTCGCACCAGCCTCGCTCCAGGTGAGAAAGTGCTCGGCCACGAGCGGCTTTCCGCCGTCGTAGATCCGGAAGAAGCAACAGTCGAGGTTGTAGCGCGGGTATTCGAAGTTGTCGGTGTCGCCGCCGAAGAAGGCGATGCCCGATTCGGGAGCGAAGACCAGCCGCACGTCGGTGAAGCGGCGATAGCGGTAGAGGTGGTACTGCCCGCCCTGATAGAGCGTGACGACCTCGGACTTGAGGCCGGTCGCCTTCTCGCTCTCGCTCTCGAGGGTGGCGATCATCGCCTGCCGGGCCTCACCGGCGGCGCCGTCATCCTTCGCCTTCGCCGCCACGCCGATCACCTTTGCCGTCACGTCCTCGATCGACCAGAGGATGTCGAGGGCCAGATCAGGACAGGGCAACTCGTCGGCTTGGGTTGTGGCGGTGAAACCCAATTCCAAGAGATCGCGGTCGGGTGTGCTGAGTGCAGCCAACATGTCAGAGCCGACGTGGTGATTGGTCATCACGAGGCCGTTCTTCGAGACGACCGAGCCGGAACCGCCGGTCGAGAAGCGGACCGCCGACTTCTGAAGGTGTTCCAGCCACGGAGCGGTCGGCTCGAAGCCATAGGCGGACTTGATCGCCGCGGTGGGTGGATGGGTCAGCAGCCACATGCCTTCGTCCGCCTTTGCGCGGGTGGAGAGCATGGCGACGAGGGCCGAAGCCAACATGGAGGTGAGGCACTGGCGGACGAAAGCGGAAGCGAGTCGCATGGCGGAGAGGGTAGCGAGTGAGGGGAGGAAGAACAGAAACAACAACCCCGGGCGGGGGCCCGGGGTTGCAGTTTCAGGTGGATTGGAACGAGCTCGCGGAACCGGCTGCGGCTTAGCGACCAGCGCTGGTACCGGTCAGGATCTGGAAGCGGTTCCAGTTCAGGACTGGGATACGGGCCTCAATCGCGTCGCGAAGGAGGTTGTCGTAGCCTTCGCGGGCTGCGCGTGCTTCGATTGCGGCCTGCATCTGGGCCTCGGCGGGGTTGTCCGGGAGCGGCGAAGGCATCGGGGGCTGCACGCCGAGGACGAGGAAGTCGAGGTCGCCGACGAGCATGTCGCCGGGGACGATCTCGCCGCCCCAGTCCTTGATCTTGCTGCGGAGGTACTCGGCCTCGCTGTCAGACGGCTTCCCGTCGCCGTCGACGTCGAACTTGCCGTGGACGAGGAACTTGAAGCGGTAGTCAGGGTTGAAGACAGCGTTGGCAATCACGTCGTCCTTGACGACCGGTCGACCGGTCGACTGACGAATGATCTTGCAGGTCGAGGTCGACTCGGCCACGCGGAGCACCTGGAGCGAAGCCTTGCCGCGTCCGCCCTTGTCGCTGGCGGCGATGGCGTTGGCGTCGTCGAAGACCTCGAAGGTCATGCCCGGGATGACCCGGTCCTTCTGACCGATGTTGACGAAGACCTGGTCGCCCGAGCCCTCGATCGCGATGACGCGACCGTCGACGAGTTCGGCCGGATTGGCTGGCTTGAGTTCGATCGCCTCGAGCTTCTTGACGAGGACGTCGTTGCGGCTCTGGATGACGGCGGTGTCAGCCCGAAGGCTGTCCATCTGGGCCTGGAGCTCGTCGATGCGGCCCTGGTGGCCACCCTTGAGCTCATCGATCACCTTCTGCATGTCGGCGACGGTCTGCTCGACCTGCTTGACGAGGTCGTCACCGGCCTTGTCATAGCCGGCGAACTGCTCGCGGATCGAGTCGGCCAGCTTCTGGGCGTTCTTCTTCTCGCCGTCGATGGAGTCATTCAACTCGCTGGACTGCTTGGTCAGCTCGGCAACGCGGGTAGAGAGGCTCTTGGCCTCGTCGTCCTTGGCCTTGAGCTGGCGGCGGAGGTCGCTGATCAGACCCTTCGCGGTCTCGCCGTCCTTGAGGCCGAGCTCGGCCTGGAGAGCCTTCGCGTCGCCGGTCGGGTTGCCGCCGAGAAGTTGGGCGACCGCGGTCCGCTGGTCCATGAGGACGCCATAGACGGTCTTTCGCTCGGTCTCGGCTGCGGCCTTGGTCGCCTTCAGCGTCTCGTCTTGCTGCTGGGCGGCGTTGACGAAGGCGTTGAGCTTCGTCTCGGCCTCGTTCTTGGCGTTCATCTCATTGCTCTTGCCCGCCCAGAAGACGATGGTCATGACCAAGAGGCATACCCACATGATCACGAACACGACCAGAGCGACGAGCACTCCGGTACCACCTCCAGATCGAATGGCCATGTCAAAAGCTCCTGCGGGGCTGAGCGGTCCGCACGCGCCGGAAGGCAGGCGTGCAGCGCGAATGGGAATCAGGGGACAGAGACCTGAGGTAGGCGAATCGCTTCGATCGGATCGGTCCGACCGAGGGGCTTCGCCGTCACCCAGGCGAGAAGCGGAAGTGTCGCGATAAACGGCGCTTCGGTCAAGACGCGAAACGGTGGGAATGGGCCGTGGCTGGGTGAGATGCATCCCGGCTCAGCCTGCCTGGTCAGGATTCGGCCGTGGCAGAGAGGTAGTTCCACGCTCCCCGCGGGATTCGAGCGATGCATGGGGCCCATCGCGCCGAACCCGCCTCCGACGCTCAGCAACTTCGGGGCGGGTGACGCCCTCCATCCCAAGGCGAAGGCCCGGGCCCTGCGCCCTTGCCGGCCCCTTGGTTGGAGGTGTCGAATCCGCTCACATGCGCGTGCGATGTCGTCGGGAGTCCTTCGCTGATCGGGCCAAAGCGTCGCGGAGACCGTGCCACGGATTCCATCGGGTAAGAGCCGCAGGTCGCCCGCCGCGGCAAGGGCGGTCATGCGCCGGAGTCGGTCTGTCAGTTGGTGCAGACGAGGTCGAACTTCACCTCGTAGTCACCCACGGCGCCGTTGTAGCCCGCAAGTCGGACCCAGTAGATCGCAAAGGGGCTTTGCGGGACGATGCTGATGAAGGACTTCCAGTTGAGCCCGCCAAGCTGGCAACTTCGCATGACGAAGTCGTCGTTGCAGGCGACTTCGGTCAGGTTGCCGATCGAGCCGGAGTAGACTGTCAGGGTGGTGTCCATGTTCGTCCCCGGCATGCACGTTGAGACGCTGAACTCAACCGCTTGTGCGCCACCCTGGACGCAGGCCATGTCGACCAAGAACCAGAGGTCCTTGGTGTCGTTCACGCCCCCGCAGGAATTGGGATCGGGATTCGCCGAGGCGGTTGCGTAGATCGTGGTGCCCACTCGGATCTCGGTGGCGCCGCGCCCTTGGTCGGTCAGGTAAATCGGGATGGCATCCTCGATGAAGTCTCCCTGCTGGATGAAGTCAATGGACAGGGATCCCGACCCTACGGCGCCAGAGTAGCCGCCAGTACGGATCGTGTAGGTCGCGTCTGCACCGACGGCGACCAGGACCTCGGAGTTGAGCGTTTCGACGCAGGAGCTCGTGTCGTCGTTGCACGCGAGCATGACAGCGCCCGTCACGCTGCCCGTGGGGCAGGTTGCCCCGAAGATGCCCGACCTGTACACCGCCAGGCGAGTGTCAAAGTTGGCGCCGCACGTGCTGACGCGCATCAGGCCGTCGGTTGGGGCCGCCACTTTGAACCAAACATCGTTGGTGATCTGATCCGAGCCGAAAGAGTCGCAGAGGGGGTTCGCGGGGCCGTCGGTCGCTGCATTGAGGGTGCAGAAGGGCACGTCCTGCGAATAGAGCGACGGAAGAACCGTCGCACCGGAGCAGGTGTCATTGGCCGGCGCTCCGCACGTGCCCCACGCTCCGAGCAGGATGCTTAGGTCGGCGGCTTCCACCACTCCGTTGCCGTTGAGGTCCGACTCGGTGGCGCCGGTGCCCCAACCGCCCAGCAGGATTGCAAGGTCGCTCGCGTCGACCGTTCCGCTCAGGTCGAGATCCGCTGGGCAAGAACACGAAACACCAGCGCTTGCCAGGTTCGTCACCACACTCACGGAGAGGGCAGTCAGGAGGAGATGCGAAGCCGACAACGAGGCGCGATGGTGCGCGGAGAGCATGCGAGCGTTCCTCTGAATGGTGGTCGAGTGCGCTGAGTGCCTCGGCGAGGCCGGCGGCGGGGCGCGACACGCGACTCGCGCCGAGGCGAGCGGTGCCCGTGCAATGTACGACCGGCACGCGCGTAGCCGTCCCGCGCTTCTCGAAGAAGATTCTGATTCTCGCAGTGCAGGGCGTCGCGAGGGTCGTTTCGGCGCGCATCGAGCCTCGGGACGATGTTCTGGGACGCGTGGCGGAGCCGATGCCGCTCGCCGGCTGCATTCACCCTCATCTGTCGATCTCGTAGGATCCGGCCATGTCCCATCTCCACACCGGCCGTCGACGCCGACTCGGCGGACTCCAAGCGCTCTTTCTGGTTCCGTTCGTTGTCGTTGGAACGCTGACCGGCTGCGGTGATCCGCCCTCGACGCTGGTCCAGATCGAGGCGAATGACGCCATGATGGCCGAGGCCATCGTGCAGGGGAAAGCGACCTTGGGCGACTTTTGGGCCGTCCACGCCAACCCGACCAAGGGTGAGAGCGACTTCGCGGTCAAGGTCGCCATCGCCGAGGGGGACCGGAAGGAGTATTTCTGGCTCGTCGACCCCAAGCGGCAGGGGAAGCGAGTCTCGGCAGCGATCGGGAATGAGCCCGAGATCGTCAAGCACGTCACGCTCGGCCAGGTCATCGAGTTCGACGAAAGCGAGATCGTCGACTGGATGTTCATGCGCGAGAAGAAAATGCATGGCAACCACACCGCCCGGGCCTTGCTCAAGCGGATGTCGCCGGAGCAGGCCGAGGCGGTGCAGCGCCTTCTGGCAGAGGACTGAATGTCATCCTCCGTGCGGTCGAATCAATCGAGGCAGAAGAGGTGGAACTTCACTTCGTAGTTGCCCACGCTGCCGTTGAAGCCGGCGAGCCGAACCCAGTAGATGGCATTCGAGCTCTGCGGGTCAAAGCTGACGAAGGACTTGCGGTTGAAGCCGTTGATCTCGCAGCTCGGCATGTCGTAATCGTCGTTGCATTCGATCTCGGTCAGGTTCCCCACCGTTCCGGAGTAGACGGTCAGGGTCGTATCCATCGCCGTTCCCGGCATGCAGGTCGAGACGCTGAAGTCCACCGGCTGGGCCCCACCGTTGGCGCAGTTGACGTGGACTTTGAACCAGAGGTCCTTGGTGTCGTTCACGCCCCCGCAGGAGTTGGGGTTTGGGTCCGCTGACGGTGTCGCGTGGAGCGTGGTGCCGCTAAGGATCTGGGTCACGCCTCCGCCGTTGTCGGTCAGGTCGACGGGGATGGCGTCCTCGATGAGATCACCCTTCTGGTAGAAGTCGACCGAGATGGAACCGGTTCCGATGGCGCCTTGGTAGCCGCCGGCCCGGATCGTGTAGGTCTCGCCAGCCGCGGCAGGGACGAGGACCGCCGAGTTGAGCACGTCGTTGCAGGTGAGTGAGTCGTCGTTGCAGCCAACGATGGACGCGCTCAGCAGGCCTGAGGAGGGGCAGGTCACGCCGAAGAGCCCTGGCTTGTACACCGCGAGCCGGGTGTCGAATGTCGACCCGCAGGTGGTCACATGGAGCATGCCATCGGTTGGCGAGGTGACACGGAACCACACGTCGTCGAAGATCTGGTCCGAGCCGGAGGCATCGCATGCAGCGTTCGCCGGACCGTCGGTGGTCGCGTTGAGCGTGCAGAAGGGCACGTCCTGCCAGTACAGCGATGGCAGCACCGTCGCGTCGGAGCAGAGGTCGTTCTCCGGGGTCCCGCACGGCCCCCACGCGCCGAGCAGGATGCTCAGGTCAGCGGCGTTGACCGTGCCGCTTTCGTTGAGATCGGCCTCGGGATCGCCGGTGCCCCAATGGCCCAGGAGAATGGCCAAGTCGGCGGCATCGACCCAGCCGCTGGTGTTCAGATCGGCCGCGCACGTGCAGGGGCTCCCTGCGTGAGCGAGACCCGAGGCGAGGGCCGCAAGAAAACCCGCGGGAAGGACGGACAGGAGACGAGCCCGACCGGACGTAGACAGCCCCGGGCGGTGGTGCGCGCTGAACATGACGTATTCCTCTATTCGTGGACGGGATGCGCTCGGAGGCCGCGGAGTCGCGGACCTGTGCAGCGGCGGGCATCGCTCCGTGGCGAGGCGCTCCGAGCAGGCTGCACCACCAACGAAGCGCGGAGCCTTCTCGCTCCGCCCGACGAAATCGCGGAAATCTCAGCGCCGTGCTCCCTCGCGTCAGTGCCAATCGAGTCGCGGAGCGATGTTCCGCGCCGCATGCTCAAGACGATGTCGTTCGGCACCGGCGTTGATGTCGATGAGTCGATCGGCTTCAGGAATGCTGTACGTTCGCACCGCGCGATCGGGCCCCACCACATGGAAGGCGCTGCCGTCGCGACTCCACGCGACATGGCGAATTGGCTGTCGAGGGCCGTAGGGAGAGAGGGCCACCAGATCCTGTTTGAGTTCGCGGTGCCAGATCCGCACCGTCCCGTCGTCGGAACAGCTGAGGAGGAGATCTGGGTCCGTGGGATGCGGCGCAACCCGCGATGGAAAGGCGGAGTGCCCGCGGGCGACGCGGTCCTCGCCGGAATCCGGATCCCAGAACACGATGTCACCGCTCCACGTGCCCATCGCCATGGTGCGGCCATCGCCCAGGAACGTGCTCACGAAGGAACTGCGATTCTGGAGGTAGGTGATGACGCTGTCGTTGGCCAGGCCAAAGACGCGGTTGATGCCGCTGCGCTCGCACACCGCGAGCCGATCGCCGGCGGGGTCGAAATCGATCCCGAGAATCTCCGAGCCCACCGGCATCACGGCGATGCACTCGGTCCCCAGGGACAGGTCGGTGATCCGGACGCCGCTGCTGCGGGTCACCCACGCGACGCGGTCGCCGCTCCGGTCAAAGCGGATGGTGCCATGCTCGCCGAGGATGGCGTTGCGGGCGGAGGCCAGTTCGGTGCCGTCGGGAACAGAGAGAACGCGAATGGTCCCGTCGGCGTTCAGTGTGGCGACGCGATCACCCGCAGGCGAGACCGCCGCGTGGCGCGAACGGGTGTTAGGGATTGACCAACGCACCGTCCCGCGCTCCGGCCCTTCCATCACGACGCCGCACAATTCGTCGTTGCCGCTCGCCAAGGCGCAGCCATCGGCGAGGTTGAACGCGACGGGAACGAGGCCTCGCTCCGGCTGCACCTTCGACACGAGCCCTTCGCGGGAGGCCGAGAGGATCGCGCAGGTCCAACGGCTGACACCGCAGAAGGCGAGTGTCCCTCCCTTCGGTGAGACGCTCATGCGACTTCCCAGGAGCGGGGTGAGCGACCGCTTTTCGGTCGTGAGCATGCTGACCGCGAGCGTGTCCCACCAGCTTGGGATGATGAGATCCTCGTCGTCGCCACTGAAGGCGAGGTCCTGGATCGTGCCCGGGAAGACCTGACCGCCAAAGAGGTCTTCCAGCGAATCGGCATCGAAGACGCGGTAGTCGCGGGCCGTCGATGCGCTGGCCAACCGGTCACCGGTGTGGTCAAAAGCCACGCCGATGACGCCCCGCTGATGGGGCTGCATGATCCGCGGGGTGCGGATACCCGCGGCGTCGGGATCGCTCAGGACAAGGACGACGCCGCCGGCGCAGCCCACCGCAATATCCCCGCGCGGCGATCGGGCAATGCGGTTGGCGGCGGCTCCGGCACTGCCGATGATCTCGGCCGGCGCGTCACGGTCGAGGCGGATGCGTCGAACATCGCCGTCGGGCATGGCCGCGATGAGAACGCCCGGACTCTCATAGACGAGCGGTGTTCGGCCCGCGGGGCCGACCCACACCGTTCGCTCGTAGCGCAGCGTTGAGCGGTTCCAAAGCGTGATCGTCCCGTCGCTATCGCCGCAGGCAAAGGTCGTGTCGTCGGGGCTGGCCGCAATCTCAAGGGCCTCAATCGACGGCCCCTCGCAGGTGCGGCTCTCGCCGGTGCGGCCGTCGAGGAGAACGGGCGGTCCGATGCTGAAGCCCGCGACCGCGACGAGTTCCTCGTCCAAGGCGGCAATGGACCGAATGGGTTCATCGAAGGAAAAGCCGACGAAGGGCCCATGCGCCCACATCAGCTCTCGCAGGGCCCAGCGGGCCTGAAGCGATTGGGGCCGATCCGAGATCGCCGTCCACAAGAGGTCGCGGGCCTCGTTGAGGTTGCCCTCGGCTGCGCGCTGCCGACCGCGGTCGATGTCGCGCTGGAAGAGTTCGTCGCGCACCTCGTCGGAGAGAAGTTCCTCTCGTCGTTGGGCGCTCCGGGCCAGGTCGCGGTCGCGACGCGCCTGCTCGAATCCGACGAGCGCCAGAACGAGCCCGGTCAGGATCGCGAGGACCACCAGGCAACTCGCGATGAGCGTTACCGTATGACGCCGGGCGAACTTGCCCAGGTAGTACGCCGCCGAAGGGACGCGGGCCGAAACCGGTTCGTCGCGGAGGTGGCGGTCGAGGTCATCGGAAAAGGCTGCCACCGTCGCGTACCGGCGGCTCGGCTTGAGGGCGAGGGCCTTCATCGAAATGGCCTCCACGTCGCCGCGGAGGCCCCGGTGGAGGCTGCGTTCGTCGGTATCGCGAGCTCGGGCGACAGCCCCCGTATCGACCAGCGTCAGGGCATGCAGTGGCCGCACCGGATCCTCGTCGCGGACCAGCTTGCGAAGCTCGTCCAGGGGCGGAACCGGAGCCGATCCACCGCGAAGGCGAAGCCGCACGCGGAGTGGCGTCATGCCCACCAGGAGTTCGTAGAGGATCACGCCGAGGGCATAGACGTCGCTGCGGACATCCACATCGCCGCTACCCGCCTGCTCGGGGCTCATGTAGTCGGGCGTCCCGACCGCGTCGCCCACCGTGGTGGTGAACGTCCGATCGGTTGCCGGGCGCCACAGGGCCTTGGCGATCCCGAAGTCGATGACCTTGGCGACCGGCCTGCCGTCGACATCGGCGACGAGAATGTTTGACGGCTTCAGGTCGCGGTGAATCACGCCTTTCTGGTGGGCGTGTTGTACGGCAGCGCAGACGTCGAGGAAGAGGCGCAGGCGACCGCGCAAGGGCAGGTGATGGCCATCGCAGAAGTGCGTGATCGGTTGGCCGCGCACCAACTCCATGACGAAGTAGGGACGACCATCCGAGGTCGATCCGGCATCGAGAACACGGGCGACGTTGGGGTGCTCCATCTGGGCGATGGCCTGGCGCTCGGCCTCGAAGCGCCGCACCACCTGCCTCGTGTCCATGCCCAGCTTGATGACCTTGAGGGCGACCTCGCGGCGCACCGGCTCCTCTTGGATCGCGAGGTAGACCGTTCCCATGCCGCCTTCGCCAAGGACGTCGGTCACGCGATAGCGCCCGATGGTGGCACCGACGCCGGTCTTGAGAATCGCCGTATCGAGCGTCTCCGAGGGGCGGTCATGGAACGCCAGGAGCGAGCGGACCTCGACGAGCAGTTCGGCATCGGCGCCGCACTGGGTGAGCAAGGCCTGTTCACGCTCGGTCGCGGTCAGGGTCCGCACCGCCTCGAAGACCGCTGCCGCGCGCTGAAACCTGTTCGATGCCGTCGCCGGGCCACCGACCTGCCCCGACACGTCGCTAGGGGGAAGTTCAGTCACAGGTCCATCAGGAGGTCCCACCGTCCGTCGAGGCGGTCGACGTCGACGCCAGGCGTCGGGCGAGCCAGGCCCGGGCCATCGACCAATCGGCATCGGCGGTACTGCGGGCGATGTTGAGTGCCTTGGCCGTCTCGTCCAAGGTCAGGCCGCCGAAAAAGCGCAGTTCGACCACGCGGGCCTTTCGCTCGTCGAGGGCGGCGAGCTCGTCCAAGGCGTCGTTGAGGGCCAGCAACTCCAGGGCATCGGGAGCATCGACCGCCGTATCGACCATCTCGACACGGAGCCAACCGCGGCCGCGCTTTCCGGTCGAGTGCTTGCGGGCGTGGTCAATGAGAATTTGCCGCATGGCGTGTGCGGCGTAGACCCGGAAGGCCGCCTCACCCAGCGCTGCCCGCCAAGCGTTGCCCAGTCGGGCCCCCAATCTCAGATACGCCTCGTGGACCAACGCGGTGGGTTGCAGCGTGTGTCCCGGACGTTCCTTCCGAAGAAGAAAGCCCGCGACGCGGCGAAGCTCGTCGATCGCCTCCGGGGGGAGGGGGGGCTGGCCGGAGCCGCTTAGGGGGGATTGGTCGGTGCTGGGGATCACGGAGGACGACATGCGCTGCTATGCCGTGAAGCGCGGGCCGGGCGGGGGGCACCCGACGAAAGGTCGGTGGAAGATGCGGGGTCTGGGAAAGCAGGATCGAACGATCGCCTCCGACGTCAGCGACAGCCATCGTATCAATGGAGCCAACTCGACCGTTCTGTCTTGGACGGGCGATTCCCTTGCTCTATCTTGGCAACGGACACACTGACAAGGAGACGATCGATGGGACGGAACCGCCCCGAGTTACGGCTCGGCATAGGTGTAGTTGCGTGCGCTCTGGCCGGCTTGGCCTCGTGCCCCGTGCGCGCCGTGGACGATTGCCCGCAGGGGAACTTCACCGTCCCCGCCCAACCCGACGAATGGGGAAGGACCGTGGCCATGGACGCCGCGGGGACCCATGCCCTCGTCGGAGGTCCGGGCGCAGCGGGGGGGAGCGGACGCGTTCGAACGTTCGCCAACATTGGCGGCATCTGGTCCGAGACCGCCATGCTCGGGCCCCAGCAGGGCTTGCAAGGCGGGGCGGAGTTCGGAAATTCGATCGCGATGTCGGCGGACGGCCTCACCGCCGTGATCGGCGCGCGTGGCGATCGACACGACGGGAAGGTCCCTTTCGGCGGCAGCGTCTACGTCTTCGTGCGAGAGGCTGGCTCGGATACGTGGACCCAACAGGCCCGGCTCATCCAGCCCTCTCCTGGAGTGCGGTTCCTCTTCGGCACCAGTGTGGCGATCGCTGACGACGGCAACACCATCGCGGTCGGCCAGGTAGGAGACACGTTCTTCGGCGTGGCCTCCGACAGCGCGTGGACGTTCACTCGCACCGGAACAACGTGGTCGGCGGCGAGTGAACTCGTACCGCCTGTCCGCAACGATGCCGCGGACTTCGGGCACGCGGTGGCGCTTGCAGGCGACGGCAGCCTGGCGGCAGTTGGGGCTCCAGGCCAGTTGATGGTCGGGCTTGGCGCGGCGATGGTCTTCCGCGCCTCGGGAGCGAACTGGATCCACGAAGCCACGCTCCAGGCGACCCCGACGGTCGCCGGCGCGGGATTCGGCCGCGCGATGGCTGCGACCGCGACGCAGGTCTTTGTCGGCGCACCGTTCCGGAACAGCGGCGAGGTCTCGGTGTTCACGAAGGGCCCTCGCGAGCAGGGGGGTGCGTGGCTCTCGTCCCAGACGCTTCGCCTGCCGACGAATCCTCCGTACGGTTCGTTCGGGACCTCGATCAGCGTGCGGGGCGAGCACGCGCTCGTCGGGGCGTCGAGCTACCAGTCCAACATGGGGTCGGCATTCCACCTTCACCTCGGAAACGGCGACTGGGGGTTTGAAGGTCAGTTCGCGCCGCCCTCGTCCGACGCACCGCCCGGCCACGCCGTCTTCTACGGGTCGTCGGTCGCGATATCCGGCGACGGCGCCGAGTTTGTCATCGGGGCGCCGCTTCTGGCCAACGGCGGAATTGCCAACGTTGGCAAGGCCTACTTTCCGGATCTCGTCGTGGAACCGATCGTCCTGGACCTGCAGAAGAACGCCTGCACCATGGGAATCGGTTTCACCCTCCCGAACGGGAACTACATCTTCCTCACCTTCGATGTCATCGGGCACATCTGGGCGACACTCCGCAAGGGCTGCGAGGAGACGGAAGACGTGAGTTCGTTGGAGCTCACCGCCTTGGACCTTTCGACGGTGCAAAACGAGGCGGTCATCGAGTGGGGACCGGGCGAGACGTTGGTCTTCACCGACCTGCACGCCACCCTGGCGAGTATCGGAGACGCCGTCCTTCCCGACGCGGAGGGCGAGTGCAAGCTCAGCGACTACGGGGTGACCTTCTCGGCGAACCTGCAGGTCGGCAAGGGCAAGACGATTCCGATGAGTTGGACCACCGACATTACCGTTCCCGTCGAGGTCGATTCGGTCAACGGCGCGGTGCGCATGAAGGTGCCGGCAGCGAGCGGCCAGGTGATCCTTGACCTTGGGCTTGGCAGAAACAACCCCGTGGCCAATTACTCTGCGGCGATGCTTGCGATGGAGGCATCACCTCCGCCGTGTCCTGCGGACTTGGATGGGAACGGAAGCGTTGAGGCGCCGGACATCGCCATCCTGCTCGGCGAATGGGACGTCAAGGGCTCGGTCGCGGACCTCAATGAGGACGGCATCGTCAGCGCCCCCGACCTGGCGATTCTGCTCGGCGCCTGGGGACCGTGTCCGATCTGACCACGATGGTGCTGCCTCGCTGGCGAAGGTCAGCCCTTCGTCGCCCGCAGCGCCTCGGTGATCGTCGTGGTCCCGCTCAGGACCGACCGATACGCGGCGTCGCGCAGGAGGCAGAGGTCGCCATCCTTCATGGCCGTCTCGGCGATGCGGCTGGCGTTGGCCCGCTGCATGATGAGTTCGCGGGTCCGCTCGGTGAGGGTGAGGAGTTCGTAGATGCCCACCCGGCCGCGGTAGCCGGTCTGGCGGCACTCGCGGCAGCCGACCGCCTCGTAGATCTCGAGGGCGTGGCCATTCGGCGGAAAGTCGGTCGGGAGGTCGGCAGCGCCCGGCGTGATCGGCTTGCGGCAATGCATGCAGAGCCGTCGCAACAACCGCTGGGCCATAATGCCTTCGACCGAACTGGCCACGAGGAAGGGCTCGACGCCCATGTCCAGAAGCCGCGTCGTCGCACCCGCCGAGTCGTTGGTGTGGAGCGTCGAGAAGACCAGGTGACCCGTGAGCGACGCCTGCACCGCGGCGCTGGCGGTCTCCTGGTCGCGGATCTCGCCGATCATGATGATGTCCGGGTCATGGCGGAGAATCGCCCGCAACCCCGCTGAGAACGTCAGGCCGACGCCGCTGTTCACCTGGATCTGGTTGACGCCCGGCACGTGGTACTCGACCGGATCCTCGACCGTGATGGCCTTCACCTCGTCGTTCACGATGCGAGCGAGCGACCCGTAGAGCGTGGTGCTCTTGCCGCTGCCGGTCGGCCCGGTGACCAGAAGGATCCCGTGCGGTCGGGCAATGAGCGCGTCCCATCGGGCGAGGATGTCGCTCGGCATGCCGAGTTCCTCCAGACCCATCAGCACCGCGCCCTTGTTCAGGACGCGGAGGACAACGCCTTCGCCATGCAACATGGGGATGATCGAGACGCGCAGATCAAACTCGACGCCTTTGTGTCGCAGACTGATGCGTCCGTCCTGCGGCCGCCGCTTCTCGGCGATGTTCAGGTTCGCCATGATTTTCAGGCGGCTGACGATCGCGTTGCGAAAGCGGCTGATGGTGGGGGGAACGCCGGCGCTGGAGAGGACGCCGTCAATCCGGTAGCGGATGATCAGTTCCTGCTCGTAGGGCTCGATGTGAACATCCGTCGCCCGTTCGCGGATCGCCTCGACCAAGAGGTCGTTGACGAGCTTGATGACGCTGGCCTCTTCGGCGTCGTCCTCGCTGCCGGCGTCGAACCCCGCGCTGCCGTCCTCGGCGACCGATCCCCGTTCGTCGGCCGAGAGGGCGTCGAGCGTGTCGCCGGCGACGCCGTAATGGCGACGGATGAACTTGGCGATGTCCGCGTCGTCGGCGAGGACGAGGTCGACCGACATCCCCGTCGCCAAGCGCAGCTCGTCGAGGGCGTGCAGATGGAAAGGGTCACTTGTGGCGACGCGCAACGTGCGGTGACCTGGCCCCAGCCGCTCGACCGGCACGCAGCGAAGCTTGAAGACGAGTTTCGCCGGGAGGCTGCGAAGGGTCTGCGGGTCGGGGTCCACCGCGTCGAGGTCGATCACCGGCAGGTCGAACTGTTCGGCGACCGCGGTCAGGATCGATCGCGACTGGAGAAAGCCGAGCCGAACCGCGATCTGGTCGACGCGTTCCCCGGTGCGGCGATGTTCGTCCATCGCCCGCTCGAGTTGGGCCGGCTCAAGGAGCCCACGTTCCCGGAGAATCGACTCGATACTCATGGGCCGTTCGTCGGCAAGTCATGACTGCCGGGCTCAGGCGTCGGCAGGGGACGGAAGAGCGCCGCGCTCACGGTGTGACCATGAAGCCACGATCGCATGTCAGATCGGCTGCCGGTCGGCCCGATCTCGCCGGCGGCGAAGAACCCGGCCAGCGGCGGATCGTCGAGGCGTCGGGCAAAGTGGCGTGCATCTTCGTGCGGGGCATGGAAGAGCTTGCGGCCGCGGCCCGCACAGGTCGCGAGGAAGACGGCGAAGGGCGGCTCGCGCATCTGCTCGCGATCGAGGAGGAGGTCGAGGTCCTCGATCGCGGCCATGCGATCCCGAAGGAAGAACTGCACGGTCCGCCCCACTTTCGCGGTGTCACCGACGATGAGGGTGTTCTTCTTCGTGTCTGCCCCGAGGACGCCTCGCAGCAGGAAGTCGCCGCGCCCGAAGCGGTCCTGGTACTCGTTGACCGCGAAGCCAAGCAGCAGGCCTTCGCGCACGGCCATGCGATCACGATCGGGCAGCTCTCCGATCGTCTCGCGGGCCACCTCAAGCGCGGGGCGACCGGACAACTGATCGATCACGTTGCCTTTCGCCTTGGTGATCAGGAACGTGCGGCCCACGGGCCGACAGCCGGGGCTGACCACCGGGTCGACGACCAGCGGGCCCGAGAGCGTCACGCCGATCGCGCCGCTGGCGGCGAGCGAACGGTCGAGGACAAGGACATTCGCACCAGGCTGGCTGGAGCCGCTGGCCAATCCTCCAATGATTGGGAAGGGATGGGCGGAGGTCGCTTCGGCGATACGGCGGAGAAGAGTCGGGGCCTGCAGCGAGAAGGGATCGGCGAAGAGAAGCGTCGCCTTCGCATCGGGGCCGGCCCCGAGCCGTTCGCGAATGTGTTCGTCGGTCCAATGCTCGGTCGGCCCATCGAAGGGATCGAAGCGAACCGGATCAATCGCCACGCCCGGCAGGCGAAGGGCGAGGGCGCTCAGACCGGGGCCGCCCTCCACTTCATGGCGCGGGCCGACGACCCATTCCGCGGTCACACCCACGATCGATCGGGGCTCAACCAGCTTGTTGATGAGCCCCGTCGCCTCGCTGAACGCCGCGCGATGATGAAACGACCCGAAGACAAACACCAGATCCGCTCCGCCGCCGTCCGGCAAGCCTGCGTTCAGTCGGGTGGCGACCTCAAGAGCCGCGGTTCGAGTATCGGCCTGGGTGGAGAGCGTGGCGCTCGCCGTCAGGCTGGGGGTCGAACTCGAGGGATGGAATGGGGACTTCGAGGAGGGCATGGGTCGAACGTCGGTTCTCTAGAGGGTAACGGGACGGTTCGGCCGAGGGGACCGGAGACCCCTCAAACGGCCCGCAATTGGGCGCACTTGGTCGTGGAAGCCCAACTTCGGCGGCAGGGTCGGCATCCCGACTCCTTTTGGCTGCCCGAGAACCAAGAGGAGGGAGACGGTTCAAGCCCTTGCAAGACCAGAGGTGTTCTGCCACACTCCCGCGTTTCTCCGGCGCGTTTCTCCGGCCAGCGGTCCCGACAGGATGGGGCCCCCGGTGTCGATGACCGGTCCCCACGCAGGAATTGTCCCAGTGCCCAATACCGAATCTGCCAAGAAGCGGGTCCGCCAGACGAAGAAGCGCAACGCCCTCAACAACTGGCGCAAGCGCATGATCAAGGACCAGACCAAGTCCTTCCTCAAGTCCGTCACCGCTGGCGATGTCGCCGCTGCCGAGACCGAATTCCGCAAGGTCGCCGCGATCCTGGACAAGATCTCGGCCAAGAAGACCATTCACAAGAACACCGCGTCGCGACGCAAGAGCCGCTTGGCGAAGCGATTGAACGCGCTGAAGAAGACCAAGGCCTAAAAGGTCGGGCTGCGTGCAAGCGCGTCGTGGCGCCCATGACTCTGGACGCATGACACGACGCCCAATGTGTGGGCCGACGCTCCGGCAGGGGTGAGGCATTCCGCATGGCCCGAGCCTCGGTGACCAAAGGGACATCCGCACGCGCAGCGAGCCAACGCGCTGCCGACGGGTATGCCCTGCGCAGCCAGCAGCCGCTTGAGATCCTCGTCTTCCTGCTACCCCTCATCGTGCTCTACGAGTTGGGCCTCGTTCTCGTCCTGCGTTCCGGCGGCACGGTCCTCGACAACAAGGCCCACGACGCGATTCGACGAATCTTCGATGCAGTGGGGGTTGACGCGGCCGCGATGAGTCTGCCCGTCCTTTCGCTGCCCGGCATTCTTCTGGCCGTCATCCTGATCCTCTGGCAGGTTCTCTCGCGGCGATCGTGGCAGGTGGATTTGCGCACCGTGGCCCTGATGGCCGTGGAAAGCGCCGCCCTGGCGATTCCGCTGGTGGTTCTCGCCCAACTCGTGATGCAGGCCTTTGCGACGCCGGTCCCGGCAGCGGCGCCAGCCGGCGATGCGATTCAACAGCTGCCGGTCCTTGGACGTCTGGCGGTCTCAATCGGCGCGGGGCTCTACGAGGAACTCATCTTCCGTATGGTCCTGATCGCGGTTCTGCACACGCTGTTGGTCGACGTCGTCCGCTGGAAAGAAGGGCCGGCGATCGCCCTCTCGATCATCATTTCTGCCGTGGCCTTCGCCGCCTATCACCCGCTTCAAGATGCGTCGGGGGCGATCGACTGGGCCCGGGCCTGCGCATACCTGGTCATTGGCGGCTACTTCGGTGCCGTCTTCGCGTTCCGCGGCTTCGGTGTGGTCGTCGGGGCGCACGCGAGCTACGACATCGCCGTGCTGCTCCTGCCGCGGGGCTGAGGCACGAAACTCGCCTTTGGGCTTTTGCTCGTGGGAGTGGGGTGTCGCACCAAAGTCTTTTTGTGAACATGCTCACTTTCCTCTTGACGAGAGGGTGTTTGGCCGACATGCTTTGTGAGCACGCTCATAAAAGGGGTCGTTCACGTGCGAGTCACCGCCCAAACCAAGCTGGATACTGATGCGGCCATTCGCGCCGCCGCCACGCGGCTCTTCGCCAAGAAGGGCGTTGAGGCGACGAGCACCCGGGACATCGCTTCGGCAGCCAAGATCGCCGTCGGCACGCTCTTCAATTACTACGGCTCGAAGGAGTCGCTGGCGCTCTCGCTGGTCGCCGAAGCAATGGAGGTCGCTCGCGGCCCCAACGAAGTGTCGGCTGGCCGCACCGCCGAGGAAGACCTCTTCGCCCTCATGGCGAAGGTCTTGCGAGCGCTCGCTCCGATGCGGGCGCACCTGGTGGAGATCCTCGAGTCGGGCCTCTCGCCGCTCGCCAGCGCGTCGCTCCTGCCCGAAGCAGCGCGGATCCGTGAGATCCACCTAGCCGACGTCGTTGCGATCCTCCACTCCCACACGTTTGACGCTGCGGTCAATAGCGCGACCCTCCACCTCTACTGGGCCCTCTTCCTCGCTGTCCTCTCCTACTGGGCAACCGACGCCTCGCCATCGCAGGAAGACACGCGGGCCCTCATCGATCAAACCGTCCGAATGTTCGTGAGTTCGCTCCGCGCTCCGGACCAACGCACCGCCAAGCAGGTCCCGTCCATGTGACGAGGAGAAAGGTGTTCGAGATGACGACCACACCCACCGTTTCCGTCGCGGAAGCGCTCGCCCAACTTCCCGAGGAGCTTCAGCGAGGCACACCGCCAGACATCGCCGGCCCGTCGGCGCTTGCCCTGGCCATCGGGAGCACGGTTTCGGGGGACCGCTCGCAGGGTCGGCCTCCCATCGGGCGCTTCAGCCGCTTCTGGACGCTCGGCACGCTGCAGGGCAAGATCGCCGCAGGCTATGCCTTCTGGTGGTTCCGTTCGATGTGGCAGGGGACGGATGAACGGCAGCGTTCGCTCAACGAGCATCACCTCAGGGCCGCGGTGCAACTCCTTGGCACGATGTCCACCCTTCGGGGCGCGGTGATGAAGGTCGGACAGATGCTCGCCCACTGGCCCGGATGCGCGCCGGAGGAGTTCGCCGATGTCCTCGGTCGCTTGCACTTTGAAGCGCCGCCGATGCACGGAGCGCTGGTCCGTGAGCAGGTACACGCCGAACTTGGTTCCGACCCCGAGGTGCTCTTTGCCGAGTTCGATCTCGATCGGGCCTGCGCCGCATCGCTCGGTCAGGTGCATCGAGCCCGCCTGCGCGACGGCCATCGACACAGCCACCATCCGGCCGTTGCGGTGAAGGTGCAATACCCCGGCATCGCCCGAACGATTCGGGATGACGTGGCCAACCTGCGTCTCCTCTTGGCGCCGCTCCGCATGGGAAGCGACGGGTCGAGCGTCATGGTCCAACTCGATGACATCGAGCGCATGCTGGCCCTGGAGACGGATTACCTCGCCGAGGCGGAGAATCTCCGTCGCGCGTCCGAGGCGCTGGCGGGCATCGACGAGATCGTCGTGCCCGAGGTCCACGAGGAGCTGTCCAACGCCCGAATCCTGACCATGCGTTGGCTGGACGGCGTCCATCTCCCGCACCTTCTCGCGGAGCGGCCCGACCAAGGGACGAGGAACCGCTGGGGAGCGCTCATTGCCCGGGCGGTCTTCCGGCTCGGCTACCGGGCACGGCTTCTTCACGCCGACATTCATCCCGGCAACTTCCTGTTCATGCCCGACGGGCGCCTCGGCCTGATCGACTTTGGATGCATGCGCCGCTACACGCAAGAGGAATACGACTACATGTGCGACGCCGAGCGGGCCGCGACCCTCTCACCCGAGGCGGTGCGCGAGCTCATCGTGCGCGGAAGTGACCTCACGCTCGCCCAGCAGGCCGATCCCGAGCGACTCCGACTCCTGACCGCCTGGTACGACTGGATCTGCGAGCCGACTCTCACCGACCGGGCGTTCGACTTCGGCGATCGCCGCTACTTCGACCGCGGCATGAACATCTGGCGGGAGATTCTCATGCGTCGATACATCCGAACGCTGCCGATCAACAACTGGGTCGGCAAGGGCTTCATTGGCCTTCGGGCGATGCTCACCGGGCTCGGGGCACAGGTGCCGCTTGGACAGATCATGCGTGAGGAAACCACCGTCAGCGGCCAGTGAGGTCGTCCGCCGGTCACCGCCTGTCAGAGGGACGCACTTCAGCGATACTGCCACGTCCCATGGCGTTCACCACGCTGCGCTACCTCCTTCGATCGCTCAAGTGCCGGTACCGCGACCACCGGACCGAACTGGACGCGTTGCTTCGCGGCCTTGCGAAGGGCGAAGTGGCTATCGACGTCGGGGCCAACAAGGGGGCGTTTCTCTGGCACTTCGCCCGACGGGTCGGTCCCGCGGGACGGGTGGTGGCGATCGAGCCCCAGCCGGCGCTGGCGGCGTACCTGCGGACGGTCGTTGGATCGCTCGGACTGAGACAGGTCGAGATCCACGCGATGGCCGCGTCCGACCGCCAAGGGCGGCTGCCGCTGCACGTCCCGCCAGCGGGTACCTCGCCTGGCGCGACGCTCGTCCAAGGCGGACACGTGCCCCATGATTGGACGACGGTGGAGGTCCCGACCGAAACCCTCGATGCGCTCCTCGCAAGCGAATCGCGTCGCGTCGCCGCGATGAAGGTCGATGTCGAAGGCTTCGAGCCGGAGGTCTTCGCCGGCGCGGAAGCGATCCTCCGAGCGCACCGTCCGGTCATCGTCTTTGAATGCGAGGAGCGGCATCTCGAGTGCTCTCGGGCTGCGACCAGCGTGAGCGACGTCATCGCATGGCTCACCGCGCGGAACTACGGAGTTTCATTCGTTCATCGCGGGGCGGCGGTCGACGCAGGTGCATACCGCCCCGCCGTTCACCAATGCCGCGACATCGGACGCGTTGGGGAGCGCTTCTGGGACGCACCGGACTACTGCAACAACTTCATCGCCGTACCGCACTGACCTTCCGCTACAGTCCGCGCTCGCCAGTTGGATGCGGGACACGCGACGGCGACCGTGTCGCTTGCATGACCCGCATCGCGTGAAGGAGTCAACGATGCGGAAGCGTTCCTGGGCCGAGCCGTTCAAGATCAAGATGGTCGAGCCGTTGCGGATGATCTCCGCGGCCGAGCGGGCGAAGGCGGCGGCCGAGGCTGGCTTCAACACCTTCCTCCTGAAGAGCGAGGACGTCTACATCGATCTCTTGACCGACTCCGGCACGAGTGCGATGAGCGATCGGCAGTGGGCCGGCATGATGCTCGGCGATGAGGCCTACGCGGGCAGCGCGAACTACTACCACCTCGAGGAGGTCGTCGCCCGCCACTACGGGTACAAGCACCTCATCCCGACTCATCAGGGACGCGGGGCCGAGCACATCCTGAGCCGACTGCTCATCAAGCCCGGCGATGTGGTGCCGGGCAACATGTACTTCACGACGACGCGGGCCCATCAGGAGCTCGCCGGGGCCCGCTTCGTCGACGTGATTTGCGATGCGGCCCACGATCCGGCCGACGAGTCACCCTTCAAGGGCAACATCGACCTCGCCAAACTCGAGGCCCTGATCGCCCGCGTTGGTGCCAGTCGCATTCCCTACCTTTGCATGCAATGCTGCGTGAACATGGCTGGCGGCCAGCCGATCAGCATGGCCAACATCGCCGCGGTGCGGGCCCTCTGCCGCCAGCACGGGATCAAGGTCATGCTCGATGCGACGCGGGCGGTCGAGAACGCCTACTTCATCAAGGATCGCGAACCGGGCTATTCGAACAAGTCGGTGGCCGACATCCTGCTGGAGATCTGCTCGCACTCCGACGGCTGCACGAACTCGGCCAAGAAGGACTGCCTGGTCAACATCGGCGGCTTCCTTTGCGTCAACGACGACGAGCTGGCCGAGCGGGCCCGAAACCTGGTCGTGCTCTTCGAGGGCCTGCACACCTACGGAGGCCTGGCGGGCCGTGACATGGAGGCGATGGCGATCGGCATCACCGAGTCGGTGCAGTACGACCACATTCGGGCTCGCATCGGACAGGTCGAGTACCTCGGGGCGCTTCTCGATCGGCAAGGCGTCCCGATCGTCAAGCCGGTGGGCGGTCACGGGATCTTCCTCGACGCGGCGGCATTCCTGCCGCACATCCCGCGAAGCCAGTTCCCGGCCCAGGCGCTCGCTGCGGCGCTCTACGTCGAATCCGGCGTGCGGTCGATGGAGCGCGGCACCGTCTCGGCCGGCCGCGATCCCGATACGGGCAAGAACATCGAACCGAAGCTGGAGCTCGTTCGGCTGACAATCCCGCGGCGCGTCTACACCCAAGCCCACATGGACGTGACCGCCGAAAGCGTTTGGGCCCTCTTTGAAGCGCCGGAGCGCGTCGTCGGCCTCGCGTTCACCTTCGAGCCGACGTACTTGCGCTTCTTCCAGTCGCGCTTCAAGCCCGTTGAAGGGGACGTGGTCCTGCGCAACGCCTGACCAATTACGTTAGGCGGCGGCCCGTCGGGTCTGGACGATCCAGGCCGAGCAACTCTCCAGGAGAACGTTGCGGTCGATCGGCTTGGTCACGTAGTCGTCGCAACCGGCTTCGAGACATCGCTCGCGATCCTCCGCCATCGCATGGGCGGTGAGGGCGATGATCGGGATCGTCGATCCGCGCTTCCGGAGCGTGGTGGCCAGGGTGTAACCGTCCATTTCCGGCATCTGCATGTCCGTCACCAGGAGGAGGTAGGGTGATCCCGAGCGTTCGGCCTGCTCCAGCATGGAAAGAGCCACGACTCCGTTGTCAGCGATGTCGACCGTTGCCCCGGCCTTGCGAAGGTGATGCGAGATGAGCCGTTGGTTGTCCGGGCCATCCTCGGCAAGGAGGATGCGGCCTCGGAGATCAGCGGGAGGCGGAAGAGTTCCGACGGTCGGGGTGGTCGATGCGGCGATGGTGAGGGCGTCGATGTGGTCGACGGTCAGGGCCCCTGCGATGGGGAGGAGCGGCAGATCGAGTCGGAAGCACGAGCCTTCTCCCGGAACGGATCGTGCGAGCGAGACGCTGCCGCCCAAGAGCTTCGCGAGCCGCCCCGAGATCGCCAGGCCAAGGCCGGTACCGCCGAAACGCCGGGTCACCGTGCCGTCGCCCTGACTGAAGGCTGCGAAAAGGTTGCGGGTTTGGGCCGCCGTCAGGCCGGGGCCGGTGTCCTCCACGTCAATGACCAACCGTCGGTCATCGTTGGTGCCGTCGACGCTGACCAAGATCGTGATGGCACCCTGCTCGGTGAACTTCGCGGCGTTGCCGGCGATGTTCATGAGAATCTGGCGCAAGCGGGTCGGATCGCAGGTGATCCGATCGGGGATCGGCGTGCAGAGACGTGTCGCGAACTGAACGCCGCGCGAGGCGGCGCGCGGTCGGACCAGGCTCTCGACCTCGGCGAGGATGCGCACCAACGGCGTTTCGATGCGCTCGACCGTCATCCGGCCGGCCTCGATCTTGGAGATGTCCAGGATGTCGTTGATGACCGTGAGAAGGTGCGAGCCCGCGGCGCGAATCGTGTCGATCGCCGCGAGGCGCCGCTCCGGTGCCGCCTTGACGTCGCCATCATCGCGCAGGAGATCCGCGTAGCCCAAGATCGCCGTCAGCGGCGTCCGGATCTCGTGGCTCATGTTGGCCAGGAAGTCGCTCTTGGCCCGGTTCGCGGCTTCGGCCGCGACGCGAGCCGAGGCGAGCTCCTCTTCGGCGAGCTTCCGTTCGGTGATGTCGCGCGAGGAGCAGAGGATCCGATCGACGCGCCGAGAGCGATCGCCGGCGCTGCCGGAAAGGACGGGAATCGCTTGCATGTCGAGCCAGAGGGTGCCGCCACGGGCGGTGTCCATGCGAACTTCGAGTCGGGCGGTCTCACCGTTGCGGCAGCGGAGCACCGCATCGGCGAGGGCTTCCGCATCGGCGGTGCGGTAGTGAGTATTCAGCGGGGCCGACTCGAGGTCCGATGTGGTCCAGCCGGTCAGGCGTTCGAAGGAAGGCGAGACGTAGAGCGTCCGGCCGGTCGCCGTGGAGAGGTGAACGATGTCGTTACTGTTTTCCACAAGCAAGCGGAAGAGCTCTTCGCTTCGGCGCGTGCGCTCTTGGGCAAGAAGGCGTCCGACGGCAACCCCGAGGTACGCCCCGGCCGAGTGGGCCGCCTGCAGCACCTTTGGCGTGATCGCGCCTGGAACGTCGGAGTAGACCATGAGCTTTCCGGCCACTCCGTTCTCCGTGATGACTGGAATGAACGCGAGGGAACGAATGCCTTCCTCAACGAAGAGATCCCGGAAGGCCGAGAGGCTCTCGTCGCGGGAGACGTCCTCGATGGCGATCGGTTCGGCGTGCGGCGTGCCGGCGGTCCATGGACAGTGCCCGTCGACGGTCCTTCGATAGCGTTCGCTGATGCCTCGCCAGCCGACGAAGTGACAGAGGCCATCATCGCCAAAGAGGAGAACGGCGGAACGGGTCATGCCCGTCATCGCCTCCAGTGCGTCGTTGACGGCCCGCGCCGCCTCGACCGAGTCTCCGGCCCGCGCCAACCTGGTGGCCAGGTCGAGTGCCGCGGATTGGGACCGTTCGGCGGCCTTCCGTTCGGTCACGTCGCGAAGGAACGCGCTGAACTCAAAGCCAGAACCGGTCCGAATCGCCGTGATCGCCAACTCGACCAGAAGACGTGTTCCGTCCTTGCGGCAGGATGGGACCTCGATGCGCTGGTTGAGGACACGGCTCTCGCCGGAGGCCAGAAACCGCTGAAGCCCACAACGGTGGGCGTTTCGGAGTTCCGGTGGAATGACGAGCTCTTCCATCGGCTGACCGATCGCTTCGGCAGCCGACCAGCCGAAGGTCCGCTCGGCCTGGGCGTTCCACGCCGTCACGAGACCTTGGCTGTTCATGCTGACCACCGCGTCGAGGGCGGTGTCGATCACGAGGCGTGTTCGTTCCTCGCTCTCCTTCAGTTGGACCTCGATTGCTTCGCGCCGGGTGATGTCGTCCCGAAGCTCAACAGTCATTTCGGCGGCGAGTGCCGTGGCCCGCTCCCGTGCGGCGCCGATGGAGCCGGTGAAGCTGGCCAAGAGTGCGGCGATCAGGAGGCCAAGGGAGAGGGCGGCGACGCTGGTGGTATCCCACGAGTCGGAGAGGGTCCCGGGGGTGGCCGTAACGCGCACCGACCAGGCCCGCCCGGAGAGTGTCATGGTCTCCTCGTGCGCCATCGGGGCGCTCTGGCTTGACGCGACAGCCGAACCCGTCGCATACAGCGCGCGGCCCGTCGCGGCGTCGCGAACCTCGACGTCGATGAGGCCATCGCTCATCGCCACCAGTCCGGACAAGGCGCTTCGGACATCGAGCGGCTGAAAGAGCCAGCCGATCAGAGCCTCGAGACGCTGGGACTCCGTCTGCGTCGGAGCTTGGTTTCGGTAGAAGGGGGTGACCATGAGCACCTCGTCACCTCCCGAAAGGGACGTGGTGGGGGCGCTCAGGGACGTGGCGCCGGTGCGTGCGGCGACCTCGGAGGCAGTCAGGAACGCCGGATCAGAAGTCAGGTCGAGTCCCGTGGGATTCGCTTGAGAGGTGAATGACTCGAAGAACTTCACCAACAGGAGCGACTCGCGCCCCGCGTCGGCGGTGACGGCGAAGTCGGGGGCATCGTCCGCTCGCTGGGCGGCGACGAATGCGTCGAGCTGCGGACGGGGGACGCGCTCGACAAAGCCGAGCGGAGCACACTCGGTCGCGGAGAGTCCGACGCGCTGGGCTTGGGCATAGGCCCGGAACTCGCCACGCTCGACGGACTTGCTGGCGGCGAAGAGGCCGCGGGCGCTTCCGATGGTGTGGACGAAACTGTCGGTTCGGCTCGCGACCTCGAGGGTGGCTCGTTCGGCCAGCCGCTCGAATCGCTCGATCGCATCGCGGTGGCTCGCGGCGCGGATCGAGGTCACGCCCCAGCAGGTCACGGCCGTACAGAGGGCGAAGACGATGAGGGCCTGAACCCGGGCGACGGAGCGATTGACGGCCTTGACTGCGGGATTCGACAGGTCGTGGCGTCGGGCCATGCTGTCAAGTCGCCATGCGATCAGCGGAGCGGCGACGAGCGACAGGAGAAACGTGTCGAGGAGGCCACTCTGAAGATCGCTCGCATGAGGCGCAATGGCCGGCAGGATCATCATGACGGCGAGTTCAGCCGCTGCGATGATGCAGAGGATCTCAGCGACCATCCGACTGATGCCGACCTGACGCGTCATGAGGCTCTCCTTGTGGAAGGCCGACGCGGCGCGTCGATCCGTTCCACCGGCGCGCGCCGACACTCCTGCGGCCACGCCCGGTCGTTATCGGCGTGCGGCGAGCCTGCTTGAGTCTCTCCCGGAACTCGCTCCCTGATTGTGGTGATTGGGTCGAACGCGACGCCCTGCGAAAGGGTCGCGGTACACTCCGCGACCCCAATGGCCCAATCCGCCTCCAAAACCGGTTACGGCGACCTGCCGAAGGAATTCCGCACCTACGCAACAAGCGCGATCGCGATCGTGCCGGTGCCCTTTGATGGCACCAGCACGTGGAAGAAGGGAGCCGACAAGGGCCCCGCCGCACTGCTGGAAGCGAGCGCCAACATGGAGCTCTTCGACATCGAGACCGAGTCGGAGGTCTACCGCCGTGGCATCCACACCTTGCCGGCGATCAAGCACAAGGGCGACCCGGCAGGACTCGCTCCGAAGGTGTGCAAGGCGGTGGGCAAGGTCTTCGCCGACGGCAAGTTCCCGGTGACCCTAGGGGGTGAGCATTCGATTTCGGTCGGTGCGTTTCAGGCGGCCGCCGCGCGGTGGTCGGACCTTTCGATCCTCCAGATCGACGCCCACGGCGATACGCGAGAATCCTTTCATGGATCCAAGTTCAACCATGCCTGCGTGATGGCTCGGGCAAGGGAACTCTGCCCGATTACCCAGGTCGGCATTCGAGCCATCGATGCCAGCGAGTATCCGGCGATGGACAAGCGGCGGGTCTTCTGGGGCCACGATCTCCACGAACGGACCGACGACAAGTGGATCGACACCGTCGTGAACCAGCAGTCCAAGCATGTCTATGTGACTATCGATCTCGATGCCTTCGATCCAAGCTTGGTCGGCGGCACAGGTACAACGGAGCCAGGCGGCCTGAACTGGCGCCAGGTGAACGAACTTATCCGCCGCGTCAGCGCACGCCGTACGGTGGTCGGCTTCGACGTGGTGGAGCTTCTGCCGGCGCCGGGCCAATGGGCCAGCGACATGCTCGCGGCAAAGCTCGTCTACCGGTTCCTCAGCGAGGTGTTTGAGCGGGGCTCCGAACGGCTCCGCTCCAAGAAGTGACGTGAGGCCAACGAAGGGGGGGTGAGCTGGATGCCTCGGCGTCAATCCGGGGGACTTTTTGGTTCGCTCCGCATTCGCATTCGGTGAGTTCTCTTTCCGAGCCCATCACCGGATCTTTGATGAAGTTCATTTGCGGTCGATGCCGAGAACACCGTAGCATGGCCCCCGCCGTGGGAGTCGGTGTCGTTGGGCGAGCCGGGAGTGTCCCGGTTTGTTTCCCTCGACGGCGACCCCGAAGATCGAGCAGCCTGTTTGGGTCGGTTGTGCCCCGCGGCGAGAGGCTGAGAGCGAGTGACGTTGCATGTCCGAGCGCGTTCTGGTTGAACGATCGAACTCGCCCGCGCCTGGGTCTGTCATGACCCGGCGCGAGCCCACCGCCTCGGACGTCCGTTGGGACGTTTCGCTGATCGGCTTTGGACTGCCCTCCGATCCGCGGACCTTCAGCGGGTACGCGTTCAATCTCATGCGAGGGCTCTCCGCTGAGGGGCACCTTCGACGGGAATTCAGTGCGAAGAACATGCGGGTATCGGACGCCTTCGGTGCCGCCCTTCGACTTGATCGCCTGTTGCCGCGACCCAAGCTCTCGATCTCGCGACGGTGGATGTGGAGCGTGCGCGGCAGCCGGATCCTCTCCGAGCGGCTCAACGCCCAGATCGAGGCGTCGGGTGACCGCGGAGCATTCCTTGAGGTCGGCACGCTGGTGAAAGTCGATCCGCGATTCGGCCCGCACTACCAACTCACCGACATGACCATCGCCCAGGCCCGACGGGCCGGGCACTTCGCCATCGGCCGCCTCTCACCCAAGGAGATGGATGAGGCCGAACGCGTGCAGCACGACATCATCGCGTCGGCGAAGCACCTCTTCGTACTCAGCGACTGGACGGCCGAGAGCGTTGCCCGCGATTGCGGAGTCCCGCGCGAACGAATCACCGTCGTCTTCGCGGGATCGAATCTTGTGGTGCCGGCCGATCTGGTCGGACGCGTCAAGCGGCTCGCCAACCAGATCCTCTTCGTCGGTTTCGACTGGAAGCGAAAGGGCGGCCCGCTGCTCCTGGAGGCTTTCGCCACGGTGCGGAAGGCGATCCCCGATGCGACCCTTCGCGTCGTCGGGTGCGATCCCTTCGCCGAGTCGGCGCCGGTCGAGGGCGTGATCGTCGAGGGCAAGCTCGATCGCCGCGATCCGGCCCAGTACGAGCGACTTTGCCGCTGCTACCTCGAGTCCTCCTGCTTCTGCCTGCCCAGTGAGTTCGATCCCTTCCCCAACGCGATCATCGAGGCGATGGGGGTCGGTGTGCCGGCCGTGGCCTTCGACAACGGCAGCCGTCGTGAGGCGATCCAGCACGGCGAGTGCGGGTTGCTTGCGGCGTCAGGGAATGTGCAGGACCTCGCGACGCAACTCATCGCGATTCTCAGCGACCCGGTCCGCGCCGCGGCGATGGGAAAGGCCGCCGAGGAACGCGTGCAGCGCGAGTTCACGTGGCGACGGGTGGTCGAACGCATCGGCACCGTTGTGCACGCGGCGACCTGAGCTGGCGAACTCATCCCGTCAGATGCTTCGCCGGGCCTCAAATGCACGGCGATTCGTGCCGCCCTCACCAACCGGCACCTCCAACGACGCCCCGCATCGGGGGCAGCGGCCGTTGTACTGCGTGCCGTCAGCAGACTTGGTCAGCCGGCCGTAGACGTGACAGCAGCGGTACCAGATCTGAAGGAAGGGACGCCGCGGGCCCATCGGCTCCGGCGCGGGCGGACCGTGGGGCGGCTGGGGCTGCCCGATGCCTTGGATGTCGACCCGATCGCGGGGATCCATGCCCTCTGCATCGGCGGATTGGCCTTCCGAACTTCAAGGCTCGGACATCAGATGACCAGTTCCTTGTTGCGCAGGAGGCCCATGATCCGGTCCGCGCAGGTATCGGCATTCAACTCGTGGCTCGGCAGGGTCAGGTCGGCGTCGGTCGGCACGTCGTAGGGCACGTCGATCCCCGGGATATCCCGAACGATCCCTTCGCTCGCTTGGCGATAGATCCGGCTGGGGTCGACCGTGCGACAGTGGTCCAACGGGGCGGCGAGGTGAACGAGTACGAAGCGGTCGTGGCCGATCAGGGCCTTGCAGCGGGCCCGAGTCTCGGCCTGCGGTGCGACGAAGGCAGCGATGGCGATGAGCCCACTGCCGTTCAGGACCTTGGCGAACTCCATGGCCCGCCGGAGGTTCTCCGAACGGTCCGCGGCGCTGAAGCCAAGGTCGCGTGAAAGCCCCGCTCGCATCGCTTCGCCGTCGATGACGATCGCATTGCGGCCAAGGTCGAAGAGGCTCCGCTCAAGGGCTCGGGCAACGGCAGACTTGCCCGCGCCGCTCAGGCCGGTGAGTAGCACCGTGACCGGCTTCTGGCCGTAACGAGCCTCACGTTCGGCCGAAGTGACCGATGAGCGCTGCTCGGCAAGTTGACCGCGGGCCGGATCAAGCCAACGTCCGATGTCGCTCTGCTCGATGAGCCCAGCGGCGCTGGTCGCGTTCGAGATGCGGTCCATCAGGATGAAGGAGCCTGTTGCCCGAACCGAGCGGTAGGGATCGAAAACAAGCGGTCGGGCGGTGCGCAGTTCGACGCGGCCGATGTCGTTGAGCTTGAAGGCCTCGGCCGGAGCCGACTGGAAGGTGGTGACGTCAATCCGGCTGATGATCCGCGTGACAAAAGCGGTCGTTTCGCAGGTGCCGTGCTTGAGGCGGAACTCCTTGCCGGGGAGGAGTGGGGTCTCGTCCATCCACACCAACGTCGCCTCGAACCGGTCAGAAAGCGTCGGGCGCGTTTCGGGTCGTGATTCGGGACCGGTGGAAGAGGACTCGTCGTTTCGCACCAACGTGTCGCCGCGACTGCAATCGACTTCGCGATCGAGCGTGATCGTCACCGCCATCGGGGCGAAGGCCTCGTCGCGATCGGGCACGCCGTTAGGATTGAGGTCCACGATCCGCTCGACCTGGGCCGTTCGGCCCGAAGGCAGGACCACGACCGTTTCGCCGCGTCGGATGCGGCCGCTGGCGATGGTGCCGGCGAAACCGCGGAAGTCATGCGACGGACGGAGAGCCAGTTGCACCGGGAAGCGGAAGGGGCCGCGGGCGGCGCCGCTGGCGTCGACCGGAAGGGTCTCGAGAAGTTCGAGGATCGTCGGGCCGGTGTACCACGGTGCTTCCGGGCTTTGCTTGACGACGTTGTCCCCCAGCAGGGCCGAGATCGGAACGACGTGATAGTCGCGGGCGGGCAGGTGAGCGGCGACGTCGAGGAAGGCCTTGCGGACCTCGTCGAAGCGCGAGCGATCCCAGCCCGCCAGGTCCATCTTGTTCACCGCGACGATCGCTTGACGAATGCCGAGCAGGCTCGTGATGAAGGAGTGCCGCCGGGTCTGGGGGGTCACACCATGGCGGGCATCGATCAGGATGATGGCCAATTCCGCGGTGCTCGCCCCGGTGGCCATGTTGCGGGTGTACTGCTCATGGCCGGGGGTATCGGCGAGCAGGAAGCGGCGACGGTCGGTGGCGAAGGTGCGATAGGCCACGTCGATCGTGATGCCCTGCTCGCGTTCCGCCTTCAGGCCGTCAGTGAGGAAGGCGAGGTCGGTCTTTTCGCCCTGCGTCCCTTGGGCCTTGCTGTCGCGCTCGACCGCGGCGAGCACATCCTTCGGGACCGACTCGGTCTCAAGAAGGAGCCGACCGATGAGGGTCGACTTTCCATCGTCCACGTTGCCGCAGGTCAGGAAGCGAAGGAGATCTTTCCTACCGTGGGCGGCAAGCCAGGTCTCAAGCTGTTGGGTGGCAAGTGCGGCGCGGGTCATGTTGGAGAGGGTCGGAGGCCGTGGGCGCTCATTCGCCGCAGAGTCGCGGAGGTCGCGGAGCGTGACGCAGAGGGCAAGACAGGGGGGTCAGGATTGAGATCGGGTTGGAGAAACGACTCGGTTCGTTCGCCTTTGCTCTCCTTTTGGCCTCTGGGTTCTCCGCGACTCCGCGGTGAACCGGAGGCGTACGCCATCAGAAGTACCCCTCCCGTTTCTTGTCTTCCATGGAGCCCGCGCCGTCGTGGTCGATGATGCGGCCCTGTCGTTCGGAGAAGCGGCTGGCGATGAGTTCAAGGATCACCTCATCGAGCGTCTCGGCTTCGCTCTCGACCGCACCGGTGAGTGGGTAGCAGCCAAGGGTGCGGAAGCGGACCTTCTTCATTTGCGGTCGTTCGCCGGGGTTGAGCGGAAGGCGATCGTCGTCGACAAGGATGAGCGTCCCGTGTCGCTCGACGACCGGGCGTTCCTTGGCGAAGTAGAGGGGTACGACCGGAAGGGCCTCGCGACGGACGTAGAGCCAGACGTCCAACTCGGTCCAGTTCGAGAGGGGGAAGACCCGCACGCTCTCGCCCCGCTCCGGAGCAGTCGGCGGCGTCGTCTTGATCCGGGTGTTGTAAGTGTTCCAGAGTTCCGGCCGCTGCATGCGCGGATCCCAGCGGTGTTGCGGGTCGCGCACGCTGAAGATCCGTTCTTTCGCCCGCGACTTCTCCTCGTCGCGACGGGCCCCGCCGAAGGCAGCATCAAAGCGGTGGAGGTCGAGCGCCTGGCGTAGCGCCACCGTCTTCATCACGTCGGTATGCACGCGGCTGCCGTGGCTGATCGGTCCGACGCCCTGGCGGAAGCCCTCCTCATTGCGGTGCACAAGAAGTTGGATGCCCAGCTCGTCGCGGACGTACCCGTCGCGATAGGTGTACATCTCCTTGAACTTCCAGCCGGTATCGACATGCAGGACCGGGAAGGGTACGCGGCCGGGATGGAACGCCTTCCGGGCAAGATGCAGCATCACCGTCGAGTCCTTGCCGACGGAGTAGAGCATCACCGGCCGCTCGTAGCTGGCAACGGTCTCGCGCAGGATATGAATCGCCTCCGCCTCCAGGAGATCGAGGTGCCCAAGCCGCTCGGCAGCGGAGTGTGACGCGGAGTGCGGGGCGGCGGATGCGGTGGGGGTTGTCGAGGAGGCGGGGGACACTGCGGAGGACGTTAGTGCGGTACCGCCCGGATGCGGGCGGGGAAGAACGGGAACCGTATCATGGGCGGCGTGACGAATCCGCACAACGTCGTATGGAGCCAGGGTTTGGTGCAGCGAGCCGACCGCTCGCGCGTCCTGAAGCACCGCGGACTGACCGTCTGGATGACGGGATTGCCCGCTTCGGGGAAGAGTACGGTCGGCATGCTCCTGGAACGGCGGCTTCTCGAGCGAGGAATGCTCAGCTACCGCGTGGACGGCGACAACCTGCGTCACGGCCTCAATGCCGGACTGGGATTCACAGCCCAAGAGAGGGCGGAGAATGTGCGTCGGGCCGGTGAGGCCTGTCTCCTTCTCGCCGATGCTGGCGTCATCGCCATCGCCTGCCTGGTCAGTCCCTACATCCGCGATCGGGCCGCTGTCCGAGCCCGCCACGACGAGTCCCAGGTGCCGTTTCTCGAGGTCTTCGTCGACGTACCGGTCTCGGTCGCCGAGAGCCGCGATCCGAAGGGGCATTACAAGAAGGCTCGGGCGGGAACCATGACCGGCTTCACGGGCGTAGACGATCCCTACGAGGCGCCAGCGGCGCCCGAGATCGTCATCCGAACCCATGAACGTTCGCCCGACGAGTGCGTCGACCTGCTGGCGGCCCGGGTGGTGGCGGCCGCGCTGGAGTGCTAGTGGGGTGAGTCAGAAATTCGCTTCCAGATCGGCGGTCCTGTTCGCGGATTTCTGACTCACCCCACTAGCCGCTAACGGCTCTTCAGCGAGGCAATGTCGATCACGAAGCGGTACTTCACATCGCTCTTGAGCATCCGCTCGTAGGCCTCGTTGATCTTCTGGATTGGGATGAGCTCGATGTCGCAGACGACGTTGTGCTTCCCACAGAAGTCGAGCATCTCCTGGGTCTCGGCGATGCCGCCGATGAGTGAGCCCGCAATCCGGCGGCGCGGCATGAGCAGGCCAAAGACGTTGAGGGCCAGTGGCGTTGGCGGCGCACCGACAAGGACCAGCGCCCCGTCGAGCTTCAGTTGTCCAAGCAGGCTGTTGATGTCGTGATCGGCCGACACGGTGTCGACGATCAGGTCCAGCGACCCCATGTGCTTGGCCATCGCGTCGGCGTCGCGGGAGATGACGACGTGATCGGCCCCCAAACGCTTGCCGTCGGCGATCTTCGATTCCGAGGTCGTGTAGAGGACGGTCTCGGCGCCGAACGCCTTCGCGAACTTGACCCCCATGTGGCCGAGGCCGCCGAGTCCGACCACGCCGACCTTCTTGCCTGGACCAGCGCCCCAAGCGCGGAGCGGCGAATAGGTGGTGATGCCCGCGCAGAGGAGCGGCGCGGATCGAGCAGGATCGAGATGGCCCGGCACCCGAAGTGTGTAGGCCTCGTCACAGACGATGCCTTCGGCGTACCCGCCGTAGGTCACGCCACCGGAGTGGACGTCGGCGCCGTTGTAGGTGAAGGTCGACCCCTTGAGGCAGTGTTGTTCGAGTCCCGCCTTGCAGGAGGAGCACTCGCGGCACGAATCGACCAGACAGCCGACCGCGGCAAGATCGCCCACGCGGAAGCGGGTGACGTCCTTGCCGACGCGGCGCACGCGGCCGAGGATCTCATGCCCCGGCACGACCGGGAAGGTCGTGAAGCCCCACTCGTTGCGGGCGAAGTGGATGTCGGTGTGGCAAACACCGCAGTAAAGGATCTCGATGTCCACGTCCTTGGCCAGCGGCTCGCGTCGCTCGATCGAGAAGGGGCCTAGCGGAGAGGTGGCGGATTGGGCGGCGTAGGCTCGGGTGGGCATGGGGAGATCTCAGGGGAGCGAGCGGATGGAGCAACTGGAAGGTGAACGGCTGCCGATGGTCGAACGGCGCACTCAGGCTGGTCCGGCGGAAGGTGCGATGGCCCGCACGAGGGCGGGTGGCCCGGCGAGGAGTCCACGGTTGTAGGCGAGCGTTGGCCCTGCGGCGAAGTCGAGTGGGCGGCCGTCCAGGTCGCTGGTCACGCAGCCGGCCTCTTCGGCGATGAGGACACCCGCGGCGTGATCCCAGACGCATTCCTTCCGCTCGGGCTTGCCCGGTGAGATGCGAGGCACCCGCATGTAGGCGTTGCCGCGACCGTGGGCGAGAAGGACGTACTTGGACGCACTATCCAATCGAAGGGCACGCCCGAGCGGCCCGGCGCGAAGTCCCAGTTCTCCCGCCGCGTCGCCATCGCCGTGGGCCGACTCGGCGGAGAGCAGCAGTTCGACCGGTTCGCCCAAACGCCACGCGGGCGCGCTGAGTGGCTCAGCGCTTTCGAACTCGTCGCTCCCGAGGCTCATCCAGCGGGCGCCTCCGCCACGCAACGCGAAGGCCACCAATCCGGTGGCCGCCGGTTGCGAGGGGTCGTCCAGATCGAGGGCGAGTCGCGGACAGGCCATCGCACCGATGTGCGGACGGCCTTCCTCGATCCAGGCCAGGGCGATCGCGTATTGCCCGCCGCGGAGAAACCCCTTCGTCCCGTCCACGGGGTCAAGCGTCCAGCAGCCGTCCTTCGAGGGGTCGGCTCGCTCGTGGGCAAGAAGGTCGAGCACCGTCCGATGATCCAATTCGGGAATCGCCGTTCGCGCGGCGGCGACCACCGCATCCAGAATGGCCGCATTCGCCGGATCGCGCAGGAGGCCGTCGCTTTCCTCACCCAGGAGGGGTACATGGCCGAAAGCACTCTGAAGGATGGAGAGGACCACCGCCTGACTAGCGAAGTCGGCGACGGTCACCGGGCTCGCGTCCCCTTTGATGAGGGCGCTCAGCGTTCCGCCGGCGCTGGCATGTCGCACCGACTCCGTGGCGATCGCGGCTGCTTGGATCGCCTCGATCGCCACGAGCAACTGATGGATCGGGGTGGTGGTCACGTTCAGCTCTCCATATCGCGGCCGAGTCCGCGTTCGCGACAGGATCCCTCGATCGCGGCGAGGAACTCGTCGCCGTAGTCTCGCAGCTTACGGGCGCCGACGCCGCGAAGGCGAGCGAAGCCTTCGAGGGTCGAGGGACGACGTCGGGCCATTTCGCGCAACGTCTCATCGGCGAAGACCACATAGGGCGGCTTGCCAATGCGCTCGGCGATGCGCCGACGCAACTGCCGCAGCCATTCGAAGAGATCGCGGTCAACGCCCTTCCATCCGGCCTCGGCGACGGCGGACTTCGTGGCCTTGGCCTTGATGCGCGGTCGCAGGAGGGTGACTTCCACCTCGCCCTTGAGGACCGGCATCGCATGCGGCGTCAGCGTCAGGACCGGGCGATCGCCGCCGGTCGAGGCAAGAAGCCCTGCGTCGACCAACTGGTACACGAGATTCTGAATCGCCGGGAGCGGCCGCTCGCGCATCAGGCCGTAGACCGAAAGCTCTTGATGGCCCCACTTGATGACGTTCTCGGAAGCGGCGCCATGCAGGACGTCGGCGACGTGCTTGGCACCGAACCGTTGTTGCACACGAGCGACGGCGGAGAGGATCTGCCGAGCGGCGAGGGTCGAGTCATGCAACGTCTCGACCTCGCCCAGACAACAGTCGCAGGCTCCGCAGCCTCCCGGGGCGTCGGCGTCGGCCGACTCTTGTCCGAAGTAGCGACAGAGGGCGCGGTGTCGGCAAGTGACCGCGCTACAGAACCGCTGCATGTCGCGGAGGAGCTTGAGCTGGGCATCGAGCGCCGCATCGAGCGTCGCAGGGTCGCCCTCGGCCTCGCTGGTCGAGCGACGCATGAGCCCTTCCCAGCGAATCGAATCGGCGGGGGAGTGGAGTAGGACGCACTCGGCTTCGAGACCGTCACGGCCAGCCCGGCCCGTCTCCTGCTGGTAATGCTCGATCGACTTGGGCATCGCTGCGTGAATGACGCAACGCACATCACCGCGGTCAATGCCCATGCCGAAGGCGACCGTTGCGACCACCACATCGAGCTTCTCTTCGGAGAATTGCTCTTGGGTGCGATTCCGCTGGTCGGCGGAGAGCCCGGCGTGGTAGTGGGCGGCCTTGATGCCCGCCGCAACCAGGGCGGCGGCCATCTCCTCGGTCTCGCGGCGAGAGAGGCAATAGACGATGCCCGCCTCGCCGTGGTGGCGCGAGAGGATCTCAATCGTCTGGTCGCGGGCCTTGATGCGAGGCACAATCCGATAGGTCAGGTTCGGGCGGTCGAAGTTGCCAACCAGCTCGACCGGTTCGCGCAGGGCAAGCTGTTCGCGAATGTCCTCCCGCACGCGCGGCGTGGCCGTTGCGGTGAAGGCATGGAGCGACGCCCCCGGGAAGAGTTCGCGCAGACGGGCGAGTTGGCGATATTCGGGGCGGAAGTCGTGGCCCCATTGGCTGATGCAGTGGGCCTCATCGATGGCGAAGCTGGAGACGCCATAGCGGCGCAATCCGGCGACGAACGCATCGTTGGAGAGCCGTTCGGGCGAGACGAACAGGAGTCGATAGCGGCCTTCCTGCAAACCGTGTCGCACGGCGGCGCGATCGTCTTCGCTCATGCCACTGTGCAGGGCCGCGGCGGGATAGCCGTTGGCGACGAGGCCATCGACCTGGTCCTTCATCAGGGCGATCAGCGGACTGACGACCACGTCGAGTCGCTGGGCGATGAGGGGCGGCATCTGGTAGCAGATGCTCTTGCCACCGCCGGTGGGCAGGACCACCAGCGAATCCTGTCGGGCGAGACCCGCGGCGATTGCTTCGGCCTGAAGAGGCCGCAGCGAGTCGTAGCCGAAGTGGCGGCGCAGAAGCTCATGCACCGACTGGCGCGCAGCCTCATCAAGGGCCGGCATCCGTGCCGGGTCCAATCGAGCATGATCCGCTCGCGGCGATTCCGTTCGCACCGCTGTCACGCGGGGCACGATACACGACGATTCGCGCGAATCCTGAAATCAGCCGAAAACGGCCAGACATGGACGAGACTCGCCGTAGGGCGAATCTCCGGGGCGGTGCATGTGGACAACTTTCGTCAATCGTCGCAGGCGATTGGTCAGCCGCCGCCAAGCGGATCGCGCTTGCCACCGCTTGAAATCAGGTCCTCGGCGATCGCCGTCACGATCTTCTCCTGAAGGGCTCGAGCCTTGGACACGGCGTCGCCCTCGACAAGTTCGTTGCAGAGCACCGAAAAGCTCATACATCGCCCGTCCGGGGCGGTGACAAAGCCGGAGAGGCAGGAGACACCGCGGATGTAGCCGGTCTTGCACTGGACGACGCAGCCGGTGCGCTCGATGTCCTTGAACCGCTTCTTTACCGTGCCGCTCTGGCCACCGACCGCGAGGGAGTCCTTGAAGGCCTGGCCCAATTCGGAATCGCGGTGGAAGGAATTGAGCCACGCGGTGACGAGTGATGCTGTGACTCGGTTTTCGCGCGAGAGCCCCGATCCGTCGTCAGGGGCGAAGGGCGCGGAGAGGGCAGGATTGGCGATCCGCTCGGCGATCGCGTGCCGAAGCGCCGCCGTTCCGTTGGCCCAGGAGCCTGGTGCCTTCGACGCGGCACGGCCGAGCCGCTTCAGCAGACACTCCGCGTAGAGGTTGTCGCTGTCGGTGTTGCAGCGGTAGAGCACTGTCACGATCGGGGTCCGCACTTCGGGCCCGACGGCGTTGCCTTCGAGGTAACTCGGATCTTCAGGCGTCGCCGCTCGGAAGCTTCGAACGGTGATGCCTGCAGCACGTAGCCGCTCGGCGAAGAGCTTCGCGAAAAAGCCCGGATTGTCATGCAGCGTCACGGGAATCGGGTCCACCGCCGCGACCTTTACGTTGCCGTTGAACGTGATGGCGTTCTGGCTCGGCGGACGGTTGATCCAGAAGGTGTGCCTGTCCTGCGAGCCGGTGCGACTGCGAGTGTTGTTCTCGCGAATGATCCACGGTGCTTCGGGGGCGATCCTCGACACATCGGCGCTTCCTCCCGAGCGGGGGCGCGGCCAGACGTGCAGCAGGTTGTGGTGAAAGTTGAAGCCCCAGACTTCGGCGCAATAGTCCTCCTTGTACTGGTCCTTTGGCCAGTTGGGATGGAAGGCGACACTGTCGAAGATGCGCCCATCGACCACGAGCTCGTCAATCGCGGTGATCTGGTCGTCCTTCAACGCCTTCACCCACATCGACAGGAGCGTCTCGACGTCGAGGCCCTTGCGCTCGACACCCTTCTCATCGGTGTAGGTCATTTCGGCGAGGAGGTCGGGATCACCGAAGGCCGGATCGCCGTCACCCAGAATCACGAGGTCATCGTGGGCCCGCATCATCCGGGTACGGAAAGCGAAGTCCTTCCCGAAGGCGTGCAGAAACGCGCCGGTGGTGAAGAGCTTCATGTTGCTCGCCGGCAGCAGCGGTCGCTCGGCATCGATTGCAATGATCGAGGCATTCGTATCGGCGTTGCGCACGCTGATCGAGGCCTTCGCCTTGCGAAGGTCGATGGTTCTGAGGGCCCGCTGGACGTCGGCTTCCAGGTCCGCCCGCGCGGACGTTGCGGGAACGAGAAGTCCCACAACGAGCAGGGTGAGGAGAAGCAGGGGATGGAGGGCCGGCGAGCGACGGGCGCTTCGATCACAACAGAAAGGCATGGCGGGACTTTATCGGGCGAATTGCCGCAGAGTCTCGATCGACGGCTCGCCTTATCTGCCGTGCCCTACCCCATTCCTCAAGGGAGATTCACCTACCACTGGACGGGCGTTGCATGGGTGCTAGTTTTGGGGACTCGCTGACGGCCGTAAGTCCAGTCAGATAAAGAGTTTGGAACTCAATACAAGCACCACGGAAGGTTGAATCACATGCGTTGCACTCTTGCTCTTTTGACACTCGCTCTCGGGGCCGCGGCCACCTCGGCGAACGCCGGCCAATGGAACCTGACCTATGACGGTCAGGGCTCGAATCTGCTCACCAACGTTCACTATGACGCGAACGCCTCGTGGAACGCCGGAGCTGCTTCCAGCTTCAACGCCATCCACGTTGGTGAGCACCTCTTCCACATCGGTGGACTGAACTACTCGACCTTCTGCGTCCAGCTCTATGAAGGCCTGAACGTCGGTTCGACGGTCTGCTTCGACGAGGTCGACGTCGCTTCCGTTCCTGACGCCCCGCCCGAACCGGGACCGATGGGTGCCATCAAGGCGACCCTCATTCAGGATCTCTACTGGCGCTTCCACGACTTCGCGACGGACGAGTCGGTTGACAGTGCAACCGCGAACCTCCGCAACGCGGCGTTCCAGCTCGCCATCTACGAGCTGAGCCACGAGAACTTCGACGCTGGCAGCGCTGGCGATGCCCTCGCCCAGATCGACCTTGATCAGGGAGCGTTCCAGGCGGCTGGCCGATCTCAGACCGCTGGGTCTGCCGAAGCCGTCCAGCTCGCTGCTGACATGCTTGCCGCCCTGGGAGGAGACGGATTCCACTTCTTCGGGAGCGGGCTCAAGGGCTTGACCAACCCCGATTACCAGGATCAGCTCATCGTTGTGCCGCTCCCGGCCGTGGCGGGTATGGCTCTCGCTGGATTGGGCATCGTGGGAATGGCCCGTCGCCGCATGAAGAAGGCGTAAGCCCAGCAGTAAATCATTCCGTGTGATGCACGGGGCAGGCATTTGGTGCGATCGCAATCGATCCGCCCTCGCCTGCCCCGTTTCCATGCGCGCGGTTCAGGAACGGCCGCTGACGTGTCAAAACGGCCCGAACTGGAAAGCTGATCGAAACCCTCGTGCATCGGCGCCCGAACAGGACCAGGAGTTCAGAGAGGTTACCGCTCGTTCGAGTTCCAGACGTTGGTCCGAGACCTTCGTCTGAGACCGCCCGCGACAGGTTACGGGGCTCGGGTGCGCAAATGTCTGCGCTTTCCTAGCTCGTGCAGATGGATTTGGGTGCGGACTTGCGGTATTCTCCGGGACTCGCGCTGGCCGTGTGGCGGTTTGCGCGATCATTGCTTTGTGCACACCAGAGAGGTCGAGAAATGATGAAGGCTATCACTCTTTCCGCAGTCGCCCTTGTGGCGACCGCTGTGGCCCAGTCGGCGTCCGCGTCGAACTGGACCATGACGTTCGACGGCTACGGTCTTTACGAGAACGTTGGCGTCCGCTTTATGAACAACGAGACCTGGAACTCGGCGACCGCCGTTTCGGGCTTCGCTGGCGTCAAGGCCGGGCAGCACAACTTCTCGGTCTTCGGGAAGACCTACAACAACTACTGCGTCCAGCTCTTCGAGACCGTCGGGCAAGTTGGCGACGTGCACACTTGGTGTACCGCCGCTCTCGCTGACGTTCCGGACGCTCCGCCGGCCCCCGGTCCAATGGGCGCCATCAAGGCCATCCTCGTCCAGGATCTCTACGCTCGTTTCCACGAGACCGTGAAGACCTCGGGCGACTCGGTCCAGCACGCGGCTTTCCAGGTCGTTCTCTGGGAGCTCACGCACGAGAACTTCGCTGCTGCCGATGCCGATGGGGCTCTCGCTCAGGCGGACCTCCTCGCTGGCGCGCTGCAGATGAACGGCGCCAAGGCGGACGTCCTGACCGCCGCGAACGCGATGCTCGCCCTTCTTGGTGAAGGCGGATTCCGGTCGCTCGGCGACAACCTCTTCGGTCTCACCAGCGAAAGCCGACAGGATCACCTCGTGGTGGTTCCGATCCCTGGTGCCGCGCTCCTCGCGGGCGTCGGCCTGCTCGGTGCCGGCCTCCTTCGCCGCCGCATGGCGAAGTGAGTTCGTTGACCAACCTGATGTGATGGCCTCGATCGAATCCGCATGACCCATCGCTCCGCAGCGAAGTTCGCTTCGCTGCGGAGCGGGCATGCGAAACGGCTCGACTCGCCAGGCCAGAGAAGAAGGAAACCGTTACCACACTTCAACGCTGCTGAGCCAAAGGCCCCCGGTCGTTGAGGCTAGGAGAATGACAGAGATGAGCAGGACAATTGCAATCACCGCCGCCTTCGCCATTGCTGGCGCCGTCGCGGCCTCGGCCGAGGCAACCAACTGGACGCTCACGTTCACCAACGTGACTCCGAACATGGTCGTCGGCATCAACTACAACGGCGCTCGCTCGTTCGCCGCTGGCCCGGCTGGCTCATACAACAGCGTCTACGCCGGTCGCATGCAGTGGAATGGCCCGTACGGGAAGACCTACTCCACCTACTGCACCCAGCTCAACGAGTACATTTCGTGGGGTCAGACCGTGACCTACACCGAAACCGAAGTTGAGAACGTGCCGGACGCGCCGGGAACCCCCGGCCCGATGGGCTCGATCAAGGCGTCGATTCTCCGCGACCTCTATGCCCGTCACTACGCGACGGTGATGGCAAGCTCGAGCAGCGAGCTGAACGCCGCCTTCCAGATCGCCGTGTGGGAGATCACCCACGAGAACATCAATGCGGCTGATGCGAGCACCGCGCTCGCCCAGCTCAACCTCCTGAACGGCGCCATGCAGATCAACGGCAGCAATGCCAGCCTGCTCGCCGCCGCGAACTCGCTCCTTGCTGACCTCGGCATCGGTGGTTTCAGGTCGTTCGACGGCCTCCTCGGTCTGACCCACGCGTCGGCCCAGGACCAGCTTCTCGTCGTCCCAGTGCCGGTTCCGGCCCTCCTCGCTGGCGTTGGCCTGCTCGGAGTCGCTGCACTCCGACGCCGCATGAAGTGATATCAGACGGGCTTGGCAAGCAGGCCTAAGCTCGTTTCTGCAAACCTCCTTGAGCACAAGCACCACCGGGGCGAACTCACGTTCGCCCCGGTGGTTGCTTTTCGGCGCGAGGAGCCGGGGAGTATCGAGTTCTCGGCGGTGTCGCCGTCCGGGAATTGGCGGCCCGGCAGTGGATCGGGCTCGATGTTCCATCTGTGCGGGCCTTGGGCTCGCCTGATCAGCGCAAGAACGGCCCATGGCGTGGCGGATGTCGAGGCGTGGCGTAGGTTGGTGGAACGAGTTGACGCAGGACGCGTCGACTCTCCGCACGCAGTTTGATCAGAACGAAGGGATTCGGAGCACAACCATGGATAGGAAGAGCTTCATCGTCGCCGGTGCTGTCGGGAGCATGTTCGCCGCTGCGTTCATCGCATCGAGCGCGTCTGCCGAGAACTGGACGCTGACGTTCACTGGGCTCGGTCCGGCCAAGGTCGTGAGCGCCAACTACAACAACGCCCGCACGTTCAACGCGGGGCCGGTCAGCAGCTACAACAGCTACTGGGCTGGTGAAATGAAGTGGAAGAATGCCCAGGGCAAGCAGTTCAAGACCTACTGCACCCAGGTGAATGAGCACATCAACTTCAACCAGACCGTGACCTATCAGCAGGTCGCGCTTGAACAAGTCCCCGATTCGCCGCCAGCCCCAGGCCCGATGGGGGCCTACAAGGCGACGGTGCTTCGCGATCTGTACTCCCGCTTCTATCACTCGGTGAAGGCCTCGGGCAGCGACACCATGAACGCCGCCTTCCAGTGCCTCGTCTGGGAGATCACCCACGAGAACACCACCGCCCAGTCGGCTGCGGGCGTTCTCGGCCAGCTCAACCTGGGGCTCGGTGCGTTCCAGTTGAATGGCAGCGGAAACAACAACGTTGGTGTCTTCAGCACCGCGAACGCGATGCTGGCCGAACTCGGTGGTTCGAACAACGACGACTTCCGCTTCTTCAACAACGGCGACAACCTTCGTGGCCTTCGCCACGACACGGCTCAGGATCAGATTCTCGTGGTCCCGATCCCCGCTCCGGCTCTTATGGCCGCTGCCGGTCTCGTCGGCCTGGGTATCTGGCGTCGCCGTCGGGCCAACGCCGCCTGATCCGGCTCATCACGAAGCCGCGCGATGTGGTCGGCGAGCAGGTGCGTGCATGAGGTGCGCCACATCGTGACGGTGCGACTTGCGGGCGATGCCACGGGGCATCGCCCGCGTCGCGTTTTGGCCAAACGACTCCGGTCAGGTCTGGGCGATGCCCCGAAGGAACGTCGCCAACGCCGCGGCCAGAACACCACGCTCATACAGGGCGACATTCGGTCCCTGGATTGACTCGTTGAACGCTCCCCGCACCCAGCCGGCATGGATGGCGGTCAGCGCTGCAGCCAGAGCTTCGTCGTCGCAGGGGTCGGCGATGAAGCCACGGCCGGTTGCCTCGATGATTTCCCGGGCGTCGCCTTCTGGCAGTGCGCCGAGGATGGGCCGTCCCGTCGCGATGTATTCGTAGGCCTTTCCAGGCACGATTCGCGACCGGACTCCGGCAGGGAGCCCGTGCAGAGGGAGGAAAAGGGCGTCCGCTTCACGGATCGCCCGCACGCTGTCGCCGTGGGAGAGGTATCCGGTGAACTCGACCGCGTCGGCGACGTTGGACTCCTCAACGCAACGCGAGGTCCACTCGTCCTTCTGCCCGACGACGACCAGACGAATCGCCCGACCTGCTTCGCTCTGCCGCTCACGCAGCATGCTGACCGCCCGCAAGAGGTGAAGCGGGGTTCGGCCGCTGGCGACAATTGGTTCTGGTACGTAACGGAGAAGAGAACCGACCCTCTGCCGAAGCGAGCGGCCTGGGTAGAGTGGCTTGGATAGGAAGCTCCCCGTGAAGACCAACCGCAACAGGCCGTTTGGCCGACTTGCTGGATCGATCCGTGGGGCTGGTTGTGGGAAGTCGTCCGCTTCCCAACCGTTCGTGACGACACTTACTCGCTCTGGTCGCAGTGACGGCTCGAACTCACAGAAGAGTCGTTTGCATTCCGGTGTGTTGGCCACGACGCCGTCAGCGCGACGAAGCATCGCCCGCATCGCTTGGGCCTCACGGCGCCAGTGCAAGTAGGTTCGGTAGCTCTGCCAGCCATCCAACGCCCAAGGATCGCGAAGGTCGAAGACGACCGGAATGCGATGCCGATCGGCCAGCGCCGCTCCCACGCACCAGAGTTCGAAGGGCGACATCGTCAGCAGAAGGACGTCGGGCCGGTTGCGGCGGATCTCCTCGTCAGCGATCTGCTCCACGGCGGATAGCCATCTGTTGAGGCCGCCGGCAGGATCTGGTGGGGTCCGAATGACTCGAGCCTGCTTGGTACCCGAGAGACCAGCCAGGAGCGACGCGTCCTCAGGTTCCCAGTAGTTTCGCCGTGCCGGCGGAGTCCGCGTGACGACCGTGCAATCGACTCCCAAGCCCGGGAAGTGGCGGGCAAAGGAACTGGGACGCTGTGTGCCTGCGCCACCGTCGGGTGGGAAGTAGTACGCGAAGAGAAGAACCCGCATCGACCGCGAAGTATCGGCATCGGGCTCTCTGGAGGTTTGGCCGCTGTGGAACTTTGCGGGTCTTACCTGATGGGAGGCGGGCAGGGCTTGGGCCGAAAATCGGCGGCACTGGGGACGCGAAAGGCGAGGCTGCTACGCTCCGGGTGCATCTGTAGCATCTGGCGCGGCTCCATCGCACGGGGAGATCGGGAGAGCGGCAGGCGGTTGTTGCGCCGTATTGGAGAGTGGAATGGTCCCTGTTTCGACTGGCGACCTCAAGGAGCCTGTGATGAACCGTTTCCGACTTGTCTTGCCGGTGCCATCCTTCACGTTCGGGCCGCTTGCCGTTGCCTGTGCGGTCGGTCTCACGACTGCCATGCCGACGTTCTCGCAAGCCGTCGCCCAGAACGGCGGTGGATCGGGTGGACTGCTGTCCGCCGGCGGCAACTCGATTGGAAAGATCCAGGTCCGGGACTCGAAAGCGCCATTCGTGGTGCGAATCGATGAGGATGGGAAACTCGCTCCCGACGCAGTGAAGCGGCTGGTGGCCGCCATGGATGCCAATCCCGGACGCTTGGTCGCGCTGTCCGCAAGCGGTCTTGACCTCGATCGAGGTGGAGACGCAGCAAAGCAGGAAGCGCTCGCTAAGCAGCTGCAGGCGGTGATGGCCCAGGTCAAGAAGCTCCGCCCGTCACAGCCGCTGGCCTTGCGCGGCTTGCCTCGCGAGGAGCAGGGGGGAAGTCGGGCGAAGGCTCGAGCCCTGAATGATCGATTTGCGAAGGTAATCAAGTCAGCGGACGCGATCGTCCTGACGGGTGGTGTCATCGGCGCGTCGGGCAACGGAAGCGCCGCTGTCGCGAAGTCCTTTCCCGAGGCGATGCGTTTGGCTGGGAAGCGGGCGATTCTGTACAAGGTGGATTCCGGTTGGAAGTCCCGAGTGACCAGCAACGCAACAGGCAACGGCGGCGCGTCCTCGAGCGGCAGTCCTGCCGTCGGCGGTGCCTCGGATCCTGTGCTTGCTCAATCGACCGAAATCCCGATGAGCGGCGGCTCTGGCGGCGAGGTGATCGCCGAGGTGCTCGGCGGTTGGGGCGGTAGCGGTGCCGGAGACCTCAACGGCGATGGGCTCATTGATGCGGTGGACTTGGCGATCGCTCTCTCGATGGCGAGCAGTGGCGGCGGGAGCGATGTGCCCGAGACGCCCGTGGTCATTCAGCCACCCGAATCAGAACCAGTTCCGGGCTCGATTGATGGCGAGACGTCGGAACCTGCCGGCGGCGACGATGAACCCGTGGCTGGCGGTGGCGACGACCCGGCGGAGGGTGGTGGAGATGAGCCGGTGGCCGGTGGCGGCGATGACCCACCAGCCAATGGCGGCGACGACCCGCCAGCGAACGGCGGCGGGATGCCGCTCGATCAGCTCTTCCTTCTCAACGGCTCCGGCTTCTCTGGCCCGACCGCGCCTCCGGCCAATGTGGGCCAGGCTGGCGACGTCGGCTTCGATGCGAAGGCCATCGCCCGCTGGAGCACCGTGCCTTTCCAGACCTTCAAGGACACGCTCCGCGTTGGTGTGGTTGCATTCCACCGCAACGGCATTGAGAAGGTCGCCTTCAGCGCCAACGGCGGTGCCTGGGTGAACGCGACAGCCATGACCATCAACCCCAGCACGGGCATCAGCGAGTACTGGGTCACGCTCAAGGCGTCGGACTTCCCCGATGGTGCGGTCGAAATCCGGGCCATCGCCTATCCCAAGAACGCCGGCATTCCGCGTGTTCTGGGCGGTGCCTACCAGACCGCGCTCAACGCGGCCCCGGCGATGGAGGGCGAGCATTCGATGTTCGCTTGGTCCAACTTCGCTGGCACACTCGACCGCCTGCCGCAGTTTGTCTCGGCGACCGGCGACGACACCAGCGGCGACGGCACGATCAACAGTCCCTTTAAGACGCTCTCCCGGGCTGCGAAGCAGATTCAGCTTCAGTACACGACCTGCGACAACGGCGTCATCTACTGCCTCCCCGGCGAGTACGACTTCGACATGAAGTGGGGCTCCACCTTCGCGAAAGCCAACGACCGCTACATCACCATTATGCCGGCCCCCGGTGTGTTGCGCGATCAGGTCCTGATCGAGGAGGCACGTCCGAAGACGGCCCGTGTCCACCTCAGCAACGTCACCATCAAGACCAATGATGCCGGCAACTTCTACACCGGCTACAACGATCTTCGGACAGTGCTTTGGATCGATGGGTGTGCCGTCTCGGCCAAGAACGGTCGCTACGGCAGCAGCCAGAAGGTGCTCCAGACCTGCACGCCCTACGTCACCGAGTCCTCTTGGAATGATGCTCCGGACGGTCCGACCGACGCGGTCATGGTCCGCAACACCAACATCACCAAGCTGTGTAGCGACATGGTCTCGGGCGTTCAGGTGGTCTTGAACGTGACTGGTGGGGACATCGACCCGGCCAACACCGGGGCCCACCCCGACATCTATCAGATCTATCGGCCGACGGGCAGCTTCGAGAACCACGTGATCTATGGCGTGCGGGCAACCAACTTCCTCGCTCAGGGCGTCTTCATCGCCGCCCTCGCCAATGGCGAGAAGATCCGTAACTGCGCCTTCGTCAACCTGGTGCTTGACGCCAACCAGTCGAACTTCACCTCGCAGGTCAATCGCGAGAGCGAACACCTGCTCATCGTGAACTGCACGTTCGACCAGACCTTCTACATCCGCATCGGCGACTTCGATGACGTCAGCTTCGTCGGCAACATCTTCAAGGCCGTGACCCTGGACCTCTCGAAGTGCACCCCGGCCCAAGCGGCGACCATCGACTGGCGCCACAATCACTTCGTCGACAACACCTCCTACGGAACCTATACATTCGGCGCAGACATCACAACCGGACCCGCGCCGGTCGTGAACTGGGCGATGGGCGACTTCAATCCGCTCCCGACCGGCTGTCTGGTCGACCGAGTTCAGGCTGTCTACAGCAACTATGATGCGGCCGGCAGCCCGCGCGAGCCGATGACCGCGGTAGGCGCGCTGGAGGATTGATCGCCGATGCCGGTGACGGGTGCCTGTGGGGCACCCCCGGCGACGGACAGCGCGTGCGGACCCGCCTGAGCGGGTTCGCACCACGAGAGAGGGCTACGGCGGACACGACGCATGCTTGGAACACTGCTCGTAGCCGCCGTTGCCATTGGGATCGTCCTCTGGGTTCGTCCAGGGGCCGGCCTGGCCGTCCTGATTGCGGTCACGCTGCTCTGGCCCGAGTATGTCCGCGTGCCGATGGGCATCGCCCAGATGTCGGCACCGCGCTTCGTCGCCATCGCCCTCGTCCTGCGTCACGCATCCCGTTGGGGCAAGCTCCGACAGCATCCCGTCGATTGGCTGGTGCTCGCCGGCTACCTCCTCTCCGTCCTCTCCGTGATCGCAGAGGGGGCCTCGACCCGCCTGATCACCTCGACGATCGGTCGCTTCCTCGACACCGTGCTCATTTACGCCGCGGCCCGCCTGTGCCTGGCGACGTATGAGGATGTGAAGGCGATGCGTTGGCCGCTGGTGATCACCTCCTTCGGCATCGCCTTGATGTCCTGCGCCGAGGCCGTCTCGAAGGAGTGGATCTTCAAGGAGTTCTACTTCTCGGCCGGCAACGCCGACGTGACCATCGGCGAGGGCCGGGGCGGCGTTGGCCAGACCCGCTGGGGGATGCTGCGGGCCCAGCTCGCCACTCTTCACCCGATCTACTTCGGCGTGGCCATGACGGTGGTGATGGGCTTTACCCTCGCGCTCCGCCGATCGCTACCCAGTTGGGCATGGCTGGCCACGGTCCTCGCCGCGGCGGCAGGCGTCTTCTTCAGCCTTTCGAGCGGCCCTTGGACAGCGGCCCTCATCCTCCTCTTGCTGCTGCCCTTTGCCCGCCTCACCTGGCTCATCAAACCTTCGCTTGGGTTGTTCGCGCTCCTCTGTGCAGCGTTGGAAGTCCTCAGCAACCGCCACTTCTACTACCTGATTTGTTATATCGGCCTGAGCGGCGAGACGGCCTGGTATCGGGTGCGCCTCCTCGAGGTAGCCGCCCACTACCTGCCCGAATACTGGCTCTTCGGCTACGGCGACAAGAGCTGGGAGTACTGGGGGTTGGCGATCGACGGCCGCTATTTCATCGATTGCGTCAACAACTACATCTTCATCGCCGCGATGTACGGAGTGGCCACCATGGGGTGCTACCTCCTGGCCAAGATCATCGTTCTTTGGAGCATCGCGAAGGGATGGAAGAAGCTCGACCGCGAGCGCCGATGGGTCGTCTTCTCGCTCGCCGCCTCGGTCATGGCCATCGCACTGGCCGAGTGCTCGGTGTCGATCTTCGGGCCGGCCCTCATTCTCAACGCTGTGCTTCTGGGTGCGACCGTGTCTGCCACGCGGTGGTGGGTGACGGTGCCGGTGCCGGCACCGGCCCGTCGCGGCCCGCTCGCGTCATTGCAGGCAACTGGTTTCGCCGGTCAGCGCGGTTCAGGACCGCGACGCCGCTTCGAAGGCCGTACTCTGGAGGGCAACGCATGAGCGTTCGGACTCCGACCTCTCCCATGATGACCGCCGACAAGCCAACCGATCCGAATGCCTCCAGCCCGCACGGCTCCCATGCGGCTCCGCGTTCCGGCGCGCCGGCCCAGGAGACCATCGAGGTGCGAGTGGCTCGCGGTCCTTTCCTGCGCCGGGCCGCGACACGGGTCATGGAGTGGTGCCGGACGGTTCTGGTGCGTCGACGCATTCGTGATCTTGGCGAGAGCGTGCGACTCGTGCCGCCGATTCTGGTCTACGGTGGTTCGTCCATCCGGATCGGCAAGGGCGTCTGCATCTGGCAACACGCCCGGCTGATCGCCCACAACGGCGACGACGGGACGATCAAGATCGACATTGGCGACGGCGCGTCGATTCATCCCTACGCCCACATCTCCGCGATCCGCAGCGTTCGAATCGGGAAGGGGGCGCTCTTCGCCAGCAACGTCTACATCTCCGATCACGATCATGATTGGCGCGACCCCGACGACCCGCCCATTTCCAACGCCCGGGTTCTCGCCGCTCCGGTCGACATCGGCGCCAACGTCTGGCTCGGCGAGCGGGTCTGCGTCCTGCGCGGCGTGACCATTGGTGAAGGTTCGATCGTCGGGGCCGGAAGCGTCGTGACGAAGGACATTCCGGCCCGTTGCATCGCTGTCGGGGCACCCGCCCGGGTGATCCGACGGTGGGACGCCGCCACGCGTCGCTGGGCACCCGTGGACGGTGGCTGACGCCTCTGCCGGTCGCAGGACGTGTGTGGTTCGTGCAAGATCCGCGGTCGCGCCGTGCGAAGCGGCCCGGTGAGGCAGGTTCGGGTTTGACCGCTCGCCGGACCGATGAGAGAGTCATCGGTCCCAGCAGGTTCGTCGCGTCGCGTTCAATGTCCCACTCCCTCCCCAACCAGCCCGGGCTCCCGACACCGACGATCTCGGTCATCGTGGTCAGCTACAACACGCGTGAGCTGACCCTGGCCTGCCTCCGTTCGCTCGACGCCCAGACGCCGCGCGAACTGTATGAGCTCATCGTGGTCGACAACCTCTCAAGCGACGGCTCTGCCGACGCGATCGAACGCGAATTCCCTTGGGCTCGGCTCATCCGAAGCGAGAAGAACCTCGGCTTCGCGGGCGGCAACAACCTCGCGGCGAAGGAAGCCAGCGGCGAATATCTCCTCCTCCTTAACCCCGACACCGTGGTGCTTGAGCAGGCGATTGTCCGACTGCTCGCTTTCGCCCGGCGCACCGCCGACGCGGCCATCTGGGGAGGCCGGACGCGCTTCGCTGACGGCCGACTCAACCCGGCCTCCTGCTGGTCGCGACCGACCGCGTGGAGCCTCTTCTGTATCGCGACTGGGCTGGCGAAGGTCTTCCGCACCACGACGCTCTTCAACCCCGAAGCCTTCGGCGGCTGGGATCGCTCGACCGAGCGGCAAGTCGACATTGTCAGCGGTTGCTTCCTGATGCTGAAGCGGGCGACCTGGGAAGCTCTTGGCGGTTTCGACCCGGCCTTCTTCATGTACGGCGAGGAAGCCGACCTCTGTCTGCGGGCCCATGCGATGGGAGCGAAGCCACGGGTCACGCCCGAAGCAACGATCGTGCACTATGGTGGGGCGAGCGAGAAGGCCCGGGCCGACAAGCTCGTCCGGCTCTTCCGAGCGAAGCGATTGCTCTTTGAACGCCACTGTTCGCCCCTCTCGCGATGGTGGTGCACGCGCATGCTCGACCTCTGGGTCGTGACGCGTCTGGGCGGGGCGATGCTGGGCAAACTCTTCGGGCGCGGAGCCGCTGCGTGGCAGACCTGGACGAGCGTGCATGCCCAGCGGAAGGAATGGCACGGAACTCCGGCAGCGGGAGGAATGCGATGAGCCAACGACGCAAGCGCGTGCTGGCGGTGGCCTCGGGAGGCGGGCACTGGGTGCAGCTTCTCAGGCTTCGGCCGGCTTTTGAGGGCTGTGACGTCACCTTCGTGACCGTGAGTGAGCAGTATCGCGCCGATGTCGAAGCGGACATCGCCAACGGGGCGGGCTTTCGTACCGTCAACGACGCGACGCGCTGGAACAAGTTCGGCTTGCTGAAGCAGTGCTGGGCGCTCCTGCGCATCCTGCTCTCGGTCCGCCCCGACGTGGTGATCACGACCGGGGCAGCGCCGGGCTACTTCGCCTTACGGCTGGGCAAACTCCTCGGAGCCCGCACCGCGTGGCTTGATTCGATCGCCAACGTCGAAGAGGTCTCACTCTCGGGTCGACGCATCGGGCCCAAGGCCGATCTCTGGCTCACCCAGTGGCCGCACCTGGCCACGCCTGTGGGACCCGCGTACAAGGGGGCAGTGCTGTGATCTTTGTTACCGTCGGAGCCCAAATGCCCTTCGACCGCATGTGCCAGGCGGTCGACCAGTGGGCGGCGAAACGGCAGCGGAGCGATGTCTTCGCCCAGATCGGTTCAACCGACTGGCGCCCGACCTCGATGCGTTTCACCGCCATGATCGAGCCGCCGGAGTTTCGCAAGGCCATGCAGGAGTGCTCCGTCGTCGTCGCCCACGCCGGCATGGGGAGCATCCTGACCGCCCTCCAGTACGGCAAGCCGATTCTCGTCATGCCGCGACGAGGCGACTTGCGCGAGACCCGCAACGATCACCAGATCGCCACCGCCAAGCGATTCAAGGAACTCGGCCGCGTCGCGGTCGCCTTCGACGAGACGGAGCTCGAGCGTGAGCTGGATCGCCTCGGGGAGCTTCGGGCGACCGAGCGCATCAGCCCCTGGGCAAGCGACGAACTGCTGTCCGCCGTGCGGGGATTCGTGCATTCGGCTTCTGTGACGGCCGATGCCCCGCCGAGGCACCTCTGCGGTGAGGGTTGAGCGCCCGTATGGAACACACCGTGAACGCCGTGACCGCCCGAACCAACACCTCGCCCGAAACTCGTACCGCTGACGGCATCATTTGCTTTGGCGGCGAGGACTGGTGGTACCACAACCGCGGGCACTTCGACATGCAGTTGATGCGGGAGATGTCCAGGCACGTGCCCGTTCTTTACGTCAACTCGATCGGCATGCGCATGCCGCGGCCGACCGAGGGGGCGATGTTCCTGACCCGCGTCCGGCGGAAGCTCAAGTCGCTCCTCCGCGGTACGGTTGCGGTACGCGAGAACTTCTCGGTGATGAGTCCCTTTGCGATTCCCGGGTCGTTCGGGCGCTCGCTCACCAAGTCCCTCATGCCCAAGCAGATCCTCCGCTCGGCCCGAGCCATGGGGATCGAGCGACCGTTGCTGTGGATCGCCTGTCCGCCCGGGGCCCAGGCCGTTGACGCCATCGGTCCGGTCGGCGTGGTCTACCAGCGAACCGATCGTTTCGAGGACTTCCCGAACGTCGACCGCGAGGTGATCAAGGGCTACGACACCAGCATGAAGCGCGTCGCCGACTGCACGCTCTTCTGCTCGCGCTTGCTCTACGAGGCCGAGAAACAGGATTGCCGCGAACCGCTTTTCGTCGACCACGGCGTTGACTACGACCGCTTCGCCGCCGCCGGCAGGGATCCAGCCAGTCACCCGGCCGAGGTGCGCGACCTGCCCCGACCGCGCGTCGGCTTCATCGGCGGCATCGACAGCCACACCTTCGATCCGCCGCTCTTTGAAAAGGTTGTCGATCTGCTGCCCGAGTGCCACTTCGTGATGGTGGGGGCGTGCTCGCTGCCGGAGGAGTGGCTCCGCGACCGGAAGAACGTGACGTTCCTAGGGCAGAAGGCCTACGACGACGTGCCCGGCTATATGGCCGCCTGCGATGTCCTCATCATGCCTTGGAATCGAAGCGACTGGATCAAGGCCTGCAATCCGATCAAGCTCAAGGAGTACCTCGCCGTCGGCCGCCCGGTGATCAGCACCAGCTACGACGAGCTCCTGCGCACGTGGAAGGACTACGTCACGGTGGCCGACGGGGCGGAGCGATTCGCGCAGGCGATCCGCGACGCACTGGCCCATCCCGGGGACGAAGCCTCGCGCCGTCAGCGCGTGGAGCGCGAAACCTGGACGGCGAAGTGCGATCAGGTACTGGAGCGACTCGTGAGTCGAGGCGTCGCCCTGCGTCGTTCCGCGCAGCGCTGACTGCAGCGCGAATGTTGTGCCGCCGCATGGCAATGCAACGATCGGCATGAGGCACTCCCCGTAAAGCCCGGGCGATTCGGTTGTTGACGGCGTGGTCCGCTCGGACGCGGCGTAGGTTTCCCTGTCGACACGATTCCGTGTTCGATGGAACCACGACAACAGGAGTCTGTCCTATGACGACCAGAAACATGCAGATCGACGGGATGAAGGGTGACCAGTGCGTGCAGGAAGTGAACAAAGCGCTGCGCGGCCTCAGCGGCGTTGAAGTGAAGTCGGTGAATGTCGGTTCGGCCGTTCTCGACTGTCAGGACGACGAGGCATTCGCCACGGCCCAGCAAGCCGTCAACGACGCCGGCTATGAATCGCGACCTGGCCAGGGTGGCGACCGGTCGTCACAAGAGTCCGGCTCGCGGCAAGGCCAGCGCAGCGGAGAGTCGCGCTCCGGAAACATGGGCTCAGGTGATACCCGACAGGGCGCAACGAAGCCGAACGATTCTCGTGACGCTGAGTCCGGCGGCACCGGATCCCGCAGCGCGGAACGTCCGGGCGCTCGCGGCGGCGAGACCCGCGGCGACGGCGGCACGTCAACGGAATCGACGCCCGGTGCCATGCCGCGGAAGAAGTAGCGTCGCCAAGCAAACGCCCAGTCGACAAGCCTGAGGCGTTCGGCGCCGGGGTCGAAGGTCGGTCTTCGACCCCGGCGTCGTTCTTCGATCCTCCGCCCCACAGCAGGCACTTCCCACTCCACGGTGAGACCATGAATCGACTGATTCGTACTGGCATCGCTGGGTTTGCAGCCCGGAAGTTGGCACGACAGCGCTCCTTAGGCTCGCCGCTCGGCCGCAGCAGAAGCTAAGGGCGCTGTAGTGCTAGGTGGCGGGCTCTTCGGCGCCATCATCGTCTATCTGCTTGGCTACCTCTGATCACGAACGTGCGGTGTGAACGGTGCGTTAGAATGGCGCCGTGAGCGACGACGTCACCTCCGAATCCGTTGGCGAGCCGCACGACGAGCCAGCAACGCGATTTGGGGGTCTGCCGCCGGCGCCTTCCAGTCCTTCAGCGACGGAGTCGCTTGCGCCGGAAGATCGTTGGGGCGGCACCATCGTCATCCGCGCCGCCGGCCAATTGATCGGTCCCTATCGACTTGAGCGTCCGCTGGGCCGGGGTGGCTTCGGCGAGGTCTGGTGCGCGCTCCACGAGTCGCTTCGCCGTCGCGTTGCCCTCAAGCTTCTTCGGCCCGATCGGCTGGGGGAGCGGTCGTTGCGCCGCTTCGAGGTCGAACGCGAGAGCCTGCGGCTTCTCGCCCACCCCAACGTCGCCAAGATCTACGACTCGGGCACCACCGACGACGGCGCTCCCTTCATCGCCATGGAGTTCATCGAGGGGGTGCCGCTGACGCAGTATTGCGATCGGTTGCGGCTCACGCTCGCTGAACGGCTCCGACTTTTCGCGGGCGTCTGCGATGCGATGCAGTACGTGCACCTCCAGGGGATCATCCATCGCGACCTCAGCCCCGACAACATCCTGGTCAGCCTGAGCGGACCGGAGGAAGGGCAGCCGAAGATCATCGACTTCGGGATCGCCCGGGCCGCAAGCGGCGGGCTGCGGCTCAGCGAAGAGACGGTGGGCGAGGAGTTTGGCCATGTCGTCGGCAAGCTGATGTACATGAGCCCTGAGCAGGCCGAAGCCGGCCCGGCCGGAGTGGATGCCCGCACGGACATCTACGCCTTGGGCGTGATCCTCTACGAACTGCTTGCCGGTGTCCTTCCGGTCGATCCCTCGGACCTGCGGGCGCGAGCCCTCTCCCAGGCGGTGAAGATCCTGGTCGAGAGCGACCGGCCGACGCCTGCGACGCGGGTGCGGCGGCTGAGCGATGAGGAGCGTCGCCGGGCGGCCGAAGCTCGTCGGGAACACGACGTTGATGCCTTCACGCGTCACCTCGACGATCGCGTCAAGTTCGTGCCGTTGACGGCGATGCACGTCGATCGCTCGAAGCGGTTCTCCTCGGCGGCGGCGATGGCCGAGGACATCCGGGCCTATCTCGAGGGCCGTGACTTCACTCACGCCGCGAGGGACCCTTGGTGGGACAAGGCCAGACGGCACGTGCGGCGACATCGCCTCCTGTGGGGGGCGATCGCGGCGGTGTTCGTCGCCCTCGCCTTGGGCATCGTCGCAACGGGGCTCGCCTGGCGAGAGGCGACGCGAAACGCCGAGCTCGCCGAAGATCGCCTGGCCGTGAACACGTCGGTCCTCGCCTATCTCACCGACGACCTTCTGGGCGCCGACGAGCACATGCCCGCCCCCGCGTCGACGACCATCGAGACGCTGGTCGCCCGTTCACCCGCCAAGATCGCCGAGCGCTTCGAGGAGCGTCCCGAGATCCAGGCTCGACTCCTTGGGGCGCTGGGTTCGTGGGCCATTCAGATGGCCGACCAGAAGCGGGCCTATGAGATGCTCACCGCCGCGCATGCCGCAGCTCGGCAGAGCGGAGCTGATCCGCTCGAACTGGCCCGGATTGACGTCCTTCGGGCCGAGGCCCTGTGGCGTGATACGCGTGACGATGCCTCGTCCAGCCGAGCGGAGCGGCTTGGGAAGGCCCTCGAACTCGCCCAAGCGGCGGCCGCAACACTCGCTTCAGGCAATGGTCCGCTCGACCCGGATGCGCTAGCGGCCCGCAATCAGGTGGCCAATGCGCTGAAGCACTCCGGCCGCAGCGCCGAAGCGGAAGGGGAGTACCGGGCGATCCTCGTCGATCGGCGCCGGGTCCTGCCTGCGGAGCACATCGACGTGCTGATCGCCGAGTACAACCTCGGCTTGGCGATCTTCATGCAGGCCAAGGTGGAGAAGGACCCGACGGTCAAGGCGAAGCGCATCGAAGAAGCGCTGGCCATCGTGACGCCGAACTGGGAGCGGACCAAGAAAGCCCGAGGCGAACGGGATCCGCAGTCGCTCGCGGCCGGTTCGGAGGTGGCGGCGATGCTCAACGAACTCGGGCGTGTGGCCGACGCGGACCAGGTCTACACAGGGCTGGTGCCTCTGATGCAGGGGACGCTCGGGGAGAGTCACTGGCGAACACGCACGACCATGGCCAACCATGCTCGGCTCCTTTTCAAGGCAGGGGAGTTGGATCGGGCGATCCCGGCCCTTGAGCGTTCGATGAGGGCGTTTGAAGAGGCCGATGGTCTTCTCGCCGAGACGACGGCGACGGTGGCGATGTGGCTGGTGGAGGCGATCCACCGTCACGGCGAGGCGGACCGGGCACGTCGGGTCGCGAGCAACCACCTTGCGGCAATGGCCGCCCAAGAGATCAGCTCGGTGCGCGACCATCGCGCCGCAAGCTTTAGCCGGGCGGTCGCCGATCTTCAGGAGCGACTCGGCGACGCGGATGGGGCCCGGGAGTGGCGGGAACGTCAGGCGACGTGGGAGGAGCGCACGAAGGTCTGGGCGCCGAAGGGTGCCACGGGCGGACCGTGACCAAGGAGATGGCAATGATCAATCCCATGCCGCGAGCAGAATTGCCAGATCCTCCGCCGCGGTCGAGCCGTTCCCGTTGAGGTCTGCCAGCGGTGTGCCCCAGGCGGCCAAGAGCATCGCGAGATCCGCCGCGGTGACCGTGCCGTCGAGGTTGAGATCGGCGGGGAGGTTTGAAAGCGGCTCGGTGGAGAGGCGCAGGGTCCAATCGAGTGTCTTCTCGACGAGCGTCTGCGGTGCACTGACGGTTGCGCCGAAATTCATCGAGAGCTTGTAGGTACCGGGACTGAGCGTGGTCGCGCCGACGGAACCGCTGACCGCGGAGAGGCTCACTGTCTGCTGTCCTGTATTCCACACCTTGTAGAACGCCGTTTGGGGAAGCGTGAAGACCAGCGGATCGGAGCTGAAGTCCAGCGTGGCGAAGGAGACGTTGATGGTCGCGAAGCCGCTGTAGCCGGCTGGTTGCGAGGCTTGGGCAAAGCCGGTGAGGTGGATGAACGTTTCGTGCGAGCCGGAAACGATGCCCCCGTCGAAGTCGATCACGCCGCTCACCAATCCGCTTCCCGTACTGCCGCCTCCAGTGACAGTGGTTGGCGTGACCGTCCCCGGTGCCGTCGCGCTGGCCGGACCGGCCGGCGAGTTGGCACTGCCGTTGATGAGAACCGAACCGTCCACGAAGAGGACGCCGCGGATGCCATCAGCGTGGGTATGGCAGGTCAGGGAGATCGTGCCGAGCAGAAGGAAGGCAGTCCGACAAAGTCCGGATGGGGTCACGTTCATCGTTTCTTCCAATCCATCAGGTCGTGGTGGACGCGGACGCAATCACGGCACGTCAGCGGAATGCCCTCGCAGCATACGTGAAGCCCTGCTGCGATCGCGCGCGGAACTCTTCTTCCATCCTGCATAGTTGGCATCAGGCGTTCTACCGAAAGCGATGCAGGGCAGGGCGGTCGGTCCGAGTCTTCCCAGTTTTACTGTCGTCCGAGCGCTCGAGGGCCGTAGCCTCCGACAGTCAACCACATAGGAGGTGCCCATGTCCTTCGTCTCCCCCAACCTCCAATCCGAACGAAGCGAGACTTCACCATTGCCGCACGAATCGTCCTTGGCCGAGCGCCAGGACGACGTGATGGCCACGATTTCCGATGACGGCCGCCCACCGGCCAAGGGAACCCGACGACGGGAATGGACTTGGTTTGTGGGATTGGCACTGGTGGCCGCAGTCATCCTGGTCATCTGGGGCATCGCCGCCGGAGTGCAACTCGCCACTGCCTGGGCTGCGATCGCGCTCGGGGTGGGCTTCCTCGCCTTCGCGAGCCCCGTCATCATCGTCGGCCGTATGCGGGCGAGGGAAGAGTCCATCGCCCGCGAGGCCGCCTCGCGTCGTGAAACGCCGTCGCGCTTGGACGCCCGCGAGGAGAGGGCAGACGGGTAGGGGGGACGTGGAAAACGGGTGGCTGCTCGCGCCCGTCATGCCCGTCGTGGCCGTCATGGCCGCGGGGGCCTGTCGAGTTCGCTTGCGTCGGAAGGACATGCATCGCGGCTGTCGCCGTCGCCTTTTGCCTGGCGCGGAATGTCGAGGCGCTTCGCAAACACGAGCAAGAGCCAGCTGCCGGCGCCCAGCCCCATGAGAAACAAGGGAGTGGCGAACGGCAACAACACCGAGAGAGCGCAGCTACCGAGGAGGAGGACGACGAAGCACCCTCGGAGGAGGAGGAGCAGATTCGATGCGGCGCGATCAGGCATGTCGGATGCGGCGGAGGGTGTGCGGATTGTAGGATGACCCCGTGGACACCCCGAGCCGACGCCGACCTACGGACCATGAGTGACTGCGCGTCCATCTGGCGACGCTACGACGCCGACGAGCGACGACTGACGGGTGCGGTCAGCGAGCGCATGCTTGACCTCGGGCTGCTCCGCCCCGGCATGCAGGTCCTCGACATCGCGACCGGCCGCGGCGAACCGGCGATTCGTGCTGCGAAGCGGGTGGCCCCGAACGGTGCGGTCCTCGGGGTTGACGTGGCCGCGGAGCTCTTGGCGATGGCCGCCGAGCGGGCCGCCGACGAGGACGTGACGGGGCTTGAACTCCGGGTGGCAGACGCCCATTCCCTTGAGGGCGTGCCCAGAGGACGCTTCGACGTGGCCCTTGCCCGATGGGGATTGATGTATTTCGACGACCCCATCGCCGCGCTCGACTCGATTCGACTGGCCCTCCGTCCGGGCGGCCGACTCGTCGCGGCGTTCTGGGCGGAACCGGAACTCGTCGACTACATCCATGTGCCGCGGTCCGCACTCGCGTCCCTGATGGCCTTGCCGCCCATCGATGAGGATGTGCCGGGCACCTTTCGATATGCCCATCGCGAGCGCATCGAACGGGACCTCGCGTCGGTGGGCTTTCTCGTGAACCACGTCGAGGAACGCTGGACGCCGGTGATGGAAGCATCGACCGACGACGAGCTCATCGCTTGGACGCGCTCCTTTGGAATGCAGCGACTCCTGGTCGACCTGCCCGACCCCATGCAGCGGGCTTGGGAGCGGAGGCTGATCGAAACCGCCGAACCGCTCTGGAAGGACGGACGCCTGCGGCTCGGTGGCGTCACACGGCTGGTGGTTGCCGACCGTCCCGGCTGAGAGGGTGCGTTCGAACGAGTGCCATCGACCATGTGCTTTCGAAGTTGGACAGGCCGCCTGTAAAGCGAGGGCAAAGGGGAACGTGTTGGACAGCGGGCTGGGTGTTGGAGAGCAAGGACTCGCAGGACCTCGCCCCCCGCCGCTTACGCGCTCCACGCACCAAGCAGAATCGACAGGTCGCTCGCATCGACCGAGCCACTGCAGTTGATGTCGGCGACGGTGCCGGTCGAGTTCCAAGCGCCCAAAAGAATGCCCAAGTCGACGGCGTTGACCGTTCCGTCGCAGTTCAGGTCGCCCAGCATGCAGCGGGGTGCGCTGGAACACGCGGCGAGAACCTGGACGACGATGCTCTCGGCGATGTCGATCGACGGCTTGCTCGACGAGAACGACTGGCCGCCCGTCCCTTGGGCAAGTTGTTCCGCAAGGGCGACGACGCCCGCACTCGCTCCGCTTCCCATGATCGGAGAGACGAACACGTCGTTGGCGGTCGCGACCGAGATCGCGTGCGTGATCGACGCCGAGTCGTTCTCCGTCGCCGGATCGCCGCACCATGGACCCTCGTCGGCGATCGGAATCACGACGCGTACCGACTTGCCAGGAGGCGACCAGGGATAGAGACCCGCCACGACCGAGGTCGCCGAGCCCCAATCCTCGGAGCAGACCTGAAGTCCGCCCGGGCAGGCCCCAAGCGTCGCCACCGCGGCCGACGGATTGCCGGGGACCGCCGTGCCCAACATCGCGATGACGGTGTCTTCGAGGCACACATAGGCCCCGCCGGGCAGGTCGCAAATGCCGAGTGCGGTCGTGTGCACCTCAAGGCCTGCGGCGCCCAGGGCCGCCGCCACCTGCGGAAGGCCGGCACAAAGTCCTGCGGCCTCGTCGTTCATGGACGAGGAGGTGTCCATGATGAACACCACCTCCACCGGAGGACAGTTCGGGCACTCGTCCGGCACGCCGTCGCCGTTGCAGTCAGGGCTGACGCTGTTGGCGATATCGCAGGAGTCGAGAACGCCGTTGCGATTGCAGTCGCTCGCGGAGCCCGTCGTCAGGTCGCAGATGTCGGCGATGCCGTTGCCGTCGCAGTCCAGCTCGGGATGATCGGTCGCGTCACAGCGGGCGAAGACGTAGATCGTGTCCGAGCCAAAGGCGCTCACCACCATCATGCTGCCGTCGGCCGTCGCCTCAATCGACGGCCAGGGCGCACCGAAAGAGAGACCGGTGATGACGGTGCTCACCTGCCCCGTGGCCGGGTCGACGCGCACGACGCTGCCTGAACTCGACTCGGTGACCAGCAGCGTCTCGCCGCGGGGGTCGACGGCGATGCCGGTGGGTTCCGGCAGCGGCTGGCTCGTCGCGATGGCCGTCAGCACCCCGCCCGCGTTGACGCGGTAGATCGTGCCGTTCGCGGTCCCGCCGTTGTCAGCGGCGTAGATGTGCTCGCGGCCGATCGCGATGTCGTAGGCGTCGACGAGCGTTCCGTTGTCGCCATGAAGGGCGATTTCGCCCTCGGCCGTTGCGGGCGACCAGCGCCAGATCTCATCGGGGCCGTTGAATCCATAGTCGGCGACGAGCGCACTACCCGGAGCCAGCACGCGACCACGATAGTTGGCAGGAGCGACGGCGAGTCCACCCGGATCATCATCCCCGCTGTGGAATCCGGCGACCCACGCTGTCCGGCCCGTGGACGCGAAGGCCGTTCGATAGATGATCCCGTCGACGGAATCGGACTGGAAGATCGCTCCGGAAGCCGGATCGATGCAGACGCCCGCCAGGTCGGAGCCTGCGACAAGAAGCGACGGGAATCCCTCGATGCTGATGCGATACAGGCCGTTGGAGGAACCGTCGCGGCGAGCGACGTAGATGCGGCCGTCCCAAGGATGCAGCCGGGCGGCGACGGGGTTCTCAAACGGAATCATGCGAATGAGCGACCAGCCGGGCTCAACGACCGTTTGGGCTGACGTCGCGGCCGCGAACAGCGCCTGCGCCGCGACAACTGCGCAGCCGGTGATGAGCAACGAAGACCGTCCACGCCAGGCGGACGCCGATGGGTTCCTCTCTGAGACCATGTCGCGATGGTACTGGCAGGGTTCGACCGGCCCACCAAGGATCTTGGCAAATGAAGACTCGTCAGCGAAGCAGGGGACCGCACGTTCTCACCCACGTTTTCGCCCGCCTTTTCGCCCGCGTTCTTGCCCACCTTGTCCTGCGACGCACGCAGTCGCACCAATCCTCTCGACGCCCATGCGTCACGAGGGAGAGCCATCGCCGGAGCCGCGCTCTCCTGAAGGCTCGCATGTCGAAGCTCTTCGAGTTCCGCGAGCGGGTGATCCTGTCGATTCGTCGCTCGCCCGCGGCAACGGCGCTCGGGGTTTGGAACACCCTGCCCGGGCCCGGTCGCATGGGTGCCGTGCGTAAGATGGGTGCTGGCATTCGGGTGGGGGCCAAAGGCGACCCAGATTCACGGCGCACGCAGGCCGTTGGGGCTCTTTCCTTTGCGGTCTCAAGATCCGTTTGCGAATCTGGTTTTGGTTCGGAGTCGATCACTCGTGATTTCGCCTTGACGAAGGGCAATGCCGTGACAGCCTCATCGCCGAGGCGGTGATCCTCTACGGCGTCCTGAGATCCTTCTCGCCCTCGAATCCAGAGAGAACCCCATGTCCGTTCGCCGCTGCGTCCAATCGTCCAGACCGTTCCGCCTTGCCGTCGCTGGCCTTGCTGCCGCGACCGTCGCATCGACGCTCTCCGCGGACCTCGTGAAGGCTATTTACGTCAACAGCACGGCCTATCACTACAAGGTCAACCACATGCCGGACCTTGATCAGAAGCGGCTGTTCGAACTCGCCGGCGACGGATCGATGCACTGCGTGCCGACCTCGACGATCAACCTGTTCGCGTATGCCGCGAACCATGGCTTCCCCTTCTTCGCGCCGGGACCAGCCAACTGGCAGTCGCAATCGAAGTACGACGCCGCGACCGATGCCATTCACGATCTCGGCGTCCTCATGGGTACGACCGTCGCCAATGGAACCAGCGGCGCGAACTGGATGAACGGCGCCCAGGAGTGGCTGAACGACTACGGCGCCGGACTGCTCGCCCAGCAGCACTTCTGGAATACCAGCACTTACACCGTGACCGCGGCCAAGATGGCGGCGGCCGGTGCGCAGGGGGGCATCGTTGCCTTCGCCTACGGTCGCTACAACATCACGGGTGAGTTCCTTGGGCTTCCGCTCATCGCCCGCGACGGCGGTCACGCCGTCACGCTCAATGAGGCCTATCGTGTCGGGAGCGACAAGTACCTGCGCTATCGTGATCCGGCCGACGACGGCTACAACTCAACCCAATCGACGTTCGTGAGCAAGGAAGTCGAGCCGGTGAACTTTCTCTATGCAACCGCTCCGTTCCCGGGTGCAATCGGAACCAACACCGCGATCGCCTATCCGTCCGACGATGGCAAGGTCCGCCTCCTTGACCAGTTCATGGTGTTGCGTCCGATCTACTTCCTCTCCTTCGTCAACACCGGCAATCAATGGACGCTCTCGCCGACGAGCCTCGGGAGCCTCGGCGGCGCGATCCAGCCGGTGACCCTGAACGCGCCGGCATTCGGCATCTCGGATCTGATGCAGGATGCTGACGGCGTCGAATCGCTTGTTCTGGTGAACACGTCGGCAGCCGCCGGATTGACCCAGCTTCGTCGCGTGGACCACACCAGCGGCGAGCAGATCGCCGTTGGCAGTTTCAACTCCCTCAAGCGATTCACCGTCGGTCGCGACGGCCGCATTTACGCCCACGACGGGGACAAGCTCTATTGCCTCGCTCCGGATGGAACCTTGGAGTCGGCCACCAGCAGCATTCCGGCGCCGACGGCACTGGCCTATGACGACGTCAACGACCACATCCTGCTGCTCAGCATCCCCGAACGCCGCATCCAGCGACTCACGAAGAGCTTCGCACAGGTGAGCCTCTTCAACGTTCCGACTGGCACACCGATGGCGGGTGATGGTTCGGTCATCGTCAACCCACTCGATGGGGCCGTGTACTTCACGTCGGACGGTACGAACTCGATCGGCCGGCTGCTCGGGTCAGGCCCCAATCCGACGTACTCGCTCCTGTCGATACCCGGCATCGTGAATCCAAAGGGCATCTCCGCTGGTGACGACGGGGCACTCTACATCTCGTCCAGCGGCCTGATGAAAGTTGCTCGGCTCAACCGGGCCGGCGGGTGGTCGATCGACCCGACCTCTCCGTTCCACAACCTGCCCGCGGCCTCACGGATCGCGATGCTTCGCAGCCGAAGCAACTTTGACCCGGCCCTGCACAGTGGTCCGGCGTGGGACAACATCGACGCCGACAACCTGCTCCCGATTGGCGTGGAGGTGGCGGATTGCCTTGGTGACCTCGACAACGACAACGACACCGACGCAGCGGACATCGCTCGCCTCCTCGGCAACTGGGGCACAAGCGACCCGAACTCCGACCTCAACGCCGACGGCACCGTCGGAGCGCCCGATTTGGCGATCCTCCTCGGCGGTTGGGGCGCCTGTTCCTAGGCGACGTGAGCGACTGCTGCCCTAGCTCCCGAACTTGGACATGCCCCCGATCTTGGACAGGCACGTTTCTCGGGGTTGGCGGAGGCGAAGTGGGCGTGCGAGGAGCTCGACGGCGCGATCTTCCGGCCGCAGCCGGCTCTTCTCGCGCGTCGTGAGCTCTTTCAGCCCATGCGACAGCCACGCGCACCCGCGTGGCTGTCGGTCCGGGGTTGAATGTCGCGGGCGGTCGCTTCGGCCCGGCGTCCGCGCTCAGCGGGCGACGGGCCGCTCGCCGACCGCGCGTTGCACGCCGCGGCGCTTGGCCTCGGCCGCGAGCACGCCGTCGGCACCGCTGGCCGACCCGAACCAGGCGATCCGCGGCGGGCGGCTGCGCCTCGCGGGGCCGCCGTTGACGCGTTCCTTGGCGCGGTCGGATGCCGCATCGGGCTCCGCGTTCGCGTTCGGTTCCGCAGGCAGGCCGCCGAGGAGCCCCGCCACCATCGACCGGTGACGGGCGAGCAGACCGAGCGTCGCCGTGACGGTCTTCCGCACGCCCTCGCCCAGGGCACCCATCGCTTCAAGCCACGAGGCGTCGTCGACCGCGGTCGGAACCGCTCCGGCGTTCGCGCCGGCGCCGGCACCCGCGCCCGGCGCATCAGACTCCACTCCCAACGCCATCGCCCGGAACCGCTCCAACGCACGCGGCTCGTCCGCGGCGATCGCCCCGCGCTTGTCCGGCCTGACCTGCCGGCCCTCGAGGTCGGCCAGGGCGATCAGCGCCCCCAGCGTCATGCCCGGAAGGACCGCCGTCGGCGCGTAGGGATCGCCCGCGCCGTCGCGCCCCGGCCGGAACGGGTTCTCCATCGCCGTGAGGTAGGACGCCTCGCTCGCCCGCACGTCCGCCGGCGGAAGCGAGCATGGCCTCGGCCTCAGGCGATGCCTCGGGACCCGCGGCTCGCGACGCGCCTCCCGGCCGGCTTCCCCATCGGCTCCCCGGCCCGTCGCGGGCGCTTCCCCCGTCACCGTCACCATCGGCAGGAGCTCCTCGACCGGCGCGTCCGCCGCCAGTCGCGTGATCGTCTCCGCCTCCTTCCGCAC
>JAEUIU010000051.1 GCA_016795065.1 Phycisphaerae bacterium
AACGACGCACCGGCGCTCGCTAGCGCCGATGTCGGAATCGCCATGGGTGCGGGCGGGACGGACGTCGCCCTTGAGGCGGCCGATGCGGCCCTCATGAACGACGATCTGCGGAAGCTGCCTTTCGCCATCGGGCTGAGCCGCGCGGCCCGGCGCATCGTCCTCCAGAACATCACGATTTCCATGGGAGTCGTGGTGCTGCTGGTGATCCTAGCGACCTTCGGCGCGGTGCCGATGCCGATCGCCGTCATCATGCACGAGGGCAGCACGGTCGTCGTCGTCCTCAATGCGCTTCGCCTCCTCCGCTACGACAGCCTTTGAAGGCGACGAGAGGATCGCTCAGGTCCCCTCGACCAGCCGATAGCCAACACCTGGCTCGGTGAGGAGAAACCTCGGCTGGGACGGATCACGTTCGAGCTTCGTACGCAATTGACCCGCGTAGACACGGAGGTACTGCACGTCACCGGCGTGCGGCGGTCCCCACACCTCAACGAGAAGCTGGCGATGCGTGAGCACCTTGCCTGCATGGCGCACGAGCATCGCCAACAGCTTGAACTCCGTCGGCGTCAGGCGGACATCGGTCTCTTGTCCGTTCTCGATCAATGTCACCCGACGCCGGGAAAGATCGACGCGAAGGCGACGGCCTTCCTCGGCAGCCTCCCAAACGGCATCGGTGCTTCCAAGCGGCTCGCGCCGGGCGGCATGCCGTAGCGCCACCCGAATGCGGGCCGCCAGCTCGCCGACACCGAACGGCTTGGTGAGATAGTCGTCGGCACCGACGTCCAGCGCAGCAACCTTGTCCGACTCCTGACCGCGGGCCGAGAGTACGACGATCGGCAGTTGCGTCCAGGTCCGGATCGATCTCGCCACGTCGATGCCGTCACCATCGGGCAACGTGAGGTCCAGCAGAATCAGGTCCGGCGGATGCTGGGCGGCCTGAAGCAACCCGTCGCGGGCCGTCGTCGCCTCTTCGATCTCGTAGCCATGCGCACCTAACGTGGCGCGCAGGAAGCGGCGGATCGGGGCCTCGTCCTCGATGACCAGGATGCGCGGCTTGAGTTCGCTCATGGCGCCTCCCGATCGGCCTGGTCCACGGGAACGCTCGGCTGGTCGCGCTCGAAGGGTAACGCGATCGTGAACGCAGCGCCTCCCTCGGGCGCTCGCTGAGCCCAGATGCGTCCTCCGTGGGCTTCCACGATCCCGCGACAGACGGTCAGGCCCAGCCCAAGCCCGCTTCCCGATTCGCGGCCGCGCGACCCACGATAGAAGCGGTTGAAGACGCTGCGGATCTCGTCCGAATCGAGTCCCGGTCCGTTGTCGCGCACCTGGATCATCAGGTCATTCTCGTCCAGCCACGCCGCGATCTCGATCGAGGCGTTCGGCGGGGTATGTCGCAGTGCGTTGTCGACGAGGTTGTGGATCACCTGCGACATCATGACCGCATCGACGCGCAGCAGGGGCAGGTCGGAGGGAACGATGGTCCGGAACGTGCGCCGCGAAAGAGGCTCCCGAAGCCGACCGATACCGGTGCCAACGATCTCCTGCACCGTGGTCCACTCCCGCCGCGGGTCTACACCGCCGGACTCAAGCCGCGTCGCGAAAACCAGATCCGAGACCAGATCCGAAAGCCGATCCGATTCCTCGGCGATTCCGCGAAGGAGCTCCCGACGCGTCGATTCGCCGATCGCTTCCGGTGCGTCCAGCAACGTGCTCGCCGCTCCGGCGATGCTGGCCAGCGGCGTCCGCAAGTCGTGCGAGACCGAGCTGAGGAGCGCGCTCCGCAACCGCTCGCGATCGGCATCAAGCGTTGCCCGCTGGTGGGCTTCCATCAGGCTGACCCGCTCCAAGGCGAGCGCGATCTGCTCGGCGAAGGTCGCGAGATGGGCCTGAACATCGGCCGCCTCGAGGGACGAACGTACCGGCGGTCGCAGGCTCAGCACACCTAGCGTTCCGCGCGGCCCGGCGACGGGAACGTGTCGGCCGCTCGCAGCGGGAAGCGATGTCGTCCCGACGCCAGCCGGCGCAGCGTGGTCGTAGCTCCAGCGGGCGACGGCTCGCTCACGATCGTCAAGCCAGTCGGGCGGGCCCGCGATGCCCAGCGCCTCAAGCGTTCCCTGGCCCGCTTCCAGCACCAGCACGGCCGCATCGCAAGCGAAGGAATCACGGGCCCGCGTCGCCCCGATCGTGGCGACCTCGACCGCCGTGCGTGCCGAGGCCAGGGCACGCGACATCGCGTAGAGCTCACCGGTTCGCATCGCCCGCTCGCGGGCACTCTCGGCGACGCGCCGAAAGTTCGCCGTGAGTTGGGCGATCAGGAGGCCAACGATGAGCATCGCTCCGAAGGTGATGAGGAACTGCACGTCACTCACGGCGAAGGTGAGCGCAGGGGGCACGAAGAAGAAGTCGAAGGCGGCGACGCTCAGGAGCGCGGCGAGCGAGGTTGCGAATCGCCGACCGGCGGTCGAGACGAGCACCACCGCGAGCAGGAAGACCATTGAGACGTTTGCGAGATCGAACTCCTTCAGAAGCGTCGCCGCGAGGAGCGTCGCCCCACCGACCGCACCGACCGCGACCGCGGCTTGACCAAGCCTTCCCCCAAGGCGACTGCCCGATAGCGTTGATATCCCGGCGGTTGGCGAGGCCGGGCCACCGTCGCCGCGAACCACGTGCACGTCGATGTCGCCGCTGCAGCGGATCACCTCCTGAACGAAGGAGCCCCGAAGCACCTCACTCCATCGCGATCGTGCGGTCTTTCCAAGGACGATACGACTCACGTTTCGGCCGCGGGCAAACTCCACGATCTCGCGGACCGCATCCGTCCCGGTCAGGACCACCGTGTCCGCACCCAGGCGTTCGGCAAGCGCCAACGTCTGCCGTACCCGCTCGCGATCGGCCGGCGGCAGCCTCGTCGACGCCGGTGTCTCGACGTACACCGCAACGAGTTGGGCCCGCAGGCCGGCGGCGATCCGCCGAGCGGCCCGCACCACCGTCGGCGCGAGCGGGCTCGGACTCACCGCAACGAGGATTCGGTCCGAGGTCGGCCACGCGACGCGAATCCCCTGCTCCGACTTCATCTCGCCCATCCGCGCATCGACCCACTCGGCGGTCTTTCGCAAGGCAAGCTCGCGCAACGCGGCGAGATTCTCGCGCCGGAAGAACGATGCCTGGGCGGCTCGCGCCGACTCCGGCACGTAGACCTTGCCCTGCTGCAACCGTTCGATCAGGGCATCCGGCGGAAGGTCGACAAGCTCGACCTCGGTCGCCTCGTCCAGGACATCATCGGGAACGGTCTCGCGCACCTCGATGCCGGTCACCTGGCGGATGACGTCGTTGAGGCTTTCGATGTGCTGCACGTTGAGCGTGGTGAGAACATCGATGCCCGCGTCAAGGACACACTGCACGTCCTGCCAACGTTTCCCGAAGCGCGAGCCCGGTGCGTTGGTGTGGGCGAGCTCGTCCATGACCAGGACAGAGGGTCGACGGCGCAACGCCGCGTCGAGGTCAAACTCTTCGAGCGTCGTGCCGCGATACTCAATCGTCTGCCGCGGCAGGATGTCGAGTCCGAGCAGAAGCCGTTCCGTCTCGGCCCGGCGATGGGTTTCCACCACGCCAATGACCACGTCGACGCCCTCATGGGCAAGACGTTGGGCTGCCGAGAGCATCGCAAAGGTCTTGCCGACGCCCGGGGCCATGCCCAGGAAGATCCGGCATCGGCCTCGCTTCGCCTTGCCGCTCTCCTCGCGCACGCGGGCAAGGGCCTCATCGGGCGATGGTCGCCGCGGCTCGCTCATACCTTCGATGGTACGGCCTTTCCGTCCGTCCCACCCAGACGTCCAAGAGTCCGGTCCAAGTCAATGTTGACTTCGAGGACGTTGACGCGCGGCTCGCCCAACACGCCGAAGGTGCGGCCCAGCGTGTGCCGTTCAAGAATCTCGCGCACCTTCGCCGGTTCGGCGCCGCGGACTGCGGCGATGCGGGCCACCTGGCGCTCGGCGCCTGCCGGAGAGATGTGGGGATCGAGACCCGAGCCGGAGGCAGTCACGAGGTCCGACGGCACCGGGGCGTCGCCGCCAAGTCCACTGCGGAATCGCGCGACGCGCTCGCCCACCGTCGCGATGAGCCCGGCATTCGTCGGCCCCAGGTTCGACCCCGAGGATCCGGTCAACGTGGTCGGGTTGAACGCCGTGTTAGGAAGCGGTCCGGTCGCGCTGGGTCGTCCCCAGAGGTATCCGGGGCCGTCGAATGGCTGGCCGATTAGCTCGGAGCCGATCGCGAGGCCGTCGCGCTCGATCAGGCTGCCTCGGGCCTGGTGCGGGAAGCCCAACTCCGCAATCAGGGTGATGCCCATTGGGTAGATGATGCCGCAGAGGATCGTCATGAACGTCATGGCGACGATGGCGGCACGGACGTTGTCACGTATGGTTTCCATGGATATGCCTCACGCTCGGACGTGGTCGATCAGCGGCAGCACATTGAGAAGCAGGTCGATCGCCTTGACCCCGACGAAGGGGGCGATCAGGCCCCCGACCCCGTAGATCAGGATGTTGTCACGGAGCAGCGTCGCCGCCCCGACGGGACGACAGCGCACGCCACGCAGGGCGATCGGTACCAGGGCGATGATCACGATCGCGTTGAAGATCACGCTTGAGAGAATGGCCGTCGACGGTTCAAGTCCCATCACGTTCAGCGCCCCGAGTTCCGGATAGGTCGCGAGGAACGCGGCCGGCAGGATGGCGAAATACTTGGCCACGTCGTTGGCGATGGAAAACGTCGTCAACGCGCCGCGGGTCATCAGCAATTCCTTGCCGATGCGCACGATCTCGATGAGCTTGGTCGGATCGCTGTCGAGATCGACCATGTTGCCCGCCTCCTTCGCCGCCTGCGTGCCGCTGTTCATTGCGACCGCAACGTCGGCCTGGGCCAGGGCCGGCGCGTCGTTCGTGCCGTCGCCGGTCATCGCGACGAGACGTCCGCCCCGCTGTTCCTCACGAATCAGTTCGAGCTTCCGCTCCGGCGTCGCCTCGGCGAGGAAGTCATCGACGCCCGCTTCCGCTGCGATCGACGCGGCAGTGAGCGGATTGTCGCCGGTCACCATCACGGTGCGGATGCCCATCGCCCGGAGTTCGGCGAAGCGCTCCTTGATGCCGCCCTTGACGATGTCGCGCAACTCAATCGTGCCCAACGTGCGGGCGCCGCGGGCCTCGGCGACGACCAGCGGGGTCGCCCCTGCCCGTGCCACCATGTCGACGTCGCGCCTGACCTCCGCCGGAATCGACCCGCCCAACAGCCGCACGTAGCTGTTGATCGCATCGAACGCCCCCTTGCGGATATCGCGGTCACCGATCGTGACGCCGCTCATTCTGGTCTGAGCGGTGAACGGAACGAACGTCGCATGGGCGTCGGCAAGCGTGCGCTCGCGAACGCCGTGTCGCTTCGCCAAGACAACAACGCTGCGACCCTCAGGCGTCTCGTCGGCCAACGACGCGAGTTGAGCGGCGTCGGCCAGCTCCTCGACCGTCACGCCCGGCGCCGGATGAAAGCGGGCGGCCTGTCGGTTGCCGAAGGTAATCGTGCCTGTCTTGTCGAGAAGGAGAACGTCCACGTCGCCCGCAGCCTCGACCGCGCGACCGCTTGTCGCGATGACGTTGGCGCGCACAAGGCGATCCATGCCCGCGATGCGAATGGCTGACAGAAGGCCGCCGATCGTGGTCGGGATCAGGCAGACGAGCAGGGCCACGAGCATCGTCACCGAGACCGGCTCGCCGCTCGCGTTCTGCCGCACGGCGTGCAGCGAGAACGGCAGCAACGTCGCGCAGGCGAACAGGAAGATGATCGTGAAGCTCGCCAGCAGGATGTCGAGGGCGATCTCGTTGGGCGTCTTCTGCCGCTTCGCCCCCTCGACGAGGCCGATCATGCGGTCGAGAAAGCTCTCGCCCGGATTCGCCCCGATGCGCACGAGGAGCCAATCCGACAGCACCCGCGTGCCGCCCGTCACCGAGGAGCGGTCGCCGCCCGATTCGCGGATGACAGGAGCCGATTCGCCGGTGATAGCGGACTCGTCGACGGACGCGATGCCCTCGACGACCTCGCCGTCACCGGGAATCATCTCGCCGGCGTTGACGAGAACGTGGTCGCCGCGGCGCAGGTCCGCTGCGCTGACCGAGGTCTGAACGGCATCGCGGCTCGGTCCGCCGAGTCGCCGGGCCTGCACATCGCGCCGGGTGCGGCGGAGGCTGGCGGCCTGAGCCTTGCCGCGCCCTTCCGCGAGCGCCTCGGCAAGGTTGGCGAAGAACACCGTCGCCCAAAGCCAGGCCGCGATCGCCGCGATCCAGCCGGTCGCGGCCTCGCCGTAACCGACCAGGGCAACGACCCACAAAACGGTCGTCAGCGAGCTGCCGACCCAGACCGTGAACATGACCGGATTCCGAAGCTGCTCGCGCGGCGAGAGCTTTCGGATCGCGTCGACCAGCGCGGAGCGGAGAAGCTCCGCATCCACGAGCCGCCGAGGCGTGGCTGTCGAACTCACGAGACACCTCCCGTCTGCAGGCGAAGTTGCTCCACCACCGGTCCCAGGGCGAGGGCGGGCACGAACGTGAGCACACCAACGATCAGTACCACCGCGATCAGAAGCCCGACGAAGAGCGGCGTATGGGTCGGCAATGTCCCGATCGAGGGGGCGACCGTTCCCTTGCGCCCGAGCGAACCGGCGATGGCAAGCACCGGCACGATCACCCAGAAGCGGCCGACAAACATGCAGGTGCCTAACGCCATGTTCCAGAACGGCGTGTTAGCGGAGATGCCGCCGAACGCCGAACCGTTGTTGTTTGAGGCCGACGAGAACGCGTAGAGGATCTCGCTGAAGCCGTGTGGCCCGGGGTTCGGCGCCGCTGCGGCCGTCGCCTCGAGGCTCGATGCCACCGCGGTTCCGATGAGGACCATGGCCGACGGCGCCAGGAGCGCGATCGCCGCCATCTTCATCTCGAAGGGCCCGATCTTCTTGCGGAGGTATTCGGGCGTTCGACCCACCATGAGGCCGGACACGAAGACCGTGACCAAGACGAACAGGATCATCCCGTAGAGTCCCGAACCGACGCCGCCAAAGACGACCTCACCGAGCTGCATGAGAAGCATGGCGATGCCGCCGGCAATCGGCGTGAAGGAGTCGTGCATCGCGTTCACCGAACCATTGCTCGCGGCGGTCGTGAAGGCGCCCCACAGGACGGAGGCGGGCACGCCGAAGCGCGTCTCTTTGCCCTCCATCGCGGTCGGCACGTCCACACCGAGAGCGGCGAGGGCGGGGACGCCGTGGCTTTCGCTGATCCACATGCCGGCGAGGGCAAGGATGAGCAGGACACTCATCGCCGCCAGGATGGCGAACCCCTGTCGCCGGTCCCGCACCCAGACGCCGAAACTGCAGCAAAGCGCTGCGGGCAGCAAAAGGATCGAAGCCGTCTCGAGTAGGTTCGAGAGCGGCGTTGGGTTCTCGAAGGGGTGGGCCGAGTTGACGTTGAAGTAGCCGCCGCCATTGGTTCCAAGCTGCTTGATGGCGATCTGCGACGCAGCCGGTCCGAGAGGCAGCGTCTGGGTCGTGGTGACCGTGCCGTCCGCTGCCGTGATGGGCTCGACGAGCGTGACGTCGGCGTACGGCCCAAGCGTCTGGACGACGCCTTGCGAGACCAGGACGATCGCGAGCAGGGCTGAGAGCGGCAGCAAGACGTGCACCGTCGAGCGAATGAGATCGCGCCAGAAACTCCCGAGGTCCACGCTGCGGGCGTTGCGAATGCCGCGGGCCAGCGCCGCCATCACCCCGATGCCCACCGCCGCCGAAACGAAGTTCTGCGTGCAGAGAGCGAGCATCTGCGTCGCGTAGGACATCGTCGTCTCGCCCGCATAGCCCTGCCAGTTGGTGTTGGTGACGAAGGAGATCGCTGTGTTGAGGGCCGAGTCGGGCGTGACCGCGCCGAGCCCCGCCGGGTTGTTCGGCAAGATCCACTGGACGCGCTGGATCGCATAGGTCACCAGCAGTCCGGCGGCTGAGAAGAGGAGGACCGACGACGCGTACCCGCGCCAGGTCTGTCCGCCGCCCGCGGCATCGGACGGGCGGGGCACGCCACATGCGGCAAGAAGCATGCGCTCGAACGGACCGAGCAGCCGTTCGAACGGCGATCGCCCTCCGTCCATGATGCGGGCGATGTAGGTGCCAAGCGGAAAGGCCAGGACAAGCACCACGCCGACCGTGAGGATCGCTTGGGCCAGGCCAGGAGTCGGTGAGAGGGTCATTGGAATCGCTCCGGTCGCAAGAGTGCGACCACGAGGTACCCGAGGAGGAGCACCGCAACGAGCAGCGCCGAGGCATAGAGGGCGCTCATCGCGCGTCCTCCTTCGGTTCGAGTGCGGCGGCAAGTCGGATCAGCCCGAAGGCCGAGGCGAGCAAAGCAATCAGGAGCCCGATGGCTAACAGGTCGCCCATGACGGATGCCTTAGAAGAGGAAGGAAATGCCGGCCCCGACGAGCACATCGTCGGCCGCGTCGTTGAGCCCGAATCCGATCCGCGCGTCAAGCTGGATGCTCGGACCGATGCGCTGCCAGATGCCGAAGTCGACCGCATGGGCCGCGTCGTCGTCGCGGCCGATCGGGAAGAGGGCGTAGTACTCGGCGAAGAGGGTCGTCTCCTCAAGGACCGTCCAGGATGCGAGGATCGAGCCGATTCCCTGGGTGAAATGCCCGTCGGCATCGCTCGGCCAGGCGGCGCCGGCATTGGCCAGCAGGGCCCAGCCCGACCCGAGATCCCAGGAGAGTGCGGCCTTCACCGTCGGGTCGACGTCGCCGGTCACGTCGGCGTTGCCGGTACCGACATAGGTCTGGGCCACCAGCACGGTGCGCGGCAGGAGCCCGTTCTGATCCAGGAGCTTCAGCTTCACGCCTAACGCCACGTCCGCGAAACCCTCGGCCGTGGTGCGACCCGAAGCCGAATCCTCGCGGCTGTCCACATAGCCGCTCCACAGGGCCCGGAGCTCGAGGATGTCCTCGATGAGTCCGACGCGGGCGAGGATCTCGGGGCCGTTGATGACCTGCCGATCCGTGCCATCCCGGTCGCGCCAGGCGACGGTGAATCCGCTCTCGAGATTGAGGCGGAACGGCGGCATGATCGAGGTGCTGTCGCCGAAGCTTCCACGGTCGGTCGAGATGATCGCGGGAGGAGGAACGTCAGGTGTCGTGCTCAGGTCCATGAGAACTCCAATCGCCGGTGAGAATCGAGTCGCACCGGACAGTTGGAGGAAGCATCGGCCTCTTGCGGCCCCACGTCGATGCAGCGCGCATCAGAAGCGAGGCCCGGCGCATCAGGAGCGCATAAAGACGGGTTCGCGCCTGGGCAGTGCCCGAGGCGCGAACCCGTCGGAGAAGCGGGCGGAATGCTCGCGAGAATCCGCTCAGAATGAGAGCTGAATCTGCGAGCGCAGGACGAACTGGCCATCCTGGGTCGCGGCACCGGTCGCGGTCTGGTCACTCAGCCAGTTTCCACCGCTGGAATTGAAGTCCACCACCGGATCAAGCGCGAAGCCGACATCGGTCGTCCACTTGATGCCAGTGTTCGATGAGCCCATCGGATACCAGTTCACGCCGGCGGTGACGATCGAGTTACTTTCGCCGTCGGCGAGCAGAGACGCTGTTCGGAACTTGTTGCTGTCGGTGTCGCCAAACTCGTAGCGACCGAAGATCTCAAGGTCTTCGGTGACGAAGAAGCCGCCCTGCACCGCGAAGCCGAATTGCTCGAGCGAGTCATCGGTGCCCCCGCCGCGCGTCGAGACCGCCGAGTTGAGTCCGACCTGGCGGTAGACCGCGTACGCGAAGAGGTTCGCGCCGCCGAAGTCGACCGTCACATCACCGGTCACGCCGAACATGTCCTCCACACCTGCCGAATTTGCGGTGTTCGGGCGGAGGCTCTGCCCCATCGCGCCGAGGCCGAGCATGACGCCGAGTTCCTCGCCGCGGAAGCTCGTCAGGTCGCGGAACTGCTTCCACTGTCCGGCGAGCTTCAGCTCAGCCCGACCCGCGAACGCCCAGTCGGTGTCGTTGGTCTGGAAGTCGCTGAGGTACGCACCGGAGTAGTCGCTCAGGGCGCCACTGCCGGTGGTCGGACCAACGCGGTTGGCGCGAAGGCCGTCACCGTAGAAGCCCTGGATGCGGAACATGTCCTGCTCCCACTCGACCTGCACGCCTTGCGAGAACTTGGTCGTGAACGTGTCGTTGACGAGCGTTCGCTCAACGGCAAGTTGCGAAGAGCTGGAGACGAGTTCCTCGCGGAGAAACGGCGCCTTGAACTGGCCTGCTCGAATCGAGAAGCCATTGCCAAAGCCCTTCTGCACCCAGATGTCCTCGATCGAGCCGACCACGTCGCGGTTGCTCAGGGTCTGGGCGCCGGACGAGATCGACGTGCTCGCCCGGTTGAAGACCGGCTTCACCTCGAAGGTCAGCGAGGGATCGATGATGTGGCCGGCAAGAGTGAGCTTTGTGCGTCGGTTCTCGAAGCCGTAGTTCTTTTCGGTCTGTCCCGACACCGAGTCCGGCACGTCGCGGAAGTTCGCGGCCCAACGGAACTGGACCTGCCCCTTGACGTTCAGACGGAACGTGCCGTCGGAACTGCCGAGAAAGAACCCCTTGTTCCAGCCTGCGGTCGCCCCGTCGGCCTGAAGACTGGCGCGGCTGTCGGCATCGGCGAGGACATCCTGCACGATTCCGCGAATGTCCGCGGCGCGGGCTTCCGTCAGCCATTCGCCGTCCTTCGAGGCAACTTCCTCAAGCTTCGCGACCTTGGCCGCAAGCTCCTGGTTCTGCTGACGAAGCTCGTCGATCTGTCGAATCGCATCATCCGTTCCCGCGGCCATCACGGCGCCGCTCAGGCCAACGGCAGTCGCGGCCGCCACCATGCCGATCGTTCCGGTTCGAGTCATGCACGCATCTCCTTATGGGGGGTTTCGCGAGCAGGCAACCCGGGCCCACTGCCCCGTCGCCTGATCGCCGCACACCGTGCGAACCCCCGATGAGATGCGAAAGGTACGGCTGCATGAGTGCGGCGCAATGATCACGCAGCGCTCACGAAACGCCAATGACGATCTGAACACGGACCGACCCCGCGGGTGAATCCGCAATACCCTTTCCCATCAACGCTTGCGGCGGGCGAGTTGTTAGGCCTTCACGTTTTCTTTGCGCAGAAGAAACGTGAAACCGCATATCCGCTCGCAGAAGGCTCACCCGTCGCGAACCGTTTTCGTGAAGGCCGTGTGAAGATTGCGCTCCCGTTCACGCACCTTGTCCTTCTCGCCATTGCCGATCGGTCGCGAATCGGCATCCTGTGGCCCCGTGAGCGAAACCGCTCTAGCAGCCCGTGGCGAAAGTCATTCGGACTGCGGACGCCATGGAAAAAGGACCCAACACGATGAAGCCTCTTCTCCGCATCGCACTCCCGCTTTCGCTCGCCTTCTGCTCGCTCGCCCTGACCGGATGCGCAGCCGACGCCCGAACCGCATCGCCGGTTGCCCCCGGTGCCGTTGCCGGCTCGATGCTCTGCCCGATCAGCGGCGAGCCGGTGAGCGAGGCGAGCCCGAACGCCCTCTACGGCATCTACCCCGTCTACTGCTCGACGATTGCCGACGCGAAGCAGTTTGCAAGCCTCTCCCCGTCGAAGCGAGCCGCTGCGGCCGCGGAGCAGGTCCTACCTCAGAAGCGGATCGCTAATCGCACTTGCCCGCTGAGCGGCGAAACGCTGACCGCCGCCGCAGCGCCGGTGACGTACGAGGGCGTGATCATCGGCTTCGCGAGCGTCGCCGACGCCAACCAGTTCGGTAGTCTCGCCAAGGGCAAGAAGGCCGAGATGATCGCCGCATGGCGTGCCAACGGCGAACCGACGCTGCCGGCCAACTGAATCGGACAACACCCAAGCACAGGGCATGACGGCGTTCGCGCACGGCGTGGACGCCGTCATCGCTTGCAGGGAGCCACCATTGCTTACGCCGTGCCTTCCATCCATGCGTCGGCGCAGCGACCGCCCCACTGTCGCTCCGCCTCGACCATGCCGCTGGAGCGCTGTCGATAGGTCCCGATCCACTTGTGGTCATGCACGGCGCGAATGGCCTCCAGCAGCCGCTCAACATCGGCGCGGTCGTTGTAGATGCCGAAGCTCGCTCGCACCGCGCTGGGTGGGGTCTCTCCAGCGATGGTGAAGCCGCCTTGGTTTCGCATCAGGTTGGCGGCGTGCACGTGGGCGCAGAACCGCCCGTTGCGGACCGCGACCCCGAACTCCTCACCCAACACGGCGGCGGTGAGCATGTCATTCACGCCATCGACGTTGAAGGTGATGATGCCGACGCGCTCGTCAAGCGCATCAGGGCCGTAGAGCGTCATGCCCCCCATCGCCTTGAGCGCGGGCCAGGCGATGCGCATCAGTTCCAGTTCGTGCTCACGAACGCGCTGCATGCCGACGGTGCTGAGGTAACGGAGCATCTCGGCGAATGCGATGGCGCCGGCGATGTTCGGCGTCCCGCCCTGATGGCGATCGGGGCTGTGCAGGAACTCGGCGCCACCCTCGGTCACCGTCGCCGCCGTGCCGCCGCCGGGCATGTAGGGCTCGGCAGCATCGAGGATCGCCCGTTTCGCGTACACGAACCCGATGCCGAAGGGGGCATAGGCCTTGTGGCCGGCGGTGATAAGGAAGTCAATCGATTCGGCCGGGTCGCCGGCCCGCACGTCGATCGGCACGTGGGCGACAAGTTGGGCCGCGTCAACGGCGATGAGCGCCCCGTGTTCGTGGGCTAGCCTCGCCAAGCGGCGGAGTGGAGGCATCCATCCGGTGACGTTGGCCGCGCCGCAGACCGAGAGGAGCTTGATCCGCTCCCGACGGAAGAGCTCCTCGACATGGTCAAGGTCGAGCCGTCCCTCATGCGTGATCCTCGCTCGGACCACCTCGCCGCGCCGCCGGTGGGTCAGGTCATTGGAGTGATGCTCGAGGTCGGTGACCATCACCTTGCCGGGCAAGTGGGCAACGGCGTGGGCGACGAGGTCGCAGCCTTGGGTCGTGTTTGCGGTGAAGACGACGCAGCCTTCATTCAGGTTGCCGCCGACGAATTCGGAACAGGTGTGGAACGCCCGATCGAAACGGTCGGTTGCAGCCCGGGCGAGGGCGTAGGTCGCCCGATGGACGTTGGCGTATTCGCGCTCGAGGAACTGCGCGTAGGCCCGCACCACCGTCGACGGCGGATGGGTGCTCGCCGCGTGATCGAGATAGACGAGCGAACGTTCGACGCCGCTCGCGGTGCGAACCACCCGACCGGTGATGCCGAAGTCGGCGCGGATCGACGCCCAATCGCCGTGGTCAACGCCACCAGGCTCACCCCCAGCGCCGCTCACCATCGGTAGTGCCGCGGCCTTGCACGCCTCGATACCGCCGGCAACGCTCACGACGTTGCGGTAGCCCATGCGGGCGAGGGTGTCAGCGGCGAGGGCACTTCGCTTTCCGGTCTGGCAGTACAGGGCGATCCGATCGTTCGCCCCGGCCATGGCGGCGATGCCCTTCTCGAGCCCGCCGCGAGGCACGTTGATGGCACCCGTGACATGCCCTTCCGCGAACTCCCATGGCTCGCGAACGTCGAGGAGCTTGGGAGCTCCTGCCTGTCCAAGCGCCTCCCGCAATGCCGCGGGGCCCATCTCGGTGATACGGCCTCGCGTTTCGGCGCAGAGTTCGTCGAAGGAACGGACGTGTGCGTTCGGCGGCGTGCTGATCGTGCTCACAAGCCGATTGTACAGGTGGTGGATTCAAACCCGTCGAGCCACAGCGATCGAAATGCACAGCGGCGGGTGAGCTCGCATACACAGCGCTGAAAAAGAGAGACCTCGCAGTTAGGCCTCTCATGTGCATTTTCTTGCGGTCGCCGTCGGTAGGCTCAGCTGCGGCGCCGAACTGCCCTGCGGTTTCCGATCACCGGCGGGACCAGCAATCGCTGACCTGGCTTTTGGGACTGCGGGCCGCTCGCCGCTGGCTTTTGTCCTGTGGCCGCCTGGGCAATACGTTCCTGCCACTGATGGATGCGCTCGCGGACCTGCTGGACCTGCTTCGCGTTGGCCCCCTGAAGGAGCGATGCGGCCATCGCGTTCGCTTCCCTGAACTTGCGGATGCCCAGCTTTTGGCTCTGAACATCGACCACGATGTCGGCGACGCCGAACCCGGCGGTGATCTCCAGCGCGGCCAAGAACTCCGGATCTTGCGGGGACTTGCCCTGCTGGAGCATGGCTCCCACGCCGCGGCAAGCGGTGAAGACGTAGTCCTCGTTGACAAGCCGATTCGCCTGGATTGACTGAGACAGCTTCGCCAACATCTCCTTCGGTTGCGGGAAGACGCGAATCGGTTGGTTGTTGACCAGGATGGTGCGCTGCTGAACGTTGGCAAGCGCCGCAACATAGGCTCGACCGGTCTCGCATGCGGCGAGCGCCATCGCGCCTTCTCCGCCTCGCGCCGCCTCGGTATCCGTCACTTCGGAGAGGCTGACCGTGTTGGCGTCGAAGTCGTAGTCGATCTTGCCGACGCCGAGGTCATGCAGTGCCCACAAGACGGTCTGGGCGACGGTGTCCCCGATCTTCTGCCCCTGCTTCAGGGCGTCGATGAGGACCGTCCCGACCGTCTGGCGAATCGAGGCGTCGGGCCGAAGCCGGCTGAACGCAATCTCGGTGAAGCGCTGAAAGTCCTTCAGGGACGATTCGCGAAGATGGACGGTTTCGCCGTTGATGACGATGGAAGCCATGGTTACTCCGTTCCGACAGCGGCAGATCGCCCGACGCATGCGGGCGCAGGACGCACTCGATCCCGGATGAAGGCGAGATTGGAAGGGAATCGGCTCACCGCCGATGCCGCTCGCGTCCGGGCGAGGAAAGGTCCGACATCGTAGCGGAACGGCGTTCGTTACCATCCCCGTATGCATCCCGACGCTGCCGCTTCTTCCCAGTCCGCGTCGACGGCGGTTCCGCTCGTCGGCGTGATTATGGGCTCCCAGAGCGACTGGGAGACCATGCGACACGCTGCCGAAACGCTCACCCACCTCGGCGTTTCCCATGAGTGCCGCGTGGTCAGCGCCCACCGCACCCCGGATCTCCTCTTCGAATACGCCTCGGCGGCCCACGGACGGGGACTGCGGGTGATCATCGCCGGAGCCGGGGGAGCGGCCCACCTGCCCGGCATGTGCGCTGCGAAAACCACACTGCCTGTCCTGGGCGTACCGGTCGAGAGCAAGGCCCTGCACGGCGTCGACAGCCTTCTCTCCATCGTCCAGATGCCGGGCGGCGTGCCCACCGCGACCTTCGCGATCGGCAAGGCGGGGGCGATCAACGCCGCCCTCTTCGCAGCGTCGGTCCTCGGCCACACCCATCCGGCGATCGCACGGGCCTATGAACTCTTCCGCCGCGGCCAGACCGAACAGGTGTTGGCGAACCCGACGCCCGGCGCTATGGACAGCGCGACGGAGCGGCACGCCTAACACAGCGCCCGAACGGGCAACATGACACCCTCACTGGAAAGCGACGCGAACACCATGCTCATCGGAGTCGTTGGCGGCGGACAGCTCGGGCGCATGATCGCCCTCGCGGGCATTCCGCTTGGCTATCGATTCCGTTTCCTGGATCCCTCGACGGACTGCCCTGCAGCCGCGGTGGGCGAAGTGTTATGTGGCGCGTATGACGACGAAGTCGCCCTTGGTCGCCTGACCGAGGGAGCGATGGCGGCAACGTACGAGTTCGAGAACGTCCCCGCCCGGGCGGCCCGCTATCTCGACCGTCACACGCGACTGGCGCCTCCGGCACATTCACTCGCCGTGGCCCAGGATCGCATCGCCGAGAAGGACTTCTTCCGGGAGTGCGGCGTGCCGGTGCAGAAGTACCGGGCCGTCGGAACGGAGGAGGAACTGGACGCGGCGATCCGCGACGTCGGCGTGCCGGGAGTGCTCAAGACGCGACGGCTCGGCTACGACGGAAAGGGACAGGTCGTGATTCGCGAAGGAAGCAGCGCCGCAGCGGCGTGGGCGTCTCTTGCTCACGTGCCCTGCATCTATGAGGCCTTCGTGCCGTTCGAACGCGAGGTCTCGATCGTCGCCACCCGCGGGCGCGGCGGTTCGTTCGTGGCCCACCCGCTCATTCGCAACGTGCATCGCGAGGGAATCCTGCGGGTGTCGATCGCTCCGGATCCCGACGCCAACCATGCCCTGCGCCGCGCCGCCGAAGGGTACGTGCGGGCGATCGCGGAACAGCTCAACCACGTCGGAACGCTGGCGGTCGAGTTCTTCGTGACCAGGGAGGGGCTCGTCGCCAACGAGATGGCCCCGCGCGTCCACAACTCAGGCCACTGGACAATCGAGGGTGCCGTCACCAGCCAGTTCGAGAACCACGTGCGGGCCGTCGCCGGCCTGCCCTTAGGCTCCGCCGACGTGCGCGGCGCGGCGGCGATGGTGAACCTGATCGGCACCGTGCCCGACGTGCACGAACTGTTAGACGTTCCCGGCGCCCACGTGCACCTCTACGGCAAGGAGCCGAAGCCGGGCCGCAAGCTCGGCCACGTGACCGTCGTGGCCCGCGACCACGACGAGCTGATGCCCTGCGTGGAGCGGCTGCGCGAGTTGGCGGGTGAGGTGGTTCAGCCGGCGACGGCGAGCGAACTCGGCTGAGCGAGCAGCCGCCCACGGGTGGTCTCGACGGCCCGGTCGCTGATGTCGAAACCGATCGCGCTGCGGCCTGCCTCGACCGCAGCGACCAGCGTGGTTCCGCTGCCGCAGAAGGGATCGAGCACCGTGCCACCCTCGGGTGAGCACGCCCGAACCAGCATCGACAGGAGCGCCAGCGGCTTTTGCGTCGGATAGCCGACCCGCTCGAGGGCCAGGTTGTTCAGGCTCGGGATGTCGAGGACGTCGGTCGCCTTCTTCATCATCCCCCGCATCCGCTGGCTGGTCGCGGGCACCCGCGGGACGTCGAAGTGGTAGTCCTCGGTCTTGGCGTAGAAGAGGATGTCGTCGTGCTTTTTCGCGAACGAGCGCGGGCTCGATCCGCCGAGGCCATAGCTCCACACGAGGTGGTTCACGAACATCTCGGGGCCGAACAGGTCATCCAGCAGGCACCGGACGCGATGGCTCGAGCGCCAATCGCAATGGACGAGAATCGAGCCGGTCGGGCGCAGGACGCGATGGCATTCGGTCAATCGCCGTCCGAGGAAGTCAAGGTAAGCGTCCATCGACGCGAACCGGTCGGCGAACTCGCCGGCGGTCCCCCGCTGAGGCTTGCCGGTGTTGAACGGCGGATCGAGGTACACGAGGTCGACGCTGGCGTCGTCCTCGGCGCGCAGGAGATCCAGGCAGTCACCTAACGCGACGCGCGCGTTGCGTCCACAAACCTCGCTCGGTCGTTCGGGCATGCGAGGTCTTCATCGGTGCGAGCCGCCTTGCGGCATCAGAGTTGGGCCGATTCACCGCAGAGGCGCGGAGAACGCCTAGGCCCGATGGAGCAATCGAAAAAGGGGCTGCGCGACCTCGGTCGCGCGGCCCCTTGAATTCTCTCTGCGTCAGGCACCGCGTCCTCCGCGCCTCTGCGGTGAACACGCCCCGACGAGCCAACTACCAAACTCAGCTCGCTTCAGCCCGAGGGTGGGCCTTGTCGTAGGCGTCGCGCATCCGCTGCGAGGTCAGGTGCGTATACACCTGGGTGCTCGACAGCGACTGGTGACCGAGGAGTTCCTGCACCGAGCGGAGGTCGGCGCCGTTGTCCAGAAGGTGCGTCGCGAAGCTGTGGCGGATGGTGTGCGGCGAGATATCTGGGTCGAGGCCGACCTGGGTCAGGTACTTCGAGACCTTGCGGCGGACCGAGCGGCTGGAAAGCCGGGTCCCGTGCTTGTTGACGAAGAGCGGCGCGTCGGGATCGGCGGCCAGTCCGGCCTTTGCGAGTTCGCCATCGAGCATCTGGACGTAGTGGCGCAGGGCGCCCAAGGCATGGCTTCCGAGCGGGACGACACGTTCGCGCCTTCCCTTGCCGCGGATGATGATCGATTCGCCGGCGTCGTTCACGTCAGCACGGTTGATGCCAACGACCTCGCTCACGCGAATACCCGTCGAGTAGAGGGTCTCGAGGATCGCGCGGTCGCGGGCACCAAGAAGATCGCGGTCGTCGGGAGCCGAGAGCAGTCGCTCGACCTGATCGACGGTGATCGCCTTCGGCAGGCGCTTGGCCTGCTTCGGAGTCCGGATCATCAGCATCGGGTTGTTCGCGACGAGGCTGCGCTTTTCCATCCACTTGTGGAAAGAACGAAGCGTCGCGATCTTGCGGGCCATCGTCGCCGCCGAGTAGTTCTGTTCGCCCATCTTGGCGAGGAAGCCGCGGATGGTGTCCAGGTCGGCAAGGAGGATCTTCGCGGTCACCGTGTTGGACTTGGTGTCACGCTTGTCGCAGGCCGACTTCTCGGCGGCCTCGTCATGCTTGATGCCGAAGTGCTCCACGAGGAAGTCGCTGTACTGCCGGAGGTCGAGGCCATAGCACCGCGAGGTGTACGGGCTGAAGTGCCGCTCGTCGATCAGGTACGAGAGGAACATCTGGACGATCGGGAGATTGTCATGCATGGCGTGCGATCCCCTTCTCTGGGGCGGTGTGATCTGACGGGCGTCGTGCGGCGCGTTCGCGCTGCATCCGAACGTGACAGTGGGATGGTGGGATGTGGTGTTGATCGGATCCGCGAGGATCCGAGCCGCCTTCTCGACGAGTCGAGCCGGTCGGCATGACCATCAGGGCGGTGGTGCCAGTCGACGTCCTGTCGGCTGCACCGCTCAATGGTCCTCTCGCTATCGGTCGTTCGGTCCGCGGAGTTGAATCCCTTTATTGGACGCCCGAAAAGTTCCGCGAATCGGGCATTCGTCCAAGGTCGTCGCCATCGCCGGCGAGGGATATCGGGCCGTTTGTTCCGAGAAAGTCAAGGAGAACGGCCGCGCCAAGTCAACCGGAAGGCGTCGCCTTCGGAGCGAATAGCTCGGGGAGCGCCCATTCCTTCGACCGACCTTCCGACGGGCCGTTGGTCACTGCCCCGAGGCGGCCGCGGCAGCCTCCGCGTTCGCAACTTCCGCCCGCTCGGCCCGCTGGGCTGCCTCGGAACTCAGGAGTTCACCTACCACCTCGTGGGCCACGAAGCGGGTGTAACTGGTCATGGTGGTGGTGTAGACCTGGGCTCGGAGCCCGGATTTGGGGTTGTGGCGACCGGCGGCGTAGACGGCGACGCGCTGGAGCACCCCGTGATTGCTGGCGTCGAAGATCCCTGACGCCTGTGACGACGGCCCGAGGCGCGCCTGGTCAGGCTGCCCACGATCGGTCACGGCCATGGTGAGTTCGCCGACGTCGGTCGCGGCCGGTGCCGCCTGATCGGTGGTGTAGAGCTGGGCGGCAATGCCAAGCTTGAGCGGTTGATAGGGGTCGTAGGCGGTGATCGAGCCGACCACCAGGCCGTCGACCTGAAGCACCCGCATGAGCCCACGGGCTTCGCCATCGGTCCGAATGGACGAGAGTCCCATCGAGCGCATGGCCGCGATGCTTCGGTTGAGCGGGACGCAGCGAATGCCTTCGACGGCCTCGATTTCGGCGATGAAATCGTCGGACATGGCCAGCGTGTCGATGGTCGTCACGCCGCTTTCGTTGGCGAGGGGGACCAATGCCCAAGTGCGTTCGGCACCCCACGGGCTTTGGTGCTCGACGGGCGTCGTGAGCTTCTCGTCGCTCGCGCAACCGAGCGGAAGCGCCAGCGCTACGAGCAGGAGGGCTCCGAGCAGCCCGGTGCGTTCTTGGAACCCGCGCCCTCTGCCCACTCGATGGTCTTGCTGCTGCACGCTGTGGCCTCCTGCCATGCTCGACGGACCGGCACCGGTCGCTCGTCGATCTTCCGTGTCCCAGGCCGCCATTCGGGTGGACAATCCCCGCTCGGCCGCCCGCGATTCGCCACGGGCATCGCAACCATCGGAGAAACGCCTCCGTCGCGTGCACTTTCGAGGGCCGAAGTCACCCGCCGGGAACCGGAGGAGCCTCCCTCGCGGATCCGGACCCGACTCGATCGCCTTCTGATCGTGACCCTGCCGATGCCGCTTCCCACTGTCCTCATCCTCTCGCTCTTCGCGGCGGCCGTCCTTTGCAATGCATGTTCGCTGGTCCTCTTTCTCTACCGCCGCGGCCTTCGCCCTTCGCCGAATCGACCAGCCCTGCGGCGTTCACTCTCCCGGGCCGAGTCCGTTCTGGGCATGTGCGGCGGGATAGCCCGGGTTATTTACGGCCCGACTCGCTCGGTGCCGCAATCGGCGCATGATCCTCGAGGTCTGAGCCAACTTCCATCGGCGCCGGGGATTTGCAGAGTGCGCCAGCGCGGCAAGCCCGCCTCAGGCCGTGTTGGTCGCGACGATGGCGTATCCAAAGCGATACGTTGAGGAGCGAGCGACGCGGCATGAGGCGGGCTCGCCCGCTGGGCGAGACGGGACGTGAATAATCCGGGCTAACGATCGCTCTCGTCGTCGTGGCCCTGGTCGTTTCGGTCTTCAAGCCCTAATGACGTGGCGACGACGGCGGCGACCAACTTGTGGCGAGTTCCCAGAGCACGACAGGCGCACACGCGATGAGGCGATGGAACTCCATCGCCTCATCGTGACAGAATCGGTTGTGGCGGCAAGCCTGCGCGGTCGGCCGGCAGGTGCAGCAGGCTCTCCGTGGCCTTCGCCCTGCGAAGCTGCGTCGGCTTCCGCCGCCGGTTCACCACATTCGCCGCCTCGACCGACGGAGCGCGGCAAAGGCAAACAATGCACATCCTCCGACACCAGGAACCGGGACGCTGGAGAAGTAGATGTTGTCCACTGCGATCTGTGCCCCATCGAACACCCAGAGCCTCGCCTTAGCAAACGGCGTCGTCGACACCACACCAGTGAAGACATTCGTGCCGAACGGACTCAGCGAACTCTCGTAGAACATGCTCCCGTTCGCGTGGAAGAGCTGGATTCGATAGGGATGCGGACCGTGAGCAGCGATCGAGCAGAGCAGCACAGTGCGCAACAAGCGATCTCCGACCGGAAGGATCATGCGGGCATTGGTCTGTTCCTCCTTGGTACAAGGCCTCAAGAGCCGACACGAACGCACTACGTTGACTTGTCGACAAGCCATCTGCCCAGATCACGAACGCTTCCGGAGTGGGCTGACCAGAGAGCGCAACGACGACCTCCCACGGAAGATCCGTCGCGGCATCAAGTTGGGTCATCGCTTCGTTGTTCTCAGGACCTGGTTCTCCGACGCAGCCCACACAGGTCGGCTGGGAACAACCAGTTGCGCCCCACGCGCCAAATATGAGGGCGAGATCGCTCGCTCCTACCAGTCCGTCGCAGTCCACAAGGCCCATCCTTCCGCATTGGCTTGCGGCCGGCGATCAATGGAAGCGTCGAGCTTCGCAGCTCAATTCTTCGTGGTGCCCGATTCCTGATCCCTTCGCTCGGCCTTCGCAGGCCGGCGATCCGCAAGTCCTGACGAGAGATGTACGCGAATCGACTTCGCTTGCGAAGATGGATCTTGCGGCATTTGGGGATTCCCGCCGAAATGACCCCATGAGCCCCGTCAGTGAAACTAGCACGGCAGCGCTTGGCCATTCGCCGATGGCGATCACCAGTCACAGCGTCAGACTATTCGAATTCTACGAATTGTCCGGCTTTGGGTCGGTCAACCGGAGTGAGTCCGCTCACCGCTCCCCGACGGCCGTCTCCGCAGCCTGCTCTTCGACCGCACCCTCGGTCGGCACGCTCGCCACGTTGCTCCCCTGCTCCATCGAGCCGCCGCCGAGCGTGGGACTCACGCACCAGAGGTTCTCGACGCCGGCGCGGTTGCTGACGAAGTAGATCTTCTCGTCGGCGCCCCACACCGGCTGCATGTTTCGGAAGTGTCCGCCGGTGAGGCTCATACGGCCGGTGCCGTCGATGTTGATCACCCAGAGGTCACTCTGCTCGGGCATCTCGCCCGATTGGGCCGTCGGATCAACCACGGTCGTGAAGACGATTCGGGAACCGTCCGGCGACCAGCTTGGTTGGATCACCGCGGCATTCTGGGCGCTCACGATTTCGGTCGGATTCATCGCCTGGCCGTTCTCGAGCCGGATGGTCCAGATGCCGTAGAAGCGGCTGCCCTGCTGGCGGGCCCGCTGGAAGAGGATGCAGTTGCTGTTGGCTTCGGGGCACCACCGCGGGAGGAAGCCTTCGCAGAGGAAGGTCGAGCCGGACGGCTCATGAGCGGTGGTCGTCCAGATCTCCCAGCGACTGGTGCGGGCATTCTTCCTGGCGAAGGCGAGCTGACGTCCGTCCGGCGACCACGTGGGCTGGACCTCGTCATCGGATTCGAAGGTGACCTGTGTCGGCGGACCGCCCTCGGTCGGCATGATGAAGACGTCCCAGTTGCCGGTGCGATTGGAGACGAAGGCGATGTGCTTCCCGTCCGGCGAGATCGACGGCATCATGTCGTCGGAGGGATCGCTTGTCACTTGGGTGACGGTGCGGCCATCGATGGCCTTTCGATAGATATCGAAACTCTGGCTGTGTTGCTTCGACGCATACACAAGGAAGGCCCCGGTGCGATCGATGTCCGGCGTGAAGTCGCCGCCCTCGGGAGCGAAGGAGACCTGCTTGATGTTGCCGTCCCCCTGCATGGCGACGTTCGGTTCCTCGCCGGGCGAGGTCTCGCCATAGAGGCCGACGCTGACGACGTTGGAGAACCGCACGTCGCCGCCGACTTCCGGGCGATCCGGCGAGCCGCCGTTGAAGAGGGGCGTCGCTCTGGACTGCCCTGCCTTGGCCATCGGCTCACCTGCGGCCTGGCCCTGGTGAGGCGATCCCGTCGTCCCGTTCGCGACCGCTTCGTCCTGGCTGTGAGGAGCCTCTGCCGTCTCGAAGACAGCACATCCGACCAGAAGCGACGTACTGGCGAGAGCGACGAGCGAGGCGGAATGGCGGATCGAGATCGACATGAAGTCCCCCAAAGGGAAATGGGTCGTGAAGGTGTCCGAGGGCTTGAAACGCGTTCGGAACTCGATGTGAGTCCGACCGGCAAGGGCCCTTATCGGACGACTTTCGAGACCCCTTCAGCCGGGGTTGGGAGATTCGCGCTTGCCGCGCCCGCACAGACCGAACTTGGCGCGCGCTCGATTCGGAACCCATGACGATGCGGCCAGTTCCGTCACGCCGAATTCCGGCGAAGCCCTCCGAGGAGAGTGGCGATAAACGCGGCGTCCAGTAGACTGGTCGATCTGGAACTTGGGGCCCAACGCCCACGGGCTGACCCTCCCGTGGATCGCGTGAACCCCGGCTCCGGCGTCATCAGCACACCATCGCGGTGGCGGTGAGACGCGGTCAAGATTGCGTAGCTCAGTCTGGTAGAGCAGCGGTCTTTTAAACCGCGGGTCCCGGGTTCAAATCCCGGCGCAATCATTCCCTTCTTGAGGCTACGGAACGGCTGATGCTCGTCCTCCATGCTGTTTGGGCGAAAGGCTCACTTCACCTGTGGGCCGAAGATATTGAGGCAGCGGCTGCCTCAATCGCGCCTCGTGATGGAGCCGTCGCCACGGCGCTGCGTGACGGCGCACCGTCAACGGCCACCTCAGGCAACGGCAACACGGCGACGGTCGCCCACCCCTTCGCGGTGGCAGGCTCGCGTCTCCAGACGGCGCTCGTCGAAGCCAACCTGCTCGCCATCGAGGATCTTGCGGAGCCCGACTCCGTCGCCCTCACCGTCCCTTTCTGGCTCCCTCCCGGTTCTCCCGACGCGAGCGGCGGGATGCCCGTGCCAAGCGATCGGCTTGCCGATGTCCTCTCGCTCGATGACGACGCCCGCCTCGAGCCCTACGCGGGACAGGCCACGGTCGAAACGGTCCCGCTCCGCGCCGAGCGACTCCTTGCGGCCCTGCTGCGCGTTGACGTAGCCCGCCACGATGGGCGCACCGGCGGCATGGTCCTTGGTCACGACCTGAACTACTGGGGCGCCTTGGCCAGCTTCGCCGTCGAATTGCTCGAGGACCAGCGGGTCATCCCGTCGCTCGTCCAGGAGCGCACCGGTCGGCTGCGGGCAACGTGGGCGCCGTGGCTCGCCGATGCGAAGAGTTCCTCGCGCGTCTCGGCCCTGCTTGAGGCCATGCCGCCGGCATGCCGCTGCGCCATCGACGATACGCGCGGCGCGGCTTGGCCGATTCTCGAGTCGGCGCTGACCTCGATGACCGACTCCTTCGTCCGTTCGGTTCTCATCGCCGAGAACTACGGCGAAGCAATCGAAGACCACGACCCGCACGGCGACCCGCATGTCGCCTGGCTCTCGGGGCTGCTGGGCAACAACAACGTCGTGCAGGGAATCACCAGCGCCGACACGTCGCTCCTGCGCGGTGCCCGAGCGTGGATCGCCCAACTCGACGATGTGGCCGAAGGCCGCCTCGTCCGACTCTGCTTCGAGCTCAACGAGCCCGAGGGCGATGGCACCGGCAACGACCTTCCGCCGGAACAGGCGATGAAGGCGAGTTGGCGGCTGCGCTTCAAGCTCGTCACCGCTGACGATCCGCCGGTCTTCATCGATGCAGAGCAGATCTGGGAACAGGGTTCAGGCGTTCTGAAGGGACTGCTCGCGGGTCTGGGCAAGGACGGCGAAGAAGCGAGCGATATCCTCCTGGCCGAACTCGGTCGGGCCAGCCGCATCTGGCCGCGCATCGAGAAGGCGCTCGACGACAGCGCCCCGTCGGGCATCGATCTTTCGACCGTCGACTCCTACCAATTCCTTCGCGAGTACCGACCGCTCCTCGTCGAGGCCGGTTTCGAGGTACTCGTGCCGAGCTGGTGGGGACAGGTCTCCAGCCGCCTCGGGGCCCGTCTTCTCATCGACAGCGATCCGGCCGAAGCCCTCAACGCCAGCGCGGCCAGCGGCGGCGTCTCGCGGCGCAGCGAGCTCGGGCTGCACAGCCTGGTCAACTACACGTGGCAGATCGCGCTCGGGGACCAGCCTCTGACCTTGGACACCTTCCGCGAACTCGCGTCGCAAGGTTCGCCCCTTCTCAAGCTGAACGGTCGCTGGGTCGAGATCCGCCCCGAGGATCTCCAAGGCGCAAGCAAGTTCCTCGCCGAGCATCCCGGCGGGCAGATGACGCTGCTTGAGGCCTTGCGCCTTGCCCACGGTCTCGAGGGGGCGACCGGCGGGCTTCCGATCCTCGGCCTCGACTCGACTGGTTGGGTCTCGGAACTCCTTCGTTCGACCGGCGACTCGGAGAAGCTCCTGCTCATCGAGCAGCCCGGCCGCTTCCAAGGGTCGCTCCGTCCCTACCAGCGGGCCGGTCTCTCCTGGCTCGCCTTCCTCGACAAGTTCGGCCTCGGCGCATGCCTCGCCGACGACATGGGCTTGGGCAAGACCATCCAGCTCATCGCTCTCCTCCAGCACGAGCGTGAGCGGCAGGTCGGAACGGCGACGCCTCTGGCTCCTAACGATTCGTCCAACACGACTGGGCTCGCCATCCCCGGCGAGGGCCCTGCCCGCATCGGCCCGACGCTGCTTGTCGCCCCGATGTCGGTGGTCGGCAACTGGCATCGCGAACTGACCCGCTTCGCCCCCGAGCTCGTCTGCCACGTGCATCACGGTCTCGAGCGCCCGACCGGCGAACAGTTCGAGCGCATCGCCCTTTCCAGCGACATCGTCATCACGACCTATGCCCTCGTGACCCGCGACAAGGACACCCTTGCCCGCGTCCACTGGCGCCGCGTGGTGCTCGACGAGGCCCAGCACATCAAGAACCCGCCGACCAAGCAGACCGCCGCGATCCGCTCGCTGCGCTGCTCGCACCGGATCGCCCTCACGGGTACGCCAGTCGAGAACCGGCTGAGCGAACTCTGGTCGATCATGGAGTTCTGTTCGCCGGGCTACCTCGGCACGCAGGCCGAGTTCCGGCGCCGCTTCGCCGTGCCGATCGAACGCCACCGCGACAAGCGGCAGGCCGAACGGCTTCGAAGCCTGGTGCGCCCCTTCATCCTCCGACGGCTCAAGACCGATCCGACCGTCATCACCGATCTTCCGCCGCTGGTCGAATCGCGGCAGCATGTTCCGCTCACTGCCGAGCAGGCCCAGCTCTACGACTCGGTCGTGAACGACATGCTCCAGCGCGTCGATCTGGCCGAAGGCATCCGTCGCCGCGGGCTGGTCCTGAGCGCCTTGGTGAAGCTCAAGCAGATCTGCAATCACCCGGCTCATTTCCTCAAGGAAGCGCGGGCCGAAACCGAGGCCGACAAGCTCGACGCGAAGAACAAGGCCAAGGCCGCGGCCGCCGCGGAAGCCAAGGCCGCAGCCCTCGCTGCCGGCGAATCGGTGCCGGAGGACGACGACAGCATGTCCCTCGTCGCCGCACCGACCGGCGAAACGCTCAGCGGACGGTCGGGCAAGGCGGTGCGGCTCGTCGAGATGCTCGAAGAAGTCATCGCTGCGGGCGACCGAGCCCTCATCTTCACCCAGTACCGCGAGATGGGACACCTGCTTGTCTCGATGATCCGGCGCGAGCTCGACACCGAGGCGCTCTTCCTTCACGGCGGCACGCCGCAGGGTCGACGCGAGCAGCTCATCGATCGGTTCCAATCGGGTGATCCGACCGTGCCGATCTTCGTGCTCAGCCTGAAAGCCGGCGGCGTCGGTCTCAACCTCACCTCCGCCAACCACGTCTTCCACTACGACCGTTGGTGGAATCCGGCGGTCGAGAACCAGGCCACCGACCGTGCCTTCCGCATCGGCCAACAGCGCACCGTCAACGTGCACAAGATGATCTCCGCAGGAACGCTTGAGGAGCGCATCGACCAGATGATCGAACAGAAGACCGAACTCGCATCGCAGATCATCGGCTCCGGCGAGTCGTGGCTCACCGAGCTCTCGACCGGACAGCTTCGCGACCTGCTTTCGCTGCGACGCGCGTCGCTGGAGGATCCCTCGTGAGTGCCTCGCAGTTCTCAGGCGACGGCAGCACGAAGCCGCCGGCGATTCCGGTCCAGGTGCCGACCGCTACCGAAGGCGACGCTGCTCCGATCGCTGCCGAGGCTCCCGCTCCGACAAACGGCAACACCTTCCAACCCGGCATGGGCCGTCAGTCGCGTCGTGTCGAAGGACCGCGGCGCATCAAGAACGGCCTGCGATTGCGGCGCAAGGAAGGGATCGAGAACCTGCCGTGGCCGGCGAGCGCTTGGCTAACCCGTATCGACGGCGGCCTTGACCCAACCATTCGCGCCGAGGGCCTCGAGTACGCACGGGCAGGCCAAGCCGCATCGCTCACGATTACCCCAGGCCTCGTCGAGGCGGTGATGCAAGGACGGGCCCCGCGACCGTACCGGGTTCGCGTTGAGGTGGCGACCCTCTCCGGTCAGGAGTGGGAACGCATCGTGGCGATCATGGCGGCGGAAGCGATCTGGAGCGCAAAGCTTCTCTCCGGCGAACTGCCGATGGGTGTCGAGGCCCTCTTCCGCTCGCTGGACCGAACGCTTGTTCCGGAACGCGATGCCGAGCTTCGGACCACCTGCACCTGCACGCAGTTCAGCGACTTCACCTCGGGAAGCGCCCCGGATGGCCCGCCGGTCGTCTGCAAGCACGTCTCCGCGACCTGGGCGTTGGTGATGGAGCGGATCGACATCGATCCCCTGCTCTCCTTCACGTTGCGGGGCCTCGATGGCCAGAGGCTTCTTGAGCGGCTTCAGGAGGCCCGGGCGATCGCAACGCGCGGCGTCTCCAGGGCTCACTCGACACCGCCGGTCGCCGAAGCAGCCCCGGCCCTCCCGCCCGTCGAACGTTGCCTCCAGGACTTCTGGAAGCCGGGACGCCGACTTGGCGAGCTCGAGGAACTCCATCCGGAGGAGCACGTGCGCCACGCCCTCCTGCGACGGCTAGGACCGAGTCCCTTCCAGGCCAACGCGAACCGGGCGTCCCACATCCAAGCCGCGCCGGCGAAAGGCATGCCCGCCGCTCCGCTGCCTGCCCCCAACGCCAACCAGCCGACGAGCAAGTTCCCGCTCTTTGGCCTGCTGGCGAGCATCTACGACTCGATTGCCGAGGCGAGCAAGAAGATGCGCGACGCAGACGGTTGAATGCTGTCGCTCGCTCAGGCGGCCGCGCGTTGGCCCAGCCATCGGGCGCAGACTTGCAGGAGCTTGGCTCGGTCGATCGGCTTCGTCGCGTAGTCGTCGCAGCCCGCTTCCTCACAGCGCATGCGATCCTCGGGCATCGCGTGAGCCGTGAGGGCGATGATGGGGATGACGAGGGCCCGTGAGCGAACGGTGCGGGCCAGCGTGCAGCCGTCCATTTCGGGCATCTGGACGTCCGTGAGAAGCAGGTCAAAAGGCGCGCCGCGCTTGTTGGCCCGGTCCATCAGGCGAAGGGCCTCGATCCCGTTCTCGGCGATCTCCACGTCTGCGCCGGCCTTGCGAAGGTGATGGGCAATGAGCCGTTGGTTGTCCTTGCCGTCCTCGGCGAGGAGGATGCGGCCGTGCAGGGTGATGGCCATCGCCGTGCGCACCGATCCGGCCAGATCGCATGACTCGCCGCCGAGGCTGTGCACCATCGGCGTTCCCTCGGCTGCACGCAGGGGCAGCCGCAGCCGGAAGACCGATCCGACGCCCGGCTCGGTGCGGGTGAGCTCGACCGCACCACCTAACATTTCGCTCAGGCGTCGGCAGATCGAGAGGCCGAGGCCGGTTCCGCCGTGCCGCCTGGTGACGCTCGCATCGGCCTGTGTGAAGGGGCGGAAGAGCCTCTCGGCCTGGGCCGCGGTCATGCCGGAGCCGGAGTCCTCGACGTCAATCTCAAGGTGGGCTCCGGCCACTCGGGCCACCACGCGCACTGAGCCGCGCTCGGTGAACTTGACGGCGTTGCCTGCGAGATTGATGAGGATCTGCCGCACCCGGGTCGGATCCGAAATGATCTCGCGCGGGATGGGTGTCTCGAGGGCAAAGGAGAGCTCAAGCCCCTTCTCCGCGGCTCGCGAGTGCAGGATGCCGTCGGTGTCGTTGAGGATGTGGGCCACGTCGGTCGGCATCGCCTCAAGCGTCATGCGACCGGCCTCGATCTTCGAGAGATCGAGAATGTCGTTGATCAGCGCCAACAGGTGTTCGCCGGCGTTACGGATCGTCCGAAGGTGATGAAGGCGCGACGTGCGGTACGGTGAATGGTCGTCGTTGAGGCTTTCCTCGAGCAGGTCCAGATAGCCCAACACGGCCGTCAGCGGCGTGCGAATCTCGTGACTCATGTTGGCGAGGAAGCTCGCCTTCATCTCGGCGACCTCTTCGGCCTTCCGCCGAAGCTGGTCGAGTTCGACGTTGCGCTCGGCCAACTCGGCGATGCTGTCGCGCAACGCGGCGCTGGCGTTGGCCTCGGCCCGCTTGAGGGAGAGGGTGTGCCGCCGCAAGGCGAATGCAGCCAAACCGATGGCGATGCTGACCACGCCTGCCGGCACGAGTCCCCAGAGCGTGCGACTCTGAGCCATCGCCAGCCGATCGATGTACCGGTCGGCGGTCATGTCGACGCCGACCACCGCGATCACGTTGCCATCCTTGTCGTGAATGGGGGCATATCCGGTGATGAAGGTTCCCCACTCATCGCTGTAGGGTTCGGGCGACGCCGTCGCAACCCCCGGCGCGCCGTCGAGGCCGAAGGCGATGTGAATCGTCTCTTCGCAGTCGTCGTAGACCTCGTCGATGGCGGCTTGGTCCTCGTTGCCGTCACCATCGTGGTCGCCCGGCTCGGCAGCGTCGAGGATGAAATGCACCTCGTCACCGACCCGTATCGCCGTGTAGACGTACTTCACGCCGGGAGCGTGTTCGCGAAAGCGGCGGAGCGGAGCCACCGCGCGGGCGTACTCGTCCGACTTCATCTGCAAAGGGTCGGTGAAGGTGCGGTGGAGTTCGGGATCCACCAGCCCTGCCGCAACGGTTGCCAGCCGAGCCATCTCGTCGTTCAGTTGGGTCTGGAGGCTCTGCACGGACGAGCGCCAGAGGCCAAACGAGGCCAGCATGCCGACCAGAAGAAACACGCCGGCGACGAGCGTCCCCTCGAAGATCGCGCGTCGCCGATCCGATCGCGTCGTGATGTCCTTAGGAACCCCGGGCATGCCCATGCGACACTCCTCCACAGCGGGCAGAACGACAGGGAGTTCGTATCGGCGACGTGGCGGTCGGTCATCAGGGAGCAGTCGCGAGTATTGCGGCCCTTTGTCCGCGTCATCGCGGCAGACCGCACGACCGCACCCGCACAAACGCACAGGCGTCACAGACCTAACAGATCGACCACGCGCCATGTGTGAGGCGATGCCGCCGGCGGACCCGCCGTCCGGCCCGGCTAGTGCTCGTCGAAGACATCGCCATACAGCTCGTCGTAATCCTCGATCGAGGCACGCACCACCTTGAACGCGTGGTCGCGGTGATACACCTCGCGAATGACCGCGTGTGGCGGCTCACCGGGCCGCAGCTTGTAGGTCGAGAAGTAGTGCTGAAGCCGCTCGACGAAGGCGGCCGGAATGTCGGCGATGTCGACGGCGCTTCCCCACACCGGGTCGTTCTTGAGGACCCCGATGATCTTGTCATCGGCCTCGCCGCCGTCGACCATCTGGAGTCCACCGACAACGCGGGCGTCGAGCAGCACCTCGCCGCGGTTGATGGGCCGTTCGCTGAGCACGCAAATGTCCAGCGGATCGCCGTCCGCGCGTTCGCAACCCGGAGAGAGGTCCCGTACCCGATCGCCGCAGAAGGTCCGCGGTATGAAACCGTAGAGCGCCGGTGGCGTCGAACTGGTCCGCTGCGGGCGGTCCACCTTGAGGTAGCCGGTCGGCTTGTGGACCTCGTACTTCACCAGGTCGAAGGGCGTGATCTCGATGAACGCGGTCACCATCGACGGCGGGTTCTCGCCGGCGGGGAGACCATGCCAGGGATGCGGACGGAATCGATGGAAGTGGGCCACGGGTCTCTCTTCGGCTGTGCCGACGCCGGCGCTTACGGGGATCACTTCACTCGCTTGAGAAGGTCGTCGACAGCAGCCTTGAGCTGGGCATCGAACGCCTTCGACTCATCTTCCGGAGTCTGCGGCACCACGATGTCCGGCATCGCCCCGTGATTCTCCATATCGGTGCCATCGGCCAGGTACCAACCGCGGAACGGCAGGCGGACGGTCGTGCCGTCCAAGAGCGACGTTCCGCCGGTCGAGATGACACCGCCGTAGGTCTGCTGTCCGACCAGCGTTCCGCGCTTGAGGGTCCGGAACGCATGCGAGGTGATCTCGGCGTTCGAGAAGCTCTTTTCATTGCAGAGCATGTTGATCGGAAGCGTGTAGCGCTGGATGAAGAGGCGATCCTGCGGGTAGCCGTCCTTGATGTTCGGATCACCGTCGCGCGGAATCGTGTAAGCGTGCGGCTGGACCATGATCGACGAGAGGAGAAGGTCAGCGGTCGAGCCGCCGCCGTTGTTGCGGACGTCGATGAGCAGTCCCTTCTTTCCTTCGGCCGCCGCGTAGAGGTCCCGCTCGAAGTCATCGAGCGATGATTGATCCATCGCCCGAATGTGGATGTAGCCGAGCTGGCCGTTGGACCACTCGCTCACCAGTCGCGCATTGTGTCGAACCGCATCCTCGTAGAAGAGGCCGCTCATCTGCCCGCTGGCGATTGGCGTCATCAGGAGGTCAAGCGACAGCGGATCTGCGTCGGTCACCGGCCGGCGCACGGTCACCACGACTTCCTTGCCGACCTTGCCCTTGAGGGCCCGTTCGATCGTGTCGCCGAGGGCGAAAGGCGTGAAGTCGATCGCGGTGATGACATCGCCGACCTTGAGCGGCTGCTTGGCCAGCACCGCGGGCGAACCGTCTACCAGCGAGGTGACTTCGAATCCGCCATCCACCGGACGGACACGGGCGCCGAGTCGACCGAAGGGCTGACGGAGCGGGGACGGCGCCTCGGGCGAGCGCACCCCCATGTGCGAGGCGTTCAGCTCACCGAGCTGGCGATTCGCCACCCAATCAAACTCCTCGTTCGTGCGGCACCGTTCGGCAAGAGCAAGGTAGCCCTGGGTGACCTTCGGCCAATCGAGCCCCTTCATGTCGGCGAGGTAGAAGTACTGCCCGAGGACACGCATCGCCTCGACGTACTTCTGCCGCTGGAAGACGGGAACGCTGATGTCAATCGTTTCGCCGAGGTCGTAGGTCTTGGTCTCGCCTCCGGCCACGGCGATGCTCTGGCCGGCGCCTCCCGAGACCACCACCACGCGGTCGCCCGCGAAGTTCAGGCTCTGCACGTTGCTCATCGAGCCGAGCTTCGCCAGGCCGGTGCCATCGGTCTTGATCGTGTAGAGAGCTGGCGTGCTGCCCTCGGAACCGGTGAAGACGACCTTGTCGCCCGCGGGGAGGATCTCGAGGTTGCCTTCGTTACCGGCGAGCCGCGTCACGCGGTGGACACGCAGATAGGCGTCGTCGAGATCGAGGTCGCCAAATGCCGAGACGGGCGTCGTCGGCTCCTTCACCTCGGCGGGCTTGTCGGCGGCGGGCTTGTCATCGTCGGGCTTGCTCGCTTCCGCCTTCGGCTCTTCCTTTTTGCCCTCATCCTTCTTCTCGTCTTCCTTCGGTTCGCCCTTGGGCTCGTCCTTCTGGCCCGGCTTCTTTCCTTCGGGCGGCTTGCGCTTCTTGGCCGCCTCCCCGGCGTCCTTGTAGTACTGATCGAGGTCCTTGCCGGTCAGGCCTTCGAGGTCCTTCTCGAGGAAGACGCACCAGACGTCCATCTCCTCATTCGCTCGCTCGGAGACGAAGGCCAGGATCTTGCCGTCAGCGGAGAACCGCGGCGATCCGTCGGAGTCAGGATGGCGCGTGACGTTCCGGGCTGGCTCGCTCGCGTCGGCGGGAATGAGCCAGATGTCCTTGTTGAAGTTGTGATCGTCCATCGCGTAGGCGATGAGCTTCGAGTCGGGGCTCCATCGGAACTCCAAATCAGCATCGAACCCCTTCACCAGCTCGCGTTCGGCCTTGGTCTCGAGGTCGTAGATCCAGATGTTGCCATTGCCGCGACGGAACGCGAGCAGCTTGTTGTCCGGCGAGGGAGTCGGGCGGGCGTCGAAGGTCGCCGCATGAATGACAGGCGATGTCGTGAAGGTCATCGCGTCGGCCCAACGAGCGGGATCGAGCTCGGGATCCTTCTTCTCCTTTTTGTCCTTCTTCTCGCCCTTCTTCTCGTCCTTCTTTTGGTCACCATCGCCCTCGGCAGGCTTGTCGCCCGACGCCGCCTTCGGGTCGTCCTTGGCGGGCTCGGCCTTCGCTTCCTCGGGCTTGTCGCCTGCGGCCTTCGCCTCGGGTCCCTCGGCCGCATTCTCCTCGGGCTTGGGCGGATTCAATCGCTCCTCGGTGCGCTTGCGAACCTCGTCGCGGGTCTTGTCGACCTTGGCAACGAAGATCGACTCGCCACCGTCGGCGTCACTCACGTAAAAGAGGCTGAGTCCATCGGAACTCCAGGCGATGTCGCGCTCGCGGCCCGCGCTCTCGGTGAGCCGGCGGGGTGTGCTCTTCTCGGCGGTTCCCTTCACCCACACGTCACCGAACGCAACCATCGCGACGGTCTGGCCGTCGGGCGAGAGTGCCGCCTCGGACACCTCGCGGCCGATGACCTTGCGCATCATGTCATCGAGGCCGTCCTCGCCGGCGCTGAACTCAAGTCGCTTCGCGTTGGGAGTTCCGGAGGTGAGGTCGACGGCGTAGAGCGCGTCCCAATTCGCGACGATCGCACGCCGTCCGTCACTGCTCACCGTGACCCAGTGAATGTCGGTGCCCTTGAAGTCAGTGAGTTGCGTCGCCGTGGCGCCGGGCGTCGTCGCCGCTCGGAAGAGATTCACCGTGTCGCCGATCCGGTCGGACAGGAAGACGTAGGAGTCGTCGCCGATCCATCGCGGCATACCGTCGTTGCCTGCCCAGTCGGTCAGCTTGGTGTAGGTTCCAGACTTCACGTCGAACATCCACGCATCGCGGGCGTCCGGACCTCGGTAGTGCCGACGGAACCACTGCGAGCCGCCGCGCTCGAAGAGGACCTTCGAGCCGTCCTTGGAGTATTGGGCGAAGGTTCCGAAAGCGTCGACTGTGCGAATCGGCGCCCCGCCGCCGAGCCCCACGCGATAGGGCCGCGATGAGCGATAGAGATCGCCTTCCATCGTGGCGTCAAACGTCAATGTCGGCTTGCCGTCCGGGCCGGTGAAGAACCCGCTCAGGGTCTGTGGCACGTCGGATTCGGTGACCTGCGTGATCGCCGTTCCGTCGGACTTCATGACGTAGAGATTGCGGGTTCCCTCGCGATCGCTCTCAAAGGCGATGAGCGAGCCGTCGGGCGACCACGCCGCCCGCAGGTCATCGGCAGGGTTCGAGGTCAGGCGCACTGCCTGGCCGCCGTTGGCCGGTGCCTTCCAGAGGTCGCCGCGCCAGTTGAAGACCACATCGCGGCCATCCGGGCTCAGCGCCGGAAAGCGGGGCAAGTCGACCGTCGCCGCGGAGGCGACGCCAGCGACCGCCGCGGCGAGCAGGAGAGCGGACGACAGGAAACCGAACGGGTTCCGACGGCTATCGGTTCTTGGCATGAGTGGTCCATCCACCAGGTTGGGAGGACGACGTCACGAACGCGATGCGCACCGCGGGGCATTCGCCCACTGGGCACTCGTCGCACGTCGCCGTCCTTCGAGGGGGGGCCAGTGTATACCGAGATGCCCCCGTCTCCGATTCACGCAAGAACCGGCTTCGGCACCTGTCGGCGTCAACGCGGAGGCCGCCGCACACCGTGCATCGCTCCGGTCGTGCCAGTTGTGCGGGCAACGGGCCTCGATCGCTTTCACCCACTTCATGAGTGCGACCGAAGTCGCTCCGAACGCCTGCCGATAACGAACTCATTGCGGGCCCCCTTTGTGGGGACCTGATGGATAGCGCCGCCGATCGGCGGTCACGTTGTGTCGGGAGCTATGCGCAATGACTCGTCAGGTCAGAAACGTCGAGCAGATTCGCTCACTGCTTCGTCAGATGGACCGTTCCGTCGACGACGCACGATCACGCCGTGAGGGTCATCCGCGCCCCAGCGCGAGCCCTCCGCCTGCGGTCCCGTCGAACCCGACGAATCCGGTCACCCCGGCCGCGTCGGTCACGTCCGGCGGATCTGCATCGCCTGCATCGCCTCCCCGCCCGATGCCCAAGCCAACCGGCCTCAACGGCGGCAACGGCTCAATGTTCGGCAACGGACAAGGCCCGGGCAGCCCGTCGAACGGCTCAGCCTCGGGCGGCTCACGTCCGCACGGCCAGGGCAACGGCTCCGCCCCGCCTCGCCTGAAGGCCAAGCCAAAGCGATCTTCGCCCGATCCGCTGCAGGACTTCCAGCAGCGTCAGGCGAGCTGACTCGACCACAGGACTCCAGAACCACACCGGCCGGGCGACACGATTCGTCCCGGTCGGTTTCCGTTTTGGAGAGCGCCGAAAGGGCGAAGCGACGCAAGCGAGAGTGATGTCAGCCGCAATCCTGGAGTCGCGCGGTGCGCTTCCAGATGCCGCCATGCCCGCCGCGGACGAACCGGACGAAACCGATCAGGAGAGCGACGTTCATCCAGACGAACATCGGCAAGATGCGCAATCGCCTGGTCACTCGCCAATTGTCCGGCAGCGATGCGACCAGGGCGGCGGCGAGATAGAAGGCGACCTGAAGCAGGAACGCGGCGCGATAGGGTTCGCTCGCGGCCAGCGCCGCAGACGTGCCCAGCGCGATCAGCATGCAGAATGGACAGAGCCAGCGCAGTACCTTGTGTGACCAGAAGGTGAACGCGGTCCAGCCACGCAGTGGGTTCAGCAGTCGGCGGAGGATCCAGAGGGCCTGGAAGCCGCCGACTCCGATGCGGGCCCGACGGCGGAATTCACAGCCGACGGTCGGCGCGGTCTCCTCGAAGGCCAAGGCATCCTGGTCATAGATGATCCGGCAGTCACTGGCGATCTTGGCCAGGAGCGGAAGAACGAAGTCATCGACCACGGTCCCCCGCGGAAGCGGCGCGACAAGCTCGCGGCGCATGGCGTAGATCGCACCGTTGGCCCCTAACAGTCCGCCCAAGCGACCCTCGCAGCGTTTGAGGAAGGTCTCGAAGCGCCAATAGGCGCCGTCGGCATTTCGCCCGCTGCCGAGTTCGCGAAGAACAAGGCGACCGCAAACGACGCCGACGTCGGGATCGGCAAACCAGCGCACCAGGCGAAGGAGCGATTCTCGCCCCATCATCGTGTTCGCGTCGCTGAGCACCACGATCTCGGCATCGACCTCCTCGAAGGCGGCATTCAGCGTGGCTGCCTTGCCGCGCCGCTGGCGGAAGTCGAGGATCCGGACGCGAGGCTCGTGCGGGCGACAGGCCTCGACGGTGCCGTCGTCGCTGCCGTCGGAGGCAATGATGATCTCAAGCCGATCCGCGGGATAGTCCAGTTCCAGGGCATTGCGGATGCGCTCATCAATGACTGCCGCCTCGTTGTGGGCGGCGATGACGAGGGCGACGCGCGGCAGGCGTGCGCGGTCGATCGGCGGCGAAACGTCATCGTGGCCAAACGCACCGGCAAGACCGCGCACAAGAAGCGGGTAGGCGGCGTAGGCATAGGTGACCGTGGTGGCTGAGGCCCAGAAGAGGCCTGTCAGCGCCGAACCGGCGAGCGGTCCGAGGGTCGAGCCGAGGTTGGCAGCGCTTGGGTCCATGTCGTTGACGTGCGGTTCAGGCCGCCATCGCTCTCGGCGTGACGGTTTCGGAACGCAAGGCCGGCGCGATGATCCTGGCGGGCACGCCCACCGCGGTGCATCCCGCAGGCACATCCTCCACGACGACGGCGTTGGCCCCGATCCGGGCTCCGCTGCCGATCGTGACCGCACCGAGGATCCTGGCCCCCGCCCCGATGAAGACGTCGTCGCCCAGCACCGGCACCTCGCGACGCTCGGCCCCGATGGTCACCTGATGCTCGATGAGAATGCCCGAACCGCCGCGGACGGCGCCGTTGATGACGACGCCCGAGGAATGGATGAGGACGAACCCCGGCCCGAACTCGGCGCCGCGTCCGATGACGCACTGGCAGAGCGCCGAGTTGAGCTTGTTGAAGAGCATCTCCAGCGGCACGAGCCGCCATCGCCTCGAGCGCTGCATGCAGCGGTAGAGGATCATGGCGAACGTCCCATCGGTCAGGAGCGCCTTGAGAAGCGCCCTGGCCCCATCGCTGCCATAGCACCATCGTGCCTTGCAGCGGATGTCGTCGCGTATGGTGCTGGGGAGCGAAGGCATCGGCTGTTCTTTGCGGGTTGAACGAGTAGTTAGGCCGCGCTGCGGCACCGGGTGAGGCCGCGTCGGTCGCCCCCGCCGATGGCGCGGACATGGCCGCGGATCTCGCCAAGACGGGCCTCCCAGCTCTCGTGTCGCACCGCGTCACTGAGGTCCAGGCGCGGCCCAGGTTCGGCAAGGGCCTTCACCACCTGCCCGACGAATTCGTCGTGGGTACGCCCGATGCGACAGCCGGGAAGGACCTCCACCTCGGGGATAGCCGTCGACACCACCGGAAGTCCGGCGGCGAGATACTCGCGGGCCTTGAGGGGGTTGGCGTTGAGGGTCGCCTCGTTGATCGGAAAGGGAATGAGGGCCGCGTCGAAGCCGCGACAGAATGCGGGCAGTGATGCGTAGGGCTGTCGGCCGAGGAGATGCACGTTCGGCAGTCGCTTGAGGGCGGACACGTCCATCGTCACTCGCCCGAGCATGGCGATCGTCACATCAGGCAGCGAACGGGCGACATGGATCAGAAGATCGATGTCGACCCAGTCCTCGGCGATCAGGCCGAAATAGCCAAGCACCGGACCCTCGCAACGGGCAAGCTCCGGCGGTACCTCAGGGGCATTCCCGTCGACGCCGAGGGCCGTCCGGAAGTGGGCCCAATCGACGCCGTGGCGAACCAGCCGCGTGTCAGGATTGTGCTGGCGCTTGGCCTTGAGGAGGCGATCGGAACTGACGATCACCAGGTCCGCGCGATTGAGCAGATCGCGCTCGAGCCCGGCCAGCTTCTCGCCGGCGACGCCGGAGAAGGCCGAGTACTCGTCGACGCAGTAGTAGATCAGGAGGTCCTCGTCGAGTGATCCGGCCACCATCGCCGCGGCCGGATTGAAGATCCAGTTGACGGGGCGCCGGAAGTCCAGGGCACGCATCGCACGACGCACCTGTTGGCAGAGGAACCAGCGGTTGAAGTCGCGAACCCAGCGTTGTCCGTAGGCGGGAATCACCAGCGGGCTGAGGACGTGGAGGTTCGGTTCCACCTCGCGCACCGGCGAGGCGGCCTCGATCACCTTGCCAACCGCACGGCTGATGTCACGGCGCGAAACCGTCGGAGCGCGATAGCCGATCGAGTTCACCCACAGGATCCGGTTGTCCCTGGCGAGCAACCGCATGAGATGAGTCTTCGACAACGGATCGCCGTTCCAGTCGTGGCTGAAACAGAGCATGTCCCGTCCACGAAGCGTGTTGTCGGTGGAAGCCTCGTCCGCTCCGCGGAGGGCATCCGGCAGGACGAGGCTCATGCAGCCTCCCCTCGTCGCTCTCCAAGGCGCATCCGATTCGACTCTTCGGGAGTGATCACGTCGAGGTCGCGATCACGCGAGTAGGACAGCGATGTCAGCATCGCGGCAACCAGCGGACCGAATCGTAGGAGCCGCTCCGGCAGCGACGTTCCTCGGATGAAGCTCGGATAGCTGACCTCGCCCTTGCTGACGACGTCCGATGGATGGGCGTGGTTCAGGACCACTGCGGCAAGCGTGCCGCCGAGTGATGCGACCTGGCGGGCGCAGGAGAGAAGCACAGAACGCCGCTGTCCGCGCGACACCGCAAGGAGCATGCCGTCGACCTGCGAGGCAAAGAGCGAAGCGGTGAAGCCACGAACGATCGGGTCGGCGTCGATGATGATGACGTCGAAGTCCGCGCGCAGCCGTTCGAGCATCTGTCCCATGGCGGCCGGTGAGAGCCGGAACGCATGGTGGGCACTGCCCTTCCCCGAGGGGAGGAAGTGCAGCTTGGTTGGCATCGGGAGGACGTTCGGATCGGCGCCTTGGGCGGCTTCGATCATGCCCGGGAAATCGCCCGCGCCAACGCCTTCCGACAGGTGATTCGGGCCGATGTCGCCGTCGACGAGCAGCGTGCGATATCCGGCTGCGGCGAACGAAAGCGAAAGGGCAAAGGCGAGTGTGCTCTTGCCGTCGCCGTCGGCGGTGCTGGTCACGGCGTAGGCTCGCTTCTGGCCGGGCGCCGAAGGCTGCAGGCGCACGCGGAGGGCGTGCACGCATCGGGCACTGGCCGCGGCCAGAGACGACTCGCCACTGATGTCAGGAAGAACGGCGACAAAGGACGCTCGCCCCTGGAGGTCGCTGGCGACGTCCTCGGCGTAGCGGTACTTGTGGCGAATTGAATCAACGAGGACGATGCAGGCGAGCGGGAAGAGCATTCCCAACACAAGACCGATGGCCATCGTCTTGGGTCGGCTGTCGATCGATGCGGTCATCGGCTTGTCGCCGCCATTCACGATCGAGAGCCGGCTGCCGGTTGAGGCCTCGGTGCGAAGCGAGTCCACCCTCGCCTCGGTGGCGGCGATGTTCTCACGCAGCACCTCAGCGCGCTGCTCAAGAAGGCCGACCTGGGACCGGGCCGCCGCGAGCTCCCGGAACTCGTTGCTGGCCGCGTCGGCAAGCTCGCGCAGTTTCGATTCGCGATCGGCCAGAGGCATCTCAAGCGTCTGGTCCCCGCGGCGCGAGCGCCACGAGTCGTATTCCTGGGTGTATTGGGCGACGCGCTCGCGATAGAGCTTCACCGTCGCCTCGAGGCGCTGGAGCATCGGATGCGACGACAGGTAACCCTGCAACCGGGCCTGCTCAAGCTGCGTTTCGGCCTTGGCCTGTTCAAGGGCGTAGGTGCGAAGCAACTCTCCGGTGACAATCTCACCAGGCGAGCGTTCGGTGGCGCTGGCCGTGGGCATGAGATTCGGGCCGCCCGCGAGCATGGTCTGCACGTCCGCAAGGGCGCTGCGGAGCTTCTTGCCCCGTTCCGTCGCCGCTTGCGAAAGGGCCTCAAGCTCCGCGGCGGTGCGGCCGCCCGAAAGCCCCTGCATCTGCTTCTCGATCGCGGCGAGTTCTTCGGTCAACGACTTGAGCCGACCTGTGAGCACGCCCTGACGCTGAGTTTCGGTGGAATCCTGTTCCTTGGTGAACCAGGTGCCATACGCGCTGATGAGCGATTTCACCGCGACCGCAGCGACCGCCGGGTCCTTGCCGGTGTAGGTCACGCGAAGGTGATCGCTGCGCTGCCTGGTCTCAACCTTGAGCGCCGCCGCGAAGACTTCCTCGGTCGGCATGCGTCGGTTGATGCTTGCCTGTTGCCATGCCTCGTCCTCGAGGGCGGCTCGGATCATCTCGCGACTCATCATCATGTCGCGCTGGGCCTGCAGGAAGCCGTCGAACATGGCGATGGGCTTGTTCTGGTCAGTCTCCTTCATCACGCTGGGAAGGACCGAAGCGATGCGGACGAGCCCGCTGGCCGAGTAGAGCCGCTGGCCAAACATGCCGCCGAGCCACGCTCCAAGCATCATGCCTGCCGTGGCAAGCAGGAACGCGATGCGGTAACGGCCGCGATGGGCGCGATGGGCGGCCTTCCAGAAGTCGAAGGCGCCGACATTCCGACCTGCGTCGCGTTGCCCCGAGCGGGACGACGCAACTCCTCGGCCACCGCTCGCCGCGGTATCCAAGGTGGCGTCGTCTGCTGCGAATGGAGCGATATCGCTGCTCACGCGAGGTGATTCCTCATGCTCGCGAGCCCACGGCTCGGCCATCGCACTTGATCGGAAGGGACCGACATAGTTCCCTCATCGGTGCAATCAGGTGGCAAGTAAGGGTCATTCGACCTATTCCGCCGAAATGCGGACCGTCCCCAGTCCTGAGGGCAGTGGGGTCGTCAGCTCTCCCGAGCCTGGCGGACAGATTTCGAAGTCGAGCGCATCGGCCACGGTCCCTTGCCATCCGGCCTCGGCGGCCAGGGCCAGATTGAACATTTCCCGAGCCGTGACATAGTGGTAGCGGAAGCGCGTATCCCCTTGTGCCCTCTCAGCTAACGACCGATGTAGCATCTGCATCGACGGCCCCAGTAGGACCTGCCGATTGGCTTCCACCGCCCCATGGGTATGCAGCTTCACGAAGCGCCAATCCGGTCTCTGTGGCACATGCACACCGGCCCGTAGCCACTGTTCGAGGCGGGCCATCGACGGAACCTGCCCCGCCTGGATACAGCCGTTCTCGATCCGTGGGGTGCGACTGCGCCGAGGCCACCAGAGTCGAAGCGGCCCCTGGATGATCATCAGCCCCGGCGTGTCGCCGCCGCTGCCGACCCGCACACCGCGATTGTGCGACTTGCAGCAGTTCGGTCGTCCGACGGCCCGGTAGATCCGGTTGACGGTGCGGGTCTGGGTAGCATCCGGCGCGCTGGGCAGGGTGAAGTCGCCGTAACAACCCGTTCGCTGGAGAATCGTTAGCTCGTTCGGAACCCCGCACCAACGCCCGTCGGGGCGGGAGTTGTCCAGGGCCCAATTGCCGTGCACGAAGCCATAGGCGATCCGGCCATCCGGCCAGCGGCCAAGCACCCCGTGGCGAAGGGCGAAGAGTTCCGTGAACTCGACCAGTGTCCGGGAGAGGTTCTCGGCCGTGTCGTTGTCGTGATGGAGGTGAATCTCGATCTCGCCGTGGCCCTGACGACAGAGCTCTGCGATCGCCTCGACGTGCTCTGCCTCGTACTGGTCGATCGGGTAGAAGAAGGTATGGCGCGGCGATCGCCCGTCGCTGTCGCGAAAGGCGCCGAGTGCCGCTGCGTATCCCTCGGTCCACGCTGCCACGCGGGATTGGGCGACCGCATCGGAGGCATTTCCCCACCGAGGCTCATAGTGGTCGGCGATGCACAGCAGGAGATCCGTGACCTCGTCGTCGCGGCGGCGCGAGGCAAATGGCTGTGCCATTGCCGCTCCCAGCCAACGGTGAATGTTGCGCCGACGAATTTCGCGAGCGATCAGCAGACCAACCACAAGTACGGTCGCCGAGAGGATCGCCAGGACGGTGGTCATGCGACACGTGTGGTGCGGTCAGGTCGGGACAGCTCGCCGCCAACGGCCCCGGGCATCGAGAGGCCCGCGGCGTCGCCTAACACCACGGCCAGGGCGCGGGCCGATTCGAGCCAGGAGGGCACGAGCGGCGAAGTGCTCGCCGCCACGGGTGATCGGATGAAGGGCCCTTGGCTCGGGAGAAGTTCCTGGTCGCGGGCTCGGTCGCCGGTCGCTGCGCGAACAATGGCATTCGCTAGGCACTGGGCATCGCCAGGTGCAACCAGGTCATTCGGTCCGCCGAAGGCTTCGGCGATCTCGGGGATTCCCCCCACCGCACTGGCGATCCAAGGCGTTCCACAAGCCGATGACTCGAGCAGGACGTTTGGCACGCCTTCGGCCCGGCTCGGAAGGACGACGACATTGGCTGCCCGAAACCAGTCGGGGAGCGTCGCGTGCGACCGCGCCCCCAGGAACGAGATCGGTAGGTGACGGCGGTGAGCCTCTTGCTCGAGCGATCGGCGTAACGGACCGCTTCCGATGATCACGCTCCGGATCGGCACGCCGCCGTCCTTCACCTGATCGAGCGCCTCGATGAGGAGATCGATGCCCTTCACGCTCACCAGGTTCGCCACGGTTAGGAGCAGAAAGCCGTCGGCGGCAATTCCGAGCGCCCGCCGAGCAGTAGCCCGATCTCCAGGCGCAAAGAGATCACGATCGACACCGTTGCGGACGGTGTGGATTCGCACGGGATCTACCCCGATCGCGGCGCAACGGCGCCCAAGATCATCGCTTACCGCAATCACCGCGTCGGCCATGCACAGCGCCTCGCGCGTCCGTCGCTCGCGGACGGAACCGCTTGCAACCGCGTGCAAGTCGGAGCCATGCACCTTCACGACCACGGGAATCCCCGCTTCGCGGGCGAGCTGTCCAGCGGCCCAGCCATCGGGATAGGCCCAGGAGGCCAAGACGACGTCCGGTCGAAACTCGGCGACCGCTCGCGTGAAAGCCCGCCGAATGCTCGAACGCAGGAAATGTCCATGCCAGCCGCGGAAGACTTTGGGCGTGAAGCAGAAGCGCGGGTGCTCGATCTCCATGCCGTCATCGAACCGGCGGCGATCGGGCGCAACCGAACGGGCCGCGGCCGACGATGTCCATGCGATCGGCGCGATGACGCGCACCTGGTGTTCGGTTGCCAGGGCCCGAAACTGCTGGCGATTGAAGGAGGCCCGCTCCGGCTGTCCGGGGTTCGGATAGAGATTCGTCACCGCGAGGATGCGCATCACGCGGCCTCCCGGGACGGCCCCGCGAGGCGATTCACCACCACCTGGAGCTTTCCCGCCGGCGTCAGCGCGATCGCATCGACGGGCTCGAAGATGACCCTCACATTGCTTCCTAACGATTCGCTCACGACCCGTTCGAGCCTCGCCCGATCCGCGCCTGCCATGCCATCGGCCTGAAGCCGAAAGCGGACCAGGTCGGCCGATTCCTGGATCACCTGGAAGCGCCGCACCGCAGGGAAATCCTTGACCAGGTGCGGAAAGAACTCGCCGGGGATCATTCGACCGCCCGTTGCCTGGAGCATGTCCAGTCGTCGGCCGGTCACGGCACGCAGCAGCGGAAGACCCCTGCCGCAGGGGCAGGTGTCGAAGCCCGCGATGGCCCGATCGCCGGTCACATAGCGAATGAAGGGCATGCCCAAGTTGTGAAGATCAGTGACGACGACGTCGCCCTCGGTGCCTGGCGCCGCGGGGCGCCCGTCCTCGTCGAGAATCTCGACCAGGAGGTATTCGGATGTGAGGTGCAGTCCGTCGTGGCGTTCGCACTCGGCACCGATGAGCATGAACTCGCGCGAACCGTAGGTCTCGAAGACGGGAGCCGAGAAGGCTCGCTCGATCGCATCGCGCTGGAAGGCATGCAGACGTTCGGCACCAACCACAATCGAGTGCGGCGCATACGGGGCGCGTTCGTCCCGCTCCAGCAGTCGCCGGGCGATGTCGTAGAGCGGATTCACGTAGGCGACGATGACGTCGGGGCGATAGGACGTGAGTTCGGCGAGAAAGCGCGCCGTCAGCGCGTCACCGCCCTCAAAGCAGCTCACGACCCGCCGACGGTGGAGCGCTTGGTGGACCCGGTCTTTCCAGCGTGCCAGGATCGACCGTTCGCCCAGCGGGACACCCCACAGATAGAGCTGTCGGCTGCCCGGTTCAGCGCCGGCCCAGCCGTAGCCCCGGAACGAGGCCGCGGTGCGGCGCTCGTGGCTGTCCTCGTTGAGGTCGAACTGAAGCGGCACACCGCTCGAACCGCCGGTCGCCTTGCTGATGAGCCGCCCGCAGGGCGAGGTCGAACGCATGGCCGAGCGGTGGGCCCGGATCGTCTCCCGTCCGGTCAGCGGCCAACAGACGAAGTCGGCAAGGGTCGAAACCGATCGAGGATCGAGGCCCTGGCGCCGCCACTCGTCGCGGTAGTAGGGCGAGTGGAGGGCGGCATGCTCCAGCAGCCTGCGAAGCGACCGGAGCTGCATCGCCGCGATGGCCTCGGGCTCCGCCCACTGACTTTGCTCAAGCTCGTTCCAATAGCGGAGCGTGTTCCGTCCCTTGAACAGGGACTCGAACGCGGGAAAGACCATCCGCCGATGGATGAGCCGCATCAGGTTGGTCATGGGTCATGCGGCAAGGGCGCCGACCTCCGCGATGCAAGATCGGTAGAGGGCCTCGTACGCTGCAACCATCACGCGGACGTCAAAGCGCTCGCGGGCCCTCACCTGACCGGCGATGCCCATCTTGTGGGCGCGATCCGGATGAGCTAGCAGTTCGCTCATCGCCGCCGCAAGCCCGTCGGCGTCGCCCACCGCGACGAGACGCCCCGTGACCCCGTCCTCGACGGCCTCAGGCGTCCCGCCCACGCGAGTCGCCACCACCGGCAGCCCCGAGGCCATCGCCTCAAGGACCGTCAGGGCGATGCCTTCGGTTCGCGAGGGGAGCACCAGCATGGACGACGCGCGCATCAGCTCGGCGACATCCGAACGCGGGCCGAGGAAGGCCACAACGGAAGACAGGCCGAGCGACCAGGCGAGCTCGCGCAGTTCCGATGCGCTGGGACCGTCACCCACGATTCGCAGGCGAAATCCAGGCATTTCGCGCCAGACCCGGGTCGCAGCCTGAAGGAGCGTCGCCACGTCCTTCTCTGCGGTCAGGCGTCCGACGAAGAGGGCCGGACCGTCAAGAGCAGCTCGTTCGGAACAGAACCGGTCAAGGCAGATGCCGTTGGGGATCGTGACAAGCCGACGTCCGCCGAGCCCCTCACGCTCGCTGCATCGCCGACTGTCCTCGGAAACGCAGACGATCCGGTGGGCGCAGCGTGCCGCGAGGCGAAAGAGGAAGTTCTGCCGGCGCGACGCGCCGTGACGCTGGCCATGTCGCGTGTGCACGACCGCCGGCACACCCGCCATGCGCGCCGCCGGCCCGGCATAGAGCAGCGGTTTCGTGTTGTGGGTGTGCACCACATCGATGCACTCGGAGCGGAAGAGGGACGTCAGTTCGAAGAGGGCTCGTGGCCGCAGCCCGGGCGCCAGCCCTAACGCCGTGACCGGACAGCCGAGGCGCTCGAGATCGTCGGCGACGGGCCCCCGCTCGCCCATGCAGATCACCCGCGGCGAGACGGACGCACGGTCGGCGCAGCGAACAAACTCCACGAGCAGGCGCTCGAGTCCGCCGGTCTCCAACTGCAATGCCACGTGGGCCACCTGCAGCGGGGCGCGAGTGGGTAGGTTCATGCAAGCCTCTGGTTGATCGATCGACAACGACGTCCGCCGGGCGGATCGCCTCGCTCTTATCGACCGCCAGCGGACCCGGCTTCGTGGGAGTCAGCCGGAGTCCGTTCGATTTCGGCCTCCGCCAGCTCCTGCCCCTGCCCTTCCGGCGCCAGGAAGTCCATTTCGGCCACCATTGGTCGGTGCGGCGAGCCGATTCGCGGATGGAGCCTGAAATGCGAGAACCGCACCCACCCGTTGCCGAGGACATGATCGATGCGGATCTGGGTGTGGGTCACGAGATAGGTGTATCCGAGCCCATAACCGAGTTCAGAGAAGGCGTCGGTGTACTCCGACCAGTGCTCGCGGAAAAGCGGGCTGTCGTCGACGGTGTTGAAGTCGCCGGTGATGATGACCGGGGCCCGCAGGGTCTCGACGAAACCGAGAGTCTGTTCGGACTGCCCCCAGCGGCGGTCGGAGTTGTTGGTCAGCCCGGCGCCGCCATCCTCCCGAAAGGTCTCTAGACCCGAGTGCGGCGAAGCAAAGTGGACATTGACGATCCAGACCGGACCGTGCGGTGTCACCAGCTCAAAGCCCGCCGCGGCGCCCCGCTCTGCCTTGGGCGCGCCGGCCATGTCGGGAAACTCGAGGGGCACGATTGAGCGGATCGGATATCGGCTGGCCAAGAGCAACTCGCCTTCGCGGTGCCTGTGCCAGGAGGAAGTCTCGCCGTCCATCGGCGCGAAGACCGCGTCGTTGGACTCCGACCAATCCTGAAGGGCGACGACATCGGGCTTCTCGCGTTCGATCAGGGCTAACAGTTCGCCCGCGTCGACCTGCTGGCGGTGCACGTTGCAGGAAAGGAGCCGCAGCCCCGGTCGCTCCGAGCCCGACGTGGGGATGTTCGCCCGCACGCCGAGGATCGGGAACGCAAGGATGCACGCGGCGACAATCGGCCAGATGCAATGACCCCACGCTCGCCTCCAGACGATCCAACCCACCAGAAGCGGCAGCGGCAACGCGAAGGGCCATCGCGGCGAAAGCAAGAGAAGCGTCGCCACCCACCACCGCTCGCCCTGCCAGCGCAGCACGATCCACAACGCGATCAGGACAAGGAGGTAGACGACGGACGCGGTCAGCAGAAGCGGATGGCGGAGCGGTACCGGCCGCCGGACTCGGTTCGCCTCAAGCATCTGCCGATCCATCGAGGTGTCGATGATCATGGGGTGAGCCCGCCATGAACGAGCGCCGCGTGGTTCCGACGGAAGGTCCGCACGCAAAGGGGAGCGAGGAAGAGACAGCGGATCGCCGGTCGAAGTAGGAGCGACCAAGCGGCCCCGATCGCACCGAACGCCGACACCAGGAGCACCGCCGCCGCGAGGCTTGTGGCCGCCGAGGGAACCCCTGCCTTTGCCTGGGCCGCGTCTTCGCCCGCCGCATTGAGGGCGCCGCTGAGGATGAATTCAACCCCGACGATCGGAAGCGACCAGACCGTGATCAGGGCCACATCGATGAAGAGTTCGGGCTGCGTGGGGAAAAGCAGGCGCCCAAGCGGTCCTGCGACGACGGCAGCGAGGATCGCCAAGAGCAGGCCGCTGATGAACGCCACTCCGACGTAGCGGACGACCGTCGCCCCGCCATGACGGTTCCCGTCGGCGAACTGGCGTGACATCGCGGGATATGCGGCCGTGCTCAGTCCGTCGGAGAAGGCGGTGAGGCGCGTCGCCATCAGCGCCCCGGCGGTGAAGAAGCCGAGTTCGGCGATGCCCGCCAACCTCGGAAGGAGGAGCGACTCCGCATGCGTGCTACATGCCGCGAGCACCTGCTGGGCGGCAAAGTGTCGGCAGCCATGGAGCAGCCGTCGGAAGGCCGCGATGCTCCAGCGCACCCGGACCAGACATCCCATTCGCCGCACCGTGATCGTGAAGGCCACGGTCGCGACCAGCGGACCGGTCAGGTACGCCGTGGCCATCCACGCCGGGCCGCCGCCAAGCATCGCCACCGGCAGCGAGACCCCCGTGAGGAGAAGTCCGCTGGCCATATTCACCGAGGCGATCGTGCGCAGCCGGTGCTTCGCCTGAAGCGCGTCGGAGAGCGTCGAGGCGACGGTGGTCAGGAGGAGCCCCGCGGCGCTGATGGCCACGCAGGCGAGGACCGTGCCCGGATAGCCCAGGAGAAGGCAGCATCCGATGGCGACGCCGACGGCCAGCGCTCCTAACGTGATGCGCAGACCTAACTGTTCACCCAGCGCAACCTCAAGCCCTTCCGGCCTGCTCGCCGCCGCCCGGACGAACGCCCCGCGCAGGCCCAGATTGGGCAGCATCATGCATGCCGCGATCAGGGCCGTCGCGATCATCCATTGGCCATAGGCCTCGGGACCAAGGCGATGGATGATGTAGGCGAGCACCGGAACGCTGACTGCGTTCAGGATGATGGGCTGGAACGAAAGCCACGCGGCGCCGACGAATGTTCGGCGCAGGTCAGGACACGGATTGGCCGTGGGCTGCTGCACGAGGCGTTTCTCCCGGACTCCATCGAGGGCGGTCGGACCGATCGCGCCGGCCGCAAAGTCGGTCGGACAGGAACTCTTCGGGAAGCCCGGCTCCCCACTGAAGGGGGATGACGATCTCGGGTGCGGAACCGGATCCTGCAATCGGACCCTGTCCGAGAAGCTCACGATGCCCCGTGCAGCAGCAGCCGCACGATGCAGTAGATCCCGACGAGCACGGTCAGCGAGGCCACCATGATTCGCATGACGAACCGGACATCGAATCGCGGCAGCACCAATCCGCCGTAGTGGGCGCCCAACGAGAGATAGGTCGCCCCGAGGGCGATGACCAGTTGGGTCGGTACGGTGTAGCAGCGCGAGAGCGACATCAGCCCCATCGCGTAGCTCGCCACAATGGCGGTGACGCAGGGCCGCAGCCGGGAAAGGCCCTCATCGCTCGGTCGCGCCCGCCAAAGGCCGACCAGCACGGTGACGAAGAGGCCCGCGAACACGGTACCCCCCAGGAAGCCCGTCTCCGAGAAGGCCTGAAGGTAGGAGTTGTGGACGACGTAGCCAAGCGTGTCGACGATCTTCCCCTGCCCGACGCCGAAGATCGGCGAGACCCGGAAGATGTCGAGGGCGTGGTTCCAGAGCTCAAGCCGCGACTGGAAGGTGTCCTCGGGATTGTCGAGGTTGAAGGTCGTTTGCCGCCCCCACGCGACGGTGAGCAGGCCCGCGAAGAGGAGGATCGCAACCGGCAGCGCGTTGCGGAATCCCAAGCGAACGTGGAGGTACGCAAGAAGCGCCGTGACCAGGGAGATGAAGCCGCCTCGCGAGTGAGTCAGGAGAAGGGCGTAGGTGAAGAGTCCCAGCGGAAGGGCCATCAGCGACCGCGCGATCACGCCTCGCCCCTCGCACATCGCGTAACCGCAGATGACCAAGCTGATCACGAGAAGCAGCGAGAAGTCGTTGGGGTCGTTGAAGACGCCAATGCCGCAGAGGCGCAGAACGGAGGAGCCGGGTTCGTCGGCGGCACCGACACTCGCCTGCTCGACCGCTCGCAGCGCGGGAACATGGAGCACGCCGTGATAGTGAAGGAGCGAAAGTCCGGCCACGGCAAATGTCGCCGTCACCACCGACAGAAGCATCGTGTGCACGCGTCGCGTCGTGTCGACCAGGGCGATGACGAGCATCGCGAAGACGCACGCCTTGAGCATGTCCACGCCACCCAGCCGGGCGTCATAGGTGTTGCCGTGGGCCAGGTGGGAGAGCACCACGACCGGCACCATCGCCATGAGCAGGGCGACAATCGCGTTGCCGCGAATCGACCGCGTCGCCCCGATCGCCAGGAGACGCGGGATCGAGGTCAGGAGGCAGGCCGCGATGAGGGCCTCGTAGATCGGGGCCCGATGCAGCGACGGCAAGAGATCCGAGGGGCGAAACATGAGCGCCCCGGCGGCGAGAATCAGGATGGCAAGCGACAGCGAATCCAGTCCCCGGCCGAATCGGGCGAAGCGTGATTGACCGAGCGCGTGGCCGACGGGGACCGAACCGGGATGCACCACCGCCGCGCCGCGGCCCCCGCCATTCGTCGGGTCGTCATACGCGAAGCTGGCTGCGGTCAGGATCTGCGGCGTCATCGGTCAGATTCTTCAGTTGGGGGGGTCCGTTCCGGCGTTACGCCGCTCGCGAGAGCGGCGGTTCCATCACCGGCAGTTCGGCTTCGACTTCGATCTCGACCGGCATCCGGAAGCCGGCCACGACTGGCGGTAGGTCGGCCATGCCGGGCGGCGTCGAGCTGCGCACCACCCGAAGCGAGAGCGTGGTCGCGGCGGCGCCGATGCAGTGCAGGGCGGTGGCGAACGCAATGCGGGCGTCGAGTAGGGCGCTCACGGTGCGGATGTAGTGGAGATCGTGGGTCAGCTTTTGGCGGACCGTGTCGAGGTTCGTATCGGGGGGAAGGCGGACCTGGGCGAGACCAGTGATGCCCGGACGCACGGCGAGCCGGTCGCAGAACTCCGGCATTCGACGCGCGATCACGACGGCGATCTCGGGCCTTTCCGGCCGTGGACCGATCAGGCTCATCTCGCCGCGCAGCACGTTCCAGAGTTGCGGAAGCTCATCCAGATGCGTATCGCGGAGCCACCGGCCCACGCGCGTCACCCTGGGATCACCGACGGTTGCCCACACGGGTCCGGTCGTGGCCTCGGCGCGATGGGTCATCGTGCGAAGCTTCCAGATTCGGAAGGGCTTGCCGCCGCGACCGAGCCGGATCTGTGAGTAATGCACCGGACCGGGCGATGTGAGCTTCAGGACGATCGCGATCGCGAGCATGATCGGCGTCGCGAGCATGAGCAGGACCAGCGCTGCCAGCCACTCGACCGCGAACTTGCATGGGCCATAGGACCCAAGGTCGCGAATCGCGACGTCCGCGCTGCCGTTCGGCATCGGATCGCTGCCCACAAGGTGCACACCGCTTTGGTCGCGCATGAGATCTCCCGCGGACTCGTCGTCCAATCCGCGAGCAGGAATGAACCGAATATCGGCAGCGCGTAGGTGGCGCAGGCAAGCCCTATAACGGGCGTCACAAAAAGAATGGCCGGCGATCGAACGTGATTCGATCGCCGGCCGAGGGGATTCGCCGCGAGGTCCGCGCGCCAACCGCAGCGCGGTCGCGACTGGTCAGTACGACGTCAGTTGCATGGCCCCCACGCGCCCAGCAGGATGCTCAGGTCGGCCGCGTTCACGGTCGCATCCCCGTTCAGGTTGCCGGGGCCGCTCGTGCCCCACGCCCCAAGCAGAATGCTCAGGTCAGCCGCATTCACGGTGCCATCGACGTTGAGGTCTCCGACGCACGGTACGCAGAGGTCGTTCGCCTCATTCACGCAAAGGTTGTCCCACGCCACTTCGCAGCAATAGCTGTCGAGCGTGCAGACGTCCTGGCAGCATTCGAAGTCGTTGCATCCAGGGCCATGCGTCACGAAGCACGATCCGGCCGCGGGCTCGCCGCAGTTGTAGCAGAGGTTGAAGGCCGCGTTGACGCAGATGCTGTCCCACTGGAGGTTGCAGCAGAACGGATCCGCCGCACAGACTTCGGTGCAGCAGGCAGCGTCGTCGCAGAAGGGTGCCGCGTGCGTGCTGAAGCAGGACTGCGTACCCACGTCGCCGCAGATCGTGATCTCCACTTCAGCGACGGCGAAGTTGTTCTGGTTGCCGTACTTCGCGATGTCGTTCCAGGTGCCGATCGTCGGGAAGAGCTCGACGAAGTCCTCACCGAAGAAGTCATTCGGCTCGCCCGGAGCCCAATTCGTGTACGTGACCGGCTCGTTGTTGCCCCATTGGAAAGTGCCTTCGGTGACCGGGTCCCCGAGACCGATCCAAACCTCACGCGGGGTTCCGCCGAAGTTGGCGATGTTGGCTCGCACCCATTCGTTCTCGGCAGCATTGGAGATGGTCACCAGGTGACCGCCGATCGACTGGGCCTTGCTTGCAGCGTTGGTCACCGAGGCCAGGCTCAGCAGGTAGTACTGGTTGCCGTTGGCCGGATTGGTGATCGGCCCGGCGAGGACCTGCACTGGACACATGTCTAACGCCTCGTTCACGCAGAGCGAGTCCCACTGGTTGTTGCAGCAGTACGAGTCGACCGCGCAGACCGTGTCGCAGCAGCTCTCATCGTTGCAGTGCGGATTGGCGTGGGTCACGTAGCAGGAGCCGGTGACCGAGCCGCCGCAACTGTTGCAGAGGTCGGTGGCCGAGTCGACGCAGAGGCCGTCCCACTGGTTGTTGCAGCAGAAGGCGTCGAGCGCGCATACCGCGTCGCAGCAGGTCTGGTCATCGCAAGCCGGGCCGTGCTGGGTATAGCAGCTTCCGGTGGAGACCCCGCCGCATCCGAAGCAGAGGTCCGTGGCCTCGTTGACGCAGACGCCGTCCCACTGGTTCTCGCAGCAGAAGGCGTCGATGTCGCAGACCGTCTCACAGCAGGCCGCATCGGAACAGCCGGGGGTCCCGTGGGCCGCAGTGCAGCTTCCGACCCCCGGGCACGGCGATGCCGGAGCTTCCAGCCAACCGGTCAACTTCGCGGTGATCCAGCAGTGCATGCGCCCAGCCTGTTGCGATGTGAAGAGCGACCAGCAGTCGGGACCGGCGTACCCCATGAAGTTCTGGGGCTGCGCGCCCCAACCGACGCTCGTGCAGGGATCGGTGCCGCCGGTGCCGTTGCAGTCACCGAGGCTCTCGGTCGGGGTCGGCGGCGTGTCGGCGCAGAAGTCACCGGTGGTGTTGTTGCCGTTGGGCACCTCGTAGCAGTCGCTGCAGGTTCCGACCTCGCTCACGCCGTGATGGGTGTGCCAGAGTCCGATGCAGTGTCCGACCTCGTGGGTGATGACCTCGTTGTTCGCGTCCCACCAGTCGTCATCAATGATGATGCCGCCAGCGTTGGTGAGGGCGTTGGCATCCCACGGAAAGGTCCCCAAGCCCGCGTAGCAGCAGGTCGTGTTGACGACGTAGACGTTGAGCTGCGTCGCCGGCGACTCGGCGTAGGTGTTCTTCATCGCCGAGTCCTCAACGTAGGGCGTGAAGGTCCGGAACGCGCTGTCGTTGATGATGTGGGCGGTATGAGCGAACTGAATCCGGTACGGCGCGAAGTCGGCGTTGAGCTTCGCGATCTGCTGGGCCGTTTCAGCGAGTGTCGACGTGGGGTTCGACCCGTTCGTCTCGGCGAACACGTGCACGCGAAGCCGAATCGTCTTGATGGGCGTCGAACCGTTCGGGATGTATCCGTCGCGCACCGACGGGTTGTCACAGTCGCCTTCAAGCGGGCAACCGCCGGCGATGCCGCCGTCGGCGTCAGCGGGATGGGTGAGCGCCCAGACGGTGTGAGTGCCGCACAGTTCAGGATCGGTATCGACCTGCGGTGGGGCAACGGTCGGCTTCGCACCGCCGCCGGCGGTCGGGCTCGCATTGATCAGGGTGGTTGTGCCGGAAAGGCACAGGGCGATCGACAGGGCGATCGCGCTCTTCTTCGTTCTCTCCACGTCATTCTCCTCGTTGCAGTCGTGACCCTTGCGGCCAACAGTGGCCTCAGGGAAGTGCAGAGCGTAACGCAAGTGATGTGCTGGCTTCAGCGATGGTCCGATCACCACTGACCGCCGTTGCCCAGTTTGCCACTATCATCGCGCTATGCGATCCGAGAGTCTCGAGTTCCTCAAGCGCCTTCTGAACACACCAAGCCCCTCGGGCCACGAGGCCGCAGGCCAGCGCGTCTGGCTCGACTACGTCCGCCCATTTGCGACTCGCACGTGGAACGACGCCTACGGCAACTGCTTCGCAAGCCTCGAACCGGAGGCTTGGAGCGCCCCAGCGGGCGAACGGGCCATCACCGTCGCGATCTGCGGTCACGCCGACGAGATCGGCCTCATGGTGAATCACATCGACGAGAAGGGCTTCGTCTACTGCCGAGCGATCGGTGGCATTGACACGACGTCGATCGTCGGGAAGCGACTGCGCTTCGCCTCGTCGGTCACGACACCCGAGGGCACACCGGTCGGCGAGGTGATTGGCGTGATCGGCGCCACGGCCATCCATCTTCAGGACCGGAGCGGAGAGCCGAAGGTCCGCAAGCTTCACGAGCTCTTCATTGATATCGGCGCCTCCGATGCCGAAAGCGCCAAGAAGCGGCTTCGGATCGGCGACCCGGCGGTCTTCTGCGATTCCTTCCAGCAGATCACCGAAGACATCGTGATCTCACGGGCTCTTGACAATCGGATCGGGACCTTCGCTGCCGCGGAGGCGCTGCGGCTGTGCCGCGAGCGACTTACCCAGGATCCCGAGGCGATCAAGGTCCGAGTGGTCGCCGTTTCGACGGTGCAGGAGGAAATCGGCCTGCACGGCGCGGCGATGATCGCCGATTCGCTGCGACCTGACGTCTGCCTGGTGACCGACGTGGGCCATGCCACCGACAGCCCGGGCATCCTGAGTGCCCAACACGGACTCTTCAAACTGGGAGGAGGTCCGAAACTCGCGGTCGGTGCCCAAATGCACCCCGAGATCGTGCAGCGACTCGAGGCAGCGGCCGAGTCTCAATCGATCCCGATCCAGCGGGCCGCCGTCCCCGGGTCGAGCGGAACCGACACCGACGCGATCTTCCTCGCACGCGGCGGCATCCCTTGCGGGCTTCTGAGCCTCCCCATCCGGTATATGCACACCACCGTCGAGATGGGCAGCCTTCGGGACCTCCGACAAATATCGGAGGTGTTCGCTGGATTCGCGGCCGCCTTGGGGTCGCACACGACATTTGTCCCCCGGCTTTGAGGCGATCCCCGCTCACCGAACCCTGAAGTTCACCCGTTCCCTGCATTGACACGTTCGGACGCGTGGGAAAAGCGCGCCACTCTGATAGAGTTTGCGGCCACTTCCCAAGCAGGCAACGCGATGCTCGCATTCGTTCGACAGGCGCTCAAGGACATCCATCACACCGGTTCCGTTTGGCCCTCGTCGCCGCAGCTTGCGAAGGTCATGACCCGCAACCTCCGCGCAGCGCACGGCCCGCGACGCGTGCTGGAAGTCGGACCGGGCACGGGTCCCTTTACGAAGCACATCCTGAAGACGCTTCGCAAGGGCGACGAGTTCCATCTCGTCGAAATCAGCAACGAGTTCTGCGAGCACCTCGAACGCGAGCTGCTGGGTCCTTTTCGAACTCGCCGCACTGGCGCCGACGTGCACCTGCATTGCGCTCCGATCGAGAAGGCCCCGCTGACGGGCGTCTTTGACTTCATCGTCTGCGGCCTCCCCTTCAACAACTTTCCGCCCACCCTGGTGCGGAGCATCCTGAACCGCCTGATGACCCTTCTCCGCGAGGGAGGCGAGCTGGCTTACTTCGAGTACGCCGGCGTACGGGCGATGAAGGCCCCGTTCGTCAATCCCAACGGTCGCGAGCGGTTGCGTCGGATCGACGCCCTCGGCAAGAGCCTCCGCCGCAAGCACAGCGGGCGTCGCGAGTTCGTTCTCGGCAACCTTCCGCCTGCGTTCGCGGTCAGACTGACCGGCGGCAAGCGCGCGTAGGCCGATACACTTCGCCCGTTCCGAGCATCCCAAGCGGCTCCCGCCGCCCCTCTATCCGATCGTCGACACAATGGCCTTCGTCAACGAACACTATCTCAAGCTTGCTGCGGGTTACCTCTTTCCCGAGATCGCCCGCCGCGTCAATGCCTTCGCGGCCGCAACCCCTACTGCCGCACCGAGGATCATCCGATGCGGCATCGGAGATGTCACCGAGCCGTTGCCGCCGGCCACGATCGAAGCGATGCACAAGGCGGTCGACGAGCTCGCCCACCGCGAGACATTCAAGGGATACGGGCCCGGCACCGGCTACGAGTTCGTTCGGAAGGCGATCGCCGACGGCGATTTCCGATCGCGCGGGATCGCCATCGATGAGGACGAGATCTTCCTCTCTGACGGCAGCAAGAGCGACTGCGGATCGGTGATTGAGATCCTCGCGATCGGACCAGCCTCGAGGGGCGGCAATCGCATCGCCATCACCGACCCGGTCTATCCGGTCTACGTCGACTCGAACGTGATGATGGGAAACACCGGCGCGTGCGCCATCGACGGCAGCTACGAAGGCATCGTTTACATGCCCTGCACCGCCGAGAACGGGTTCGTCGCCGACATCCCCGACCGGCCCGTCGACATCGTCTACCTCTGCTTCCCCAACAACCCGACCGGCGCCATGATCGATCGGCCGAAGCTGAAGGCGTGGGTCGACTACGCCCTCAAGAACCGGGCGATCATCCTCTACGACGTTGCCTATGACGCCTACATCCGCGACCCGTCGCTGCCACGATCGATCTACGAGATCGACGGCGCGAAGGACTGCGCCATGGAGTTCCACTCGTTCTCGAAGTCCGGCGGCTTCACCGGCGTGCGTTGCGGTTACACCGTCCTGCCCAAGGCCCTCGCGGCATACACCGCGTCGGGCGAGCGCGTGGCCCTGAACCCGCTCTGGACCCGGCGCTGGAACACCCGCAGCAATGGCGTGAGCTACCCGGTGCAGGCTGCCGCGGCGGCCCTCTACTCGCCCGAGGGCCGAGCCCAGGTCCGCCAACTGGTCGACTTCTACATGGGCAACGCGAAGATCCTGCGCGACGGCTGCGCGGCGATGGGACTTCAGGTCTTCGGCGGCGAGAACGCCCCGTATGTCTGGGCCCGCTGTCCCAACGGAATGCGCAGCTGGGACTTCTTTGACCTCATGCTTCGCGAGGCCAATGTGGTCATCACGCCGGGGGCCGGATTTGGCGCTTGCGGCGAGGGATACTTCCGCATCTCAGCCTTCAACAGCCGGGCGAATGTCGAGGAGGTCGTGCGGCGGATGAAGGCGCTTCCGACATCCGCACCGGTAGGCGCAGCCAGGGTATAAGCCAGCGCAAGAGAAAGGCCGCTGGCGGAGGAGCGCCTGCGGCCTTTCTGAAGAGAGATGCCGAATGAAGCCTGAACCCGAACGATTTGAACGAATCGTTAGGCCTTGGCGCTGAGGCCGAGCCCTTGCGGATAACGATTCGCCAAGCCGCGCATGAGCGAGGCACGCTGCGAGTCGTTCATGCCCAACCCTTGCGTGAGACCCTGCACGAGTCGGTTGAGATTGCTGGGCGGCGTGCGGTCGAATCCGCTGGACGCCAGCCGATCGTAGAGCCTGTTCACCAGCGAGCCTGATGCGTCGGAGTACGCGCTCTTGGCCCGGATGGCGGTGGTGTCCGAGCGAAGGAGCGCGTCGGCCCACTTCGAAGCGACCGTCTCCATGCTGACACCGGCGCTGGCGGCCTTACCGAATTCGGCGGTGAGCCTGGCCTGCAACTCGTCGCGAGATATGGCTGAGTCGGCGTTGGTGTCCGCACCACCGACGTACGGAAGGCCCGCCGCGAGTTCGCTGGCCGTGAGCGATCCGTTGCCATCGCCGTCCTTGGTGCCAAAAACCGCTTCCGTCAGATGTGCCGCCGACTTCGCGGCTTGGTCGATGGCATCCTGAGGCTGGGCTTCGCTCGCCATGGCCGTCGCCGTGGGCGTTTGCACGCCGCCGAGGGCGATGCCCAGATCGGTACCGTTCACCGTCCCGTCGCCATTCAGGTCGAACTGTGGGTTGTCCGTTCCCCACGCCTGCTGAACACCATCGACAAGCGATGGCGGAGGCGCTGCGTCTTGGGCCTGCACCGCGCCCAGAGCAATCGCGAGGTCGGCGCCATTGACGGTGCTGTCACCATTCAGGTCAAACTGCGGATTGTCGGTGCCCCAGGCCGCCTGCACGCCATCCACGAGTGACTGGGGCGACGATGCCGCCGCACCTTGCACATCACCCAATGCCATGGCGAGGTCAACCGCGTCCACCTTGCCGTCGCCATTCAGGTCGCCCGCGCCGGACGGCTGACCCCAACTGTCGAGGACTTCCTGTGGGGTAACCGTCTTCTTCTCGCCGGCCGCCCCAAGGAACACCGCGAGATCCTTGGCATCGACCGTCCCATCCTTCGTGATGTCGAACTGCTCGCTATCGGTTCCCCATGCGGCAAAGAATGCCTGCATGTCGATCTCGGTCGGCAGGGCCTGCGCTCCGCCGCCGGTGATAGCTGGGTTCGGCCCGGAACTTCCAGTCCCATCCACGGCCTGGGTCCTTCGGAGCCTCGAGGCGTCGGTGACGGAAAAGAAGGCCTTGGTCGCAGGGACGCCCTGCGAAACGGTGGGGAGGATCTTCATCGCTGTACTCCTTGTCGGGAAGAAGAGGCGATGTGTGCTGGCAATCCCCGTGCCGCGCCGGCCGCGACCTCAGTCGTCCCTGTCCTTCCAGCCCGAGGAAGGCTTCCGCTTCGGGAGGAAATCCGAGGGCGCCTCGCTCGGAGCTGGACGCGGTCCCCGGTAGCCGTGGCAGACGATGAACATCTCCACGGACTCCGATCGAGAGGCCTTCGGCTTGTAGCCCTTGGCCTCGTCAAAGAGGCGACCGCATCGCTTCAAGAGCGTCGGGTACTCCTGCCCTTCGAAGACCTTCATCACGAGGTTGCCGCCCCGACGGAGCCAATCCGCGGCGCGATCCAGGAGCATGTCGCAGAGGCGCACACTCTGGAAATGATCGCCGCTCGGGTCGCCGGTGGTGTTGGGCGCCATGTCGGAGAGGATGACGTCAAAGAGCTCGCCGCCGATTTCCTCGAGGCTCACCTCGCCAAGATCCGCCTGGAGGAGACGCACGTTGGACGGATAGCCGGAACGCTCAATCGACTTCAGGTCGACCGCCCAGATGGTGCCACGGTCGCCGACCTTTCGGGCGGCTACCTGGGCCCACGAGCCCGGCGCCGCCCCGGCATCAAGCACGCGATCGCCGCGGCGAAGGACTCGCTTTCGCTCGTCGATCTCCATGAGCTTGTACGCGGCGCGGGAACGGTAGCCCTCGTCCTTTGCCAGCCTGAAAAAATGGTCCTGAACCTCTCGCACGCCGAGAGTCTACACCACCGCGCCCGGTCACCAGATCGCCGGAGCGGGATTCTGGGACACCGGATTGGGAAGGACGGAGAGCATCACGTCGGCATTCGAGGTCCGCAGCGTGATCGGATTGGTGCCGTCGTTCATCGTCGCCCGCAGAGAATCGGCGTCGTTCTCGCCGTGGGTGGCGACCCACTTGCCGTACTTGATGCGCGTCTTCACTTGCCCGCCCACGGTAGCGGCATCGACGGCGCCCGTGGACTCACCGCGCAGGCGAAGGTCGATGTCGCCATCGCTGGTGACCAGCGACACCGACGTGTCGATCTTCCATGGTGTCATGAGCCGGATCTTGCCGTGGGAGGACTTCACCTCGGCAGCGCCTCGATTGCCCTCGACCCACACGTTGCCACGGTCCGTGAGGATCCTCACCGCGCCGAGATCTGGCACGGCGATCTCGACGTCGACCGCCTGAAAGTGGGGCTCGACGTGATCGGTCCCCGCACGGACGACAGCCCGATCGCGGCCTTCCGCCTGCTCGAGCGTGACGGTGTAGCGGATCTCGCCCAGCGACTCCATCGATTCCGACTCGCGGAACCAGCCATGGGAGCCGGTCCGACGCACGGTGACCTCGGTGTGGCGGAGCGTCGGCTTCCAGACGACCGTCACGTCGCCAGCGAAGACCTGCACGTCGACATCGACCGTGCCGGTCGTGGCCAGCCGAACGGTCTCGTCGGTCACGCTTTGCCAGCCCAGCATGCCCTCATGGGCGCTGCCGGCGGCATCCAGGAGCACCGTTTCCGGCGCGGACTTTCCGGTACATGCGGCAAGGAGCAGGGCAAGGAGGGCAGTGGCTGACGGGGCGAACGCGTGGCGCATGGGTCGGTCTCGCGAATCGAATGGGGCGGGGAATCGACTGTATCGGCCCATTCGGGGGGCAAACCCAAGAACTGGTTGGCAACAGGAATGGACCGGCATCGTCCGTACCATGATGCCCATGCCCTCCGCCCGACACCCGATCCGTTGGCTCTCGACCATTGCGGTGGCGGTCGCCTTCGGGATGTGGACCCCCCACAGCCCCGCTTGCCAGGCGCCGACGACCGAACGGCCCCCTGCCGAACCTGAGCTTGTCGCCCCCGCGAGGGATAGCTATCGAATCCGATTCGCTGCAGCCGCGCCGTCGACCCCTGCGACCAATCGGGAGGCTCCCCCCGAAGCGAAGCCGACGCCCGCCACGATGCCAGACAAGGTCGAGGCTGTCGGGCCCAAGGGGGAGGTCCCCCCGGCGCCTGCGATGACAGGGCGGATGATCCTCTTCTTCATTCGCGAGGGCCGACGAGCGATCCATGCCGATCCGGTCGACGCGCCCTTCTACTTCAGCCCTCAACCATTGGCGTCCGTCGAGATTGACGCTCTCGCTGCTGACGCCGTGGTGATTATTGACGGCGCATCAGCGGCCTGGCCGGCGAGCGTCGATGAGCTGGAAGGTGTCTTTCGGGTGCAGGCGCTCTTTCGCCGGAACGCGGCCTCCTCCTCGGAATTGCGCGGGCACCAGGCCCCGGGCAACCTCATCTCGACCGTCAAGGAAGTGACGCTCCATCGCGACACGACGGACGAGATCGAGCTTGAGCTTAGTGAAGCGATCGAAGCCGAGCCGCTTGGCGAGGCGCCGAACCTGAAGTGGATCGAGATACGTAGCGACTTGCTGAGCACGGCACAAGGCCATGACGTCCTCATGCGGGCAGGCGTCGTCTTCCCGAAGGACTACGAGGTCCTCACCGCCAAGCGTCGCTTCTGGCCGACGATCTACGTGATCCCAGGCTTCGGTGGCGACCACCGCATGGCTGAGCACTATGCGTCGATGATGATGACACCCGGAGCGGAGCAGATCGCGCCGCAGGCGGTATACGTCATCCTGGATCCGAACGGACCGTTAGGACACCACGGCTTCACCGATGGCGCCTGCCAGGGTCCGCGCGGCGAAGCCTTGGTGCGCGAGCTGATTCCGGCGCTCGAGGAACGCTATCGCCTCGTTCGCAAGCCGGAGGGTCGCGTCGTAACCGGCCACTCGAGCGGTGGCTGGTCGAGCCTCTGGCTTCAACTCAACCATCCCGATGTCTTCGGGGCCTGTTTCTCCAGCGCCCCGGATCCGGTTGATTTCACGGCGTTCCAGCGAAGCAACCTCTATGCGGACGAAAACATCTTCCTTGATGCGGAAGGTCGCGAGCTCGGCAGCTTTCGGCAGCCGCTCGGCCCCGAGGACGATCGCGTGCTCATGACAGTGCGCGAGGAATTGGGAGTCGAGCACGTCCTCGGTCCGCTCGGAGACTCTGGCGAACAGTGGGGCGCCTGGTCGGCGATGTTCGGCCCCGCGAGGCCATCAGGACGCGGCACGCGGCTTCCGCGCCCCGCCATCGACCCGGTCAGCGGGGCCATCGACCGCGAGATCATCGAGCGGCACTGGTCCCGCTACGACATCGCCCGCCTGGTGACCTCTGACTGGCCCAAGTACGGACCGATACTCGCCGAGCGGGTGCGACTCCTCTGCGGCGATCGCGATTCGTACTACCTCAATCTCGCCGTCGCCCGCCTGCGTGAGAAGGTCACGGCGCTCAAGGAAAAGGACATTGCGGCGAATCGCATGCCGCCGGTCGGTCCCGGATATATCGAACTCGTGCCGCGCGCGACACACGAGACGATTGTGCCGCTGACGACCATGCGCTGGAACAAGGAGATGGTCGAGCACCTGCGCAGGCATGGCCTGCATGACTGACACTACAGCGCCACTTAGGTTCTGCTGCGCCCTCGCGACGAACCTAAGGGGCGCTGTAGTGCTAAGACCGCTCACACGCCGACGCCGACGATCTTGGCCGCCCGCGCCGCGATCTGCGAGGCATGCAGTCCGCACATCCGGAGGATCTCCTCCTCGGTGCGGGCCGACTTCGGAATGCGGCGTACGTGCATTTGATGCAGCGTGAACGCGTCACCGGAGTCGGTACAGGCATCGGCGACGGCACTGCCCATCGCTGCACCATAGTTGTCCTCGACCACGAGGATGTTCCCGCCATTGCGGTTGGCCAAGTCCAGCAGCGCGTCGGTATCGAACGGAATCGAATAGAGGTCGACCAGCGTCGCGTCGATTCCCTGAAGATCCAGCAGCGAAATCGCCTTGTTGCACTCGTGGACCATGTAGCCGGCGCTGACGATGAGAAGGTCGCGGCCCTCGTTGAGCACCTCGAACTTGCCGAGGTTGAAGACGGTGCGGTCGTTATAGAGGAACTCCACCTCGGGTCGGAAGGTCCGCATGTAGCACATGCCCTCGTATTCGGCCATCACCAAGGTGAGGGCATAGGCTGCGTACGCGTCGGATGGCTGGAGGATGTAACAGCCGGGGTTCCCGCGGTGGTCGGTCATGGTGCTCAGCGAGCGGAACCACGCCACATCAGGGAGCGCCATCTGGCTCGGGCCGTCGGACGCCAACGAGATGCCCGCATGCGAGCCGACCAGCTTGATGTTCGCGCCGGAATTCAGGGCCATCTCGATCTGGTCGTAGCCGCGGGTGAGGAACTTCGCGAAGGTTGATGCGAAGGGGATCTTTCCGGCGGCGGCTAGTCCGGCGGCCACGGAGATCATGTTCTGCTCGGCAATGCGGCACTCGGCATATCGCGGGGCAAGGGTGCGGTCGTTGGCGAACCACTCCGCGAACGTCGAGTTCTTGACGTCGGCGTCGAGCGCCCAAACGTCGGGGTTCGCCTGACCGAGCGTGCGAAGCGCCAAGCCATACGCCCTTCGCGTCGCGAAGCGGCCGGTCGCAAGCGTGCTGGCGAAATCGTGGTCCTTCATCGCCTGGGAGAAGCCGATCGCTTCGCGGGCCACGAACTGCTTCGATGCATGTGGCTTGGGCGCCGGGATCCTCGGCGCTTCCGCCGCGGTCAGGGACGACGTCAGCGAGATCTTGCGAGTGCCGAGCTCGTCCTTGGCCTGACGGAGCTTCTCGCCAGTAGCGGGCTTGCCGTGCCAGCCGCCGCCCTGGATCGACGGAGCTCCCCAGCCCTTCACGGTCCGGGCGACGATCGCACAAACGCGATCGACCTTCTGGACCTTCTCGATCGCTTCGCGAATCGCCCGCGGATCATGGCCGTCGATCTGGAACACCATCACCCCGGCAGCCTCGAGCTTCTTGCCTATCGTCTCGGGCGACTGCTGGGCCGAGACCTTGTCCGACTGACCGTATTGATTGCAATTGAAGATCGCGGTGACATTGGCCAATCGCTGATCGACGAGAAAATCGACCGCCTCCCAGATCTGGCCTTCGCGGCTCTCGCCGTCACCGATGATGCACCAGATTCGCTTGTCGAGGTCGTCGCGCCTCGCAGCGAGTCCAAGGCCCGCCGCCACCGATAGGCCCTGCCCAAGCGAACCGGTCGCCGCGTCAAAGAAGGGAAACCCCTCCATCGGATTGGGATGGCCATCGATCTCGCTCTCGGCCCGGCGCAGGTCCTTGGCGTCGGCCACGGTCATTGGCCGCTGATTCCCTTCACGGCCGATGCGCACGCCCAGATCCGCGCATGCTGCGTAGATGATGGGCACGGCGTGGCCCTCGGAGAGTACCAGCCGATCACTGGTTGGATACGTCGGATCCTCGGGCTTCCAGCGCATCCCGTGGTACATCAGGACCGTGACGAGGTGCCCGAGCGAGAGCGCCGACGTCGGGTGCCCGCTGCCGGCCTCCGCACACATGTCGAGCACGAGCTGGTCGAGTTGGATGGCCTTGGCGTGAACGGTTGCTTCGAAGCTCATGGGGGATCCTCTGCGGTACCGGCCGCGTCTATTGAAGCGAAGCAGTATCGGATCCCAACTCCATTTGTTCAACCAAGTTGGACGTGCGCAGCCCGCCGCGCAGGTCGCGAACCGCGATCGCGACTCGAAATCGCCGATGCCCTCCAATCGCTCGGTGAAATGTGCGGAAGTTCACCCAGTCGCCGATGCTTCCGCAGCGCCCAAACAGGTCGCGATCTTGTTGCCTGCAGGCTTCGCCGGGACTCCAGGTTGGGGTGTTCCCTTCGGCGCGCCGTCCGGCTTGGGCTTCCCCTTTTGGTTGACCTCACCATCACGGACCGCGCCCGCCGCCGTCGCCGGCCGAAGGGTCTTCGCCGCCTCGGTCGCAAGCCACGCTTTCCATCGCCCGAGCCGCGCGGCGCGCTCTTGGGCCGAGCCTAGGGGATCGAAGCCGATGTCCGTCGCGGCCAGCTCGCCGAGCGAGTACCCCGCGGCAGCGCGCACGCCTAACCGTTCGTCCGCAAGAAGTTCAACCAGCGGAGGCAACGAGGCTGCCCCAAGCCGACGAATCGCCTCGACGCATTGCTCACGGCCGGTCGCGCTCGCCGGTGCCATGGTGGTGATGAGCGTCCTCACGCGCTCAGGCACTTTCGCGGGATCGACCGGTTCGTTTTTCGACGGAACGTACGCCGCCTCCCCGCGCACGAGGAATGCAACGTAACCCTTCGCATCGGCGAAGCCCTTCAGGTCCGCCAGGACGCGGCCGTCGCCATCGATGATCACGGCGTGTGGCAACGCCCGAGCTCCGAAGCGCGAGGCGAGCTCCGGTTGCTTGTCGACATCGGCATGGACCCAGCCGAACTTCCCGACCATGGCCAGCACCAACGGGTCCTTCAGCGTTTCCGACTCGAGCTTCCGGCACCATCCGCACCACGTCGCCCCGAACTGGATCACGATCGGCTTGGGAGCATCGGCGTTGAGGGCTAGGGCCATCTCAAGCGAGTCAGCGAAGTCGATCTCCGACGCCACCGATTGCCTGGCCGGTACCGACGGCAGGGGCTGATCGGGCGGCGCGTTGAAGCCGATCGCGGCCAATGCGAATGCGACGAAGCAGAGGCTCAGACCTTGTGATCTAGTGGGTGAGCGCATAAGCAAGGATGTTCACGTTGACCTGTCGAGAATTCACGATCTCATCGCCACCACAGCAGCAGCAGTTGCCGCCGGCCGCCGCGGTGTCGTTCAGCCCATCGGAACTGAAGACGACCACGAGCCGGCCTTCCAGGGTCAGTCCCTCGAGCTTCGCGGTGTGATTACGTCGCTTGGTGTCGAGCTTGGTGATGTCGTGGACCGTCTTGAACATGGCGTGAGCAAGGCCGATCTCCTCGAGCTCGATCTCCGGGTAGATCGCGGCGATCTCGCGTCGGAAACTTCTCGACCACTCCTCGCTCGAACAGCCGGCACTGGCCAGAAGAAAGCCGCCGCGGGCGAGGTAGTCCTTGAGCTGCTCGCGTTCCTCATCGCTGAGGGAGAAGGCGCCTTCGCCGGACATCACGCAGAAGGGGTGCTCGAAGATGGCAGCTTCGCCGAGATTCACCGTAGCGAACTTGCCGGTCGTCGGCACTTCCGTCTTCGCCGAGAACTCCTTGAGGAATCCCGGCGAAACGCAGCGGGACGTCTTGCCCCCGCCATAGGTGAGGTTGGCGCAGTCGACGGCCAGCGTCGCCTCTGATTCGGCGTTCGGTGCGATTGCCGACGCCCCGCCGAGCATCCAGCCTGTGACGATGAGCGTCATGGCGGCGAGGGGGCGCCACCTCACAGTTCGTTCATGCCGACGTTGGTCACTCATGGCTTGGTCCCTTCCTGAGCGCCACCGGCTTCGGGAGCGAGCTTCGCGTCTTCGGCAATCCGGCGGAAGTAGGCGGCCGCGTCCTCACGGTAGGGAACGGGCACACCGAGCAAGCTGCCCGAGCCCGCGGTGGTCTTGCTTGATCCGGCATTGATGGTCTCCGCCTCGCCCGATCGATAGGGCGAGAGTTCGCCGTCGGCTGCCGTCTTGGTCTCGGCGTCGCCGCCAACCTTCTTGCTCTCCCTGTTCGGCTTCCCCTGTGGCCGATGCGGGCCCACGATCGACGCACTGGCGCTCATTCCCGAGAACCCGCCGCCACGACCGCCGCGCTGGCCCATCGAGGACATCGCCCCGAGCCTTGCGTTGGCCATCTGCTGCAGGGCCTGCTTCAGGCCGGGCTTGGGCATCTTGAGGCACCCATCCAGGTCCTGCTCCATCGGCTGCTGCTGGGCGTTGTTGCAGCATTCGCTCAACAGCGACTCGAGCTTCTTCGCCGCCTGTTCGGCGGACTCGTGGGCTTCGCGGCCCTCGCCCTTGCGGCCCGCCTCGCTTGCCGCACGCTGGTTCTCGCCGGCCTTCGATTCGCCGATCTTCTGACAGATCCCCTTCGCCTGTTCGGACATCTTCGGCAACAGCTCCTGGGACTCGCTTGCGGCCTGCTCAAGCTCCTGCCGCGCCTCGTCGAGTCGCTGCTCGAGTTCCTGCTGTTCCTCGGCGAGGTCCGCAAGCTGCATCGACTCCTGTGGCGTGAGCTTCTCTTTCTGGCGGAATTGGGCCATCTGATCGGCGATCGCCCGCTGATCGAGGATCGCCTGTCGCACCGACTCGGTCTTGTCCAGAAGCCGTTCCGCGGCGGCGAGCTTCTGAAGGTCCTGGGCCATTTGCTCAGACTCGGCCATCGCCTTCTCACCGAAGGGCTGGTCCTCCTTCCTGAATCGCTCCCCAGCCTCGGCCCGACGCTGACCGCCCGCCGCGCTTGGATTCTTGCACGCGCCGGCCAATTGGTGGGCGTTCTCGGTCTGTTGGCGCAAACCCTCGGCCTGCTTTCTCAGCGACTCCTGCCACGGCGCTTCCGCGTCGTAGAGCGGAGGCTGATCGGCCCGCTCCTGCATGGACTTGGCTAGTTCCTCGGCTCGCTTCGCGAACTCTTCGAGCTTCTTCGCCAGTTCGGCACGAGCCGCTTCGGTCGATGTCCCGCCCGCGGCCTCTTCCTGTTCGAGCTTCTCCAGTTCCTTCAACAGTTGTTCTCGCTGCTCGGCCAGGGCCCG
>JAEUIU010000050.1 GCA_016795065.1 Phycisphaerae bacterium
AGCGCTCTCTCGCCGACGCTCTTTGACTACCGCACGCCGGAGTTCACGACCTCGGTCGCGGCGGGCGAGACGAAGGACCTCGGCTACGAGGTCATCGTTCGGCAGGGCAGCAACGCGAAGCAACAGAACGTGACGCTGGAGAACATCCCATGAAGCGCTTCGCGCCGATCCTTCTTGTCCTGTGGGCCCTCGCCCGTGCGGCCGTCGGGCAGAACATCGACATGTCGACGCTGCCCGAGCGGGACAGTGTGCAACTGACGATCTACAACGCCGAGGACCTGACTCTGGTGCGCGAGACGCGCCACATCACGGTTCGCAAGGGAGAGAACCAACTGCAATTCAGTTGGGCGAACACCCTGATCGATCCGAGCAGCGTTCTCCTTCGCTTCCCCGATCGCGACAGGGGACTGGAGGTCATCGACACGCGTCTCCCGTTCGATCGGCCGCAGGTCCTCTACTGGACGGTGCAGGCGTCGTTTGACGGGCAGGCCATTGCGGAGATCAGCTACTTCACGAGTGGCATCTCATGGGCTGCGGATTACGTTGGTATGGTCCATGTCGATGAGAAGGGCATGGCGCTCGAGGGCTTCGTTACGATCACGAACGGCTCGGGCGAGGACTACGAGAACGCCAGTGTCCGCATGGTTGTCGGCACGATCAATCTTGTAGAACGGATCGCCGAGCTGGCTCGTCGGGGGACCGTCCCGGGTGATCCAGGCCACGCTGGCGCGACGCATGAGGATCTGAGTCGGACGCAAGCGCTGCGAAGCGAACTGGAAGCCGGATCGAAGTACCGATTCGGTGGAGGATCCGGCGGGCTTGCTGAGGACAAGGCCGATCGCAAAGAGATCGTGAAGGAAGGGCTCTCGGAGTACTTCATCTTCACGGTGCCGGGCGAGGAGACGGTCAGGAACGGCTGGTCGAAGCGGATGCGCCTCTTCGCCCCCGACGAGGGGAAGAAGGTGCCCTTTCGGATCGAGTACCGCTACCGCCCGCAGGAGTACGGCGAGGAGCTGGTGCGGATGTTCCTGGTTCGGAACGACACGGCCAGCACGCTGGGAACGTCGCCCTTGCCCGACGGCGCGGTGCGGCTCTTCCGGCGCACCTCCGACGACGGGCTGAGCGTCCTGGCGTTCCTCCAGACGAAGTATGTCCCGATCGGGCAGGAGTTCGAGTTCAACCTCGGCCGCGACCCGCAGGTGATTCTCGAGCGGCTGGTGATGGAGCGATCCCGCGACGAGTTCTGGTTCCGGCGCGGAAACGACGAGAAGCTCCTCAGCCCGACCAAGGGCGACCGGATCGACCCGAGCTACGCGATGGCGGGCTGGGACGACCACGCGAAGCGCGTCGAGCGGGTCCGCAACTACCGGGGTGAGGCGATCACGGTGGCGTGGCGCTTCGGCCTCGACGGCGACGTGCGTTTCGTGAGCGCTCTCTCGCCGACGCTCTTTGACTACCGCACGCCGGAGTTCACGACCTCGGTCGCGGCGGGCGAGACGAAAGACCTCGGCTACGAGGTCATCGCCCGGCAAGGGACGAACGCGAAGCAGTCCCACGTCGAGCTTGTGAATCGCTAGAAATTTCCTAGCAACCGCTCCGCCGCGTCGTAATAGAGCGAGCGGAGGAGTTCCGGCGAGAGTGCAGCGCCGCGCAGCGTCGGAGCGTCATCGGGGCCGTGGCGCGTGGGCGACACCATCGCCAGATCGGGGTCACTGATCGGGGACTCGCATGCGCCGTCGGCCTCCCAGAGCATGCGAAGCGCCCAATAGCGGCTTGCGTAGAGGTCGAAAGCCGACTCGGGTGTGCTTGCCTTGGCTTGCATCTCGGTCTTGTCGGTGGCCGTCAGGAGATGCTCGTCGGCGGTGACGATGTCGGAGCCGAAGAGGAGCCGCCCCTGATGGGCGCGAACAAACCGTTCGCGATCGGCGGGTGAGTGCCGCGAGAGTTCACGCACCATCCACTTGGTAGCACTGGTGTCCAAGTGAAGATGCGGATGCCGCCCGAGGAGTCCGCTCAGGAACTCCAGGTCCTCGGGCCAGCCTCCCATGTGGGCCGCGATCCAGGGTCGCTTGTTGAAGCGAGCGAGCATCCGTTCCAGCGCCTCGTAGTGGCTTCGCTTTGTGCCGTACTTCGCATGATCGGCATATCGCGTGGCGAACCATGTGTCGGGATCACCCACGTGGGTCATGAACATCATGCCTAACGAATCGGCGAGTTCGGCCGCCCGAACGCGATCGGGACTGTCGATGGCAAACAGCCGTGGGTCGCCAAGCTCCGCGGCGAAATCAATGCCGCGCGGGGCCTGCCAGAACTTCACGATTCGCGCGCCAGCGGCGTGGAACCGCTCGATTCGTTCGAGGAAGCCGGGACCGTTGGCGTGCCGACGGTCTTTGCTCGTCCAATCGGGAATCGCGATGAAGCGAATGCGGTCCCCGAAGATCTCCCGCATCGGCTCGACCTGCTCCAAATAGGTCATCGAGAAGACCTTCCCGATGCCGTAGAGGTCCATCGATTCGAGCATGATCCGAGCCGCCCGGAGACCGTTCACATGCGTGTGGGCGTCGATGATCGGGTAGGGGAGGCGCGGAAACCGGGCCGCTTCGGCGCGATAGTCTAGGCCAAACCTGTTGGACGCATTGGTGAAGGCACCGGTTTGCGGTTCGAGTCGCAGCACGCTGGACGCGGTCATGGGGGGGCGAGTGTAGGCGCTCCATCTAGGGATGTGCCGCGGGCTAGCTGCCTCGCCGCTTCGGCCCCGTCGGCTTTGTCCCCTCACGCTTGCCGTTCGTTGCTCCGTGCCGCGCGCCATTGCCGTTTCCGCTCTCGGACGGCTTGTTGGCCCGCGTTGGGTGACGATCGAGACGTCCGAACCCAGTCCCGGTGGTAGAGGGGGCGTTCGCGGCGCGAAGTGGGATCGTTCCGTTCGGCTGCGGGGCTGACTGATCACCCACCGCCGCAACGGGCGTCCGGAGGACACCACCGGCATGAACCAGGCCGATGTACAGCTCGCAGTTGCCTTCGACGTCCAGATGTCGGGTGAGTTCGCACTCCAGCCAGGCGAGGCTTTTCAGAAGGATCGGGACGCCGTTGGCCGTCGTCTTTGTCGGCAAGCCGAGGAACGGGTCCACGGGATCGATGCGTGAGTTGGAACTGCGTCCGCTCTCAGATGACTCTGGCTCGAACAGGCGGCGGAGAACGCGATCCTCCGGGGCCAATTGGCAGAGGCCGAAGCGGCGGCTGTCTCGGATCACTGGGCTGAGCGGCTGGCCCTTCTCAATCGCCACCACAACCAGGGGAGGGGTGGCCGACACCGCCTGCACCCACCGGACAATGACACCGCCACGCGTCTCGGCGTAAGACGAGGTCAAGACGAAAGTCCCGGCCGGGATGAGTGCCATCGCATCGGCAAGCGACGTCGCCGGGATGGGGGCCGGCATTGAGCTTGGCTCGGAGTCGGAGTGGTTCGGTCGCTGAGGCGATGCGGGATTCGTGGGCGGCACGCGTGGATTCCTCTCTTCTCGATGCAGTCTCTCGCGTCAGTCCTTGGAGGGAGGGCGGCAGCGGCTGGGCTGGAGGCAGGGCCCTGATCAGAGCAGCGCGCGGTGGAGTGTTCGGCTAGGGAGATTGCGCATCGACCCCACGTTGAGAATCCAGACCAGACTCCATCGCGAGTGGAGTCTCCGTGGATAAGCCTCTAACCCATGGAATCTGACACCTTTAGAGCCAAGAGGCAACCCCGAAAGGTCCGGATGATCCCCCAACTTCAAAAGAAGAGGGGGAAAGTGTTGAAAGGTGGGGCGTTGTGGGTTACTTTTCCATCTGTCGCAGCCGTCTGACCCGTTCGTGGGTGACCCGGACTGCCGCAAGGAACGAGGTTTTGCGTGCTCTTCTTGGGTGAGTACGAGCATTCGCTGGATCCCAAACAGCGGCTCGCCATCCCGGCTGAGATTCGGGACGTGCTTCGTCCCGAGGTACACGGCGAAGCCCTCATTGCGGCACCAGGCGCCAACGGGGGCCTTTGGCTCTGGCCCGAGAAGACCTTCCAAGAGCTTTCCAGCGCTCTCGGCGGATCCCTCCTCGGCGATGAGGACATGCAGCAGTTTGAGCGAGTGATCTTCTCTCAGGCTGCACGGATGCCCATCGATTCGGCAGGTCGGATCCGAATTCCCGATCGCCTCCTTCAGGCGTTCGGGCTCTCCGGGAGCGTGATGATCCTAGGCGTCCGGGATCACTTGGAGATCTGTGACCCGAAGACTTGGAAGGCAGAACAGGCTCGCCTGCAACCCTCCCAAGCCGACATCTGGAAGCGAGCCCGGCAGGCGCTCGCAGACCGGAAACGAATGGATGGTGCCGGAGCGAAGTGACCCCGAGTGGGTTGTGCAACGGCCAGTGCGAACCAAAAAGCAACACTCTTGCCATCCGCCGGGCCGCCTTTGAGGTGCGTCGGAAGGTGATTCGGTGTGGATGACGCGTCCGATCCTTGACCGGTTCCGACGCGATTCGCCAGGACAACAGCTCACGTTCGACGCCATGGATCGGTGTCGAATGGGGGCAGGGGCACTCCGCGAGGCTTCGGCTGAACCGGGTGCGGATGCGCGGGACGACGGAACGCCAAGGACGGCGAACCAGAGTTCCCTGCGACGGAGTGAGCGACCGCCGCACATCCCGGGCCTACTAGGCCCGAACCCCGCTGAGCGACCGGGCCCGCCACGGATTCGGCGGACGGCTCGGGTGTCGGGGGCGCGGCATGGATCGCCGCCCCGCCGTCACGACAGGACTTGCCCCGGTGCTTCGGCATCGGGGCTTTTTCGTTGATGGCGGCCTCCACGGGAGTTTGGAGAGTCAACTTGCCGCGACTTCGCGATTTGGGACAGGCACAAAGTGGAGGGAGCCGCGAAATTGGACAGGCACAAAGTGGAAGGCGCGACGCAAACCAACGAAAAACCCGCCGAAGCGGGTCGTCGTCTGCTCAGGATGCCGTGACTGGCTGGGCTGCTTAGGTCGCCTCGCTCGCAGGGCGAATTGTCCCAATGATCTGGGGTGCAGCCGCCTCGGCGGCCAAGATCTGCTCGGCTACCTCGCGTCGGTGGACGGCCACTTCGCGCGGGAACTCGAACGCGAGCCTGACCCGGTCTCCCTTGATGGTGGCCACCCGAACGACACCGATCGGCGACGCGGGGTCGCCGATGATGACTTCTTCGCCTTCGCGTCGCGTAATGACCAGCATCGCCAGGACCTCCTGCCTGCGCTCCGTCCGTACCATCGCATCAGTGCGTTGGACGCGCAGCCTACCGGTCTACTGCACTCCCGCCACGAAGTCGCCGGTCCAAAACCTGGCGTGCCTGTCGCGGAGCCCGCAAACCCAAGGTGCAGAGTAGCTGAGGCTTGGGGGCGACGGAAGCGAAAACCTTTCAGACGCCCTCGGGTCGCCCGGCAATTTGTCCAAGCCGCTCTCCGGCGGGGACTTCGAACGACCTATGCACGAGTTACCAGCATCCCGGCCATCGGTCTGGCACCGGTTGCCGACCGGAGTCCGCTCACGCGTCACACGACCGCGATGACGCTGGTGACTTCGGCGACGTGCAGGCGCAAGTTCCGCTCAATACCGGTCTGAAGGGTGATCGAACTCGACGGGCAGCCCACGCATGCCCCGTGGAATCGCACCTGAACCTGCCCATCCGTCGTCACGGCCACCAGTTCGACATCTCCTCCATCCTCTTGGACAGCCGGTCGAATCAAATCGAGGATCGTCTTCACCCTCCCCCACAACTCGGCTGGGGCGGATGTCGAGGTGCCGCGGCCGGAAAGCTCAGGTGAAGCCCCCCTGATTTCCGATCCGGTCCCGCTCGCGCAACCGCACGCCGGCTCGCAATGGCCGCCGCTCGTGGCGGGGCGCTCTGGGCCGACGACGGGAAGTTGGCGTGAGCGGGGAGAAGTCATGTCGATCGGCTGCGTGGACGGCGGTCCGAAACGATCATACGGGCAGCTTGCAGTGGGGCCAATCCTCTGAGCCCAGAACGGAACCGGTTCCCAACGGCTCCGGCGAGATGATCCCCGGCGGAACCGCGCAGCGTTGGCCAGCTTGCCGTGACCATTCGGCGAATTGCAGGCCCGGGCACTACGCTGCCATCCGTTTCCAAACCGCTCCCAAGCGCCCACTCATGGTCCGATTCACCTCCCTCCTCCGCGTCGCCTGTCGAGCCCGAGCAACAGCGTTGTTCTCGCTTCCGATTCTCCTGGGGTTGTCCGCTTGCAGCGGCCCGGCCCGCATCGACAACCCCGTCGCCACCCTCAGTCAGCCGGGGCTTCCCGGACGTGACTATCTCGCGGCGATGGCCGTCGCGGACCGCAATCCTGAGGATGTCGCCTATCGCGATGCCCTTCGTCGGGTCGTCATCAGTCCCAATTACGTGATTGAGGCCCGGCGCGCCGCGTACGGTCGGCTGAAGGAGATCGACCCGAAAAAGCTGGCCGAGACGCTGACCATGAACTTGGCCAAGATGGACGCCCTCCAATGGCGCGAGGAACTCTGTCAGCGCATTGCGGCCGAACAGTGGCGCGAACTCACCCCCGCACTGGTCCATGCGTGGGCGGCGCAAGTCCCGGCTTGGGCGAACCTCGGGAAGGAACGTCCCGAACGGCTTGCCATCGGCACGATGTACGGGGAGGACCGCATCGTCGACGCCCTGCTAGACACCATGGCCGCCGCGAACCCGCTGACGCAAAGCAACCTCCGCATGCGATGTTGGCAACTCGCCTTGAGCGAGGGTCAGGAAGCGAGGCTGCGCGACATCCTCTCGGACGAGGCCAGAACCGCCGGCGATCCGATGCTGCGCGACATTCGCGCGGGCCTGGTCGACTTCAACGTCCTGCCCCGCACGCGAGAGGAGATCCTCTGGGTCCAGGCCCTCCGCAGCGAGCCCAATCGTGACTTCTGGAACGATGCCAAAGCTGCCGTGACCCAGCTCTCGCCAGCCCGGCGAGGCGGACTCGAGTTACGTGACATTCCGGTCATCGCGTCATGTGCGAAATCGGCGCCGAAACTCCTGACCATGACTGATGACGAAATCGAGCGATCGATCGTCGTGGCCACCGGCGGTAGTGACCGTCGCATCTACAGCCCCGACTTCGAGGGCTACGGCAACGAGTTCTCCGAACGACTCTCCCATCACAGCCCCAACCTCACGTGGGGCGATCGTGCCGCGATGGCCCTGGCGATCGAGGCCCTCGCCGTGCCGGAGCTTCGCCGTCACGTCTACGACATGGCCGATCGCGACCTAGCCGATCGTGGCAGCGAGTTTGGCGGGATTCTCCGACGCGATGCGAAGGGACGTTTTGAGCTGATTGAGTTTCCCAGCGTCTCGCGCGGCAACGACGTCCGCTACGAGTCCTCGCAGAAGCTGATGGACACGGTCTATACGGCGCTCTTTCACATCCACTTCCACGCCCAGGCCTATGAGGGCGAACGCTACGCCGGCCCGCATATGGGCGACTTCGGATTCGCCGACTCGACCCGCCTCAACTGCCTCGTGTTCACCTTCATCGATTCCGAGCGGATCAACGTCGACTATTACCGCTTCGGCAAGGTGGTGGTCGATCTCGGCGTCATCGAGCGTCCCGGATCACGCTAGCAGGCTGAGGCGGAAGGTCCATTCCTCTCCCCGCTCCGCGCCAAACACGCCGTTCAAATCCGGCGTGACGGAACATAGGCCGCCCTCACGCCGTGCATCTCGTCGTCCTCATCCTCATCGCGGTGGTCCTGCTCGAGGACCGGATGCCGTTTACCGATCTCGCCGTCTCACAGGCCGGTGTCGGCGCGCACTTCTCTGGCTGGGTTCCGCTCGTCACGGTCCTGATCGTTCCCCTCGTGGCCCTCGGTCTTCAATGGCTCGCGGTGAGGAGTGCCGAGCGTGCGATGGACCAGGGTGACGCCTCCGCGGCGAGAGCGTTTGCCCGCGCCGATTCGATCATGGCGGCCATTCCCTGGATCGCCCTTCTGGCGACCGCGATCGCCACCCTCGCCCTCGATTGGGTTCCGGCGGTGCGCCGGGTGGTGGGGGACTGGCCAGCAGTGGACGAACTGTTAGCCATGCTGCCGGCATTCGCGGCGATGGCGGCGTCCTGGCGAATTCACGAGCCCATCGAGCGGCGCGTGCGGGATGCGGCGCTGATTCGCGACTTGGACGCCGGCGTTCCTATCAGCACCTGGCGCTCGCCGACGCGCTTTGTGTTGGGTCGCGTCCGAACGAACATCCTGCTCCTGCTCGCCCCGCTCCTCACCGTGGTCGCGCTCACCGAGCTCGCCGAGCCGCTGGTGCGCTCCGCATGGCCGGAGTTCTGGACCGCCGGCGGCAGGGAACTCGTCACACTTTCCGTCGCCGCCGTCGTCTACCTTCTCAGCCCGCTCATTGCCCGACTGGTCCTTCAGCTTGAGTCGCTTCCGGATGGCGAATTGCGTCGCGATCTTCAGGCTGTCTGCGACGCCTGCGGGGTGCGGGTTCGGGACATTCTCCTGTGGCGGACCGATCAAGGTATGGTCAACGGGGCCGTCATGGGGCTGGTTGCTCCGCTGCGCTATGTGATGCTGACCGATGGCCTCGTCGAACTCCTTCCGCGCGACGAGTTGCGGGCGGTCATGGCCCACGAGATCGGTCACGTTCGTCGACATCACCTTCCCTGGATGCTCCTCATGCTCGTCGCACTCCTGGGGCTCGCATCGTTCGCGGTGGAGTGGCCAGCGGTCACGATTGACGAGTCGATTCGTCACGCGTCGTGGGACCTCGAGGAGAAGCTCGAGGCCATGGTCTGGCTTGAGCGCGGGGCCGCGATCCTCGCCGCCACCATCGCGCTCCTCCTCTTCGGCTGGGTATCGCGTCGCATCGAGCGTCAGGCCGACACGTTCGCCGTCCAGTACCTTTCTGGCACCACCGACAGCCCGGCGATTACGCCTGACGCCGTGGTCGCCATGAGCGGGGCGTTAGGTTCGGTTGCCCGTTTCGCCGGCGTCTCACGCGAGCGGATCTCCTGGCGTCATGGCTCGATCCGATGGAGGCAGGCCTACCTTGAGAGGATCGTCGGGGCTCCTGCCAACCGACTCCCGATCGATCGGCTTGTCGGACGACTGAAGGCGCTCGCGCTCGCAATCGTGCTCCTCTTCGGCATCGCATTCGCGATGGAGGTCATGAATTCTCCGACAGCGACGCCCGACGGCGAAAGCGGCGCGGATGCCCGCTACGATGCGCCGTCGTCGGTTGGTGACGGAAAGCCGGGGCCCTGAGTTCGGAGCGAGCGGGCTGCGATTTGAGGACGCGTGACATGCGATTCGTGAAAATGCATGGGATTGGCAACGACTACGTGTACGTGAACGCGTTCGAGGAGCGCATCGCGGATGCGGCGGCACTGGCCCGAAGCGTCTCGAACCGGCACACCGGAGTCGGAAGCGACGGTCTCATCCTCGTCGCCCCGCCGACCGTCACCGACGCTGATGTCCGCATGCGGATGTTCAACGCCGATGGGAGCGAAAGCGAGATGTGCGGGAATGGCGTCCGCTGCGTCGCGAAGTTCGCGATCGACCGTGGGCTTGCGACGACCAATCCGATCCGGGTTGAGACCGGCCGCGGCGTCCTTCGCATCGACTGGTCCGCTGGCGCTGACGGACGCGTCGAACTCGCAACCGTCGACATGGGCGCGCCGATCCTGGCCGCGGAGGAGATTCCTGTACGGATCCCGGGCGTCGACCCAAACGCCCGGGTGGTGAGCCATCCCATCTCACGGTCGATGTTGCTCGGTTCCGCCCACGAGGCGCATGGAGCGGAATCGTGGATCGACGCATGTGGTTGTGAACTCACCATGACCTGCGTGTCGATGGGCAATCCGCACGCGGTGATCTTCTGTCGCCAGGTGGCGGAGGTGCCCCTGGAACGGGTGGGGCCGGCGCTCGAGCGGCATGAGTGGTTTCCGAGGCGCATCAACATCCACTTCGTCGAGGTGCTCCGCGCCGATGAGGTCATCATGCGCACCTGGGAGCGGGGGAGCGGCATGACGCTTGCCTGCGGCACCGGAGCGAGCGCGGTGTGCGTCGCCGGAGTCCTTACCGGTCACGCTGGGCCACGGGTGCTCGCCCACCTTCCCGGAGGCGACCTTCGCCTGGAATGGATTCGCAAGGGCGAAGGCGATCACGCCTCGGTTCGGATGACCGGCCCGGCGACCGAGGTCTTCGAGGGCGAGTTGTTCGATGCCCCGGCTCGCTCCGTCCTTCCCGCCCATGGGGTCGGTCGGTGAGTCGCCTCGATGCCATCGAGCGTGCTCTCTGTGACGGCCTGAGGCGCCGCGCCGAGCGCATGTACGACGAGATTGCCGACGCCGTGGCGATTCCCACTGGCGGCGCCTTCCGTCCCGGCCTTGATGAGTTCCGCGGCCTGCTCTGCGACCGATTGACGAAACTGGGTGCCAGCGTCTCAATGCACCTTGGCGATGAGCGACCCGCATGGCTCGCCCTGCCGCATGAGCGCGACGCGACGGCCCAAGGCGACGCCTACGTGCCGCCGGTGGCCATAGCGGCCCGGCTCCGACCGGGTACGCCGCGTGTCCTGATCGCCGGACACATCGACACGGTCCACGACCCGAACGGGGCGTTTCGCACGCTCACTCGCGAGAGCGATCGGATCGCCCGCGGCCCCGGAGCGGTGGACATGAAGGGCGGCATCATCCTGGCGATGAATGCCCTCGAGGCTCTCGACGAGGCGGGCGTGGGGCTCGGGTTCAGTGTCCTCCTGAATAGCGACGAGGAGACGGGCTCTTTCCATTCCGCCCGGGCCATCGAGGAAGCCGGTCGAGCCCATGACATCGGCATCGCCCTCGAGCCCGCAGGCGAGGGCGGGGCGTTGGTCGTCGAACGCATGGGCTCGGGCCACTTCCGCATCGACTGCACCGGGCGCACCGCCCATGTCGGGCGCGACTTCACCAAGGGCGTGAGCGCCGTCGTCGCCCTTGCCAAGGCGATCCTTGAGACCAGCGCCGCGAGCGATCCCGCCGCGGGCCGGATCGTGAACGTCGGTCCGTTGGAGGGTGGTCTTGTCTCCAACGCCGTTCCCGCGTCGGCGAGCGCTTGGGGCAATGTGCGCTTCGCCGACCCCGCTGCGATGAACGAGCTTGCCCGCCGCTTCGCTGCGTTGAACACGCCGGACGGTGCACTTCCAGGCGTCAGGGTCCTCACCGCCTTCGCCCGTCCCGCCAAGCCCCTGACGCCCCAGGTCGAGCGTTTCGCGTTGGCGGTGCGCGACGTGGCCGAATCGTTAGGTCAGACGTTGCCCTTCGGCAAGACCGGCGGCGTCTGCGACGGCAACATCCTGCAGTCCGTCGGGCTCCCAACGCTCGACACGTTAGGTATCCGAGGCGGCAATCTGCATCGCACCGACGAATTCATCGAGATTCCCAGCATCGTCGAACGGGCCCAGCTCCTTGCCGTCGTCCTGAAGCGCATCGCCGAAGGCCGCATCACGCTGCGCTCGTGAGGCGTCGCGACGCGATCGCGTCGACCCCGCGCTGAAGGGCGACGAAGGCAAGAACGAGGACGCCAACCACGATGCGCGTCCACCACGAGCTGAGGTCTCCCTCAAAGGTGATGATCGTCTGGATGAGGCCGAGGATGAGAACCCCCATCAGCGTGCCGATCACCCCACCGACGCCGCCGCGCAAGAGCGTTCCGCCGATCACCACCGCGGCGATCGCATCGAGCTCGAGTCCCTTGCACGCGGTCGGGTCGCCGGCCTGCTGATAGAGCGTGAACGCAACGCCGGCGAGTGCGGAGAGGCCGCCGGCGATCGCATAGGTCATGACACGAACGCGACCGACGGGCACGCCCATGAGCGTCGCGGCATGCTCGTCGTCGCCGATCGCATGAACTGCCCGGCCGAAGGGCGTCTGCCGAAGCGTCCACCATGTGATGGCGATCACCGCTCCGGCGACGACGACGGTGATGGGAATGACGACGCCGCGGGGGCCGAGGGGTATGTGCAGCGAAAGCGAATCGTTGAGAAGCTGGGCGACAAAGGGATGTCGCACGCCGAGGGACTGGGGATGAAGTGCGAAGGCAGCTCCGCGGGCAAGAAACATGCCTGCCAGCGTGACGAGAAAAGCAGGCAGTCCAAAGAGCTGAATGAGCGAGCCTTGGGCCAGACCGAAGGACATCCCCGCGAGGATGGCCACGGCTATTGCGACGGCTGGATGGACCCCGGCGTGCTCGACCAGTCGCGCCACCAGAACGCTCGTCATCGCCATCACCGCTCCCACCGAGAGGTCGATGCCGCCGGCAAGAATCACGAACGTCGCCCCGACCGCGGCGATCCCCAGATACGCGTTGTCGACGAGCAGGTTGCGCAGCACCATCCAGGAGGCGAAGTTCTCGTATCGCGCTGCCCCGAGCAGGAACGCGGCCACGAGGACGAGCGCCGTCGCCGCGCTTGGAACAACGCTTGGGTCCAATCGAGGGACCAGCCGCGGCCGGTGCGGGAGCGAGCGACGCTCCGGGGGACTCTGGCGCTCTCGGATCATGGCGTTCCCGCCTCTTGCCGTCGTGCGACACGGCCAACGAATGCACGAAACACGCTTGACTGAAGAAGACACACCGCGAGCACCACCATCGCCTTGGGGGCCGGAGCGATCTCGGCGGAGACATCAAGCATGTAGAGGAGTCGGGTGAGGGACTGCATGAGCATCGCCCCGATGATCGAGCCGATCAGCGAGAAGCGTCCGCCGGTCAGCGCGGTTCCGCCGATGACGACGGCGAGGATCGCGTCGAGTTCCAGAAGCTGCCCGGCGTTGTTCACGTCCGCGGCGCGTATGTACGAGCAGTCGATGAGTCCGGCGATGGCGGCGCAGGAGCCGCAGACCGCGTATGCGAACAGGCGTACTGATCGTTCGGGCACGCCGGCGAGGCGGCTCGCCGAATCGTTGTCGCCGACGCAGGCGATGAGCAGCCCAAGCGCCGTGCGACGGACCAGCAGGGCAAGCCCCAGAAACACGGCGGCGAGAAGCCAGAACGTGTTCGGCAAGCCGACCGAAGCCCCGTTGCCGATCAGGTCGATGGCGGGCTCGCGCACCGTCACAATCAGACCGCCGGTCACGAGCTGGGCGATGCCGCGCCCGGCGACCATGAGGACCAGCGTCGCCACGATCGGCTGGAGCCGCAGGACGGTGACGAGCATCCCGTTCCAGAGCCCCGCCATCGTTCCGACGAGAACGGCCGCGGGGACCGCCAGCGGCCATGGGACTCCCTGCTCGCTCACCAGCGTGGCCGTCACGGCAGCGGCGATCGCCACCACCGCGCCGACCGAGAGGTCCACGCCGCCCGTTGCGATCACGAGGGTCATCCCTAACGCGACGATCGCCACCTTCGAACCGTGATTCAGGATGTCAATCGGCGTCCCGACCAGTCGACCGTCGATGGTGCCGATGGTGAGAAAGCCGGGAGCGAAGATCGCGCCGACGACGAGGATCGCCGCGAGCGCGACGAGCGGCCAAAGCAGGTCGCGGGCGATGGCTGCGAGGGCGACGCCAGGGTGCGGACGAGGCTCAGCCACGTGTCGCGATCTCCACGTCAGGTTCGGGCGCAGCCTCGGCGATGGCCCGCACGATGGCGGTCGGATCAACGGCGCTTCCCATCAACTCGGCGACGCTTCGCCGGTCCCGCAGGACAACGACCCGTCCGCACGCCCGAACGAGCTCCTCAAGCTCCGAGCTCGCCATGATGATCGCGACCCCACGCTCGCGCTCGCTGCGGACAAGGTCGAGTACGTCCTCCTTCGCACCGATGTCAATACCGCGCGTCGGTTCGTCGAGAAGGAGAAGCAGTGGATCGGTGGCGAGGGCCCGGGCGATCAGCGTCTTCTGTTGGTTGCCGCCGGAAAGCCGATGGACCGGCGTCTCTGGCGATGGCGTCCTGATCCGCAAGGCAGCGATGAAGCGATCGGCCAGGAGCAGAGCTTCGCGGTTGGAGACGCGTGCGAAGACGCCGCGGCGGGCTTGGAGGGCAAGGATGATGTTCTCGCGCACCGAGAGGGACGGGATGATGCCGTCGCGCTTGCGATCCTCGGGCAAGAACGCGATGCCCACCCGCATCGCCTCGCGCGGCGAACCGGGCCGAACCGGGTGGCCATCGAGGGTCATGGTGCCCGCGTCGATTGGATCCGCTCCGAAGATCGCCCGAAGCGTCTCGCTTCGACCCGATCCCAGCAATCCGGCCAGGCCAACGGCCTCACCGCGATCGACCGAACAGTCAACGGCGTCAAGTGCCCCTCGGCGGCGAAGGCCGCGCGCCGCGAAACGCGGCTGCTCGGCGCGGGAGGCATGTTGCTCTGCACGCGGCTCACGGTGAATCGCGCGGCCCACCATCATCGCAACGAGTTCGGCCCGGGAGAGGTCCGCTGCCGATCGCGTGCCCACAAGTCGCCCATCGCGCAGCACGGTGATCCGGTCCGCGATGCGATACACCTGATCGAGAAAGTGGGTGACGAGCAGGATGCCCAATCCGTTCGCACGCAATCGGCGCAGCACGCTGAAAAGGGCTTCGACCTCGCGCTCGTTCAAGCTCGAGGTCGGCTCGTCGAGGATGACGACTCGTGCGCCGCAATCAAGCGATCGAGCGATCGCAACGAGCTGCTGCGCCGCGATCGAACAGGTGCAAAGCTCGCGTCGCACGTCAATTTCGAAACCGACGCGCTCGACCGCCTGACGGGCCCGCTCCCGTACGGCGCCCCAGCGAATGCCGGGAAAGGGGAAGCGCCGCGTCGGTTCTCGGCCGAGACAGATGTTCTCCGCAACCGAAAGATGCGGGATCAGGTGCACCTCCTGGTGGACGCAACTGATCCCAAACAACTCCGCCTCGCGCGGGGTGCGTGGGCGCGCCGGAACGCCAGCAACAGACACGCTTCCCGCATCCGGCGAATGGACGCCGCTCACGCATCGGATGAGCGTGCTCTTTCCCGCGCCGTTCTCACCCATGAGGGCATGGATTTCGCCGCGCTCGATATCGATATCAACCCCGTCCAGCGCCAAGACGGGGCCGAATCGCTTTCGGGCCCCGCGCACCGACAGGAGGGCCAAGTCCGTCACGGGTCAGTACACCCTCGTCTTCAGGTCCGCCGCCGCCGTTGCCTGACCATAGACCTTGGCGGGCGTGACGATGCGCCGCGGAAGTGTCTTGCCGGCCACGACCGCCTCGATGGCGTCGAAGAGCTGCGGCCCAAGGAGCGGGCTGCACTCGATGGTGCAGTTGAGTTCGCCCGCCGCCATCGCCTCAAACGCGGCCTTCACCGCATCGATCGAGACGATCTTGATATCGACGCCCGGCTTGCGTCCAGATGCTCGAATCGCCTCGATCGCACCGATCGCCATGTCGTCGTTGTGGGCATAGAGAGCAGTGATGGAAGGACCTTCGGGGCTCTTGAGGAATGTCTCCATCACCTCGCGACCCTTGGCGCGGGTGAACTCGCCGGACTGGCTCTTCACGATCTTCATGCCCGGGTGCCCGGCGACGACCTCCTCGAAGCCCTTCTTGCGGTCGATCGCGGGAGCCGAACCCGGCGTGCCCTGCAATTCGACGATGACTCCCGACCCGCCGGTCGCTTGGGCGAGCCACGTGCCGGCCTGTCGACCCTCCTCGACAAAATCAGCGCCGATGAAGGTCACAAAGAGCGACTCGTCGCTGACCTCAACGGCCCGATCGGTCAGGACGACGGGGATGCCAGCGGCCTTGATCTCCTTGAGGACCGGCTCCCAACCGGTCTCGACGACCGGCGAGAATGCAATCACGTCCACGCCTTGGGCGATGAAGTTGCGGAGGGCCTTGAGCTGGTTGTCCTGCTTCTGTTGGGCGTCGCTGAAGGTGAGGTTGATCCCGCGCTTCTCCGCCTCGTTGCGGATCGAGTCGGTGTTTGCCTTTCGCCAATCGCTCTCTGCCCCGATCTGGGCGAAGCCGACGCGGATCGGCTTGGCGGCTGGCGTCGAGTTGGGCTTCGAGTTGGGTGTTGGCGCCGGCGCGTTCGCCGTGGTTGGCGCGGACGGGGACTTCTGAGGCGGGTCCCCGCAACCGACGAGCACGACGAGCGAGGCGACGAGAGTGGATGTGAGGCGGAGCACGGGGTGGCGCTCAGAGGTGCGTGCGGACATGGGAAGGGACCTCGGCGAGAGAAGTTGGCGGCGCTCAGAGTTCGAGAGCGGCGATGGTGCTTCCTTGAAAGCGTACACCCTGACGCTGCGTGTCGCGCGCCGCTCCCTTCGGTGCAGCCTCGACGCGCCATTCGTGGAGTCCGCCCGCCCACTCTTTCCGGGAGGTCACCGTGATGCGAAGGGCCTCGGCCCGAATGGGACGGAACGTGCAACGGTTGTAGCGATCGCCGGCGACGCCAAACTCGCTCGGCTCCTCGACGGGTGACCATGTGCCGTCGCGGCGGACGTCCAGTTTCCAGGACACCGGCAATCGACACGCCCCGCGGCCGGTGTCGTCGAACCAGTAGATCTCGACCGCTCCGACCTCCGTTGGCTCCGCGAACTCGTAGGTGATCGTTTCCTCGGTGCCCATCTTCGGCCACCAATGGAGGAAAGGATGCTCATGGTCGCCCGAGGACGAGGGCTCGAGCTGGTCGGAGATGGCGGCCACGTCGCCCCCGAAGGACGTCGTGATCTTCGCTCGTCGGGCGATCGTGGGTGCCGGTGCGGGCTTCGCTGCCGCGGGGTCCTTCGCCAGCCACACCGCCATCGCGCTCGGTGAGCGGTTGGCCCAGAGGGCGTAGGGAATGGCCACCGCGTCGAATGGCTCACCGGTTCGGACACCACCGTCGAGCGTGCGTTCGACCGGACGAAGGCGGCCCCGGAGCGTGGGGACGCCGCCGAGCTCGACATGGGCCGGGCCAACCGACCACGCGCTCGAGGGATCGACCGCCGCGCCGAGAGGCGTTCGACCGCCCTGATCGATCGCCTCGAGGCAGTACACGAACGGACCGCGAGCCAGGGCGATCCGCCCGCGATCCGCGGCGACCCGCTCGTCGGCTTCGACGGTGAGAATCGGCATGTGGAGTTGCACCTCCACCACGTCGCCCGGCGCCCACGTCCGTTCGATGACTGCGTATCCGCGCTCGACGGTGTGCGGAACGGATGTCCCGTTCACCATGATGGCGATCGGTGTTGCCCCGGAGTCTGATGTCGAAGCGGAGTAGAGGGAGCCATCAGCGACCTCTGATCGGGACCACGCCGGAATGCGAATGCGCAGGCCGAAGGCGGCTGCACGGGTGGGCCGAAGCGTGATGGCCGAGCGGCCGAGGAAGGGCATCTCGCCGCGCTGTTCGATGGCGATGTCCACATCGCCGACGCGGATATCGGCCCGACCGCCGAGGAAGAGATTCACATAGAGATCGCGCGCGCCGGTTGCATAAGCGAACTGAGGCATCGACGCGATGAAGCGCAGGACATTCGGCGGACAACAGGCGCAGTCGAACCACGCCACGCGCTGGCGGCCCGTCGTTGACTCGAGCGGGTTGGGATAGAAAAAGCGATCCCCCGAGAGGGACCACCCGGCGAGCATGCCGTTATGGAGCGTGCGCTCGAGGACGTCCATGTAGCGGGCATCGCCGGTCGCGAGGAAAAGGCGGTGATTCCAGTGGATGAAGGCAATCGACGCGCAGGTCTCGTTGTATGCGCTGCCGTTGGCAAGCTCGTAGGGGATCCCGAATCCCTCGTTGTTGCCCTGGCTTCCGATGCCACCGGTCAGGTACATCTTGCGGTGGATGATGTCGTCCCACGCCCGACGGCTCGCGTCGAGGTATCGATCGTCCTTTGCGAGTCGGGCGAGCTCAACAAGCCCCGACTGAAGGTATGCAAGGCGCACCGCATGCCCCAAGGCCTCGACCTGATCGAGGACCGGTGCATGATCCTGGGCGTATTCGCCGTAGAGAGGTCGGCCGCGGTCGCCGCGCCCGCGGGTCTCGATGAAGAAGCGGAGGAGGTCAAGGTAGCGGGCCTCGCCGGTCGCCTCGAAGAGTTTGGCGAGCCCGATCTCGATCTCGGGATGGCCGCACGGATGTTGGTTGGCCGTCGGGCCGAAGACCTTAGCGACGAGGTCAGCGTTCCGTTGGGCGACGTCGAGAAGGGTCCGCTTGCCGGTCGCAGCTTGATAGGCGACGCCCGCTTCGTAGAGGTGCCCCGCGCAATAGAGCTCGTGACCGCCGCCCATGTCCGACCAGCGCTCAGGCCCGCCGGGTGGCATGTTGTTTGGATCGAGAATCGTGCGTGAGGTGTAGAGGTAACCGTCAGGCTCCTGGGCCGCGGCGATGGCCTCGATGATCCCGTCGCAGCGGGCCTCGAGTGCGGCGTCGCGTTGCGTTGCCAACAGATACGCGCAGCCTTCCAGAGCCTTGTAGACGTCAGAGTCGTTGAAGAAGATGCCACGCATGCCGCCGGGTTGCGGCTTGCCCTCAGCTCGGGCCTTGGCGGCCACCCGGAAGTTGGCGATGCGCCCGGTCCGTTCGCATTCGTCGAGGACGTGGGCCGCGGTGACGGCTCGATTCGTCACCAGGCGAGGTCCCCAGAACGGGTCATCGACGGTGACCTTCTCAAATGGCACGGCGCGCAGCGGAGCATCCGCGGCCGGCGACGAGGCGGTGAGCGCGAGCCATGCGGGAAGGAGAATCGCGCAGAGCATTCGGTGCATGGTGTGTCTCAATCCGGTGAAGGGGGCGCCTCGTGATGGCCGAGAAACTTTCTATACTACACTCACAATGTACCAGCACCCCTCGCAGTTGCGCATCGCCAACGTCCACCGGACGTTTCGGATGCTGCTGGCGCGGGGGGCGTCCTCCCGGGCGGAACTCGCCCGCCTCAACGGACTCTCGCCGGTGACCGCGGGCAAGGTGGTGGAAGGGATGCTGGAGGCGGGATGGATCGAGGAGGTCGAATCGCGCGGCGAGGGTCGCCCGGCGATCCAGGATCCGGGTCGCATGTCCTCCGGATCCGAGGAGTCCGCGGCGATGGGCCGACCCCCACGTCTGGTCGGGCTGAGTTCGACGATTCGATTTCCCGTGGTCGAGATCGGAACGCAGCAGACCTCCGTGCGCACGATCTCGTTGGCCGAGGCCGCGGCCGCTGACTTCGACGTACCAACGCACCACGGCGCGACCTTCGTCCGCTTCCCGACGCCCCGCTCGGTGGCGGGGTTCCTCTCCCATCTTGGGCGCGCCCGCGATGCTCTGGGCATCGGATCGTCACGAGCGGTGCTGGTGAGTGTCCCTGGCGTCCTTGGGAGCGATGGTCGCGAGATCGTCTTCTCACCCAACCTCCGCTGGACAAACGGTCGCGAACTGATCGAACGGATCGAGGGCTTGTTCGCGGCGCGGGTCTGCGCGGTCCAGGAGATCCAGGCCCTCGCCCTGGGACTTCTCGCTTCGGGTGACGGCGGGCAAGCGGGGGGCACCCTCGGCCCGAGCCCCGATTCCTTCGTGCTGGTCGATTTCGGAGATGGCGTCGGCGGTGCGGTCGTCACCGGTGGGCAACTCCTTCATGGCCCGCAGCCGCTCTGCGGTGAGATCGGGCACACCGGCGTCTATGGCAATCGGAGGCGCTGCGGATGCGGCGCGGTGGGTTGTCTCGAAACGCTGGTCTCCTGCCGAGGCGTCCTTCAGAGCTTTCGCACGCGGTGGCGAAAGCCGAAGGCGACCTGGTCGGACTGCGCACGGCATATCGCCGCTCACGGCGTCGAACCTTGGCTCGCGCCTTCGATCGACGCCGCTGGCACGGTGATCGCCGGTGCGCTCAACCTCGTGGGAGCTGCCGATCTCGTCCTGACCGGTGACCTGCCCTCGCTCCACCCCGAGGTTCTCGTTGCGTTCGAGCGCCGGGTGCGGGAGCATGCTCTCGTCGGGCGTTTCGCTCGACTCACCTGCCATCTCGCGCCGCGCCGGCGCATGCTGGGGCTCGTGGCTGCGGCTGCGGGGCGCATCCTCCTGCCTGAGCCGTCGCTTCCCGTCGCGGAAGCGAGCTAACGTTTCGTTCAAGTCGTCGCCACAACTGTTCCCCTTCGGTCACCTATCATGACCAGCACCTCGCGATACTCCATCGGCGTCGACTACGGAACCGCATCGGTCCGCGCCGTCGTCGTCGACGTCGACAGTGGGGCCGAGATCGCGGCCTCAAGTTGGGGCTATGCCCACGGCCGCGACGGCGTCGTGGTCGATTCCAACGAGCCGGATCTCGCCCGTCAGCATCCGGCCGACTACGCCGAGGGCTTCCGGCGCGTTGTCGGCGAAGCGGTTTCGATGGCCAGGTCGGTGCGGGGCTTCTCGTCGGACCGGGTGGTCGGCATCGGGATCGACACCACCGGCTCGACGCCGCTCCCCGTCGATGCTGCGGGAATCGCCTTGGCGACGCTTCCGCAGTTCGCCCACGAGCCCGCCGCGATGGCGTGGCTGTGGAAGGACCACAGTTCGCACGCCGAAGCGGCCGAGATCACCGATCGCATTCGCCGCACCGATCGCCCCTATCTGGACACCTGTGGCGGCACCTACTCGTCGGAGTGGTACTGGTCCAAGATCCTCCGATGCACGCGCACCCGGCCGGAGGTCGCCGCGGCGGCGTACACCTGGGTCGAGCTCTGCGACTACGTGCCGGCGCTCGTCACCGGCACCGCCCATCCGCAGCGGCTTGTACGGAGCATCTGCGCGGCCGGCCACAAGGCGATGTACCACCCGCGCTGGGGAGGACTGCCGTCGGCGGCATTCCTTGACGAACTCGCGGAGGGCCTTGGTCGTTTGCGTGATCGATACGCCGGTCCCGTCGTCGCGGCCGACCGACCGGTCGGTGGGTTGTTGGCGACATGGGCCGCCGAGGTCGGACTTCCCGCCGGGATTCCCGTCGCGGCGGGGGCCTTCGATGCCCACATGGGCGCCGTCGGCGCTGGCGTCGCTCCCGGCACGCTGGTCAAGATCATGGGGACGAGCACCTGCGATTGCATGGTGGCACCAATGCCGAGAGCGGGCGAGCGGGAGATCGACATTCCCGGCGTCTGCGGCATCGTGCCCGAGAGCATCCTGCCCGGCATGCTTGGCATCGAAGCGGGACAGTCGGCCGTCGGCGACATCTTCGACTGGTACGCGAATCGCATGGCCGGCGATGTTGGTCCATCGGCGGCCGAGCGTCACGCCCGACTGACCGAGGCTGCGGCGGCGCTGGCGCCAGGAGAGAGCGGGCTTTTGGCGCTCGATTGGCACAACGGCAATCGGACGATCCTCGTGAATCCGCGGCTGAGCGGCGCGGTCATCGGCCAGTCGTTGCATACCACGCACGGCGAGATGTACCGGGCGCTCATCGAGGCGACGGCGTTCGGTGCGCTTCGCATCATCGAGCGGATCGAGGAGTGCGGCGTGCCGGTGCGCGATGTCGTCGCATGCGGTGGGCTGGCCGAGCGGAACCCGCTCATCATGCAGATCTATGCCGACGTCTGCGGCCGCCCGATCGCGGTGAGCCGCTCGCCGCAGACGTGTGCACTGGGGGCGGCGATCTTCGGCGCGGTCGTCGGCAAGGCCCATCCCGATGTGGCTGCGGCGCAGCGGGCGATGGCCGGCGTGCGCGAGGAGCGGCATCACCCGCATCCCGATCGGCACGCCACTTATCGCACGCTCTACTCGCTCTACCGGCAGCTCCACGATGCCTTCGGCACGCGCGAGAACATCGGGTCGCTCCACGGTGTGATGAAGGAGTTGCTGCGCCTCCGTGATGCCGCCCGAGCGTCGCGAAAGGGGACGGTTCGATGAACGATCGCGAGGACCTGCGGCGGCTGCGTTCCGAAGTCTGCACCGCGAACCGCGCCTTGGCGGAGGCGAAGCTTGCCCCGCTCACCTGGGGCAACGTCAGCGGGATCAGCTCTCGCCGCGACATCATCGCCATCAAGCCAAGTGGCATTGCTTACGAGGACCTCACTCCAGACGACATTCCGCTGGTCGATCTCGATGGCCGCGTCGTCGAGGGTCGGCTGCGGCCGTCGACGGATACGGCAACGCATTGCGCGATCTACCGGGCGTGGCCGCACGTTGGCGGGGTCGCCCACAGCCACAGCCCCTACGCGACCATGTTCGCCCAGGCGCGGCGGCCGATTCCCTGTCTTGGAACGACCCATGCCGATCACTTCGCCGGCGACGTCCCTGTAGCGAGGCAGCTCACGGCCGAGGAGGTCGCCGCCGGTTACGAGGAGGCGACGGGAAAGGTGATCGTCGAGCGATTCGCCCAGCTTGACGCCATGTCGATTCCGGGTGTCCTCGTCGCGGGCCACGCGCCGTTCACCTGGGGGGCTTCGGCTCGAGCGGCCCTCGAGAACGCCATCGCGCTTGAGGCGATCGCTCACATGGCCCTTGGCACGATGGTTGGCCTTGCATCGGCGATCGCCCTCGAGCCCCACATTCTCGCAAAGCATCGGGCGCGCAAGTACGGCGCCGACGCCTATTACGGACAGCGGGAACGGCGTTCGCCGTGACCGGGACAAGGAGCAGCGATGGGCTTTCAGCGTGAGGTAGCGATCGGGTTCATTCCGGCGAATCGCGGGTTCTTCTCGAAGGAACTCGCAGCATCGATGCGCGATGCGACCGTGGTCGCGATGCGCGCCGCCGGCATCCGGGTCGTCGTGCCCGACGCGGCCCAGACGAAGGTCGGCTGCGTGGAGACCCGCGAGGAAGCGGAACTGGTTGCCGAGCTTTTTCGCCGCGAGCGTGTACAGGGAATAGTTGTCGGCGCCGTGAACTTCGGCGAGGAACAGGGTGTTGCGTGGTGCGTGCGAAAGGCCGCACTCGACGTACCGATCATGATCTACGGCTGCCAGGAGGAAGAGCGGCTGACGATGGGCACGCGTCGTCGCGACAGCTTCTGCGGCCTTCTCTCGATTGGCGAGGTGCTCCGCCAGATCGGAGCGAAGTACACCGTCGCCCAGCGACCGATCTGCTTCCCGGGTGATCCGAGTTTCGCTGCCGACCTGGATCTCTTCGTGCGGGTCTGCCGCACCGTGCATGGCCTTCGCAATGCCCGTTACGGACAGATCGGCGCCCGGCCCGACGCCTTTTGGACCTGTCGCTTCGACGAGAAGCGGCTTCAGCGACTTGGCCCGACGGTCGTGACCCTTGACCTTTCGGAAGCGATCGCCGGCGCCAACGCCATCGCCGATAGTGACGCTGACCTGGCCCGCGTGATCGCCTCGATCCAGGGCTACGCGGACACGTCGCGCATCAAGCAGCTCTCGGTGGTGCGAAGCGCGAAGCTCGAGCTCTTTCTCCGCCGCTGGGGACGCAAGAACGCGATCGACGCCTTCGGCATCCAGTGCTGGACGAGCATCCAGGCCAACTACGGCGTCTGTTCCTGTACCACCATGAGCCGCTTCGGCGACGAGGGCATGCCCAGTGCGTGCGAGGCCGACATCATGGGCACGATGTCGATGCACGCTGCGATGCTCGCCAGCGCCTCGCCCGCCGGACTCGCAGACTGGAACAACTTGCACAACGATGACGACGAACTCGTCAACGTCTGGCACTGCGGAGTCTTTCCCGCCGCCTTTGCCCGCACGCCGGTGCGTCTCGGCGTGCAAGAGATCATCGCCTCGAGCGGTGCGGCAACCTACGAGGACTCCGAGGGCACCATCGAGTTCGTCGCCCGCGACGGGCCGCTGACTTTGTGTCGCATCACCCAGGACGCTGAGGGACCGACGCGAGCAGTGGTCTGTGAGGGGGCGATCGAGGCGAATCCTGCGGTGACCTTCGGCTGCTATGGCTGGTGTCGCATACCGTCGCTCCAGCGACTCTATCGCGACGTCCTCCTGCGGCACTTCCCGCACCATGTCGCGGTGACGCAGGGACACGTCGGGAACGCCCTGTGGGAAGCGCTTGGGAACTACCTTGGCATGGCGGTCCATCACGCTACGCAAGAGTCGCCGGGCCAATACGGTCCGCGCCTTCCATTCGCCGGCATCCGCCAGTCCGACGCCGACTTCCGCACCTCGCCCTCGCTGGCGGGAGCCTGAACCTTCGCGTACGTTCCCCGGATGTCTCCCTACGGCGTGATCTTTGACATGGACGGCGTCCTGGTTCTCTCCGAGGAAGCCCATTGGCTTGCATGGCGCGATGCGGCCGCCCGGCGCGGGGTGCAGCTTGCCTACGAGACGTTTCTCTCCTGTTTCGGCCGGGTGAACTCCGACTGCGTGCGGATCATGATCGGTCCGGAGGTGACCGCTGAGGAGAGCGAGCGGATCGCCGTCGAGAAGGAGGCGGCGATGCGGGCGATCATCCGGGATCGCGTGCCGATCGCTCCCCAGACGGGCGAATTGTTAGACGCCCTGCGCAGCGATGGGGCGCTCCTTGCCGTCGGAAGCTCGGCCCCGCCGGAGAATGTCGACTTGGTGCTCGACGGCGGAAGGATCCGAGACCACTTCGCGGCCGTCGTGGACGGCACGCAGGTGCGGCGCGGCAAGCCGGCGCCGGACGTCTTTCTTCTCGCGGGCGAACGGTTAGGCGTTCCGGCCAGCCTCTGCGCGGTCATCGAGGACGCACCGGCGGGGATCATCGCCGCCCGCGCCGCCGGCATGACCGCCATTGGGCTGGCGACCACGCATACGCCCCGCCAGCTTCTGGACGCGGGCGCTCACGTCGTCCATCCGGCGATGCCCGACCTCTCGGTTGCCCTGGTGCGCGCTGCCATCGCCCAAGCGAGCTGCGCGAACCGTTAGCCGGACGGTTCGGAGCGCCTCACGAAAAAACAACCCGACGCCGGCGAGTGATCGCGGAGGCGACGGGTTGTTGAAGAGAATGACGCGAGGTTCTCAGGCGCCGGTATCGGTAGGTGCCTGTCGGGGGTCGCGCGCCCACCGAAGGGAGTCAGAGGCGATCGAGGGTCGTTAGCCCGGCGTGATCTTGGGTGGAGCAATCGGGTTCGACGGCGGCTTCACGCCCGGCGTGCCACCCGGAATTCCGAAGTCAGGCGGGAAGATCGGCGGCCCGCCGGGATTCTGCCCCGGCCCCTTGCCCGGGTTGCCCGGGTTGGGCGGAGTAATCGGGGTGCCCGAGGGTGGCTTGGGCGGACCCGGAACGCCACTAGGCGGCTTCGGTGCCTCGATCGGCGGACCGATCGGACGGCGGCCAGGGCCCTCGCCGGGCGGGGCGGAAGGAGAGCGAATCGGTGCGTTCGGTCGCTTGCCATCGTTTGGGGAAGTCCGAGGCTTCGGAGCGAACGGAGGCTTGATCGGGTCACTTCGCCGACGGCCTGGTGTGGCGTCGGGGCTGCCCGGCTTTGGAGCGACGTATGGCGGACCGACGGGAGCGTCCGGGCGGACGGCGGGATTCGGATTGGGCTTCGGGGCGTCGAGCGGCTTGTCTGGAGGCAAGCGACGGGCTGGTTCGGTCTTGTTTGGCTCGGGCTTGTCCGGGCTGATGGGTTCGTCGGTGGGTCGCCGCTTGAGCGGAGCGTCCGGCTTCGTCGGCTTCTCCTTCGATGGGGAAGGGAGCGTCGGGTCGCTCGGTGGAGCGATTGCGGCGGCGTGGCTCATGATGGCCGAACCGAACTCTTCCGACTGCCAGCCTGGAGAGGCAGAGCCCCATGCGGCATTGGTCCCCGCGAGAACAAGAGACACTGCGAATGCCCATGGCGTCGTTTCGACTCGCCAGCTGTGAACGAGACGTCCAACACCTTCCGGTCGGACGGCCTGCTTGCGGGGTGGGTTCGAATGCGGGGTCATGGGCGTCTTCGTTTGAGGAGCCGTCGAAAGGTGCTGCACCATGTCATACGGAGATCGGCGACGGATTCCGGGAGAAATGTCAAGGCAGGGAAAATTGCGGCGAGCGCCGCCCGGCCCTCTCTCTCATCGACATTCGGGCTGGACTGGAAGGGCAGGGAATGCCGATTTTGACCCTGAGAAGAGCTGGTGACGCCCTTTCCGGGCGTTTGAACGCCTCGCCTCCCCCAACTTCGGTCGGTACCCGGCCAGCGGGAATCCGCCGACCACTACGATGACCATCCCGGGCGGCGTACGAGGGTGGCCCTTTCCGTCACCTCGCACGGAAGGGGAGACCCAGCCTGACTTTCCGACTCACTCGCGTCTCCCGTCGCCCGCGAACCTCTCCGGATCACCATGAACGCCTCCGCCACCACCAAGGCCACCTCTGTCGCCTCCACTGTCGCTTCCACCGGATCGGGCAACGATGGCCCGACGGATGGTGCCGCATTCCTGACCAGCCCGATCGTCGAAGAAGCGGTCAGCCGCATTGTTCGCGAGCTGCGCACCCGCCAGGCCGTCCTGACCGGGGCTCGCCCTGCAACCGCGGCTGGAAAGGTCACCCTTGACGAGTGGCTGAAGCGAAGCGCCGAGGTCAAGGGCCGCCCGGCCCTCTATCCCTATGTCGGTTCGGGCTTCGGCAACGGTCCCCTCGTCGAGCTCGTTGACGGCAGCGTGAAGTGGGATCTCATCAATGGCATCGGCGTGCACATGTTCGGCCATTCCGATCCGGAGATGGTCGAGGCCAACATCCGCTCCGCCCTTGCCGACACGGTGATGCAGGGCAACCTCCAGTTCAACGCCGACTCGGTCGCCTTCGCCGAACTGTTAGTGCAGGAGGCGTCGAAGTGCTCGCGCCTGAAGAACTGTTTCGTCACCAACTCCGGTTGCATGGCCAACGAGCAGGCCCTCAAGGTCTGCCAGCAGAAGACCAACGCGGCGCCGCGCATCATCGCGTTCCAGGATTGCTTCATGGGACGGTCGACGACGATGGCCCAGATCGGCGACGGCCCGGCGTACCGCCAGGGCGTTGTGCTGAACACGCTCGTCGACTACATGCCCTTCTATGACCAGGATCTCGGTCAGCGGTCAATCGACATGGCTGTCTGGCACCTGAAGCAGTACATCCACCGCTATCCGAAGCAGCACTCCTGCTTCGTCATGGAATTGGTGCAGGGCGAGGGCGGGTTCAACGTCGCGCCGCGCGAGTTCTTCTTGCCGCTCATGCAGCTCTGCCGCGAGAACGGCATCCCGGTGTGGGACGACGAGGTGCAGACCTTCGGGCGTACCACATCGATGTACTACTTCGACCAGCTTGGGCTCGGCGAGCACATCGACGTGGTGACCCTGGGCAAGATGAGCCAGGCCTGCGCGGTGCTGCATACGGCGGAGATGACCCCCAAGCCGGGGCTTCTCTCGGGCACCTTCCAGGCCAGCGGTTCGGCTTTCGGCGTCGGGCTCGCCGCCCTGAAGCGGCTGCGCGACGGCGGCTTCTACGGCATCGACGGCAAGATCGCCCGGCTTCAGAAGGCCTGGCGCGAACATGGCGAGGCGTTCGTCAAGCGCCATCCTGCATGGTTCCCGCCGGTGACGACGCCGATGGGCGGACGCATGACGCACCTCGTTGCGGGCACCGGCGGCATGATGCGAATCACCCCGTTCGGCGGCGACAAGGACCGCATCATGAAGCTCCTCCACCGGCTCTTCGCCGACGGCGTGATCGCGTTCTATTGCGGGCACGATCCCTATCACCTTCGGCTCCTTCCGCCGGTCGGCGTGATGCAGCCGGAGCACTTCGGCCCCATCTTTGAGATCTTCGAAAAGAGTTTCGCGGCCGTCGCGGAGTGAGTCGGAGTTCGACCTGTCCCCGTCGGTCTCACTGCACTCTGTGCGTCCTCGGTTCCCCTCTCATGTTCATCATCCGCCCAGCTCAACCGAAGGATCTGCCGACGCTCATGAAGCTCGCGCGGATGGTTCACTTCATCAACCTGCCGGCCGACAGCGATCTGCTCGCGGGGAAGGTGCGAAAGAGCCTCGCGAGCTTTGCCGGCAAGGCGAAGTCGGAGCGCGATCGCCAGTTCATGTTCGTGCTCGAGGATCTGGAGACGGAGAACGTCATCGGGACATCGGCGGTGATCAGCGCGATCTCCTGGCCCGGTTTCCCGCACGTCTTCCTCAAGGTCGGACGGCGCGAGTTCGTCAGCAAGGACCTCGCCACCGGCCAGGTTCACATGACCCTTCAGTTCGGGATGGACGAGACCAGCCCAAGTGAGATGGGCGGACTCATCCTGGCACCGGGGTATCGCGGCCACAAGGAGAAGCTGGGGGCGCTCCTGTCGCTCGTGCGTTTTCATTTCATCGGCCTGCATCGCGCGTGGTTCTCGGATCGGATCATCGCCGAGATGATGGGGACGGTGACGCCCGACTCGCACACCCTCCTGTGGGAGTATCTCGGCCGCCGCTTCATCAACCTGAGCTACAAGGAGGCGGACCTCTTTTCGGCCCGCTCGAAAGAGTTCATGCTCAGTCTCTTCCCGCGCGAAGAGATCTTCGTCTCGCTCCTGCCGCCCGAGGCCCGCAACCTCATCGGTCGCGTCGGCGAGGAGACCGCTCCCGCCATGACCATGCTCCAACGACAGGGCTTCCGCGAGACAGGTCACGTCGATCCCTTCGACGGTGGGCCTTACCTCGAGGCCCAGCGCGATGAGATCCCGCTGGTCCGCTCGACATCGGTGAGAACGCTTGGCCCTGCGCTCGCCTCGGCGGCCGGAACGGCATCCGGCGCCGCGATCGTCTCCCACGAGCACAAGGACGATTTCAGGGCGGTTCGTACCCACTATGCTCTCGACGGCGCCACTCTGTCCATTCCGCTTGAGGTGATGCAGGCCCTCGGCGTGAAGGCGGGCGCGAAGGTCGGGTTCACACCGTCGGACGCGAAGCTTCAGGCGCCCGCGAGGGTCTCGCGGGTCACGAGGAAGGGCACGAAGGCGAAGGCATGAGCACATCACGCGGCGCGTTGTCGGCGGCCCCATCGGACTACATCGATGGAGGTCCGGTTGCGCTTCCCGGTGAGGCAATCGTGGTGCGCGACCCGAGCGACGGCGCCACGGTCGTGTGGAGAAGCGGCGAGTCGGTTGCCCACGTTGATCGCGCCGTCGCGGCGGCTCGACGGGCCCTTCCCTCCTGGTCCGCATGCACGGTCGAGGAACGGGCCGCCGTCCTGCGGCGGTACGCGGAGTGCACGACACGGCATGTCGATCGCATCGCCGATCGCATCACCCTGGAGATGGGGAAGATCCGGGCCGAGTCGCTTCTCGAGGCGAAACTCCTCGCCGAGAAGGTCGCGATCACGCTGGACGAGATCTCGATGTCGCGGGTGCGCGGCTACGACGTGAAGGTGAACGCGACTCGCAGCGGACTTTGCCGATTCAAGCCGCACGGCGTGATGGCGGTGCTCGGGCCCTACAACTTCCCGGCTCACCTGCCCAACGGGCACTTCGTACCGGCGCTTCTTCTCGGCAACACGGTTGTCTTCAAGCCCAGCGACAAGACGCCGGGCGTCGCCCAGTTGCTGGCCGAGTGCATGCATGAGGCCGGGATGCCAGCGGGAGCCTTCAACGTGGTGCAAGGAGGAGCCAACGTCGCTCGTGCCCTCGTCGCCCACGATGGTCTCGACGGCATCCTCTTCACCGGAAGTTGGCCAGTGGGCCGGGCAATTCTCGAGGCCAACCTCGATCGTCCAGGACGGATCGTCGCCCTCGAGCTCGGGGGCAGCAACCCTGCGGTGGTGATGCCGAGTGCCCACCTCCGCCAGGCGGTCATCGAGTGCGCGCGGGCCGCCTTCGCGACGACCGGGCAGCGCTGCACCTGCACGCGCCGGGTCATCGTCGATCGTCGCATCGCCGACCGGTTCCTCCTTGAGTTCTGTCGGGTTGCCAGCACGCTTCTGATCGGTCCGGGCTTCTCCACCGATCCGGTCTTCATGGGGCCGATCGTCAACGAGGGCGCGTTGAACGGCGTGTTAGGTGAGCAGACGATGCTGTCCAAGATCGGAGCGAAGGTCCTCGTCGCTGCGACCCGAATGGACCGGCCTGGTCACTTTGTGACGCCTTCCGTTGTCGAGGTCAGCGGCTTCGAGGCCGCGACCGATCGCGAGACCTTTGGCCCGCTCGTGCGCGTTGCGGTCGTCGACGGCCTCGACGAGGCGATCCATCAGGCGAACGCGACGAGTTTCGGTCTCGCCGCGTCGATCTTCACCAACGAGCGAAGCGAATACGACCGCTTTTTCTCCGAATGTCGGGCCGGCTGCATCAACTGGAACAACGGCACGGCGGGGGCCAGTTCGAAGCTGCCCTTCGGCGGCCTGGGGCACTCCGGCAACCATCGCCCGGCGGCGGCCTTCAGCGTCGACTACTGCGCCTACCCCGTGGCCAGTATGGTCGAGACCGGCGACGCGGCGCCGGTTCCGGACGGGATGCGGATCGATCGCTGATCACTCGCCGGGGTCAGCAACGCGCTCGATCCGCGCATTGCGCACGACGACCGTGCCGCGCACCGCCCGCAGCCGGATGGCGCATTCGACCATGCGCCAGTCCTCTCGGACCGTGAGCGGGGCGGTGACGATGGCCCAGTCCGAAGTGCCGGTGCGCTCGCGCTCGGCGTTGCCCGCGGAGGTCACCAGCAGGGCACCGGTCTCGGGTTCCTCGTCAGATGAGGCGACACCGTCGGTTCGCATGGCGACATGCAGGAGATAGTGCCCGCGCTGGAGCGGGATCTTCGTCCGCCAAGTCGACTCGGCCGGCTCGGCGCCGAATGCCACGATGCGGTACTCGGTGTGGCCGTCGGGACCGTCGCCGGCCTCAAGCCGCATGCGATCGCTCTCGCGATACGCGGCCCAAGTCGGAATGGAAAGGGCGGCGCCTGCGGTGAAGCGGAGCGGCTCCGGCCGCGGCTCCCGAACGTGCGTGGAAAGGAACGCCGCACGCAGGCGCAGCCGTCGCTTGAGGTCGTTGGCGATCTCGGCGTGCCGGGCGACCGCATCGGGACCAAGTTCGGCAAGCGGCGCGGCGAGCCTCGCGCAGGCGGCGTCGATCGTCGCCTCGACATTCGCCAGATCAAAGACCGTCGGGGCCAGTTCGGCCACCCGCTGCCGATAGCGTTCAAACCAGCGATCGGAACGGAGGACCGTCGAGGAGAGAAGGGGTCCCGCGTCGTCGAAGAGGGGCAGCCCCGGATCGCCGAGGATCTGGTCAAGGCCATGGGGCAGGAGCACCGCCTTGGCAGTACTCGGGTCGAAGTAGAGGCGGTAGTTGTTGGCGCTGTCGGTGTAGCCGTCCCAATGTCCGAGGAGTCGCTCGACGGCCATAAGGGTGACGAGCTGCTCCATGCCGACGAGTTCCTCAAGCGTCCGAACGCCGCGGGCGAAGTCCTCGTCACGGCAGGCCTCGACGATGGCGCGAAGGTCACTCCGATCGGTCGGACCGCGTCCCATGTCGCGCTCGAGTTCCGCGTCGAGATCCTGAAGAAGGCCACCGTCGTAGAGGTTCCCTTCCGCCGCGGGAAAGTGACGCTTCAGGAACGCGGCGTCGAAACTCTCCTTCAGGACATACAGGCCGCAATCGCGTCCGTTCAGGACGACCTGGGCGTGGGTCACGCGCGTGGCCGGGATGCCGACGGACCGGAACGCCTCGAAGCCTAACAGTTCGTTCAGGTAACTCTCGTCCTGCACCGAGTTGTTCAGGTGGAACTTCCGGAGTCCCCGGAAGCGGGATTCCGCAGAGAAGCGGTTGACATCGATGGTGAGGGCGGGGCGGTCATCGAAAGGGCGAAAGCTCCCGGCGGCTCCCTTGAGGCGGATCGCCACGGTGAGCGTGGTGGTGCCGTCGGCCATCGCGGCGCGGACGTAGCGACGTGGGTCCTCGGCCAGCCTGGCAACGTCCTCCGGGGCGACCGTGAAGGCCAGTCGCGGGATCTCGCCCGCGAAGAGCCCGGCGCCGGGATCCGGTGCTGGCGCTTGGGCAGGGGCCGGGTTCGGCGGTGGGACTCTGCCTTCGGGTGGTACGACGGCGAAGGTGAAGCCAGTGCGAAGGGCTGCAAGAACGAATGCAAGAAGGGCGGCGAGCACGGGCGCATTATGGCAACGCACCGGCTCGGGGGATTCTCCGCAATCGCCCCTCCAACGAAACTCCCGGCTGCTACGCTCCGAAGCGACTTCCGTGCCCGAAATCTCCGTCATCATTCCCGCCTGGAACGAGGAGCGCGAGCTGCCTGAGACGCTCGCCCAGATCCGGGCGGCGCTTGAGGAGCTGGACCGCCCGATTGGGCGTAGTCACGAGATCATCGTCGTCGACGACAGCTCGACCGATCGCACCGCCGACATCGCCTGGTCTTTCGGGGCACGCCTCGAGCGGGTCGAGAAGCGCCAGATCGCAGCGGTACGAAACGCCGGGGCCCGCGTGGCCCAAGGCCGTTACCTGATCTTCATCGATGCCGACACCCGAGTGCCCTACGCCACGCTCGTTGCGGCGTTGAGCGAACTCGACCGTGGCGCCGTCGGCGGCGGGGCATCGGTCGAGATGGAGGGGCAGCTCCCGCTTCTTCTCCGTCCGGCGATGTTCGCCTTCATGCTCGTCTGGGGGTGGCTCGGCCACGCCGCGGGCTGTTTCGTCTGGTGCCGGGCCGAGGACTTCCGGGCGATCGGAGGCTTTGACGAGCGGTTCTTCGCGAGTGAAGAGGTCTGGCTCAGCAAGGCGCTGAAGGAACGGGGACGCTTCGTGATCGTTGCTCCGTCGGTTCGTTCCAGCGGCCGGAAGATGCGGCAGCGGGCTCCGATCGGTCTCCTCTGGTACTCGCTGAAGCTCCTCTTGCGCGGCCCGAAGGCGTGGCAGCGCCGCGAGGGACTGGACCTCTGGTACGACGGGCAGCGCGAGAGCGCCGTGGTGGCTAACGATTCGCTTACGCCGCCACCCGCGGCTGCCATGCCTCGCCCGCGGAATGTTGGGTGAGGAGCCTGTCGTATTCGGTGAGATCCACGCGCTGGAACGCCATGACGACGTTCGGGTCAAACTGCGATCCTGCTCCGCGTCGGATTTCCTCAAGCACCCGCTCGCGCGGCAGGGCCGAGCGATAGGAGCGGGTCGAGCTCATTGCGTCAAAGGCATCGGCAAGGCCGATGATCCGGGCGATGAGCGGAATGTTCTCGGCGACAAGCTTGTGCGGATAGCCTCGTCCGTCCCAACGCTCGTGGTGGTGAAGGACTCCGGGCAGGAGATCCTCGAAGCCCGTGATGTTGTGCAGGATGTGATGGCCAATCTCGGGGTGCCGCTTGATCGCCGCAAACTCCTCGTCGGTCGGCTTGCCGGGCTTGCAGAGAATCGCCTCAGGGACGCCGATCTTGCCGACGTCGTGGACCAGGCCCGAGAGCCGGACTCGTTCCGCACTGGCGTCGTCCATCCCAATGGCCTTCGCCAACGTGCCGGCCAGCAGTGCGACCCGTTCGGAATGGCCGCAGGTGTAGCGGTCCTTCGCGTCGATCGCGGCAACCATCGCCTCGAGCGTCGCGTTCATCATCGCTTTCTGCTCATCGAAGCGGGCGATGTTCTCGTGGAAGGTCCCGAGGAAGTCGGCGGTCGCGTCGAGGAACTGGATCTCGGGGCTGGCGATCTCCTGGTCCGCGCCTGTCTTGCCGCCGGCCAGAAGCAGGCCGATGACCGAATCGTCGTGCGTGATCGGTTCGCAGACCACTTCGCTGCCCGCGATCGTTGCGATGCCGTCGCGTTCGGGCACGAGGACCTTGGTCCAACTGTCGCCGCGTGTCTCGCACACCCGGTCGGAGGTCGCTGCCTCAAGGCGAACGAGGTCGCCCTGGAACGCGCCCGAAAGCACAAGCTTCGCACGGAGCGTCGGAGCGATGCGCTCGTTGCGTCCGAATTGGACGGCGACCCAGCGGAAAGGCAGGGTGCGCTGGATGTCGGCGCAGAGCGACTGGACCATCGACTCCGGCTCGGCGGAGGAGGCCAGCATGCGCAAGGCGCGGAAGAGGGCGTACGTCTCCTCGTAGGACTGGGCGAGCTTGTCGCAGAAATCGGCGACCACCCGCTCGTTCGCGGCGCAGGTGCCGAGGTCGTCAAACGTCCATCGGAGAATCTCGGCGAAGCGCGTTGCGTCGCGTTGGGCGTCATCGACAAGCGCCGCCCTTGGCGCCGGATGTTCGACGGTCAGGGATCCGCTTGGGCTGGGATCGCCGCTGCGGTCGAGGAAGCCGCGATCCGCGACGAAGGCATGCATGGCCTCGTTGCCGTCGCGAACGATGAGCTCGTGCAACCCCGAGCCGAGAGGCCGATGGTGGACGCCTTGCTCGAAGGTGGCCGCAGGGCAGGGGCGGAAGTCGAGCCCGAGCCGCTCGGCTCGCATGCGGAGCGTGTGAAGCGTTTCGCTGGAGACCGACGTCGGCGTCGGCCTCATGGTGGCGCAGTCATTCATGCCGCAGCTCCGAGTTCGGGCTTTTCGCCAGCGGATGGTTGGGACAGCATCTGCGAGGGGCAGTAGTCGGCAACGATGCTGAGGACCTCGCGCATGCTGAAGGGCTTCATCAGCATGTGCTGTACGTTGGTGTCACTCGCCTCGGCACTTCCGAGTCGGTGGCCGCGTGCCGAAAGGACGATCAGCGGGATCGAACGCGTCGCCTCGTCCTGGTACAAGGCGCGGGCCATGGCGAGACCGTCCATGCGCGGCATCTCAAAGTCGGTCACGATCAGGTCAGGTCGCACCGACCGGACGAGGGCCAGGCCGTCGGCACCGTTGGCGGCGGTGTGCACGACATAGCCCGCGTTCTTGAGCTTGTTGGCCAGCACGAGCCGGATCGCCGGCTCGTCCTCCGCAACGACAATGGTCATGCCCCGTCCGGCCTCGGGAAGTGAGGACGATTCGGCGTTGAGCGGTCGGCCAGATGATGAGTTGTCCGTGTTCGACACCTTGCAGAGCCTCCAGTGTCGAGCGATATCGGTCAGTCGTCGCTCCGCGTGCAGCCTGACCAGGGGAGTTCTGCGTTAGGGCGGAAATAGGCCGTTTGGCCGATAAGAGAAAGAGTTCCTTCCCGTCAGCCATCCGGCGAGTGCGGTGGACAGGCCGCCATTCATCGGGAAATCGTGGGGTTTCCGCTGCACCGTCCGCGTCGCGCAGCCGATCGCGACCTCATGCGCCGCGGGGCGACGCTCCTTGAACTCATCATCACCATCGCCGTCATTGGCATCATTGCGGCGATCGCCGCGCCGCGCTTCGCCCGGGCACAGGACGGCGCGTCGCTCGACGCCGCCGCGCGAAGGCTTGTCGCCGAGCTCGGGGCCATTCGCCAGCGGGCGATGATCTCTCGTACGGCGGCCGTCGTCACGCTTTCGGTCGATGGCGGCAAGGTGCGCGTGGGCGGCATCGATACCACAGGGCTTTCCTGCGCCGGCGGCGGATTCGATCTCGGGGTCAGCCCCTACGGCGCGGCGGTGGTGAAGACCAACTTCGCCGGCGAGATGTTCACCATTGACGCGTACGGGGCCCTCGCGGCAGAGGGCACGATAGCGATCGCCCGCGGTGATGCCACCAGAACGATCACCATCACGCGTACCGGAGCGATCTCGTGGCAGTGACTCCGCGACATCGGCGAGGCTTCACGCTTGCCGAAGCCGTCATCGCCGGCGGCATCGTCAGCATCATGTTTGCCGCGGCCATGGCGGCCTTGACCGTCGCCACGCGCACGGTCGACCCCCCGGTGGAGCAGCGGCTCGCCGGAGCTACCGAAAAGGTCCTCGACCTCATTCAGGCGGATCTCGAGTCGGCGACGGCCGTGACACTGACCGGCGTTGCTGGGGCCATGATGGTGGTCTCCGACCGGGACAACGACGGTGACAGCGAGACGGTCCGCATCGGATGGGCCTCGGGGACCAAAGCGCTTACCCGCAGCTACAACGAGGGCGTCCCCGAGACGCTCCTCACCGGCGTCAGCGCCTGCGATATCGTCTCCCTCACTCACGCTCGGCCCGGGATCGCCACCGTGGCTGATGTTGGGACGCCCTTTGCGCTCGCGGCAGCGCCTGATCACGACGTGGAGTTCGACATCGGCCCGTCTCTCCTGACGGGCTATGCGCTGGTCTCGACTCCGACCCTTCCCACGGCCACGACGGCGTGGAAGGTCACCGGCCTGCGGCTACGTGGGCGTCGAGGGGCGGCCCCGGGCGCCTTCATCACGGTGGCGCTTCGGACCGTCTCCAACGGATTTCCCTCATCGACTGTCCTTGCAAGCACGGACGTGAGGGGATCGACGTTTCCTGTCAGCACCGATTGGGTCACCGTCGACTGGCCGGACGTGGCCGTGCCTGCGGGAACGACCTCCCTCGGGGTCACAATCACGAGCGGCAGCATCCTCTCGCCATGCATTCTGGAGGCGATGGTGGCCGGCAAGCTGACCCCCTGGGACACCCTGTTCAGTGGGACGCTCGTCCTGTGGACTTCGCTGCCGTCCAATGACCTCTCGTACGAACTGTTAGGTGAGATATCACTCCCCCAGGGATCACTCGACGTGGCGCCGCGGGGGTTGCGAATCAGGCTCACCCTGGACGATGTGCCCGGCAAGGAGTTCTCCAGATCGGCCATCCTTCACGCGGGCACGGCCGCGGCGGCGGTGCCATGAGAGGCTCAGCGCGGCGAAGTCACCGGCAGGGCATGACCCTTACTGAGGCCGTGATAGGCCTCTTGGTGGTAGCGGTGGCGGTTGGCGGGGCGCTTCAGGCCACAACAGTCGCGAGGCTTGAGACGATCGCGGCGGATGATCGCGCGGTGGCCCGATCCCTGATCACGGCCCTCCACACGCAGTTGAGCGCCCTGCGCTATCGCGATCCGCAGAGCGCATTCACGGCCCTTGGACCGGACGCTGGCGAAAGCACGACGGGGCCAGCGGGATGGGATGACGTGGACGATGCCCACGGCTGGACGGGCATGCCAACGATCGTCACCGCCACCTCCGACTGGTCCCTCGCGGTAAGCGTTACCTTCGCCAATGCCGCTTCCCCGGCGGTCAGCGCGGTGACCGAAACGGGGCTCAAGCGCATCAGCGTGACCGCGCGACGAGGGCAGCGCGTCATCCTCACCGAGGAGTTCCTACGTGCGACCCCGTGACCTCAGCGTGATCCCGCATGCCGCACACGGCGGCCATCGGCGCGGCACCGCCTATGTGCTCGCCGTCGGGCTGGCCCTCCTGATCGGCGCCGTCGCGACCGGGACGCTCTTGGCGACACGGGCCCGCTTTGCAGGCGAGGCGGACATGAACGATCTCGCGAAGGCGACGCTTCTGGCCGAATCGGGCTTGCAGTACGGCTTGAGGCAACTGAACTCCGACGTGAGCTACGCCTCGGGCACGATCCCAGCGGCGACCACCTCCAACGTTGACCTCGGATTCGGACGGGTGCGAATCAAGATTGCCGCCGGCAGCGACGACGGCAATGCGGCGACGCTCACGCCCGCGACGATCACCGTCTCCGCCGCGGTAGGCAACGCGGTGCGCCGTTACCAGATCGCAGCCCATCCCCTGCATACCGCCATGGGCGCCTTTGAGCTGCCGATTGCCGTGGGAGGGCGCATCGGCGTCGCCAACGGGGCGAGCCTGAAGGTGGCCGGGACCGAAGGTGGCGCCGCCGGGGCGTTGACCATCACGGGAAGCGGAAGCGTGACCGGCACGGTGCGGATCACCGGGCTCGGGAATGCCGACGCCGATGCAGCGATGCAGGCCTCGCTCGATCGCCCATCGCTCCTCACGCCTGACCATGTCACCAGCCTGCGGGAGAGCGCCACGACTCTCATCGTCTCCGGCGGCGGCTCCATCTCGCTGAGTGGATTCTTGCTCGCCCCGACCTCGAATCCCTTTGGTAACCTCAACCAGCGCGGGCTCTATGTCCTGGACTGCGCGGGTCGGAACGTCACGATCAGCGACTGCCGGATCGTGGGCACGCTTCTCCTCGTCAACCCCGGTGCTTCGTCGGCGCTCTCCGGAGCCGTCGTCATGGAGCCGGCGATTCGCGGCTATCCGTGCCTGGTGGTCGATGGGAACATCACCTTGGATGCCTCGTCCACGCGGCTCAACGAAAGCGGGACCAACTTCAATCCGCAGGGCGTGCCCCATCCGTACTTTGGCGGATCGGTGGACCAGGACATGTCTGACGGCTACGCGGCCCGGATCTATGGGGGCGTTGCTGTCACCGGTCGCTTCATCATGCAGGGAACAGGCAGCATCGCCGGTCTCTCGGTCGGGGGCGATTGTGGCATTCAGGGCTCCCTGACGGTCAATCGGGACGATTGGGCCTCGTGGTCGCCAGCGCCGGAACTCCTTGCGGCTCGGTGGAGGCCGGATCCGACCAGCCTGATGGAGGTCTTCTCTGGCCCCTGAACATGCGGGAAGCGAGGGGCTGATAAGCGCTGTGCGGAAGCCCCACGACTGCCGGACACGGCCGACATCGGATGAAGCGTCCCTGATGACAGACCGATAGCAGCAGTACGTCGGACGCGGCCGTGGCTGGTGGGTTCCCCCATCGGAGGCGTGGTGCTGCGTCGTGGGAGCGTGCGCTCCCGGCCAGACCACGGTGTCTGGACGGACTGCATCAGCGAACTGTTAGGGCGCCGCGGAGATCCCAGATGGGCCTGCAACGATTCACATCCGGCTGGACTCGCGGGCCGGGACTGCACTTCCGGTCCTCGGGGGTGACGCGGCTTTCGCTCTGCGCGATTGGACTGGCGTCTGTTGCGGCCTTCGGCGTGGGTTGGTGGCAGAGCGCCCGGGCCGCACGAGCCTTCCGCGGCTCGCAAGTCGAAACGCTTCGTGCCGCTGCAGTTTCCGCTGCCGATGCGGTCGGCTCTCTGCTTGCCGCAGAGGATCTCTCGGGGGCCCGCCGTCTGGTCGCCACGCTTGCCCAGGGCGCCGGCGCTGCGGAGTGCCGGATCGAACTGCCCAACGGGGGCATCCTTGCCGACTTGGTTCCGTCGCGCATCACCCAGCGCGAGATCCCCGTTCCCTGGCCGGCGGCGAAGGGCACCGAGCCCGAGGCCGAACCGGTCGTCACGGCTTCCGACGTCTCGTTTCGCGTGCCGGTCTCCCTCGGCGGCTCGCGGTCCGCGAGTCTCATCTTTTCTGCGCCGCTTCCCGAAGGCACCAACGACGCTGAGGCGCTCCTCGCCGGGGCGACGGCCGCCGGCGTCGCCGCGATCGCCGTCGGTCTGGCGGTCCTGATGGGACGAGGGTCGTTGCGTGATCTACTGGCAGTCGGTGAGGCGACCGCCGCCGCGGCTGCAGGCGAACCGCATCAGGAAGCGCTCCTCATCGATGAGCGTCTCGGCGCGATGGCGCCGGCCTGGAACAGCCTTCTTCCTCGTCTCTTCCGTGAGGAATCGCTGGCCGGTACTCGCTCCGGCGACAGCGAGTCACGGACCGAATCGCATGACGGCCGCGGCGTCTGCGACACGCTTTGGCACGGGATTCTCGTGGTCGACAGTTCTCGCCGCGTGCGCTATCTCAATGGAGCCGCGGCGCTCCTTCTGGGCGTGCGCCGCGACGCGGCGGTCGGCACCGACGTCAGCGAGATGATCCGCCACGGTGACACGATGGACGCGATCTCACGAGCCACCGCCGGCGACTCGAGCGTGCGGGCCAGCTTCGAACGGCTCTCCGAGGACGGCAACGACGAGGGTGTTCTCCGATTCAGCGTGCGACCGCTCCGGTCGCCCGAGGGCGGCGATGCCGCGTTCATTCTGATCGAGGACGTCACGCAGCAGCGACTGGCCGAGCGGTCGCACCAGGCCTTCGTCGCCCAGGCGACCCACGAGCTTCGCACGCCCCTCACCAACATTCGTCTCTACTCCGACGAGCTGCTCGAAGGCGACGCGACATCCACCGAGGAACGAGGGCGTTGTCTTGAAGTCATCAGCCACGAGTCGCGGCGCCTCGAACGGATGGTCGGCGACATGCTCTCCATCGCCGAGATCGATGCGGGGACGATGCGGCTCCATCCCGACGACGTGCGTTTGGAGCCGATGCTGAAGGACCTCGAGCGCGACTTCCGGGCCCAGGCCGAGTCGCATCACATCAAGCTTGAGTTCCGCATGCCGCCCAAGTATCCGCACATGGTCGGTGACCGCGACAAGATCCACCTGACCCTTGCCAACCTGATCGGCAACGCCCTGAAGTACACCCCCGACAACGGGACCGTGACCGTCACGGTGCGGCCCGGCCAGGGCGACGTGCGATTCGAGATCGCCGACTCGGGCTTCGGCATCCGCGAGGACGAGTTGGAGCTGGTCTTCCGCAGCTTCTACCGCTCGAAGGACAAGCGTGTCGAGGGCGTGACGGGAACGGGCCTTGGCCTCGCCATTGCCCGTCAGATCGCCCGCTTGCATGGCGGCGACATCCTGGTGGCATCAGCCATCGATCGGGGATCGACGTTTACCCTCGTCCTTCCGTTGGAGGGAGCGACACAGGCCGTCGCCGCGGCCGCCTGAAATGAACGAAGCGTTAGGACCCCGGACCATGCAGATCACCGAAACCGAAGCAGGAGCCGTCACCGTGCTGGTCCCCCAGGGACCGCTCTGTGGCGCCGACGCCAAGGCATTCCGTGACGCGGCGGTGGACGCGATGCAACGGCATCGTGGGCGCTTCGTGATCGATGCCTCCGGCGTGCCCTTCGCCGACAGCGAGGGCCTCGAGGCGCTTCTGGACCTGACCGAGACGCTCGGCGCCGGCGGCCGGTCGCTCAAGCTTTGCCAACTCGGTGACACGCTGCGCGAGGCGCTGGAGATCGTCGGCATCGAGGGCCTGTTCGAACTCTACCCCGACGTGAATGCTGCGGTGAGGAGCTTCCTATGAGCGTGCACACCGCCAAGCTCCGGCTCGGCGAGGAGCTGGTGCGCATGGGAGCGATCACCCAGCAGCAGCTTGAGAAGACGCTGGCCAGCCAGCGGGCGACCGGGCGGAAGCTCGGCGAGCTGCTCGTTGAGCAGGAGCTGGTCCAACCCGCGACGATGCTGCAGGCGATCGCCACGTGCCTCGGCGTGCCCTACGTCACGCTGCGCCACGGCCTGATCGATCCTCCGCTCCTCAAGCTCATCGGTGCCGAGGAGGCCGAGCGCCTCCATGCCCTTCCGCTCTTTCGGGTGCGAGGAACGCTGACCGTCGCGATGGCCGAGCCGCAATCGCTTGCGGCCGTTGATCGGCTTGCCCAACTGAGCGGATGTCGCATCCGGCCGGTGCTGGCCCTGGAAGCGAATATCCGGGAGTTCGTCCGCAAGTACGCCTCGGGACAGGTGAGCGTGGATGCCTTCCTCACCTCGCTTGCCGAGTCGGATGTCGAGGTGATCGAGCGCGAGGCCCAGGACGAGGGCCCGATGACGGACCTCGACCGGATGGTCGAGGGAAGTCCGATCGTGAACCTCGTCAATGTTGCCTTCCTCACCGCGGTGCGCGACAAGGCCAGCGACATCCACATCGAGCCCGACCGCAAGGGAACGCGCATCCGATACCGGATCGACGGCACGATGCGTGAGCTCATGCGCCCACCGGCCGGGCTGCACGCGGCGATCGTCTCGCGCGTCAAGGTCATCGGGCGGATGGACATCGGCGAGAAGCGCCTTCCCCAGGAGGGTCGGGTGCGCATCGTCGCCGAGGGCCGCGAGATCGACCTGCGGCTGTCGAGCATGCCGACGCTCCTGGGCGAGAAGGTCGTGGTGCGCCTCCTCGACAAGTCGAACCTGAGGATCCGGATGTCGGACCTGGGCCTGCGCCCCGAGGCGCTGTCGACCTTCACCCGCGTCCTCAAGCAGCCGCACGGGCTGGCCCTCGTCACCGGTCCGACGGGCAGCGGCAAGACCACCACGCTCTACTCCGCGCTGGACCTGGTGCGTAGTCCCGAAGTGAACATCGTGACGGTCGAGGACCCGGTCGAATACCAGCTCGACCTCATCAACCAGATCCAGGTGCACGACGCGGTGGGGCTGAACTTCGCCCGGGCCCTGCGGAGCATCCTGCGGCAGGATCCGGACATCATCATGGTCGGCGAGATCAGAGACCAGGAGACCGCCCGTGTCGCGGTGCAGGCCGCGCTGACGGGGCACCTTGTCCTGGCGACGCTGCACACCAACGACGCCCCGAGCACGCCGGCCAGGCTCGCCGACATGGCGATCGAGAACTACCTCCTGTCCAGCGCCATGACCGGGGTCGTCGCCCAGCGCCTCGCCCGCACGATCTGCCCCGGCTGCGCGACGAAGTACTTCCCGTCGGAGGAGGTGCTCCGCGACGCCAACCTCGAGACCAGTGCGGGGCAGCCCTTCCGAAAGGGCGGCGGCTGCCGGAACTGCCACAACACCGGCTTCAAGGGCCGCGTCGGGGTCTACGAGGTGCTCGAGGTGACGCCGGAAATCCAGCGCCTGATCTACCGCGGCGCTCCGGCCCATGAGATCCGCCTTGAGGCCCGCCGCCTTGGGATGCTCACCCTGCGAGACGAGGGGGTGCGCCTGGCCATGGAGGGACGCACGAGCCTTGAGGAGGTGCTGCGCGTGACCCGCGACGACAACGAGGACCTCGGACGCGACCTGTCCCTGGAGCCCGTGACGGACGTCGCTGACGGCGACGCGCCCGACCCGGTCGCCGAGCGCAAGGAGGCCGCATGAAGGTCGCCTACGAGGGATTCACCATCGATGGCCAGGCGGTCAACGGGACGGTCGTCGCCGACGATCGCAACGCCGCCCGCAAGCAGCTTCGCGACTCGGGCATCTTCGCGACGCGCCTGGTCGACGCGAAGGACGCACCCGCGGCGAAGGGCGGTCGCGTGCCGCGCGAGGTGTTAGCAGCGCTTCTTCGGCAGCTCTCGATCCTCATCTCGACCGGAACGCCGCTGGTCGATGCCCTTGCCGCCATCGAGCGGCAGGCCGAGGACCCGCGCTGGGCGACGCTGGTGGGCGAGCTTCGCCGCAGGATCGAGGAGGGCGCCGCCTTCTCCGATGCGATGGGGGCGATGCCGCAGGTCTTCGACCCGATCTGCCGGACCATGGCCGCAGCGGGCGAGTCGGCGGGCATCCTGGACAAGATGCTGGCTGACCTCGCGGACCTCTATCGCCGGCAGGCCCGCATCCGCAAGGCGGTCATCGGCGCGCTGGCCTATCCCTGCGTCGTGGTGGCGGCGGCGTTCATCGTGCTGATCGCCCTCATCACGGTGGTCCTGCCGAAGTTCAAGACGATGTTCGATGCGGTGCAGGCCCCGGTGCCGGCGATGACCGCGGCCCTCATGGCCGTCGGCGACGGGATCCGCGAGCACTGGATCATCTCCAGTGCGACGTTCCTTGCCGGAATCGGAGTGCTTGCGTGGCTGGCCCGCTCGTCGGCCCTTCGTCGGCGCTTCATCGCCGCGACGCTCACCATGCCGATCGTGGCGCCGGTTGTTCGTGCGATCGCGACCGCGCATCTGGTCCGCTGTCTCGGTCTTCTCCTCGAGTCGCGCATTGCCCTCCTCGACGCGCTCCGGCTGACCTCGGAGTCGATGGGGCACCCGGCCTATGTCGCGCTTCTGGACCGGGCCCAGATCGGCGTGTCGCACGGCGATCCGCTTTCGGCCGCGCTGGATGACGTCCGCTGCATCGCTCCAAGCGTCCGTCAGGCGATCGCCAGCGCGGAGAAGAGCGGTCGGCTCGGGCAGGTGCTCACCCAGCTTGGCCGGCACCTGGACGAGGACAACGAGACCGTGGTCCGCGGGATCGCCCGAAGCGTCGAGCCGGTCCTTCTCGCGGCGCTTGGCATCGTGATCGGATTCGTTGCGATCAGCCTCTTCCTTCCGCTCTTTGACATTGCCGCGTCGGCGGGAGGCGGACGATGACGCTCGGCGCGCACGCACGGGTCATCGGCATCGACGTCGGGGGGGCGTCCCTGGCCGCCGTGCAGCTCGCGGCCCCAGCGGCCCGCACGGGCCCGCTCGTCGAGGCGGCGGTGGAGCTGCCTCGTCTTTCGCATGACGCCCCGATCGCCAGCGAGATCGCCAGGCTTGTGCGGGTCATGGCCCGGCGCGGCTTCCGTCAGGCGCCGATCGTCGTCGGGCTTCCCGATGATGACGTGACGATCGCCGAACTGAGCCTCCCGGCGCGGACGTCGGGCGCCCCGTTGGGTGAGATGGTCGCCGCCCAGCTTGGCCGCATCTGTCAGGCCGACCCGTCGACGCTCGAGTGCGCGTGGTGGGCGACGGAGAGCCCAGGCGCCTCGTCGCAGCGTTCGCTGGCCGCCGCGGTTCCGCTGCAGGTGGCCGATCCGATTGCCCAGGCCCTCGAGGATGCCGGTCTTGAGGTCGCTGCGATGGAGGCCCGGCCGCTCGCCCTGGCTCGGGCCTGCAAGCCGCTGCTGACGACCTCGCTCGATGTCCTCATCGACCGGTCGGCGCCCCTGCCGAGCATGGTCGTTCTCGAGCGCGGAGAGGTGAGTTACGTCCGTCCCTTCACGCCGCCCACCGTGCGCTCGGGGATCGACATGAGCGTGCCCGTCCTGAGCATCGAGGCCTTCCTCGCCGAACTGCGGCTGACGCTTGGGTACCTGTCGCATCGCCACCCGGCCGAATCGATCACCCGGATTCTCCTTGCCGGTCGGGAGCGCGATCTTGCCCCGATCGCGGAGATGCTGATCTACACCTGGGACCTGCCGGCCGAGGTGCTGCGCATCGAGTCGCTTGCCGCGGTGCCGCCCCGGCTTGCCGCCCAGCGTGGAACCACCGGTTGCGGGCTGGTCGTTGCCCTTGGCCTGGCCATGCGCGGGAGGCAGTCATGATCGACATCAACCTCCTGCCCAAGGCTCGGCGCCACGCCAACGATCGCCGTCACGCCCTTCGCCGCTGGATCGTCTGGGGCGGACTCTGGTGTGTGGTGCTCGGGGCGGGCCAGGCCATCGCGGTCTCCTCGGGAGCGGTCGTGGAGCTGACGCCGGTCGAGCGCGAGATCGAGCGATTGGTCGAGGAGCGGGAGCGGCTGGAGGGCGAGATCGCCTCGCTGCAGGAGTCGATCGAGCGCGGATCGAAGTCCCTCTCCGCGGCTCGCGCCGTGGTCGACCATCCCGACTGGAGTGCGCTCATGGCCCGGGTCGTGATGCTCCGCACCGAGGGGCTGGCGTTTCGCCGCTGGAACCTCTCGCCGGGCGCACACGGGAGCCTGATCCTTCGCCTGGAGGGAAAGGTGCCGACGCTCGGCGGACTGACGGACTTTGCCCTCCGGCTGGAGGAACTGAAGGTCTTCCGCAAGGTCACGATCGTCACCGCGACCGCCGCGACCGAAGCGGTCGAGGGCGAAGCGGAGCGGAGCATCGTCTTCTCGATCGATACGGAGTTGCTCGCGCCCGTTCCTCCGAAGGCGGGCGATGCGAAGGGAGGTCCGACATGACCTTCGCCGCACGTCACCTGATCGCCATCCATCTCGGTGCAGGCGCGACGCTTCTGGCCATCACCGCCTCGTGGTTCCTGGTCGGCGTCCAGCCGCTCCTGAGCGCGAAGCAACGCGCGTCGACGCTCGGTGAAGAGGCCTCCGCCCATCGCGACGCGATCCGGGACCTCGTCAGCCGGCGCGACGAGAGCGGAACAAGGCTTGCCTCGATCGAGGAGAGCCTGGCTCACACCACGGTCCGCCTGAAGCCGGCGACGGCGCTCAATGCCCAGCTCGCCGAGATCACACGACTCGCCGAGGTCGAACAGATCGTTGTCGATCGGATCGAGCCCGGTGCGATGACCGATACGGCCCTGGCGACGCGGGTTCCGGTGCGGTTCGCAGGCCGCGGGGCGTCGCCGAGCGCAATCCGCTTCCTCGCTGCGCTGCGGAAGGGGTTCCCGGACATCGCCGTGGAAGGTTTCGAGATGGCAACGCAGGGGAACGAGGCGGTCGCGGCGTTTCGGTTCGATTGTGTCTGGTACGCGGATCGAACCGCCGACCGACCCGCCTCGGCGGCCGTTCAGCCCTGATCCGACTTGACCCGCGTCCGCTGGTTCCGACTGTCGAGGCATGGGCCTGGGCAAACAACGAACGGTCTACGTCTCGGTTCTCGGGCTTGCGATGGTCGGGCTTTGCGTCGACCGCTTCGTCCTCGGGAGCGGCGCCGACGCGCCGACCAGGGCAAGCGACCTCCTGGTGGCCTCCGGCAAGTCCGCCGAGACGCTCGCCGGAACCGTCGGCTCACTGCTTTCCGGCGAGCGGAAGGACGCTCCGAGCGTTTCGCCGGAAACGGTCATGGTTGCTGACCTGGCCCGCTCGCTGCGCGAGCTGGGCGTCGACAACTCCATGCTTGCATCGCTTCCTGAGACCTTCGCCCTCGCCAAGCCGAAGGCCGAGCCCGCCCCCGTCGCTGCGCCGGTCGCCCCGATCGGCGAGCCCCCGCTGGTGACGGCCATCCTCCACGGCGGCAGCAGTCGAGCCATTGCCGGCGGCAAGTCGGTGGCCGTCGGCTCGGAGGTCGGAGGCTGGGATGTCGTCTTTGTTGGAAACGGCAGGGTGGTGTTCGAACGGGATGGCCACCGCTTCGAGCGGAAGGTCCATCGTCCTCCCGCGATGCAGGCCATGCTTGGGGAGGAGTAGGCGCCCTGTCGTCCGATAGCGGTGGCGGCGCAGGCGCGACCGCGCCAGGCCTCTGCGGAACGGGAGATTTTGGGGCAGAGTCACCCAAGGTGGATGAGGAGATCGCCGATGTCCCCCCGGCGACGGTCGCTCGGACCGTGCAAGCCGATCCGCGAGCCGATCCACTCGGAGGTGCCATGTCCGCTTCAGTTTCCCCGTCCGCTTCGCCGCTTGGGCGACTCGTTAGCCGAATCACTGGCCGACCCGTCAGCATGTTGCGCGGCTTCAGCCTTGTCGAACTCGTCATTGTCATCGTGATCATCGGCGTCCTCGCCGCGATCGCGGTGCCGCGACTCAGCCGTGGCGCCACCACCGCCAGCGAGAACGCCCTCTCGGCGAACCTCGCCGCGATGCGCAGCGCCATCGAGCTCTTCTACGCCGAACATGGCCAGACCTATCCGTCCCTGTTGAAGTTCGAGGACGCCCTCACCAAGTACTCGAACCTCGCAGGCACCACCTTTGGTGACCGCGATACGGCGACTGGCGTCATCTATGGTCCCTACCTGCGGGCCATCCCGCCGCTGCCGGTCGGCGCCAACAAGGGCAAGACGGCCGCGGTCGCCGCCCTCGGCGACGACGGCGCTTGGGTCTACGACGTGACCAAGGGCACGGTGAAGGCCAACTGCGCCGTAGGCGAGGTCGACTCCAACAACAAGAAGTACAGCGACTACTGATCCCATCGGACAGGTTGCTACAGACGATCATGACAGCGGGCACCCGAGGGAGGGTGCCCACTGTCGTTGTTGGCGAACTCATCGGGAGTGGAGCGCGGGGTGACGCAAAGCAGGCCGCCTGAACCGCCGATGGAAGAAGGGCCGGGCGCTCGCAATCGCGTCCGGTCCCATGGGGCAGCCGAACGACGGGGCAGGAATCACGCATGAAGCGCAGTGGTCGGGTCCATCGAGCATTCAGTCTGGTCGAGCTGGTCATCGTCATCGCGATCATCGGCATCGTCGCTGCCATCGCAGCGCCGCGGCTGAGTCGTGGGGCGACCGCGGCAGGCGAAAGCAGCCTCGCCGAGAGCCTCTCCGCGATGCGCACGGCCATCGACATCTTCTACGTCGAGCACGATGGCATGTACCCGCCCTTCCTCAAGTTCGAGATTCTCATGACCCAGTACTCGTCGAAGCGCGGGGTCAAGACGGGAGCTCGCGATCCCGCCAGCGGCGTGATCTATGGCCCCTACCTTCGGACCATCCCGCCGCTGCCGGTCGGCATCAACAAGGGGAAGGCGACCGTGGTGGCCGCCTTTGGGGACGACGGCGGCTGGGTCTACGACGTCTCAAGCGGAACGATCAAGGCCAATTGCAAGGCATCGGAAGTGGATTCCGCGGGCAAGCGCTACGCCGACTACTGAACGCATCGACGCGGCCGGCGGAGGCATCCGCGTGGCCGCAGCAGAAGCCGAAGGACGCCCGCCCCGGGCAAGTGCCTCGCCCGTCCCGAACCTGCGGGTAGAGGCGACGAAACTTGATTCTCGCGTCGGCGGTCTTGAACTGCCAGTCAATCTTCCGTTTGCCGGTGTTGCGTAACGTCTCCCACTCCACGATGCGTTGCCGCAGTTTCTCTTCGTCCGGCACGCGCCCGGCGATTGCCTGACGCTCAAGTGCGCTCAACTCGCACTCTGCCATGTTCAATCACGATCCGTGCTTGGGCGCATGCACGATCTCGACTTTCGCGATCAGTCGTCGTGCCTCGTCAGGAGGATACGCCTCATAGAGACTTGATGTTCGATGCGTGTTCAGGTTGTCCATCACCAGCGTGATGCGCTCCGCTTGCGGGTAGTGCGTATCGACGGGGTCGCGGACCTGATGCGCGAAATCGACCTTCGTCCGCCGCGTCGTCACCACTGCGTGTCGCCAGCCCCGGAGCGGCTCGACCAGCATAAAGATGTTCGCCGTGCCGTTCCGCGAATACTCGTAGTCACCTCGTTCTGGCTCGCCGGGGCGCGCAGGGATCGGTGTCCGCGTCTCGGCGACGAGTTGCTTGCTCTTCTCGTCCAGGCACACGACGAGCTCATGACCCGTCGCCGCCAGCTCGTCGGCATGAGGACGATGGAACGCAACCGCCAGCAGCAGACGAGGAACAAGCTCGCCGGCAGGCAGATCCGGCTCATGCTCAAGCTCCTGGACGGCCAGATCGCGGAGGTCGACCGCGAGATCGGCGAGACGATCGACGGCGACCCGACGCTGCAGCAGAAGGTCGAGATCCTGAAGTCCGTGCCCGGGGTGGGTGACGTGACGGCAAGGGCGATCCTGGCCGAGCTCGGCGAGCTGGGCGAGGCGAGCCGCCAGGAGATCGGGGCCCTGGTCGGCGTGGCGCCCTACGCCCACAACTCGGGCACGCTTCGCGGAAAGCGAACGACCCGCGGCGGCAGGGTCGGTGCGAGGACGGCCGGATACATGGCCGCGTTCTCGGCGATGCGATGCAACCCGCGGATCCGGGCGTTCGCGGAGACGCTCAAGGCCAAGGGCAAGCCGTTCAAGGTGGTCGTGGTGGCGTGCATCCGGAAGCTCTTCACGATCCTGAACGCGCTGCTGAAGACCGGGACGAAGTGGGACGCGAAACGACACCCGAACATCGCTTGAGGACTTGAAAATGGACACAGCCGCTGTCCCATTCAGGTCCCTTCGGAGATGCTCACCCGTCCGTGGTAGGTCGTGGTGATCGGGAATCGGTCGCCTACGGCACGCCGCCGCTGGCTACTGGATACCTACGCGAAGAGATTCCGAAGTCGCGCGCGAGGGTGGCGAGAGCAACCCATGTGCTCACCCGGCAAACCGACTTCCCCAGCGCCGAAGCGGACAAGACGGCTTACTACGCCCTGCGGTGGCGCAGGGAAAAGGGGCCGTGGTCGAAGATCACGACGGCGACGGTGGCGGCGTGATGAGCGCCATTGGCGCGCGCTTGGCTGACCATGCCGCCCGCAGGACCGGCGGCGTCGGCGTAGCCGAACCAGTACGCGAGAGCCGCTGTAGTATTGCCCCGCATGAGCACCGATCTCGCCATCACGCACCCGCCGACCGCGTCCCGGGCCGCGTGGCATGCTCGGTTCCTCGCTCTTGCGGAAGTCTCCCTCGCGTTCGCGCTCATGCACGTCGCGTTTCGCGCGTTCAAGCGCTTCACCAGCGTCGGGCAGATGGAGTGGAAGCACGACGTGAACTTCTCGGCGGGCGCGGCGCTGATCGCGGTTGGTGTCGCGTTCATCCTGCTCCGCCGCAAGCGGCTCGCGGACCACGCCATCACCGCGCGGAACTTCTCCCGCCATGCGAACGCCGGGCTGGTGTGCGTGCTCGTCTACGGCGCGGTCGCGGCGATCGCGATCGCCTGCGGCTTGCGGCGCGACGCCACCTGGCGCAACCCGGTCGTGGGCGTCGCCGCGATCGCACTGCACCTGCTCGTGTCGTTCCTCATGCTGTGGGCGCTGCGGCGGTGGGACGGCGCGATCGCGCGGTGGCCGGGGTGGATCGGCGTCGCGTTCCTGATCGTGCTCCCGCTGGCGCCGATCATCCCGCGCCTTGCCGAGGGGAAACCGATCGGGCACACGGCGCTCGTCGTGCTCTCGATCATCCTCAGCGCGACGATCGCGGAGGAAGTCTTCTTCAACGGATACATGCAGTCGCGCCTCAACGAAGCGTTCGGGCGGCCGTGGCGCACCTTCGGCGTCGCGTTCGGACCCAGCCTGCTCATAGTCGCGTTCTTCTTCGGCCTGGTCCACCTGCTCAACACCTTCGACTACTTCCGCTGGCAGGGGCGGCTGGCGTGGTGGTGGGGATTCTCCGCCGCGGCGGCGTTGTTCCACGGCCTGTTGCGCGAGAAGACCGGGAGCATCGTCGCGCCCGCGATCGTTCATGCCTTCATGGACATCGCCTCGCGGACGCCGGGATTGGTGGCCGAGCCGTAGCCATCGCGCCCGCTCGCGCGGGTCGAGAGCGGGAAACGGCTGACGCACACGGTGCGCTTCACGGATGAATCGACGCCCACGCACAAGGCCAAGCCGCGCGGCGTGCAGGGCGCGGAAGTCTGGCTCGCGCTCGCCGACCCGAACGCCCCCGCGCCGCCGCCCCCCGCCTCGGGCCCAAGCAGCCGCGTGTCGGGGAGAATGCGGCCATGCAGGCGCAGAATCCCGCGCGCCAGCATGCTGGCAACCTCGTCGAGGCGCTGCTCCGGGGTCATGTCCGCTGGATCGGTCGGTTCGGGGCGCAGCGACATCGCGCACTCCTTTCGGAGATGCTCACCCGTCCGTGGTAGGTCGTGGTGATCGGGAATCGGTCGCCTGCGGCACGCCGCCGCTGGCTACTGGATACCTACGCGACGGGATTCCGAAGTCGCGCGCGAGGGGGGGGCGAGAGCAACCCTGAAGTGATTCGAACTTCATGCGTGGGCGACCGTGGCTTCTGCGACGGGCGATGCTGCAGGCTTCAGAAGCCCATCTTCCATCTCATAGATGGTGTCGAACACGTCGAGCGCCCGATGGTCGTGCGTGACAACGATGACACACGTGCCGTGCCTGTGGGCCACATCACGGAACAGCTCCATGACCTGTCGCCCGCGAACACTATCGAGCGCGGCGGTCGGTTCGTCGGCGAGAATTAGACTGGGTTGATTGGCCAGGGCGCGGGCGACGGTGACACGCTGCTGCTCGCCCCCGGAGAGTTGTGTCGGCATGTTGAACGCCCGCTTTCCTACCCCGAGGGCGTCGAGCAGTTCTTTGGCGCGGCGTCTGGCCACCGAAGTCGGGCGACCGATCAGTTCGCCCACCACTTGGACATTTTCAATCGCGCTGAGGAACGGGATCAGGTTAGATTTCTGGAAAACAAAGCCGATGTGCTCCCGGCGAAAGCGGCGGAGGTCGCCCAGCGAACGCGGGCCGTCCTGCATCAGTTGGCCGCCGATGGTCACCGTGCCGCGGGTTGGCGGGTTGATGAGCCCCACACAGAGCAGGAAGGTGGACTTGCCAGCGCCACTGGGACCAAGGAGCGCGACGACTTCACCGCGCCGGACGCGCATCGACGCATCGCGCAACGCCACCACCTCGGTGTGCCCGTGGCCGTACACCTTGGTGAGCCCGCTTGTTTCCAGGGCCAGTGGGTCGGTCATGCCGTTCTCGATCTCCTTGCAAAGAGTCAGCCGATCGCCTCATTCGGTGCGACGCGCATCGCCTTCCAGATCCCGAGGAGGCTCGCGAGCACCGAGATTACGAGCACGATGCCGGCCAGCCGAAGCAAGTCATCGTTGGTTACGAGTACGCGCCGGGGAAAGAGCGGAAAGAGGCGGGTTCCGATCAGGTATCCCACGCCATACGCGAGCAAGCCCATGATCAGCGACTGCTGGAGGATGAGCCCGACAATGACATGCGTCGGTGCGCCGATGAGTTTCAGCAGGGCGATAGGGTGGAGCTTGTCGAGCGTGAGGGTGTAGATGATGAGAGCCATGATCACCGCCGAGATGATCGTCAGCAGAACACGAAAGAGCAGGATCTGGCGGCGGGCACGATCCACGCTCCCCTTGAGCAGCAGTCCTTCCTGCTGCGGGCCGGTGTAGGTAGTCACGTCGCTCCACCCGCTCATGGACCGCTGCACTTTGGTGGCGTCGGTACCCGGCATCAGGCGCGCGATCACAGCGCTGATAGCCGGGCCCGGGAGCGCCGCGAGATTCTGCGCGGGGCCGGAGGCGCGGTCCAACACCCCCGGCTGCGTGCGGCCGAAGTCGATCTCGTCCGCGCGGGCGCGCCGGGCCTCTCGCTCCAACCGGATCGACTCGCCGGGCTCGTCGAACTGGATCGCCTGCGCATCGCGGCTGGTGAAGCACGCGATCCCGTCACCACCCGAGGCCACCAGCCAGCGAGTGAGCCCGACGACCGTGTACGTGTCCTTTCCGAGGCGGAGTCGTTCTCCAAGTCCCAATCCCAGGGACTCGTCGGCGATCATCTCGAAGTGATTCTGCGCCAGCGGACGACCAGCGATCAGCGGCAGGCCCTCGCCCTTGTCGGTAGGCCAGCCGAGCCCGAGCACGCCCATCCGCAAGGGCTTGCCGCGGTGCTCGCGTTGGATGGTGTGGAACACAAACTCGCGGGCATCGGTGACCCCAGGAACGGCGGCGACGCGATCCACCAGGCTGCGCGGAAGCCGAGAAACCTCGGCGAAGGGCCCGCGTGTGTCACGCTGCACAACCCAGAGGTCTGCCCCGACTCCGCGCGTGACCACGAGCGCATCGTCCACCAACCCCCGATAGATGCCCCCCATGCCCATCACGACCATGAGGAGCATCCCCACGCCGAGCGTCGTGAGGACGAAACGCCCGAGGCTGTGCCGGATATCACGAACAGCGAGGTTCATTCCGGGGTGATCCTCCGACCATCTCGAAGCGGGTCTGCGGTCGGCGTCGCCGGGCTCACGACCACATCGCCGGGCGCCAGCCCGCTGGTCACTTCGACATCCTCGCGTCCGCGCAAACCGATGGAGATCTCACGCCAGCGGGCCGTTCCACCCTCGTCGATCATCACGCCCGATCGCCCGTTCCGCACAAGCACAAGTGACGCTGGAACAATGACCACATCTTCGCGGCGATCGACACGGATAAAGACCTCGGCACGTTGCCCCACGGCCCAGTTCGCGGGCAGCCGTTCGACGCGCACGTCGACCACGATCTCGCGGGTCTCACGATCTGCCTCACGTCCGACACGCGCCACCACGCCCTCGTACTCCATGTCCGGCTCAGAACGGAAGACCACGCGCGCCCGCTGCTGGTCGGCCAGCCGGGCCAACTCCGTCTCGTCGACCCATGCCGAGATCCACATCTCGTTGGGCGAGACGAGCTGCAGCACCGACGAACCCGCCGTCACAACGTCGCCCACGTCGCGGTCGCGCCGCACGATCAGGGCGTCGAATGGAGCCTCAATTGTGGTGTCGTGCAACCGCGCCCGCTGGTAGTCCAATGCGCGCTCGGCCGCCGTGAGTCGCTGTTGTCCCTCACGGATCGCGGCACCAGACCGCGCGAGTTCAGCCTCTGCCACGGCAAGTGCTTCGGCCGCCTTGTCGAGTTCCTGTCGTGAGGAGGCGTTCGAGGCCGCCGCCTGCACCTGCCGCTCGTGCGTCAGTCGTGCCTGCGACAGCACCGCCTCGGCCCGCCGCCGATCGGCTTGAAGCCGCTCGACGCTCGCGGCTGCCGCAGCAACATCGGCCTCCGCGACCGCGACCTGCTGTCGAACGTCGGTGTCCTCAAGTGCGATGAGCGTGTCGCCAGCCTTGACGTGATCTCCTTGGTCAACAGTGATCTTGACGATCAGGCCAGGTATCTTTGGCCCGACGATCGCGCTCGCCCGGGCCTCGAGCGTGCCCGTGCCGAGCACCTCCGCCAGCACCTGCCCTCGGGCGACGGTGTGCGTCGATACGGCGACAGGCGAAAGAAGCGTCCACCACGCCGCAAGCCCAATGACGGCGACCACACCCGCTATCCGGGCCATGAGCCAGACTCGTCCCGCATTGCGCTGCCACCAAGTCACGCGGGGCGACGTGGAACCTGATCCGGGTGTTGTCTCACTGATCGTCATGCAAAGGATCGTATCGAGCCCGCGCGCACTCCCTCGACGACATCGAGCGACGAACTGGCGCGCGGTGGTTCCTGCTCGGTATCGGGGTCACTGGCTCATCCGTGGTTCGACGCGCACTGACGACCGGGAAAGGCCCCCGAGAGCAACCCTCCTGTTTACCTCGCGGGGGGCGTCAACCAGAGAGCGCGAGAGTTTGAGAGGGTTGCCGCCGGTGGGGCGAGAGCAACCGTGGGAGTTGCCGTCGGACCCCGAGATTCGGCTTCAAGACCGAGATCGCGGCGGGCGGGGCGGGTTCCCGCCCCGGCGTCGGAAACCCCCGTCCGGACGGGACATTCCGCGCGTCCTCCCGGCCACGCCCCGAGGCGTCCAAATCGCCCGACCCGTAAACCAAAACGCCCTCGCGTTTCCGCGAGGGCGTCGGTAACTCCC
>JAEUIU010000069.1 GCA_016795065.1 Phycisphaerae bacterium
GGGCAACACCCCCGCCGCGATCGGCAACCGAATCGCGTCCGTGATCCTCGCGGCCGGGCTCGTCGACGGCTCCAACGAGCAGGGGAACTACGCCCCAAACAATGGCTACGTCCCGGTGAATCCGTCGCTGCCGTTCAAGATCCCCGGCTGCATCATGAACAACCCGAACCGCTGGCAGCCGCTGGCGTTCGACTTCCTGGTGCTTCAGAACGGCGAAATCGTCGGCGCTTCGATCCAGTCGGCGATCTGCCCGCACTGGAACGGCGTCAAGCCCTTCGGCCTGACTCAGGCCGACCGGAGCCTGGCGAACAACCTGTACCTCGACCAGGGGCCACCACCCTCGATTGGCCAGCCGACGCACATCGCTGACGCCGTCAACATGATCGAGGCAAGTGTCACGCTCGATCCGAGCAGCCCTGCGACCGTCAACACGGGTCTCAACGTCTATCACAACTCGCCGCTGGGAACGTACACGCAGCAGGGCTATCCGGTGAACCCCGTCACCAACGCCCCGTATGAGGACAACATCGTTGTCGCGGCCGACTACTACCGGATCCTCGCCGAGTGGTGGGCAGACGGCCCCGACTCCGAGACCCCTCCCGGGCACTGGCATGTCGTCGGCAACGAAGTCTCCGACGATCCCAACATGGAGTATCGCATCGGTGGCGTCGGCCCCGAGGTCGATCGGCTTCAGTGGGATGCGAAGATGTACATCACGATCGCCGGCGCCGCCCACGACGCCGCCATCGTCGCTTGGGGCATGAAGGGCTACTACGACTCGGCTCGCCCGATCTCCTTTGTGCGTTACCTCGGTGGGCTGGGCCAGTCGACCGATCCGCAGCTTCCGCACTACAACGCGGCCGGACTTCCGCTCATTCCGGGCCTCATCGAACTCGTCACCGCCGAGGAGATCGCTCCGGGCGGCAAGTTCGAGGACTTCCCGGAGCTCGTCTACGACGCCCTGACCGGCGAACCGATCGGCACGAACAGCTTCGTCAACGCCATCGCGGTGAGGAGTTGGCTCGGCGGGTTCAACGCCGGCACAACGACCGGCTCGACCACCACCGGCCCGCTCCCCGGCCACATCTATCGGGGCAAGGGCGGCACGTGGAAGATCGGTGCCTTTGACACCAACGTCGATGACTCGGCCGGCACGATCAATCCTGGTCAGTCGCGCCTGCCCCGCGGCATCCAGATCAACGAGGTGCGCCTCGACCAGCCGGGCAATGATGTTGACCAATACATCGAGATCTCCGGACCGGCGAACGCGTCGCTCGATGGTCTCACCTACATCGTCATCGGTGACGAGGTCCAGACCAAGGTGCCCGACTCGCAGGGCCGCATCCAGAATGCCATCAGCCTGAACGGCATCAACCTCGGGCCGGACGGCATCGCGGTGGTTGCGAAGTCCAACTTCTCGCTTGGCACCGCCGACTCGACCCAGCATTTCACGCTCCGACAAATCGGCAACTGCACCCACGCAATCGTCAGCGGGTTCACCGGATACACCGGTCAGGAGCTGGACTGGTTCGATGACGGCATCATCGACGTCACACCGTGGACGTCCGTCGTCGACGCCGTCGGTCTCCGCCGGAAGAGCGGAAGCGTCGGGATCTACCTGACGGCGACCACGCTCGGGCCGGACACCTCGCAGAACCAGACCTACGGCGTGGGCTGGGAACTCTCCGAGCGCTGGATGCCCTACCAGGCCTCCAACTTCGTGACGCCGCCCTTCCCCGGCTATACCTCCGGCCACTCGACCTTCAGCCGAGCAACCGCTGAGGCTCTGACCCAGTACACCGGCAGCCCGTACTTCCCGGGCGGATTCGCCGAGCGCGTCGTGCCGGCCGGCTGGCTCAAGTTTGAGCATGGGCCAAGCGCTCCGGTCAAGCTCCAGTGGGCCACCTATTACGACGCTGCCGACGAGGCGGCCATCTCCCGTATCTACGGCGGCATCCACCCGCGCGCCGACGATCTGCCCGCTCGCATTACCGGCGCGGTCGCCGGAGCGAACGCAGCGGCCCGGGCATTCGCCCTCTTCGGCGGCCTCTCGTACTCGCCGGACATGAACGCCGACGGCGTCGTGAATGCCGTCGATCTCGCACTGTTCCTCGGACAGTGGGGCCAAGCCACGAACAGCGGCGCCGACTTTGACGGAAACGGCTCGGTCGGACAAACGGATCTCGCGATCCTCCTCGGCTCCTGGAGCTGAACCCAAACCTTTGACACGCTCGTGCCCCGGCCCACGCCTTTTGGTGGGTCGGGGCCTTTTCTTGACCAAAGGAAAAGCCGGACCCGTCTTTCCCTCTTCGGGAGAGGACGAGTCCGGCTGATTCCGCGCGATCCGGGTGTCCGTTCAGGCCCCTCGCAGAGCCATGCAGCGAACGGAGTTCTTGAATCGCGGTCGCCTCGACCGAACCCCACAGTTGACCCAGCGATGAGGACGCATCGATGGACAGGTTCGGCCGTTGCGTCTGGTTTACTTCCCGCCAGCGGTATCACGACCTTGAATGCCGTCGGCCGTGAGGATGTGGTAGGAAGTATCGACGTAGAAGTCGTAGCTCTGTGCGCCGAAGTAGCCGTTCGCGCCGAAGGTCGTGCCGCGATGCCAGAGGCCCTTCTCGACAGCGGTCGCCGGGGCGGTTTGCTTCACACGCACATCCGCCTCCATCGCATCGGTGACACCCATCATGGCCACGTGTCCGTCAAAGAAGAGCGTCGCCGGTGCGCTGTTGTAGCCGTGGTTGAAGTACCAGGGCTCAAGGCCGCCGGCGAAGTTGGGGTTGATCGTCGACTCGGTGTTCTGAAGCCACTGGTGCTCGAGCATGCGCGTCTTCAGATCCGGGTAAGTCGCCATACCGACCGCGGGCGAGCGATAGCCCGCCGGCAGGCTGTTGGGGTTCTTGAAGCCATACGTGCTGGACATGACGTCCGGGGCGTACATCGCCGCGGGGCTCCAGCAATAGGTCGAGTAAGAGATCTCTGAGTTCTCAGATGCGAACTGATCGGCGAGGCTGAAGTACTTCTCGGCGATGGCCAGGTTCTGCTTGTCCTTCGGCGCCCAGAAGACCGGATCGTAGAAGCGGTTGCCGACGTAGCTGGCGAAGGCCTTCACGTTCGGCATGCGGAAGGACCCGAAACCCTGGTTGACACCGGTGAACTCGATCGGCTTGTAGGTCGACCAGTTGCCGCAGTTCCCTGTGTAGGCGTATTGGGCGCAGAGTCCGGTGGAGCCAAGGAAGTAGCCCCACATGATCGAAGCCGAACCTTGGGTTGACCAACCGAGAAGTTGCTGGGGCGGGCAGGCGACCGTCGAGAGATAGGTTCCACAGTTGCCAGCCACCAGGCCCGCGTCATCCGGAATCGCGGTGAACTGGCGGTCCGACCAATCCGCACCGTACGCGGCATTCGCGGCGCTCAGGTTGCGGAGATTGGCGAGGCTCTGCGTCACAAGGGCCGCGTCGCGGGCCTTTCCGATTGCCGGAAGGAGGATTGCAATGAGAAGGGCGATGATCGACACGACGACGAGCAGCTCCACGATCGTGAAGCCCCCCTGCACACGAGTGCGACTGAACGAGCTCTGTCCGAAACCGGTCCGACCTGATGTTGTCCCTTGCATGACTTTCCTTTCCGCGGCGTGTGGGACCGCGAGTGACAGCGACGGCATCCGCGTGCGCGGAAGCCGAGTCGCATCGAAACCCGAACCCCAGGGATGGGGCCGATTCGGCCGGCATGGGCCGGCATTGCGTGGTGTGCTGCGATCCCCCGACACTCAGGCGTGGCACGATCGGGAGTGTGTGGACCCGGGTGCCATGCGCCGCACATCGGCGCCTGAAGTTCGAGTGGCGGCAAGCCCTCAACGTAAGAGGGGCCGAACCTGCCGTGACATGAGGTGAGAGGTGTGGGGAGAGGCGGCGCTGCTGCGCCGTCGGCCTTCCGTCGGTCACCTTCGCATTCGCTTACGGACGGTTGCGAAGGCTTGGGGAGAATTCACTATGAGTGGATCATTCACTGGCTCCCTAACGGTTCGTTTGCGCACCGATCGCGCCGCCCCGTTGCGACGCCCTGCTGTTCGGTTTCCGAGGTCCATGCGACCGCCATGCTTGACGTTCATTGGACGTCAACCTTTGGCAACCGCCGACCGAAACCGTTGTCGTATCTCAAGGCCCATAGCGAACGAGGTTGCCTTCGGATGACACTCATCCGAGATCCTCGTTGTGCGTTTGAGTCTTTCATACGCTCACCGGACATCGCCCGAAGGCGATCCCGATGGCTGCGTGAGGCCCCCACCCCCACACACCGTCCCGCAAGCTGCGACTCCTACCGTCCCGCGTTTCGTAGGGTTGCGTCCTACTGGACGAGATATTCGAAAACTGCCTTCGGCTTTTTCAACAATCGCGCCACGCGTGAGTGGAACGTGTGATGCCAACCTCGGTGCTGCCCGTCACCGCCGCTTCGATTGCTGTCGGATCGATCGCGTCATCCATTCCCGCATGGACTGCACCTGACTCTTGGTCAGGCCGGCTGCTCGCGGATCAACCCTCATGGCAGCGGTCCAAGTATCTCCCTCGGGCCGAAATCCGAACTCGTTCACCATGCAGCGCTCCATCGATGCCATGTGTCCGGCCCCATAAAAGATCGCCACGGTCTTCACGTTCGGCTCGTGCTCCATGATTCGCTTGAGGTCCTCGAGAACGATCCGGTTGCGATCCTCGATGATGACCTGCTCCATCGCCTCAAGACCTTCCACCGACGCCATCATCTCGTCGGCGTTGGCGAGCTGGTCCAGGAGAACGACTTTCACCGCGGTGCTCAGCGTCTGGGAGACTCCAATCAGCGAGATGAGCATCCCTGCGATCCTCGCCTCGAAGGAGCGCCCCTCGAGAAGCCGCAGGAGCATCCCCGCATTCGGGCCGGCCTTCTCGAGCAACTCCCGCAGCGTGTCGACGTCGATATCGCTGTTGCGCCATTGCGGCTTCGAGGAATCCATCTCGTCCAACTGGAATCGAACCCCCAAGGCCTTCGCCAACTTGCTTTGGATATTCCCTTCGGCGCCGCGGGCCGCGGCTTCAACGGAGACGGGTTCGCTGTCGATCACGATGTCGGCAGCATGCCCCTCCCCACCGGGCTTGCCGTCCGAGCCGAGGGAAACGAAGCGGGCACATTGCCTCGCCGGACGTCGCTCGGCTTTGACTTCTGGTGATGGCGGCGGCGACGGCAGCGTTTCCGGCACCTCAACCACCGACAGCGTCAAGGGCCGGCGCCAGCCATCCGAGCCAAGCTGCTCGACCACCCGACGGAAACGCCCCGCATCAGCGGCGAGTCCGGCAAGATCCTTGGCAAAGGCTCCGCTCCGCTGGCGGGCAGACAGGGCCAGCGTGGCCATGAACGCCAGTCGCTTTCGGGTGGCTTCGGCCTTCGCCGCGTCGTCAAGCGCGGCGTCGATCTCCAACATGCCTGCAGCCTTCACCCCCTCGAACAGGACGACATCGCAACGGTCCAGCTCGGCCTGCCGCTCCTCGTAGAACGACTTGTCGCCGATGTGTACGGCGCTCACCAGGTGAACGGTGGGCCCCGTTCCGTCAGCCCGGCGAAAAGCCCTCGTGGCCAGCTCCAGGGTCAGTACACCGTCCTTGTCCTCGACGACGCGGAGATACTTCGCGGGGCCCTTTTCAGCCGACGCCGACTTCGCCGACTCCGATGGCGGCGCCGGTTCGACCGGCGGCGCCTGCACCTGGGCGCCGGCCACCGCCACAACGCTTCCCATGAACACGCCGCACGCGAGACGGACAAGGAAACGCAACGATCGCGGGTGGAAGGTGGAAGGCAAGGGCATGCATCGAAGTGTACCGATCGACGTCGTCGGATCGACAGATCGAGTCGGTACGATGCCGCCATGGATCCGAGTCTGGCTCGCCGTTCGTTTGTGGGAGTGCTTGCCGCCACCGCCGCCGCCGGTTCCTCTGGCCTATTGCAAGGGGCCGGCCCGTTGGCGCAATCACTGACCGCGCCGCCTCCCGACCGGCTACGCCCCTTTCGCTTCGCCCACTTCACCGACGTTCATTGTTTCGCTGAGCGTCGCGCCCCCGAAGGCTTCGCAGCGGCCCTCGATCATGTGCAGGCCAAGGGGCAGGCCGCGGAGATGATCCTCACGGGCGGCGATCTCGTCTTCGACAGCTCCGAGACCTCGCTTGGCGAAGCTCGCGACCGTTGGGATCTCTTCAACCGGATCCTCAAGGAACGCTGCCGCATTCCAGTCGAGCATTGCCTCGGCAACCACGATGTCTGGGGATGGTGCACCGCCAAATGCGGGTCACGTGGCGACGAGGCTGAATACGGAACGGGGCTCGCTCGCGCTCAACTCAAGCTTGGAAGCGAGTGGCGGAGTTTCGATCGCGCCGGTTGGCACTTCATCGTGCTCAATTCGATTTCGCCCGATCCGAAGAGCGGTTGCGGCTACCTCGCTCGCCTAAACGAAGCTCAACGAGCATGGCTTGATCAGGACCTCGCCGCCACCTCGCTCCCGACGGTCGTCGTCGCCCACGCTCCGATCATGAGCATCTCGCCCGCCATGTCAGGCAAGGATCTTGCGACCGCGGACAACGTCAACCAGGTCTCGGGCGGACTGCTCCATCTCGACGGGGCCTCGTTGCATCAGGTGTTTCGCAAGAGCGGCCGGGTCAAGCTTGTTCTCTCGGGCCACCTTCACCAGATCGACCGCTGCGAGGCCCACGGCATCACCTATTGCTGTGACGGAGCTGTCTGCGGCGGTTGGTGGAAGGCCAACGCAAACCACGCGCCGCCGAGCTATGCCCTGATCGACCTTCACCCGGACGGGTCGTTTGACCATCGGGTACTCGAGTACGGCTGGAAGAACGCCTAACCGTTTCAGCGGTCACCCCTTTGCATCGGCATGGCGCACTGGGATGCTAAGGGAGCATGAACTCACCTGGAGGTCCCATGCCCCTGACCGCATCGATCCTCATCTCCTTCGTCGTGTCAGCCGATCCTGAGATCGTCGCCCACGAGGTGAGTTCCTTCGTCGGATACGCCATCACGGATGGCGAGAAGGCTTATTCGGCAGGCGCGACGTGGTGCAACCTTGGCGACGCGAACGCCGCTTGGGAGTTCGGAACGAATCAGCACCCGATCTCGGCCCTGAACCTGGTTCGCATCGAGAATGGGGCACTTCGGCATCTTGGGGCGTCGTGGGCCACCCACCAGTTCTGCGCCTTGCAAGGCGCGGTCTGTGCAGAGTGCATCCCCGCGGGCGCCGGCTGCCCTCCGGCGTTAGGTGTTGGTTGTTCGACAAACTCGACCGGCACCTCGCTCGGGCTGCAATCGAACATGTCGAGGCGTTCCGACGCGAACGCGGCCACAGGCTACTTCTCCTTTCCCTTCTCAAACCCGCCTTCGACATCGCTCCTTGACCGACGATGCCGCACCGCTGTCGCTGATGTTGATCCGGCCGCCCACCCGAATGCACTCTTCGCGTTTGAACTCGTGACGCTTCACCCAAGCGCTGGCGATCCGGTCGCTCGCTGTGTCACCCGCAAGGTCACCACCGCGTCGATGCTCGGCACGCCCCTGGCAAGCGGCCCTTCGGAAGAGGGATCGACCGCCATCGAGTGGTGGGCCAGCGTGGTGCCGGGCGTGACGCTCGTCGCCCTCGACCTCCCGAGGGACGGCCGCGTCATCGTTGGCGGCAACGCCTTCGCCCTGCCGGGAGGCGGTTGGCGATACGACTACGCGATCGAAAACGTCGACTCGCACGAGGCGATCAGGGCGCTCTCGATCCCGCGCGGCAACGACGTTGACTTCCAGTCGATCGAGTTCCACGCCCCGCTCGCCCACTCCGGTGAGGTCACCAGCAACGAGCCGTGGAACGCCATCGTTTCCAGCGATGCGCTCACCTGGTCGACCCCCGCCTTCGATGTCGACCCGAACGCGAACGCTGTGCGGTGGGGCACGACCTACACCTTCAGCCTCATCAGCGCTCGGCCCCCGGTCACAGGAACGGTAACCCTGACACACTTCCGCTCGAACGCGACCGAGGTCGTCTCGCTGCCGGTGCCGGAAGGCCTGGCAAGCGGCGTCATCGGCGATTTGGATGGTGACGGGGCCGTCAGCGCCACCGACCTGTCGATCCTGCTTGGCGCGTGGGGTCCCTGCCGGCGGTGCTCTGCTGATTTTGATGGCGATGGTCATGTTGACGCAAACGACCTGGCCGTGCTCCTTGGGGCATGGAGCTGACGCCAAGCGAGGGACAGGAAGAGAAAGCGACTCGTCGTCGGTAGTCGCGACGGCACGTGCTTCGTGCCTCCGGCCGTATCAGCGGAGGCTCAGGATGTACTTTGGGATCGCGGGGACCTCTCACCCCGAGATGTCTCTCGCTCCCGGAGGCTTCTTCATGACGACCAGATCACTCCTTGCGACACTCGCGCTGAGCGCAGGTTGTGCTTGCACCTCGCTCGCGTCCGCCCAACTTCTTGCATATGACGGTTTCGGGAACGGCCCCTTGGCCGACCTCCATGGCTCAACCGGTGGCACGGGATGGACCAGCGCCTGGCTGGATTCGACCTACGACGCCATCACCAGCATCACCGGCGACGGCCTGACGTACCCGGGACTTGACACGACCCCGGGCGGCGCCGTCACCGCAGTGGGCGAGGGCGTGTTTCCGATGTGCAGCTACTACCGCGCGTATCCCACGCCGCCGCTGGGCACCAATGCCATCTATGTCTCCTTCCTCCTTCGTGCGGATGCTGGCTACGGCATCTGGGGCGGCCTTGAGTTCGGCAACTATCCCTTCGCGATGACGGTTGGGTCGCCGCTGGGCATGTACAGCTACGGCCTCATGGTCAGCGAAGGGCTTGGGGACATCTCCAATGCACCTCTCATCGAAGGTGAGACCACGCTGGTCGTGGTAAAGATCTCGAAGAACTCGCCCGGTGCCGGCTCCAGCTACAAGCTCTATCTGAATCCCACGATCGGGCAGGCAGAGCCATCGTTCGCTCTTGCCCAGTATGGCCTAGGCATGATCTCGACCCTGCCGACCAGCCTGAAGCTCGACAACGGTGGCGGCTTCACGACCGACGAGATCCGCGTCGGCACGACGTGGGCTTCGGTCCTGCCGCCCGACCCGGGTTGCCTCGGTGACCTCAACGACGACCTCATGGTGAACGCATCCGACATCGCCATCCTGCTGGGCGCATGGGGAACGTCGACCTACGACCTGACCGGTGACAACACCACCAACGCGGCTGACCTCTCGGTCCTGCTCGGCGCATGGGGCGAGTGCCCGTAAGTGGCGTGAACCGACCGACGAACGCTGCGTCCACTGTTCCCTCCGCGACCAAGGCCTGCCCTGCGTCGCGGAGGTTTTTCATACCGCTGCGCTACAGGCGCCAACCTTCCCGATAGGTCGCGGTGCAAAGGCCGCGAACATCGGCATCGAAGGCGGCGATCGGCCGGCGCCGATCCCAAGTAAGCGGGCGACCGATTCGATAGGCGATTGTTCCGCTGAGGACGAGTTCCGTCAGCGCCGTCGCATAGGAGAAGCGACAGAGAGGCGAGCCCTCGCCTTCCGCCCGGCCGGTGCGAATGCCATCGAGCCATTCGCGATGATGCCCGGGCGAATCGGGAATCGAGCGGGCGACCGTCGGCGCGTCCGGAACCTGAAGGACCGCGAACTCACCGTAGTTGGCCATGAGGAAGCCGCGCGTCCCTTGGAAGCAGACCATGTAGCGGCCGAAATAGTCCTGACGGTCCTTGGCCCCAAGCTCCTGCACGAGCGGCGGAACGCGTCCGCCATCGAACCATCGCAGGATGAGCGGATCGGAACCTGGCTGCGGAAAGGCCCAACTCACCTCAAGCCACGGCGGGCAACCCACCGCGTCCAGCGGCGGACCCTCGGTGTAGATCTCGCATCGGCTCCACTTCGGGTCATCGAGACCGAGCGCCCACATCGGAAGATCGAGAATGTGGCATCCCATGTCGCCGAGCGTGCCGGTGCCGTATCGCCAATGGCTTCGCCAGTTGGCCGGGTGAATCCCTTCCACATAGTCTGTCGGCTGGGTCGGACCTTGCCAGAGGTTCCAGTCCAAGGTGGCCGGGGCGGCCGCCCCGGGAGTCAGTTTGCCACAGCACCAACTCTTCGGGCACCACGTGTCAACCTGGGTCACACGGCCGATCACGCCGCCGCGGATCGCCTCGACGACGCGGCGGTAGTTTCTTCCCGCGTGGATGAGCGTTCCCATCTGCGTCACGCATCCATTGTCGCGGGCCAGCTTCGCCAGCGTGCGACACTCATCGATGGTATGGGTCAGCGGCTTTTCGACATACGTGGCGATGCCCGAGCGAAGCGCCATCGCCGCCAGCGGGGCATGAGTGTGGTCAGGCGTTGAAATGACAACACCGTCCAGGTCGAGTTTGTCGTTGGTCAGGAGTTCGCGCCCGTCGCGGAATCGGAGAGCCTGCGGGAACCGCGAACCGACGGCGTCAAGGTAGGTCGCGTCGACATCGCAAAGGGCGACGATTTCCTCGTCCTTCACCGCATCGAGGTTCGCTCCCCCTTGGTTGGCGACGCCAATGATCGCCAAACGTAGGCGGTCCCCTTTCGCGACGCGCCGGGCGGTGCGGGTCGCGACCCGCTCGCGCGACGTGGCGCAACCCCACGGGGCGAGAAGCGACGCGACGGAGGCGGCGCCGAGGGCAATGAACCGACGTCGATCGAATCGATGCATGTCAGCATGCTACTGGCCCGGAATCGGGCATCTTGCCGAAACGGGCTCGGGAAGCCTCCCAGTCCTGGATCGCCCCCCGAAAGGCTGCCGCTCGGCAGTGCTTGCGATCCATCTTCCCCTCCTTCTCGCCGCCTGGACCTGACCGGTCGGGAGCAGCGGCTACCATCCGCTGCAATGTCCGAGACCTCCTCCGAAGCAACCCGCATTCTTGATGCGATCAACAAGGGTGACTCGCGAGCAGCGGATCTCCTTCTGCCGCTCGTGTATGACGAGCTCAAGGCAATCGCCGTGCGCCGGATGCGGCAGGAGCGGCATGACCACACCTTGCAGCCCACCGCCCTGGTGCACGAGGCGTATCTTCGCCTGGTCGACCAGTCGCGATTCGACTGGAAGGGGCGGGCCCACTTTCTGGGCGTCGCCGCCAATACGATCCGCCTGATTCTGGTCGATCACGCCCGCAAGGTGAATGCCGAGAAGCGCGGCGGGGACCGGCAGCGAACCGCACTGCACGACAGCCTCGCCGCCGAGGAGGGACGCAACGAGGTCGACCTCTTGGCTCTCGAGGACGCGCTTCAAAAGCTCGCCTCGCTTCATCCGCGTCAGGCCCGCGTCGTTGAATTGCGCTACTTCGGCGGATTGTCACTTGAAGAGACGGCCGTCGTCATCGGCGTCGCCCAGTCCACCGTTGCGGCCGATTGGGTCGTCGCGAAGGCGTGGCTTTCGCGCGAGCTCTCCGCCTAGTTCTGAGCCGCGTCCGACTCCTCGGGCACCGGCTTCCCTGAGTCGATCGCGTCGCGCACCTTCGTGCATGCCTCGATGAGCTCCTCGGTGGGACCGAACCACGCCTTCTTCGAAGCGTCAAGCTTCCCCGCGGCGTCGAGGTCGCTCAGGACCTTCTTGCCAAGCATGGCGGCGTCAAGACCCTTCGCGGCGAACTCCTTCTGTTCCTCGATCGGCCTGCCCGTCCGTTGGGCCCGTTGAGCCATCGATGAATAAAGCTGTCCGAGCCGGTTGTAGGTAACGAAGAGGTTGATCTTGGCGAAGGCGTCGTCAGGCTGCTCGCGCACCGAGAGTTCCGAGAGTTCGAGGGCCCGCTCGAGATGGACTCGTGATTCGTCGAGGCGGGTGAGGTTGAGGAGGGCGTAGCCGGTCTTTGCCGACGAGGCGAGGAGGTCGCTGCGGGCCTCCGCGTTGTTGGGATTGGCTTTGTAGCGCCCCTCTCGCCGTTCAAGCGCCTTCACGTACTCACCCATCGCCGCGTCATGCTCCTTGCGGTCCATGTAGACGTCGCCGAGCTTCTCGTAGGCGACCGGGATGTCCCGCTCGACCAGCGGTTCCTTACCCTCGAGGGCGAGCGCCGTATCGAGGTGGGCCTTGTAGTGCTCGAATGCCTGGTCGAGCAGATCTCGCTCCTTCGCCTTCAACCGCTCGGCATCCTCGGGGGTCTTCTCCAACTCATCGCCGACCAGGCCAGCCATCGCTCGATACGTGTTGCCGATCCACTGGTGTCCGACGCCGATGGCCCGCTTGAATCGCGTGTCATTCGGCTCGATGACTGCGAGCTTCTTGCGATCCTCGAGGACCAGCTTGAACTCCGCAAGCGCCTCCTCATGCTTGCCTTGCGAGAGCGTGAGGTTGGCGATGTGGTTTCGAATGATGCAGATCCCGTCGAGCGTCCGGACGTGGTCGGGATGCGTGGCCAGCGCGGCTTGACGGACGTCCAACGCCCGTCGAAAGCTCGCCATGGCCGCGGCGTGATCACCGAGGTTCTGTTTCGACCCGTAGCCCTGGACCTGGCCGACGCGGAGGTACCCTTCGGAGAGCTCGTTCTGAAGCTCAATGTCGTCGGTGGCTTCCTTGGCAAGCCCATCGAGATACTCCAGCGCACTCGTCACCAGCTTCTTGCGGGCCTCAAGCGAACCAGGCAGGTCGGCGACCATGTCGTGGAAGTCGTAGATGAAGGTCCGGGCGAGCTTGCGAAGCTGGCCGAAGCGGTTGTCGGCCCGGGCTTGGGCGGCGACGGCCTCCTCGCGCCGACGTTCGGCGAGCGTCGTCGCCCGCTCCGCTTCGCCTTGGCGTTCTTTCGCCAGGCGAGTCGCCTCGGTCGCCTGAAGCCATCCGATCGTGGTGCCGACGAGCCCCGCCGCGAGCACGATCAGAGTGGCGATGACGCCGCCAACAAGAGCCCGGTTGCGCCGGGCGAATTTGCCAATCTGGTAGAAGGTCGTGGCCGGCCTCGCGATGATCGGCTCATCGCGAAGATAGCGGCGAACGTCGGCGGCAAACTCGGCCGCATCGGCGTACCGACGGGTCGGATCCTTCTCAATCGCTTTGGAGACGATGGTTTCGAGGTCGCCCCGGAAGACCCTGCCGAAGGTGCTGAGCGACGGCGGATCCTCGTCCTGGATGATCTTCGCGACCTGGGCAACGGTGTGCTTGCGGGCGTCGACCATCGGCCGGCTCGCCAGCAACTCGTAGGTGATCGCCCCGAGGGCGTAGACGTCGGTTCGAACGCCGACCTTGCTTGGATCGCCGGCGATTTGCTCTGGGCTCATGTAGCCGAGCGTGCCAATGAGTTGCCCGACATCGGTCTGAACCGTGGTCAGCGCGAGGTCGCTGTCGGTCGCCCGGGCCACGCCGAAATCGAGAACCTTGACGATGCGCTTCGCATCCACGAGGACATTGGCCGGCTTCAGGTCGCGATGCACGATCCCATGGCGATGGGCCATGGCCACCGCGTCGGCGACTTGGGCCATCAGGGCCATCCGGTCACGCGTGCCAAGCTTGTTCCGTTCGCAGAATTCGACCAGCGGAAACCCGTCGACGTACTCCATCGCGAAATATGGCACCGTGGCGGTGCCCTCGGGCGTGGTCACCGAGGCGACGCCCGCGTCGTAGATGCGGGCAATGCCGGGATGCTCGAGTCGGCCGAGAACCTCGGCCTCGAGCTCGAACCTTTTGCGCATCCGGCTCGCCCCGGAGATGGTCGTGCGCATCACCTTCAGGGCGACGGTACGCCGCGGCCGATCCTGCTCGGCGAGGTACACGGTGCCCATGCCGCCCTCTCCCAACACGCGGAGAATGGTGTACTGACCGGTGCTGGCGAGCGCCGAACCCATGCTCGGGCCGCTATCGGCCGGGTCGACCGCTTGGGCAGCGGTATCGAGCAAGGCTCCAATGTTGAGGATCCCCGTCCCGACGACGGCTTGGGGAGCCTGATGGTGCGAAAGGAGGGAGAGGATCTCCTCGACCAGTCCGGGATCACCTTCGCAGCGAGACTCCAGAAACGCGCGGCGGACCGCTTCGTCGAGGCCAACAGCCTCGGCGAAAAGCTCGGACACGCGCTGATGGCGGATGGGATCCACGTGACCATCCGATGGTACTTGACAGTTTCTCTCAGGGTCGAGCGGACGCTCGGATCGGAATGAACTTCCTCTTCGTGTTCAGTTCCAAGGTCCGATCGCAACACTCCGAGCGGGTCCGTTACCGGTCGCAGCCCAACAGCAGATCAGGACCAGGCGCCTAGAAGGATCGACACGTCTTGCAGATTGACAACGCCATCCCCGTCCAGGTCCGCCGACGGATCGGAGGTTCCCCAAGCCCCGAGGCAAATCGCCAAGTCGACGCTGCCCACGACGCCATCGCCGTCCAAGTCACCGAGCACCGGATCCGCGTCGACGGTGGCGATGAAGACCTCAAGGTTCACCTGCGGTTCCGGATCTTCGGCTCGAGGGTCAAGTTCATGCTCGTTTCGGTAGCCGAAGTGAACTCCGTCGAGCGCGATCGCTACATAGTTCGTGGCTGCTTGCTCCGACAGGGCGGCGATGGAGACGCCCCCAATGGTCTGCGTCATCTGCTCGATCGTGTGGCGGCTGACCGAGTAGCGGAAGAGCTCGCGATTCTTGTCGGGGTTCGTCCCAACCAGATCGCGATCCGATTCCCAGAGAATTGATGCCCCGTCGTTACTCATGACCGGATCGAGGTGCTTGCCAACCTGAATTGACGGGGTCACCTGGACGAACCCGCCACGAATCGTGTCGGCGATGAAAATCTCCCGACTGAAGCCTGGGTTCAGGCCCGCGTAGTTGGCGCGGGAGATGAACGTGACGTAGCGGCCCGAGCCGTCGATGGAGGGCGCCTCGTCGATCTGGGGGCTGTTGGTCACGAGCGTGATGCCACTGCCCTCGTGCCATCGCCAGATCTCGTGACTCAAATCGGGATTGAGGCCATCGAGATTGTGGTTGGAACGAAAGGCCACGCACGTGCCATCACCGTTGACCGTCGGCGTTGACACGGTGCAGCCGGCAGGGAAGTTCGTCACGCCAACGATCGCCCCGGTCGATCGCTTCAGCCGCATGACATCATTCGTCCCGTCGAAGTTGGAGAGAAAGACGACGTGGCTTCCGTCGCCGCTCATGCGCGGGGCCGCCAGGATCGCCGAGCCGGGGGTGAACGTGCGCTGGGCGAAGGCGCCGGTTGCCACCGTGTACTCGAAGAGCTCAAACGAGTTGTCGCCATTGGTGCCGACAAAGTTGTAGAGCGAGCGGAAGACGATGGCCGAGCCGTCCGGCGTGATCATCGGATCGAAGTTGCCGTACAGACTCGGCGTGTGAGTCACTTGGGTGAAGGACTCAGTCACGCTGTCGAATAGAAAGATCTCGAAGTTGACGTCGGGATTCTCGCCCACGAGGTTGAAAGCCGATCGAAACGCGACGAAGCGGCCATCGGCGCTGATGGACGGTTCAAACACGCCCCAGCCGAAGGGCATCGCCGTTGCCTGATACCAAGCGACGCCGGCGTGGGCACTGGCGAGCGTCAGGCCATGAGTTGCCGCCGCGGTGAGGACCGCAACGCTCACGAAGCGCCGAATGGAACCCGAGGCCGTACTCAAACCGGCCACCCCAATCAGATCTCTCATCATGTGACTCCAAGGCGATGCAGTGGGCCCACACGGAACCTACCAGTCGCCCAGAGCCTTCGCAATCACGAACCCTTGACTTCACCCGAATGGATGCGGATCGAATGCAGATTCGGTGCGTGCCGCGATTCACAAGCGGGGTGAAGGTGCAATCGCCTTCGCTTCCCGCCGCGGGAACAACAGCGACAGAATCACCGAAAGCGAAATCAATCCACCGATGATTCCCAGGCTCCACAGGATCGGGAACTTGCCGCCAAACGCGTGGTTGAGCCAGACCATCTTCAGCCCAACGAAGACAAGGACGAGGCCCAATCCGAACTTGAGCAGGTGGAAGGTCCCCACCATGCCCGCAAGCAGGAAGTAGAGCGCTCGCAGTCCGAGGATCGCGAAGATGTTGGAGGTGAAGACGATGAGCGGTTCGTTCGTCAGGGCGAAAATCGCCGGAACGCTGTCGATCGCGAAGACGACGTCGGTGAACTCAATGAACACCAGTGCGACCAGAAGCGGCGTCGCGTACAGGATGCCAGCGCCCTGGCCCGTGGCGGATGCTGCGGGAAGACGAGTGAAGAAGCGCTGACCGTCGTACTCGCTCGTGATGGGGACGAACCGGCGCATCAGACGCATGATCGGGTTGCGTTCCGGTTCAAGGCCCTTCTCGGGGGCGAAGAGCATCTTGATGCCGGTCAGCACCAAGAAGCCGCCGGCGATCCAGACGACCCACTCGATGGCCATGAGCCACGAGCCCAACGCGATGAAGATCGCTCGAAAGACGAGGGCTCCGACGATGCCGTAGAAGAGCACTCGGTGCTGGTACTTCGCGGGAATCGCGAAGTACGAGAAGATCATCACGATGACAAAGATGTTGTCGATCGAGAGGCTCTTCTCGACCACGTACCCGGTGAGGAACTGAAACGAGATTTCCCTCGCAGCAGTCTGGGCGTCGGCGAAGCCCGCCGCCTGAATGAGTGCCGGGTCGAGCTGAGGCAGCCGCCACGAGGCATAGAGCCAGAGGGCAACGTTGAAGAGTAGGGCCATGCCGACCCAGACGACACTCCAGGTCGCGGCTTCGCGATAGGAGACCTCATGGGCCTTCCGGTGGAAGACCCCCAGATCCAGGGCGAGCATCGCCAATACAAAGAGCGTGAAGCCGGCGTACAGCCACCAATAGCCGGCGAGGGGGAAGAGGATCGTCGGTTCCATCGGGTGTTCGAAGGGAGGTCGAGGGGAAGGGCACCGGCGACCGAGGGGGCGAGGATCGCAAAGCGCGGCTCGCAGAATCCAGATCCGCATTCTCTGAACGCACGCCAGAGAAGCGGGATTTGACCCCAGTCCATCGGTTTGTTCGTCAGTTGCGGCCGACTGTAGGCAGCCACCCGCCCCTCTGACGAGAAAAGTGCCTGTCCAATTTCGACCCAGCCACAAACGGGCGAGGCTTGGCGGTTCAATCCCGACCTCGTGGTCGGAAAAGGTGGCCAGCGCCCCCCCGAGGGGCGAGTTGGGAGCAAATTGGACAGGCACAGGGAGCAAACTGGACAGGCACACGCGCAATCCGGACCACGGACAGGCGATCCGAGAGCCTGCCATCCCAGGCCGTATCCGGTTCCGAGGCGCGGACTGTTCAACACCCCAGACCGACGGGGGGAGCTTCACCGCCACCCAGGCTCACTTCGCTGGCATGGCGAGCCCCTCGCGCGGCATGGTGGCGGTTGTCTGCAACAGACCGCGCTCGGCACAGGAGCTTCCCCCCGCCGTCGGCAAGAGGCGATGGCCACAGAGAAGGCAGACGCGGGGATCGCGCCACCGCATCCCACGCAGGAAACCATGGGACCATCCGAGACCGAGGACGGCCAGCACGAGCGGTTGCCAGATCGGAATGATCAGGTGATGGGCCGCATACGCCGCTGCGTGATAGGGTCGCCACGCCCCCGCATCGGCGTTCACGGGATGTTCGAATACACCGACGACTCCTCGCCCGAAGCCGCCAAGGCTGGCGATCGGCCTGGAGACTGGGGTGTTCCAACTTGGCGGCAAGTCCCGATGCACGCCGAAACTCAGGCAGCCGTGAAGCGCGCCAACGGAGGCCCGATCGAACAGCGTCACGACACGTGGCTTGACC
>JAEUIU010000077.1 GCA_016795065.1 Phycisphaerae bacterium
GGAAAGAACAAAGGGTGGGAGCGCCGAAACGCTCCCACCCTTTTGACTTCTCTGCGTCGGGCTCTGCGCTCTCCGCGCCTCTGCGGTGAACCTTCCCTACCTCACATGCACGAAGGAGCAATGCAACTCCGCGTGGCGGAGGTTGAGCTTGATCCACTGCTCCTTGGTCATCTTGCCCAGGAACATGTGACGGTCGGGCGGCGTTCCCCGGTCGAGGCGGTCGATCGCTTCGAGCATGCGTCGTTCTCCCTCGTCGATCGAGAGGAGGTCGATGCCCAGCGTGCCCTCGTTCAATCCGGGAATGCGCACGCCGGAGGGCATCCTGGTCTCGGTCATGCGGCGGCGCATGAACGGTCCGAGGATCTTGAAGAGGATCGAGACATGGAAGTCCTTGGGCCACTCGAAGGCCGTGTTCATCCAGAAGGCCAAGTGCCCGAGCACCTGCCCCGTCGTCCAGTTGCCGGCGCAGCGCACGCGGCCGGCTCGCTCGGCGGCGGCGATGCGCTTCACTTCCGCCCGCAGCTCATCCAGCGTGCGGAGCGTGAGCGGGCGTCGGTCCTTGCTTGTCTTCGTGTTGACGGCCATGACCGCATGGTGCCCGAAGCCTTTGGAACCGTCCAGCGCGGTGCCGCAGCGCGGCCGTGACGATCACTGGTCGGCAAGATGACGCAGCACTCGTTCGAGCCCGACCACCACGCGGGCCATGCGGTCGGTGTCGATCTTGTCGGGCGTGTCCTCGGGCGTGTGGTAATGCGGATAGCGAAAAGGTGCCGTGTCGGTCACCATCAGGGCGGGCACACCGGTTTGCCAGAAGGCCCAGTGGTCGCTCCAGGAAATGCCGGGAAGCGCCGCGGGGAGCGCTCCGCCTTCCGATGGGAACGCCGTCGTCGAGCGGAAGGTGCCAATGACATCCCGCAGCAGGGCCCGTGAACGAACGTCGGAAACGAGTCCTATGAAGTTGCCCTCGTTCGGATAGGCGAGGTTCAACGGCCTGGGGTACTTCTGCGAGTTCGGTTCGTCGCGATACCAGCCGATCGTCTCGATACTGATCATCGCGTCGATCGACTCGCCCTTCTCCTGGCACCATCGCGCAAACACAAGGCTGCCCATCTCTTCGGTCTGAAACTGCGGCGGCTCCTCGTCGGCAAAGAGGCAGAAGCGAAGCGTCTTCTTCGGCGCGGCCTTGGCGAGTCGCTCGGCAAGGGCCAAGACCGCGGCGACGCCACTTCCGTTGTCATCGGCTCCGGGACTGTCGGCGTAGCTGTCGTAATGGGCCCCGACCACGATGATCCGTTCGGGCGACGTCGAGCCACGCACCTCGCACCAGATGTTGCCGGGCGTCAGGCCCGGCTGCCGCGGCGGGCAGGCTTGGCGTTGGGGCTCAAGACCCGATTCGCCCAGCCGCGCCTCGATGTGGTTGGCCGCTTCCTGATAGGCCTTGAGCGTGAAGCGATTCCGGACGCCGATCCGGCCCGCGAGCGTCTCGATGTCGTCCTTGAGCCGAGCCGCGAGTTCCGTCTCTGCCTTGGTCATGGTCGGAAGCGGCCCGGTGTGCGAGTTGCCTGGCATCCGAATCATCGTCCACCACGCGACCGCGAGGAGGACCACGATGAGTCCCGCCAGGACCCCGAGCCGTTTCGCCGCACCGCGCGTGATGAGTTGCACCCGCATGAACAACCTCCACCGCTGCCCTTTCGCGAACGGCAGCGGGGAGGTTGCCACGAGAGTCGGACTATCGAGGGGATCGCCTCGCCGTCGTCAGTTGGCACGCCGACGGCGGCGGCCGTTGCCCAAGAGCGGCAGGGCGGCCAGGACCGCGGCCGCACCGGGCGCCGGGACCTGCGTCACCGAGATCGCGTCAAGCGCGATCGCGGACTGCGCGTCAAAGCCGCGGATCCGAAAGAGCGAGCCGTCGCTCAGGGCCGTGACGTTGAAGGTGATCTGCGTCCACGACTCCAGCTCGGTTCCCAACGGCGTGAGATTCTGGACCGTCACCCCCTCCCAATCGATGAGCAGGCTGTCGTTCTCGACGCCGAAGTTGTTCACCCAGAAGCTGATCGAGTACTCCTGCCCGGCACTCGTCGCTAGGAGCTGGCTGATGCTGTCATAGGCGCCCCCGTTCGCGGCGAAGCTCGCGTAGTGGCTTCCGAAGGGCGTCGAGTCGTTGTAGACGACGAGGCTCGACCCGACCGGGGCATTCTCGACGGTCCAGCCGGTGAAGTCACCGGTCTCGAAGCCGCCGTTGGTGACGAGCTCGGCGGAGGCGGGAACGGTGAGGGTCGCCGAGACGACGACCAACGATGTGCGAAGGACTGAAGAGAGCCTCATGTGCGTTTCTCCCGAGGGCACGCGGTCCGAGTCGCCAGAAGCCCGTGTTCGGCGACCTGACCGCTCGTGCCTGCCGGGTGAACGCGAGAGGCACGACGCGCCCGCGCCAGCCGAGTGACGAGAAATGCGCACTTTGCTGGCAGGCATCCGCCCCCTCCCTCGCTGAGGGTGGACCCGAGCGACCACGCCAGCCACTGGCATCGGAGAAGTGCCCGGGAACCACGACAACCGATCTCGGCGGCCGAGCGGCAAGACGACTTGCCAGCCGCAGGGATCCCACAGCCCCAGACGTTCAGAGGATTCCCATGACATCGACCCTTACCACCGTGACCCGTCTCGCCCGCACTCTCTCGCTTTCCCTCGTGATGGCAGCAGCCTCGCTTGGCGCCCCAGCCATCGCAGGCACCGAATGTGGCGACTGGGCGGCTGACTTCGGCCAACCTGGCGTCAACAACACCGTCAACGTCTCGATCGAATACATGGGCCACCTCTACATCGCCGGGAACTTCTCGGTGGCCGGCGGCGCGAACGTCAGCCGCATCGCGAAGTGGGAGAACGGCACGTGGCTGCCGGTGGGCACAGGCGTGAACGGCACGGTCGAAGCGATGTATGTCTTCAACGGCGAACTCATCGTCGCCGGCAGCTTCACCCAGGCGGGCGGCATCGCCGCCAACCGGATCGCGAAGTGGAACGGCGCGACGTGGTCACCGATGGGCGCCGGATTCGATAGCACCGTCAACTATCTCACCCAACTTGACGGGACGCTGGTCGCTGGCGGCAACTTCCAGAACTCGGGGACGACCCAAGCCCTTCGCGTTGCACAATGGAACGGCGGCGGGTGGGAACCGATCGGGGCCGGCTTCAATGCCTCGGTCAAGGTCGTGGCGGTCTACAACGACGAGCTCTACGCGGCCGGCACCTTCGCATCGTCGGGCGACCTCCTTCGCAAGGGCATCGCCCGCTGGGACGGCACCGCGTGGCAATCGGTCGGTGCGGGCATCGCCGGCACGCCGGAGACGGCGGAGATCTTCGACGGCAAGCTCGTCATCGGTGGCTCGATCAACAACGCGGGTGGCGCCTCGGTCCTGAACATCGCCGCCTGGGATGGCCAGAACTGGAGCGCGGTCGGCGAGGGCCTCAGCGGCAGCGTGCTCGACCTGATCGTGACAGACGAGGCCGGCCAGGACGTCCTCATCGCCGGCGGCGGCTTCACCGCCGATGGCATCGCCCCGAGCCTCCTCATGAACCGCGTCGCCCGTTTCGATGGCGTGGCCTGGCAGCCGATGGGCGGAGCGGCGATGGGCGACACGGTGCAGACACTCACCGTCCACAACGGCGCGCTGATCGCCGCCGGCGCCTTCACCACCACCGGCGTCGAGTTCACCAATCGGATCGCCAACTTCATCCCCTGCTCCACCGCTCCGGCATGCACCGCCGACCTCGACCGGGACGGCCAGGTCAGCGCCGCCGACCTGGCGACCCTCCTCGGCTCATGGGGGATCTGCGACTAACGCCCCGCGCACGACACATCCTCCACACGGGACACGCCCCGGGCCTCGGCCTGGGGCGTGTCGTGTCGCACATGCGATGCGAAACCCGCAGCCCGCGATTCACTCGCGGGCGCCCGCGGCGCAACAGCGAGTGTGCGCCCGGACGGCGCTACGGAGCGCTCAAACTGCCACGCTCACCCGCAGCCCGCGATTCACTCGCGGGCGCCCGCGGCGCAAGAGCGAGTGTGCGCCCGAAGGGCGCTACGGAGCGCTCAAACTAGTGCGCCACGCGGCGGCCTAACAGTTTGCTCACCTCCGCCACCGCCTTGTCGACGGTCGCCTGGTCCTTCGCCTCGAGGTTCAATCGAAGGAGCGGCTCGGTGTTGGACATGCGGACGTTGCACCACCACGGGCCCGCGTCGAGGCTCACGCCGTCAAGCGACGTGACCTTCGCCTTCGGATAGGCCTTCTTCAAAGCGGCGATCGCGCCTTCCTTGTCTTCGTTCTCGAAATTGATCTCGCCCGACTGGACGTAGCGCTTGCACGGGGCGATCTGCTCGCTCAACGGCTTCGAGCTGCGGGCGAGCGCCGTGATGACCGCCGCGAAGGCCCGCGCCCCCGAGTCGGTGCCGAACATGTCCTGGAAATAGAAGTGGCCGGAGAGCTCGCCTCCGATCGGGGCCTTGCACTCGGCGAGCTTCGCCTTCATGAAGACGTGGCCGACGCGGCTTTCGACCGGGACGCCGCCTGATTCGCTGATGATCTCGGGGACGCTGCGCGACGAGCGAAGGTCGAACACCACGCTCGAACCCTTGTTGTCCCGCAACACGTCCTTCACCAGCCAGGCGAGAAGAAGGTCGCAGCCGATCGGCTGGCCCTTCTCGTCGATGATCATGCAGCGATCGGCATCTCCGTCGAAACAGACGCCGAAGTCGGCCTTGTGCTTGAGGACGCCCTCGCGGACCTGAACGAGGTTTGCCTCAACCAGCGGGTTCGGTTCGTGAACGAACTCGCCGGTCGAGTTGTCGAAGTTGATCTCGATGATCTTCAGGCCGGCAATGCCGTTGAAGACCTTCGGCACCATCGTGCCGGCCATGCCGTTGCTCGCGTCGATCACGACCTTGAGTTGCCGCTTGCCGCTCAGGACCGCGGGGTCGATGAAGCGGTGAAGGTGCTCGCGATACTCCTTCCAGAGATCGCGTGACTCCATGCGCCCGCCGCGCGGCTCAAGCTTGTCCTTCTCGACCAGGGCCGAGAGTCGTTTGATTTCGTCCAACCCTGTGTCGCTACCGACCGGCTTGGCGAGGATCTTCGAGATCTTGAAGCCGTTGTAGTTGGAGGGATTGTGCGATGCCGTCACCTGCACGCCCCCGGCGCACCCCATGTGGTTGATCGCAAAGTAGACCAGCGGGGTGTCGACCAGGCCAACGTCGATCACGTGGGCCCCGAAGTCACGCATGCCTTGGGTGAGGGCCTCGACCAGCGACGGCGAGCTCTTCCGCATGTCGTGGCCGACGGCGATGTGCTTGGACATCGGGTCGTCATGCCCATGCTGCGCGGCGTACCCCAGGAGGTACTCTGCGGTCGCATAACCAATCTGCCACGCGATCTTCTCGTTGAGGGGCTTCGGGTAGGTCGCCCGGACGTCGTAGGCCTTGAACACTTTGCTCAGCATGGGACGCGGACTCTACCTTGGGAGCTCTGGAGCTTCTCGGGGGGGAGGCGGTTCACCGCGGAGGCGCGGAGGGCGCGGAGCCTGACGCAGAGGGGAAAATAAGGGGGGCTGACCTTGCAGCCGCTGGCGGGGTGTGATCTTGATATCGGGCATGGCACCGTCCGGAATGGCCCTTCACCTGGATCCGGGGCAACATCCCCTTCATCCCTCTGTTTCAGGCTCCGCGCCCTCCGCGCCTCTGCGGTGAACGTTCCCTCAGACTTTTGATACAGTCCCGGATCTTCCTCCCTCGGGCGATGGCGCCCCGGACGGAGGAGAGACCCGTGCTGCGGTCGGTGGCTGCGGCGGCGGGGTGTCCTTTTCGTCGGATAGTCAAGCGCCCTCTGGACGTTGCGGGGCAACGTGCGATCCATGAATCGCCCGCTGTCTTCCCCACCGCCGCTCGTCGGTGTCGCTGCAAAGGAAGAGTCATGCCCAGTCTCGTTGAAGAGCTCGTTGAAAGCGGTATCCACTTCGGCCAGCGCCGCAGCAACTGGAACCCCCGCATGCGACCGTACATCTATACGGTCCGCAACGGCATCCACATCATCGACATCAAGGAGACGGTCAAGGGTCTCCTCCTCGCGAAGAAGTTCATCTCCAAGCTCGTCTCCGACGGCAAGGATGTCCTCTTCGTCGGCACCAAGCGACAGGCCCAGGCCGCGCTTGAGCAATACGCCGGCGGCGCGAAGATGCCCTATGTCACCGAGCGTTGGCTCGGCGGCACCCTCACCAACTTCCGCACCATCCGTGATCGCCTCAAGCGGCTCGAAGAGCTCGAGCGCATCATGGAGTCGGGCGACATCAAGAACTACTCCAAGAAGATGGAGTCGCAGCTCACCCGCGAGCAGAAGAAGATCTTCCGCAACCTGAACGGCATCCGCACGATGCATCGCCTCCCGGGTGCGATCATCGTCGTCGATACCAACCGCGAGAAGAACGCTCTGCTCGAGGCGAAGAACCTCGGCATTCCGACCATCTGCCTCATCGACACCGATGGCGATCCCGAATTGGCCGACATCCCGATCCCGGGAAACGACGACTCGATGCGTTCGATTGACGTCATCATCCGCGAGCTCTGCGCCGCGGTCGCCGAGGGCCTTGGCCACCGGCAGACCAACGACGCGGTCGCCTCGAAGCGTGATGGCGGCGACGGCGATGGCGGCGACGGCAATCAGCGCCGCCGCTCGAGCCGCTCCCGCTTCCGCGCCGACAGCGGCGGCGGCGAGGCCGGTGCCGAAGTCAGCGCCAGCGCCGAGTAATCACCGGCCACGGTTTCATTCTGATCGCGCGAGTGCCCCGCGTTCCCACTTCCCGGGCGCGGGGCCTCGTCTCTTCCGACTCCCATCACTTCAAGTACGAGATACGAACATGGAACTCGCCCAAGTCAGCGCCAAGGACGCGATGGCCCTTCGCCAGCGCACCGGTCTCCCCATCATGGAGTGCAAGCAAGCCCTCGCCGATGCCGATGGCGACATGAAGAAGGCTGAACAGCTCCTCAAGGAGCGGGCCAAGGGCAAGATGGACACCCGCAACGATCGCGTCGCCGGCGAAGGCCGCGTCGCGATCCACGTCGACGGCTCGAAGGCGTCGATCATCGAGTGCCGGGCCGAAACCGACTTCACCGCGAAGAACCCGGCCTTCCAGACGATGGTCGCCGACATCGCGAAGATCGTCGCCCAGGGCCCTGCCGGCGAGTTCGCCGCCAACGACGCCATCAACGCCAAGATCGACGAGGTCCGCATCACCACCCGTGAGAACGCCTCGTTCGCCCGCGGCTTCGCCTTCTCGGGCGGCGCTTTCGGCAGCTACGTTCACCACGACGGCAAGACCGCGGCACTCGTTCAGTTCAGCGCCGCCGTTTCGCCGGAAGTCGCCAAGGGCGTCTGCCAGCACATCGTCGCCGCCGTCCCGTCGCCGCAGGCGATCGACGAGAGCGACATGCCCGCCGAGATCGTCGCCGCCAAGAAGGCCGAGGCGGTGAAGGAAGCGGAAGCCTCCGGCAAGCCGGCCCAGATCGCCGAGAAAATGGCCCAGGGCAAGATGCGGAAGTTCTTCGAGGAGACGACCCTCCTCAACCAGAACTACGTCGTCGACGACTCGAAGAAGGTCAAGGATCTCGTGCCCGCGGGCATCAAGGTCCTCGCCTTCGTCCGCATGCCGCTCGGCGGCGACTGCGTCCGGGCGATCGCGAAGTAAGCGGTCGGGCCCAGTTCACCGCAGAGACGCAGAGCTCGCAGAGGCCCGAAAGTGAAGATACTGAAGGGTGGTCGGTCCTGAGGATCGGCCACCCTTTTTTTCTTACCTCTGCGTCGGGCTCTGCGACCTCCGCGCCTCTGCGGTGAACCCCCCCGAACTCACAACGGAAGAAGCTCGTATCGCCCCCCTCCCCGTGCCGATACACCCCTGTCCGTGACCCCCTCCGACACCTCGAACCTCAAGCACAAGGCCGTCCGTGGCGGAGCGTTCACGTTCGCGTCGCAGTGGACGCGGTTCGTCCTGCGGATCGCTTCGACGGCGATTCTCTCGCGGCTCCTTGAGAAGGACGACTTCGGCCTTGTCGCGATGGTCACCGCCTTCACCGGCTTCGCCTCGCTCTTTGCCGATGCTGGCCTGACCCAGGCTGCGATGCGGGCGAAGGTCCTCTCCCGCGAACAGGCGTCCACGCTCTTCTGGATCAATCTCGCCGTCGCCACGGTCGTCGCCATCGTGGTGATCGCCTGCTCACCACTCATCGCCCTCTTCTACGGCAAGACCGAACTCACCCTCATCGCCTGCGTGACCAGTTCGGCGCTCATTGCCGGGGCCCTCGGTGCCCAGCATGTCGCCATGCTCCAGCGCGAGCTTCGCTTCGGACGACTCGCCGTCGCCGAGACCGTCGGCAACGTGAGCGGCGTGGCCATCGGCATCACCCTCGCCGCCCTCGGCGCCGGCTACTGGGCGCTCGTCGTCCAGGTCATCGCCACCTCGGCCATCACCTCGATTGGAGCGTGGCTCGCGACCGGCTGGCGTCCCATGCGACCCGCCTTCGCCCCGGGCACGCGCGACCTCCTCACCAGCGGCTCACACCTCTCCGGCACCGAGGTCCTCAACTACATCGGCGTCAACGCTGACAGCGTGGTCATCGGCAAGTTCGCAGGCGAAGCCCCCCTTGGCGAGTACAGCCGAGCCCAAGGGCTTCTGCTCATGCCGTTGACCCAGATCATCGGCCCCTTCACCAAGGTCGCGGTACCGCTTCTCTCCCGGCTCCAGGACCAACCGGAACGCTTCGCCCGCGCCTACTACAAGATGGTCGCCCTCGTGGCACTGGTGTCGACGCCGCTCATCGCGGTTCTGATGGTCGGGGCGCGGGACATCGTCCTCATCATGCTGGGGCCGAAGTTTGCCGATGCGGCCCAACTCTTCCAGATCCTCGCCATCGCCGCCTGGGGCATGCCGGTCGTCGCGACCACGACCTGGGTCGCCATCGCGACCGGCCAAACGAAAGCGCTCTTCTGGCGAAACCTCATTCGGGTGGTTGTCTTCGTGGCGGCCTTCCTGGTCGGCGTGCAATGGAGTGCCGTGGGCGTCGCATGGGCGTATGTCATCGCCACCCATGCGCTGCGCGTGCCGATGACCTGGTGGACGCTCAGCACAACCCCGGTCTCCCTTCGGGGCCTTACCAAGTCGACGTGGATCGCGACGGTGATCGGCGTCCTCGGGGCCGCGGCGATGGTCGGCCCGGCGTATTTCCTGCCCGTTCCGGCAACGACTCCCACCTGGCTTTCGCCCTGGATCACCCTGACGGCGACGCTCCTGGCCGGCGCCGCAGTGATGGGCTCCCTCACCTGGTTCTGGCCGCGGGCTCGGCGCGAGTTTCTCGAGGCGATCGACCTGGTGCGGAGCGCTCGCCGCGGACGCCCAATCAACGAAGCGAATTCGTCCATTGCCGATTCGCAGAATGGTCCGTCGGTCGAGGGATAGCGCTTGTATCGTGGCCTTGCATGGCCGCCTTTCCGCTTGCAATCACGGAGTCTCCGGACGACAGCCCCGACCGGATTCCGGTTGGCGACGCGCTGATCGCTGCGGTCGTCGAGACCTTCTACGGCCGCATCCGCGCGGACGAACGGTTAGGTCCGCTCTTCGCGTCGCGCATCACCGACTGGGATCGCCATCTCGGCATCATGCGCACTTTCTGGTCGGCAGCGCTCAATCGCTCCGGCCGCTACGCCGGTCGGCCCTTTGAGGCCCATCGAGCGATCGAAGGGCTGACGCTCGCCGATTTCGATCGCTGGCTTGATCTCTTCCGGGTGACTGTGCAAGAGGTGGCCGGGCCGGTCGAGGCCCCGGCGTTCATCGCCATCGCCGAGCGCATGGCGGTGGCGATGACAAAGATGCTCGGGTTCGTTGCCCGTGATGACGGCCAGGTGCGCAAGGCGCCCTTCGCTGGCGGTACGGACGGCCCGCCCGAACCGACCGGCGGATCGGCGTCACATCAAGGGCTCTAGCCGGCGCAGGGTCCCCACGCTCCGAGGAGGAGCGCCAAGTCCGAGCCGCCGACGCTGCCGCTCCCGTCGAGATCGGCTGCCGACGATCCGGACGAACCCCATCCCCCGAGGAGGATCGCGAGATCGGCTGCATCGACCTGGCCATCGCCATCGAGGTCCGCCGGGCAGGCCGGGGCCTTGATCGACAGGAGCGCTGCCGCGCTCACGACCGGGCCGCAATCGTTGGTGACGACGACGTCGTAGAGGCCGACATCCGTCGCCGCCACCGGCGCGATGGCCAGCGCCGGCTTGATGGCTCCTTCGATCGGGATGCCGTCGTGGCGCCACTGGTACGAGAGCTTCCCGGCGCCGCCAGCCGTCACGGTGAACGTCGCCCGGCCGCCGAGAGGAACGCTCGCGTCAGCGGGCTGCGAGAGAATGCCCACGTACTCGTTGAAGAGGACCCATACATCCGAAGCGCCGTATCCGGCAGCAGCGATCTCAGGAGTTCCGTTCCCATCGAGGTCCCCGACCGCAACCCCAAGCGAACCGCTTGGGGTTTCCGCCACCGAGGCCAGGCCGAAGGTGCCGTCACCTGCGTTGAGCAGGATTCCGACGTTGCCACCCTCGTTGCCGCTGGCGATGTCCAAGGCCCCGTCACCATTGAAATCGACGAGCGCGACGTCGTAGGGTCCGGTTCCAGCGACGTACTCCACCTGCGTCGCAAACGAGCCATCACCGTTGTTGAGAAGCACCGACACCGTTGTTGCCTCGGCAGCGAATCCGTCGTTGGCCACCACAAGGTCTCGATCCCCATCCGCATCGAGATCCCCCGACGCGATGCCCACCGATGCGGGCCCCGCGAGGTAGACGGACGGAGCCGCAAAGAGCCCGGCCCCCTGATTGAGGAGTACTGCTATCTCGGTCTGACTCTCACCCGTTCCATAGACGCAGGTCGCGATGTCCTCGAGACCGTCCCCATTGAGGTCCGCTAGGGTGATGCCGTACGGCAGCGAACCGACCCGGATCGGCGGATCGGCGAGGAATCCGGTTCCTCCCGCGTTGCGGAAGAGCGACACCGTGCCGGTGAAGGCCTCCGAAACGACGAGATCGGTCCATCCGTCGCCATCGACATCGCCTGCTGCCAGGAAGGTCGGGCCAGGCATGCATGGCACTTCGACCTGGGGTGCGAAGGTTTCGCCGACGTTCATCAGGACCGAGAAGGAACTGCCGAAGTAGTTGGTCACGGCGACGTCGGTCCATCCGTCGTTGTCGAAATCGCCGGACGCAAGCCAGTAGGGTCTCGCGCCGACATCATGGAATTGGGTTGGCGCGAAGGTGCCATCGCCGTTGTTGAGAAGAAGCGACACGCGATTCTCCCGACGGACGTCGTGGTTCGCCACCGCCATGTCCAGTGTCCCGTCGTTGTCGAAATCGGCCAGCAGGACATCCGACGGCGCTGCCCCGACCGGATAGGGCGTGGCTCCGAAGCAGAGGTCGTCGGCGACCGCAAGAGGCGGCGCCCACGTTACGGATGCTCCGGTGAGGGCCACAGCGAGAAGTGCGGCATGGCGAGGACGATGGGCGGCGTGGTGGGCCTGGTGCATGGCGGTTCCCTGAGGAAGGCGTTTCGATCCAATCGAGCGAAGCAAGTCCGTCGGGAGCCATGCGTCAACCCACGCTCCTCGTCACGACGAAGAGGAAAAAACCGGCAAGTTCATGGCGGAGCGCCCGTATGCAAGGGGTAGAGTGCCACCGGAGGTTCCAAGCGGCGCATGGGGAGCATCGTGGTTGAGGAGAGTTCCCAAGAGGACGCGAGCCTCGTCGCGGCGGCCGTCGGGGGCGACCTGGAGGCGCTCAGCGAACTCCTGGCCCACGTTGGCCCGGCGGTTGAGGCGGGCCTCTCCATCCATCGACGCTGGCGCGGCCTGCTCGATCCGAGCGACGTGATGCAGGTCACCTACCTCGAGGCGTTCCTGGCAATCCGCTCGTTTGACAAGCGGAGCCCGGGCCATTTCCAGGCGTGGCTTCGGCGGCTTGCCGAGAACAACCTGCAGGACGCGATCCGAGCCTTGAGCCGACGGAAGCGATCGGCCGGCCCCCCACCCCTCTCGGTCACGACCATGGCGTCGAGCGATTCGCGGGAGGTGTTGCTGGCCACGCTCATCGCCACCTCGTCGACCCCCAGCCGCCCGGTTCGACGCGACGAGGCGTTCACCAGGCTCGAGGCCGCCATCGCTCGCCTGCCAGCCGATTACGCGACGGTGATCCGCGCCCACGACCTGCAAGGGGCGTCGATTGACGCGGTCGCCGAGCAACTCGGCCGTTCGGTCGGGGCGATTCACATGCTCCGGGCGCGGGCCCTGCAACGGCTGGCGGACCTTCTTCACTCCTCCGCCTGACCAATTCCTCATCAGGCGTGATTCAGGATCGCTCCTGACGCTTGGGCCAAGAGATCCATGCCAACGGACGACCCTACCAACCATGGCAGCCGCCCATCACGCGGGCAGGACCCTTCCGCGGGAAGCGGCCAGGCGCGACATCAGCAGATGATCACCCACGCTCGCGAACAGGTGGGACGTCTCTCCGCGCCCCCGCCGGTTGGCACCGTCCCGGCGCCACCGCCCGCATGGCCGCCGACGGACCTGATCGAAGGCTACGACCTCCTCGAGGAACTCCATCGCGGCGGCCAAGGGGTGGTCTATCGGGCCATCCAGCGCTCGACCAATCGGATCGTCGCGATCAAGGTCCTCGTCCACGGAGCGTTTGCCACGGCCGGAGAGCGCCATCGCTTCGAGCGCGAGGTCGAGCTCCTCGCCAGGCTCGATGCGCCAGGCATCGTCCGAATCGTCGACAGCGGCATCTCCTCCGGGCGCTGGTGGTTCGCGATGGACCATATCGATGGCGTTCCCCTCGATCGCGTGCCCCGGGAGCGTCGCAATGTTCTTCGCCTCGTCGGCAAGGTCGCCGAGGCAATCCACGCGGCTCATCTTCGCGGGGTCATCCATCGCGACCTCAAGCCGCGGAACATCCTGGTGGACCAGCGCGGCGAGCCGCACGTCCTCGACTTCGGCCTTGCCTACGCGAGCGACACGGAGGGCCTTCGTTCCATCACCATCACCGAGCCGGGCCAGTTTGTCGGCTCGCTGCCGTGGGCGTCGCCGGAGCAGGTGGTGGGCGTGCCAGACGACCTCGACCTGCGCAGCGACATCTACTCCCTCGGAGTCCTTCTCTACCAACTCCTGACCGACCGCTTCCCCTACCGTGTGGTGGGGCCGCTGCATGAGATCACCGAGGCGATTGCCCGTCACGACCCAATCCTCCCAAGCTCGGTGGATCCATCCATCGACCGGGACCTCGAAACGATCGTCCTCACGTGCCTCCGCAAGGACCCCGCTCGGCGTTACCAATCCGCCGCCGCGCTTGCCAGCGACCTGGCCAGCTACCTTCGCGGCGAACCGCTCGCAGCCCGCCGCGACGCGCTGGCCTATGTCATCCGCCTCTGGGTGGCGCGGCACCGCATCGCCGCGACGCTGGCCGTTGGAGCGTTGCTCCTGATCCTCGCCGGGGCAACAGTGACCACGGCCCTCTGGCGGAACGCCGCGGCCGCCCACCTACGGGCGGAACGCGAATCGCGAACCAGTTCAGCGGTCCTTCGCTTCCTCGAACGGACGATCGCGAATGCAGACCCCGGGACCAACGGTGGACGAGCGATGAGCGTGGTCGACCTGATGGAACAGGCGCGCCGTGAGCTCGACGCACACGGCGGTAGCGATGATCCGTTGGTCGAGGCGGCGGTGCGCTCGACCGTCGCCCATGTTCTCCGCCAGTTGGGGCGTTTCGACGAGGCTGCGGAGCTGGCTGAATCGGCGCTCGAGCTACGCGAGGAGATCCTCCCGGCGCCGCACGTCGACATCGGTCGCTCGCTCGTCCTCCTCTCGACGATCCGCCGCCACCAAGGGGAGCGGGCCGCGGCGCTGGCATTGAGCGAGCGGGCTTTGGCGATGGTCCGCAATGCCCACGATGGGCGTGACCATGAGGACGTCGCCGAAGCGCTCATCGAGTTGGCGTGGTCCACCAATCGAACCGGTGAGTCCGGGGACGCCGAAGCGCTCCTACGCGATGCGATCGGAATGCTGGAGCGCCTCGTTCCGGCCGAGGATGAGCGGCTCCTGACGGCTCGCCTCAACCTGATGCTCCTCTCCCACGGGGCCACCAGCCTGAACGAGTGCGCGACGCTGGTCCAACGGCTTCGGGCACGGTTCGGGCAGCATCACGTTGCCTCCATCACCGGAGGAAAGATGCTCGCCGCGATGCAAGCCTTCGCCGGCCAGTTCGACCTCGCCATCGGTACGCTTCGCGAGGCACTCGAGGCGACGATCGCCCTTTACGGCCGGACGCATCCGTTGGCGATCGACACCTTGCTTTCGCTCGCTTCGCTGGAGGGTCAGTCCGGTGCCCACGCTGGCGATCCGGTTCGAGGCGCGCGGGTCGCGTACGACCTTCTGCTCGCTGCGCAGGAGGAGGCTCGCACGGCCTACGGCGATACGCACATCGGATGGGCCCAGTTCCAGCACCAGCTCGGGGGCTTCGCCGCCACGGCGGGAACAGGCGACGAGGAAACGTGGTTACGAGGAGCAGTGACGACCTTTGAGGCGAGCGGCGCTCCAGCGGGGGGCGACCAGGCCGCGGCGACGCTCGAACTCGCAGTGGTTTGCTACCGGCATGGAGCCACCTTCGACGCGGCCCGGTTTGCCCGCGCCGCCCTCGACATCTCGCTACCGCCTGCCCATCGTTGGGTGCCAGCCCAAGCCAGCGCCCTGTTGGGTCGCATCGAACTCGATCGCGGACACCTCGCTGACGCCGAACGGCATCTACTTGCAGCCAACCAGGCCCTTCGTCTCGATCCGGCCCGCAATGCCCGTGCGATTCCGGGCACGACACGCGACTTGGCCCGGCTCTACGAAGCCTGGCAGGAGCGGGAGCCGACCGAGGCCCGCGCTGCGGCGCTCGCGCGATGGCGAAAGGAGGTGGATCTCCTACCGCCCCCACCGATGCCGGCAGCCCCGTCCGGTCCTATCGGCCAGGGGCCGTCCGGCTCGCCTCCAGCGACCGCTTCATCTCTTCCAGGTCCTTCTTCATCATCTTCTGGCACGCCTTAAGCATGCCCTTCATCAGGAAGCCCATGATCTTCGCGAAGAACGTCTGCGGCAGGGCGCGGAACGACATGCTCAGTTCGCACGCCTGCGGGCCCCGCGGCTCGACGCGGATTTCCGAGCGGTAGAGGCAACCACAGCTCTTGGCGGTGAGTTCGTACATGCGACCCGACTCGAAGCGGGTCACCTCCATCGTTTCGGTCGCCTCGCGGCCGAACATGGTCCGGGTCTCTCGGAAGCGTGTGCCGAGACGGGCCGGACCGTCTGTCAGCATCTCGATCCGTTTGATGGCCGGAATGCGCTTCGGGGCGTTCGGGAAATCACACATCGCCTCGAACGCTTCGGCGGCCGGCACGCTGATCGGGAGCGTGATCAGGCATCCAGCGCCTTCGGGCTGCGGCTGGCTCATGCTCCCCCCTTCGCCCGCTCGAAGGTCACCTCGACGACCTGGGTGTTCTTCTCGCCGATCGGAAGGTCATGCACCTCAAGGACCATGCGATCCTCGCTCTCGAAGCGATAGACGTACTTCACCATCTTGTCGTGTTCGCCGGTGGTGTACTCATCGAGCGTGCCGTAGAGGATGAGCGACTTGCCGGAGGGATCCATGTCTCCCTCGAGACGGACCATCGCGGTATCGATACTCGTCACCGAGGTCGAGACGAAGCTCCGCTTGAAATTGTCGTAGCCCATCAGGACGAAGCCGGCGTAACTTCGCTTCATCATCGAGCCGGCAAGATCGATCCGGAGCCATCGCCCGTCCATGAGCCAAGTGATGTTTGCGCTGCCCGGTTCGCCCGGCGTCTTCGTTCCACCCATCACGAAGCTGGTCGTCGTCTTCCATGAGCCGAGGAAGCGTTCCAATTCCTTGTGGTGCGGCCCAGGAGCGATCATCGTCTGCATTTGGGCCATCGCCTTGTCCATGTCCTCCTTTGTGAAGGGAGGCGCGGCCCCCTTCCCCGTCGCCTCCTGTCCCGGCGATGCGGCGAGCGCCAGCGAGATCGTCGCGCCGGCGACAAAGGCCGCGACGATCGGAAGGACGGACAGAGCACGATGTGGAAAAGGGATCTTCATGGTGTGGAGACCGGCGTGAAGGGTGAGCCCTCAGGCGGAAGCGCCTGAAGGAGAAGGAATCGTTTCTGGAGGCAACCTGTCGCGTGGGCCCACTCCTCCCAGAGCGGACGGGGCGGGTTGGCGAGCGGAATGCAGCTTGCGGCGAGGGCGACCGTCACGATCAGGGCGAGGAGCCCGGAAGCGAGGCGCGATCGGCCCGTCGGCTCCTCCCAATCGCGTAGGTGGACCAGCCGGACGACCAGCAGCGAACGTCCCCACCAGCCCACGCACCAGCTTCGCCATCGGCCGGCCAGCACACCGCGCGGCGTCGCGAGGAAGGAAAGGTGCCCGGACGCCATCGGCTTGGAGTGGGCGAGGATCGAACGGGCCAGCGACACGAGCGTCTGCCGATAGGCATCGGCGTCGCGGCCGAGGACGCGGGCGACGTGGCCATCGCAGGCGAGTTCACGAAGGGCCGCGAGTCGCCCGCGGGCGATCCACATCGCTGGATGAAACCAGAGAACGACCGTCAGGACGAGCGTGAGGCTGGACCACCAGAGGTCTCCGCGCTTGATGTGGGCACACTCGTGAAGGAGAACATGCTCGAGGCGCCGCGGATCGTGCACCAGGTCCATCGGCACGAGGACCGTCGGCCGACAGAGACCGAAGACCGCGGCCTCGGCGATCGATGGCACCATGCGGGCTCGCGGCACCGATCGAAGCCCAACGCGGCGTGCTGCGGCCTCAAGACGCCGAACCACCGACGGCGGCGCTGGCGTCGTCGAGCGTCCAAGGAGTCGCACCGTACGACGGGCCTGAACGAGCACCCATGCCCCGAGAAGGATCACGCCCGCAAGCCACAGGACCATCGCCCAGCGCACCGGTCCGATCGCGATCTCCTCTGGCGCTGTCCACATTGGCGGCGCGCCGGCGAGCCGCATGATGCTCACGGGCGAAGCGAGCGAGGGCGGAAGGACCACCTTCACAAAGACCAGCGCCCAAAGGAGCGACTCGAAGCGCGGCCTCGGCCGACGCACGAAGAGGAGATCGATTGCGGCCACGATCAAGGCCAGAGCGGCAAGCTGCGCGCTCAGCGGCAGAATCCACTCCCACCACGCCACGAGGAGCGGGTCGAGTTGGTGCACGTCGATCGGCATCAGCGCCTTGGCCCC
>JAEUIU010000007.1 GCA_016795065.1 Phycisphaerae bacterium
AGCGGCGTCGAACAGGCGAAGGAGCTCCTCCTCGGTCAGCGCACGCCGCTCCCTCCTCCGATCCGACTTCGCGTCGGCCGCCGCGACGTGCTTCAGCGGGTTCTGACCCAGGCGTCCGGTCTTCACGCACCAGTTGAGGAACGCGACCAGCGACGTGCGGTAGTTGTTCCTCGTCGCCGCCGAGAGGCCGCGCGCGGTTCCGGCCTCGAGCCAGCGCTCGACCGGCGCCACCGAGATGTCGCGAAGGCGCCTCAGCGACTCGTCGGCCGTCACCCGCTCGATCCGCCTCACGGCCTGGTCGACCCACTCCTTCGAAGTTCCCTTCAGGCGAAGGTGCCGCGCCCACGCCTCGACGTGCGTCGCGATCGGTCCGTCGGAGTGCTTCGAGACCGAGTCCTCCTCGGCCGTGACGACTCCCGCGCGGACGAGTTCGCTCCGCCGTTCGAGTTTCGACAGGATCGCACGGGCGGCGGTCTCGTCCCGGCACCCGGTCGGCACCTCGATCCAGACGCCGTCGGCGTCACGGTACCTCGCGATGTAGGTCGCGGTCATCCCGCGGACCCGCATCCGCCCGTCGGACGCCTGGAAGGCCTCCGCCGTCCGGAGCTTGCCCCCGCGGATCCGCCACCGCGCGGTGAGGCCGCCCTTGCCCTCGACGAGCTGCGCCCCGTCGGGCAGCGGCATGGTCCATGCTTTTCGAAAGATCGTTCCCATGGTGTTGGTCGTCCCGGGTCGTCCGGGCGTGTGACACAGTGAGGGGCAGGCGGGAAGAGAACTCAAGCGAATCCTCGCCTTGCCGGGGAGGATTCCGGGCAAGTTTCGTTCGTTCGTGCGCGCACTCCCCCTTAATAACCCCCTGCGTGCACGAACGAGCACGCAGGGTCGTCCGAGCGGTGCGCGCACGAACGAACGAACGAGAAAACGGGCACGTGCTACGGCGGAGTTGCGCAGGAGAACGTTGCCCGAACGCGGCGCGAGGGCTGCTTGCGGACGAGCAAGCCGTCCTTCACGCCCCTCTGGACCAGGCCCCACGCTTCCCGCTTAGAGAGACCATGCGACGCGGACTCGATCTCCTCGCGGGTCAGCCATGCTGAACCGACCACCTCTCTCGCGAAGCGCTCTGCTGTCGGCGAAGTGATCTCCGGAGCGGTCCGCTCCTCCGACGAGGTCCCTGCGCGCACGGTGGGGTCGACCGACCATCTGGGGCGGACGAAGCGCAGCACTATTCCCGTCCTCGACTCGAAGGACCGCAGTGCCAAATCCATCACCGCCACGCCCTCACCGTTCCCCGGCCTCAGGATGACGTGCGAGTCGCACGCCCGGCTCTGTGCACCCGCGCCCGCCCCGACATCGGTCACGGCCCTGAACCGCTGGTCGCCCTTGCTCGTGTGGTGGACGACGACGACGGCCGCCCCCGTCGTCGCGGCCAATCTCACGAGCCGAGAGTAGACCGCGGTCACCGCCGCATTGTCGTTCTCGTCGGTGCCGACCGGTAGGGCGCGGTAGAGGGCGTCCACCACAATGAGGCCCGGCCTCACCGACTTGCTTGCGTCCTCGATCTCCCACAGCGGGTCGCGCCCGACCTGGGCGCCCCGAAGCGAGAGGACGTGCAGGAAGTCGCGCGTCTCGTCCAGGTCGATGCCGTTTGCATCGGCGAGCTCCCGGAGCCGGCTGGCCAGCGTCTCCTCGTGAAGCTCGTTGTCGACGAGAAGCGCCGGATGGCGGTGCGCCCGGAAGCCGCTCAGCCAATCAGCCCCGACCGCGACGGCCATCGTCAGCCATGCGGCGAGCCAGCTCTTGCCGATCTTCGGCGGGGCCACGAGGTTCATCACTTCGCCGCTTCGAAGGAGACCTTCCACCACCACTGGCCGCATGACCGGGCGAGATCGGGCGAGCTCCACCGCGCTCACCACCCGGACGGCCGGGATGATCATGGAGGCCGCGACCTCGTCGGCAAGGGCCGGGCCGCCGTCCCCGTAACCGAGCCGTGCGAGTTCCCTCGCGGCGACGCCGAAGTCGCCTCCGTGCTCCAGCAAGGCATAGACCGCGAACGGCGTGTACTGCGTGTCTGGCTCGAAGGGGGGAGCGTTGGTGGAGAAGACGTAGAAGTGGGAGCCGTTGAAGGTCGCGCTGGTCCCTTTGACCTTGCCTTGGCGACACCAATGCTCGTTCCCGTCGTCGGCGGTTTCGACGAATGTCCAGCCCGCCCTTACGAGGACGGAATGCACGTCCCCGCGTCGGTTGTAGTCGTCGCCGGGCCGGTTGCGGGCCCACTCCGGCTGACCTGAGCTGGGCCCCGCAGCCCGCGCGGGCTCGGCGCTCCGCAGCCGCTGATCGAAGCTCATGGCGGCCTTCACGAGCGTATCGCGGTCTTGGGAGGAGATGAGGGGGAGATCCGAGATGGCTCCCTGCAGCAGGCCGTAGCCCACCGAAGGGCAGCAGAGGGCGATGCCCCCCTCACCCCTGGTCTCGATCGAGGTGATGGTCGCGCAGCGGTCGCCGTCGGGTGCCGCCACGGTGGCGTATCGCTTGCCGTACCGCTCGACGGACGGCTCGTCCGTCTCGACGCGCTTGCAGGCGAGCTTACGGCTTCGCGGCACGCTCCCGCCGGTTCGATACAGGACGTGAGCACCGCCGGAAGGCGTCCGCTGGACCACCAGCCTGTCCAGAAGACCCGGCGCAAGGGAGCGAACGTGATTGCGCCACGGCTCGAAGTCCTCGCCACCGCAGTCGAAGTCGATCACCTCGACGTTGCCGGAGGCCTTGCCACAGACGATCGCCATCGCCGTCGAGGCGCTCGGGCGGCCGAACCAAGTCTCGAGTTCCTGCGGGGTCGGTCGGCGCTCGGTGTACTCCGTCCAGCCGACCAGGGGACGCTTGTCGCCTCCGACTCGCCTGCACGGAATCACCGAGATGCCCGCGGCGAGGTATCGGTTCGCTGCGTCGAGCAGGCAACCCGCGGTCGCCTTCGTTGCCGCGAATTCCTCGGCGCCGACCATGTGTTCAGAGGAGGAGTTCACGACAGGAACTCCCGGAGCTGGCTGAACAAACCGGCCTCGACTGGCAGCACGTCCGACGGCGTACCCGGAACGTGCCACCCGGTGACGGGGATGACCTCACCGCACCGATAGGCGCGGAACCCGTCCCGTCGGAACGGGGCACAAGCGTCGGGCCTGGCGATCGTGGCGATGACGGTGATGCCCGTCCCGCTCGGCGAGATCTCCGCGTAGCTCGGGATGCCGGCGAGGAGGCGCTGTGCGACCTCGCCGATGCGGCCAGAGGGATCCCTGCATCCCTCAACGGTGAGGCCGACGACACCCGGAGCGGCGCCCACGATCACCCCGACGCCGCCTTGATCGAGCGTGGCCGCGAGCCCCGATGCCTGCCACAAGCTCATCGCCTGTGGCTTGCCGCCATCCAGAAGGATTCCGCCCTCGTCACAGGTGAGCGCCGCCAAGCCGCCGTTCCTGAGCCTGAACCTCCACAGGCCCCAACAGGGCCGGTCGACAAGACTCGTCGGGCCTGCCCCGGGGTCAAATTGGCGGAGCGGAGCGAGAGGCTCCGATTGGTGCCGACACTTGACGGCGTGCGGCGGCTTGCTTGCGGGAATCTCCGTATCGTCGCGGCTCATCGCTCGCCCTCCCTTTCGCGCCTCGGGCATCCGGAGGCGATCCAGGCATCGATCTCGGCAAGCCGCCAACGCACGAGGGAGCCGAGGCGGATGGGACGAGGGAGTGCGCCAGCGTCGGTGAGACGGCGCACGTGACGGGTCGATACGTTCAGCTTCTCGGCGACGCGCTCTACGCCGATCAGGACATTGGCGTCGGTGGATTCGGGCGGCTCGTTCATGCACCACCGTCCTTGCGAACGCTTGTGCTCGCCTGACGGGCGAGCAGGCGACGCACGGTGGGGACGTGCACCAGGATGACACGGCCCGCCGAGAGCGCCGGTAGCCGTCCGTCCTCAACCTCCTTCCGAAGCCAGTGTGCGGGAACGCCGAGGCAGCGAGCCGCCAGTCGGAGGGGGAGTGCTGAACTGGGGGGCGATTGGGATCTCATCCCCCAAGCGTCCGGCACCATTCCGCAGACTAGCCGCAGGTAACCGGCAATCAGGCGTCATCGACACGCTGAACTGGCCGACCGCCGTGCAAGCGCTCGACCGCGGGTCGTCGCGCGGGCACCCCCGCGCAGACCCTGAGGCCGTTCCGCGAGCCCCATTTCGATAAGGCCATTGAGGGCGATTTCAACCGTTCTCGTGCTCAGGCGGTCCACCAGCGGCATCGATTCGATGATCTCCGCGACCGTCAGGAGCTCCGCCGGATCCTTGCTCGCGATGGCCCGGAGGACGAGCAGCTGCCGCCTCTCGAGCGCTTGGCATTCCGGTTCGCTCGGCACGCTGGCACACTCGGGGTGTTGGGCGGCAGGCCTGGCTTTGGAAGCGTTTCGCGCGAAACCAGCCTGGACCTCGACGGCAACCGCCTGCCGGATGTCTCGGACCAGTCGGGGGCGGAACGTGAAGGCCAGCCAGAAGATCAGTCGGCGGTGCCAAGGGGCGGCTTGGCCCGTTGGGTGCTCCCCGATCCAATGGGCCGTGCCGTCTCCGGCGACCGGCGGACGGTCCGTGAACCAATGTCGCCGGAGTACGAACAGAATGGTCCGCTGTCGGCAGCCAACGTGCATCCACTCGCCTTCGGTCTTTCCATCAATGTCAAGATCCTCGCGGGCAAGCACTCCCAAGCGCGTGAGACGCCAGTCGTCAGGCGGCTCTGGCCTCGCGCTAATCGTCACGTCGCGTCTTCGAAATCCGAACAGCGACCGCCTTTGTTCCATCCAAGCGGCGAACAGGCGATGCTCGGCGCTTCTCATCGCCGCCACGAGCCCCGCTTCGCCGGTGACCTCAATCTGAAAGCGCAGCGAGGGCGTTCCGCTGCCGAACTCGAACGCCAGTCCGAGCCGCCGTCCCACCAGGCCAGCGGCGACCAACGCGAAGAGGGCCTCCTCGTCGGCATGGCTCTCGGCGTCCCGTCGTCGCGGGGACCAAGTTTCGGGAACGGTGCGAAGCAATCGCTCGACCGATCTCGCGAGGGGGTCATCAAACATGGGGCGCTCCTATTGATGGTGACGGCCAGCAATCGCCATCCGTGGTCGCTGGCTGACCGTGGTGGACCCCATTCTCGGCCGGTCGCCATACGCCGCACCGGATCGAAACAGGATCTCCACAGGCTCGATGAGATCCGGCTGTCGCTGACCCGACTCCAGAAGCCGAGACGTTGCGGCTTCCTGTCCATCGGATCGCGTTTGAGTTCGTGACATGCTGCGCCCGAGCGGATACCATCGCCACCTAACGTTTCGCTCGCCGCCGCGCGATGGGGCAAGGGGTGCATCCGCACCCCGAGGTCCGGAGGCATCCATAGGTACTTCCCGGCAGCCGGGGTCACCCCTTGGCCCGCGGGAGGAGCGGCGGAACGGGACACAGTTTGTTGCGCCGGTCCGAAGTGCCGTTCGCCGCCCCCATGGGTCACGGCGACACCGGCGGGCAACCCCAGTCATCTCCTGTCAAGCGTTCCGCCAAGGCCGGCGGGACGCCTGTCCGCATGACCCCCCAGACCTCAACCCGCCCGCCTACGCACGGATCCGCGCCATGAGCACCCTACCGACCCATCCACCCGAATCGCCACGCGTCGCACCCATCAGGGTCGAGCTCCGCCCGATCGAGTCCGTCCGCCCCTACGAGCGGAACCCCCGCATCAACGACGCGGCCGTCGACGCCGTCGTCCACTCGATCCGCGAGTACGGGTTCCGCCAGCCGATCGTCGTCGACGCCGAGGGCGTGGTCGTCTGCGGCCACACCCGGCTCAAGGCCGCCGTCCGCCTCGGCCTCTCGAAGGTCCCGGTGCACGTCGCGAAGGACCTCACCCCCGAGCAGGTCAGG
>JAEUIU010000065.1 GCA_016795065.1 Phycisphaerae bacterium
TTCATCTCCATAAGGCAGGCGGATCCCGCCGGGGACACGGGGTGCATGGCGCTTCCTGGCATTCTTCACCGAAATGGCTTGCATACCTAGATTGTCTTGGTATGCTTCGATCATGGCTCGCAGCACCGCCGATGGCGGCCCCGAGTTTCTCTCGGGCACGCTTGAAATGCTCATTCTCCGCACCCTCGAGGCCGAGGAGCTCCACGGCTACGGCATCGCTCGGGCGATCGAGGCGGCGTCCGGGGCCCGACTCTCGATTGAGGAGGGTTCGCTCTACCCCGCCCTCCATCGCCTCGAGAAGCGCGGTGATGTCCGCCCCGAGTGGAAGGTGAGCCCAACCAATCGGCGAGCCCGCTACTACTCGTTGACCCAGCAGGGCAAGAAGCACCTCAAGAAGACGACCACCGCCTGGCTGGATGTCTCGGCTGCCGTGAACCGGGTCCTCGGCCTCGTTCCCGCCAACCAGCCCACCCTTGGCCGCGCGGAGGCCACCTGATGTTCGCTCGGCGCTGGCCTTTCATCGCCCCCCAAGACGCCCAATCCGCGGACGCCCGGGCCCACGAGATCGACGAGGAGTTGGCCGGGCATGTGGCACTCCTCCGCGAGGAGTGCCTGGCCAACGGCATGTCGAGCGAGGCCGCCGAAGCGGAAGCCGCTCGACGATTCGGTGATGTCGAGCTCCTGCGCCGCCGCTGCATCGCTATTTCACACGGAGGATTCACCATGTGGTTTCGAATCAGCATCGCCCTGAATGTCTTCTTCATCGTGATCCTCGCCGTCGGCGCAGGGGTCTATCTCTCGGCCACCGTCAGGGCCCGCGCCGCTCTGGACGTCGCACAAGCCGATCGCCAACAAGCACTCGCCAAGACCGAGGACGCCCTGCGCCGCTCGATTTGGAAGGCTGAATCGGGTCAGGTGCGCGTTGAGGGTCTGGTCGCCCGACCGGGAGAGTTCGGCGTTTCGCTCGAGCATCCGGTGACCCTTCGAGAGCTCCTGACGCTCGCTGGCGGTCCAACCGAAGGCGCGAAGGTGGTTGTCCTTCGTCGCGCGGGAGCCGCAGGAGGCGAAGAGACTCGCACGCTGGAAGACCTGCATGGCATTCCTCCACAGCCCGCCGATGTGACGCCTGGCCCTGGTGACGTGGTCATCGTGCGATAGCGTCTTCTCGTGCTACCGCTGGCTCACCGATTGGTCGAGTCGGCCGTGACTCTCGGCGAAGAAGACGAAGAGTCGCCGCCGACGACGACGTCGCCCGAGCCCGCCCATCGCGAGGGCAATCGAGACGAGGGCGACGGCCCCGGGGGTCGGCACCGCCGTCAGGTGAAGGTCGAACGCGTAGGAGTAGTCGCGCGACGTATTGAGCTCCATGATCCACAGGGCGTAGGTCCCCGCCCCGAGCGCTCCGTCGAAGCCGACCGCGCCCGGTGCGTTGCCCAAGTCAGGCAGAATGTCCAGGCCGACCGTCCCCGAGCCGAAGTGGGCCCAACCCAACAGCGGGCTGTTCACGCTCGACCAGTCCCACGGAATCGTGACCATGGTTCCGGCCTCGATGCCAACAAACGAGAATGCTCCGCCGACGTTGGCCCCGGCGACGATGAACTGGTCGAGTACGAAGCCCTCTGGCACCGTGATCGTGATGTAGTCAAGGTCCGGCATGTCCGGTGTCGGCGAGATGCCAAACGTGCCAGTGAGCGTGTTCAAGCCTTGCCCCAAGGAAAGGAGCGTTGGGGCGAAGCGATCGTCCGACATGTCGCCGTCGAATGCCTCGTTGAAAATGACGCCGGCGTCGGCGTTGGCACCGAAGAACGCGGGAGTGATCGCGACAAGGCACACCGCCAAAACCGCCTGCGGGGCAGCGCTTCGGCACAGCAGAAACATCGACTCGCTCGGCACACAGGTCGTGGACATCATGAACGTACTGTGACACCGCCCGGTTCAGGGCCGATGCGGCTGCGAGTCGGGAAGCGCTAAGGAATGCGCGTCAAAGACGAGAGCGACCCTGCGCGTGCCGCGCTACCACCATCGCCACCAGGTCGGCGGAGCGGGGCGCTGCTCCGGCAAGGGCCCGTTCGGCCATCGCGTCGCGTTCGTTGGGCGCTTGAAGCAGGCGGTCTATGGTCTGGACGGCGGTGGTCAGAGCTTCGGTGTCGCACCGCACCGCGCAACCGGCATTGGTGAGGGCGGTCGCGTTGTGCTCTTCCTGACCGGGAATGGCGTGAACGATCGCCATCGGAAGGCCGCTCGCCCTCGCCTCCGCCGACGTCAGGCCGCCGGGCTTTCCGATGAGGAGGTCCGCTGCAGCCATGTAGTCATGCATCGCGGTGGTGTGGCCGAGGACCTGGGTGCGCACCGCCGAGCCCGGCGGGCTTTGGGCGACGTGTTGGGCGGCGATCCGTTCCAGCGCCTCACGTGCCGAGACGGACTTGCCGCAGATGGCGACCAGTTCGCACGGCGTCTTGAGCGTGAGTAATTGACGGTAGAGCGCTTCGATGGGCCCGACGCACGCCCCGCCGGTGGTGAAGAGAACGACCGGTCGATCGGCGGGCAGACCGAGCCGCGTGCGGGCTTCGGTGCGAACGGCACGACGACCATCGGCCGTGCTCGGCGCCTGCGCGAAGACCGGATCGATCGGAATGCCACTCACGGTGATCCGCTCGCGTCGGACGCCCGAGCGCTCGAGCGTCTCGCGCCCTTGGTCCGTCGCGACGAAGTAGTGGTCGCAGGGATCCGCCAACCACATCCCATGGACATGGATGTCGGTGACGACGGTCATGAGCGTCGCATCGAGCCGTCCGCGCCGCCGAAGCCCGGCGAGATACTCCGACGGCAGGAAATGGGTCGAGATGATCGTCTGCGGATCGAAGTCGTCGATCAGGCGACGCAAGGCCCCGAGGCTCGCGTGGGCCGTCGCCCATCGTGAACGCACACCGCGAAAGGGCCGGTCGGAACGTTCGTAGAGCCATCCGACCAGACTCGGGGCCTTGGAGAGGAGCCCGAGGTAGGTACCGCGATAGGCCGTCCGGAACCAGCCGGCGGCGAAGGCGAGGGTATCGACGACCTCGATGCGATCGTGCCGCAGGTGGCCGGCGAGCGCTCGCTTGCGGATCGCGGCCGCTACCGCCTCGGCAGCGCGGGTGTGCCCACCGCCGACGCTGGCGCTCAGGAGAAGCACTCGACCGAGCGACGGAACCGTATCGACCGGGGCCACGGCACCGTTCAACATCCACTCCACGCTGCTCATGCTGGCGATGCTGTGGCCGGGCACGACCGGCCCGCCGATCGCGTCATAGGCGTCCATACTTCGGATCATCGACTCCCCTTCCCTTCCCGATCCGAGTCCCCTCGCGGCAGGCCGTGATCGTGGGTCGGCAATGGGAAGGGCATCGCGGGAACCTCCCAATCATCGTGCCCGTCGCGCTGGCCATCCAACGCGACATCAGCGTCCGAGGGCGCATCAGTGGCCGGCGCCATCGCGGCCGCGATTTTCCTGTTCGCCTCGTTCGCCGCCCGCCCATCGATGATCTCGATCCGGCCGCCATCGTCCTCGACGAGCACCGTGCAACTCTCGACCCAGTCACCGCAGTTGTAGTAACTGACGCCGCTTCCGCGCACGTCGTGGCGGATGTCGGCCTTGTGGATGTGACCGCAGACCACGCCGTCGAAGCCGCCGCGCTGGGCCTCGGCCAGGATCTCCGCCTCAAAGTCGCTCACGTAGGTGCAGGCGCTCTTGACCCGCTGCTTGATCGCCTGACTCAACGAGTGATACGGCAAGCCGACCGCCCGCCGGCTGATGTTCCAGACCCGATTCACGCCCAGAAGGGCGTCATAGGCCACCGCGCCTGCCTTGGAGAGGAGGCGATGGTGGCGCACCACCAAGTCGTACTGGTCGCCATGCGACACCAAGAGCCGCTGGCCGCCGACTGTGCGATGGGCTGCGTTGAGGGCGATGCGAATCCCGCCGAACTCGATCCCGACGTACTGGCGAGCCGCGTCGTCGTGGTTCCCTGGAATGAAGAGGACCTGCGTTCCGCGCGACGAGAGCTTCAGGATGCGGCGGATGACCGCGGTGTGGGAGTCCGGCCACTTCCATCGCTTGCTCAACCGCCACATGTCGATGATGTCGCCGACGAGGTAGAGGTAGTCGCAGGAAACGTGCTTCAGGAAGTACGCCAGCTCCTCGGCTTGGACAGTCGAGGAGCCAAGGTGGGTGTCGCTGATCCACACCGTTCGATAGCGGGTTCGGGCCATGCCGATTCTTCGGTCACGGGCGTCAACGGGAGGTCAATCCGGCGTGTGATCTGATTGTGATTGTGGTTGGGTCGGCTTCGAGCTTCTCTGCGACCGGGACGGAATGCGACGACGCCGCACCGGTCTGGCACAGGCTCGGCACCGGTCGCTACGCTATCGTCACGCTGTCGCATTCTTCTCGGCGTCTGCACCGAACCCACACGCCCGTCCGATACGCAGAGATCCTCGAGGCTCAGACCATGCACCGCACGCCATCGCTTGTCCTCCTTCTCGCGACCCTGCTCGTCGCATGCTTCGCCTCCCGGCAGAGCGCTGTGGCGACCCCCGCCCCGCCCAGCCTTGCGGGCACCTGGTCCTTCCTTGACGGACTCAATCCGAACCAGTTCGAGGGCCGCCAGCCGCCGGTCTACGGCACCGTTCTTGAGGTGAGCGAGACGAGCGAGGCAATCGTCTTCACCTGGAGCGAGAACAATGCCGAGGTGGTCCACCACTTCCAGCGCGACGGCTCGGAAGAGGAAGTCACCGCCGGCCGCTCGACCTCGCGGCACAGCGCGACGTGGAAGGGCGACCAGTTCGTCATCCAGAGCGCCGTCGAAGTCGCCGGTCCCGGAGGACTCAAGACCAAGAACGTCTCGACGCGAACGGTGAATATCGAAGGCGACAACCTGGTCATCGACGTCAACGTGACCAAGCCCTTCCCGACCACCTTCACTTCGGTCTATCGGCGCGAATCGGCCTCAACGCCGAAGGAGTCGCCCAGCAAGCCGACTGACAAGCCCAAGGAGAAGCCCAGCAAGAAGCCGACCAAGCCCGCGAAGCCCGAAGAGCCCACCGAGCCGGCGACGCCCGCGTCGACCAGCGCTTCGATCGACTCCCTGGCCTGGCTGGGCGGCGCGTGGAAGGGCACGATGGGGAACGGGACCATCGAGGAGAGTTGGATGGTTCCCGATGGCGGAAGCATGCTCGGTGTCTCCCGAACGATCAGCAACCGGAAGATGACCCAGTTCGAGTTCCTGCGGATCGTCGAGCGAGACGGGACCCTGATCTACGTCGCCCAGCCCGAGGGCGGCGTGGCCACCGAGTTCCCGCTCGCGAAGGCCGAGGAACATCTCCTCGTCTTCGAGAATCCAGTCCACGATTTCCCCCAGCGGATCACCTACCGACTGACCGGCGAGAAGTCGCTCACCGCCGAAGTCAGCGACCTGATCGGCGCCCGGGTGATGAAGTTCTCGTTCCGGAGGGTCGAGGGGAAGTGAGGCTCGGGAGTGCATCGCCGGCCCGATTGCGATACGCTCGGTTCCGGTGATCGTGCGGCGGCGGGACGACACCTCTCGCCTGCCTTGGTCACGGTCACGCGCCAGGCATGGGACACGTCCCCCTTCTCGATGAACTTGTGATCGTTGCCGTTCTCGCGGTTGCGGTCACTGTCCTTCTGGCGAGGCTGAAGCTCCCCACTGTCGCCGGCCTCATTGCCGCCGGCGCCCTGCTTGGACCGTTCGGATTGGGCCTAGCGACCTCGGTCACCTCGATCGAGGCCCTCGCCGACATCGGCGTCGTGCTTCTCCTCTTCACGATCGGCCTCGACTTTTCGCTGGCCCGGCTGCGGGACATCATCCGCCAAGTCGCCGTGGGCGGGCTTCTCCAGATCGGCCTCACCACGGCCGCTGCCGCCGCGGTGGCGATGCTCGTCGGCGAGTCCTTCGGACACGGTCTCTTCTACGGTTTCGTCTTCGCCCTTTCGAGCACCGCGATCGTCCTGCGGGCCATGACCGAGCGACGCGAACTCGATGCCCCGCACGGCCGCTTCATCGTCGGCACGCTGATCTTCCAGGATCTCTGCGTCGTCCCCATGGTCCTGATCGTGCCGCTGCTCGCCGCCGACCACGGAGCGGGCGCGGCCACCGCCGACATCGGTCTGGCCCTGCTCAAGGCCGCCGGCGTCGTGGTGGGAACGCTTGCGATTGCCCGCTTCATCGTGCCGCGGATCCTCGGTTGGGTCGAGGCCAGCAAGAGCCGCGAGATCTTCCTCCTGGCGATCGTGAGCCTCTGCATCGGCACGGCATGGCTCACCTCGCTCGCCGGACTCTCCCTCGCCCTCGGGGCCTTTCTCGGGGGCATGGTCGTCGCCGACACCGAGTACGGGCGGCGGGCGATGGGTGACATCCTCCCCCTGCGCGACGCCTTCGTGAGCATCTTCTTCGTCTCGCTGGGCATGCTGTTTGACGTGCGCGTGGTGATCGACCATCCGATTCTCGTCACGACGCTCCTCGCCGGCTTCATCCTCGCGAAGGGCGTCCTAGCCACTTTCGCGGCCCTGGCCATGCGATTCCCCGCGCGTGTGGCATGGCTGGCCGGCGTCGGGCTTGCCCAATTCGGCGAGTTCGGCTTCGTGCTCACCAGGCTCGCCGAGTCGAACGGACTCATCACGCCGCACGACTCGGCCCCGCTCCTGACCGCAGGCATCGCCTCGATGTTCATGACGCCTCTCCTCTTGCGGGCGGCCCCGCACATCAAGGCTGGTGAGCGGCTGCTCGCCCCGCTCGAAAGGCTGATCGGCGTCCGAAGTATCGATGAGGCGGACGAGGGACCGGTGCGGCTCGAGCAGCACGTCGTCATCGTCGGCTTCGGGCTGGCCGGCCGCTTCGCCGCCCGAGCCTTGCGGGCCTGCGAGGTCCCTTTCGTGGTCCTCGACCTCGACGCCGACAACGTTCGGCGTGGCAAGTGCGCGGGCCTTCCGGTCTATTACGGTGACGCCACGAGCGAAGAGGCTTTGCGTCACGCCCAGATCACCAAGGCCCGACTGGTTGTTCTTCTCATGAACGACCCCCAGGCCGCTCAGCGGGTGGTCGACACGGTCAAGCGCGTCGCCCCCAACGCCTCGGTCCTGATGCGGACCCGCTATCTCGCCGAGCGGGACGCCCTGATGCGGCTGGGCGCGAGGGATGTTGTGGCCGAGGAGGTCGAGGGGGCGGTCGAGATCATCGCTCGGCTCCTTCGCTCCATTGACGTGCCGCGAAACGTGATTGACGATCGGATTCACCACCTTCGCTCCGACACCCAGACCACCGAACGGAAGCAGACCGTTCCGCGAAACCGGATCGGGGACGTCTCGGCCCTTTCGGAGATGAAGATCGAGTGTGCTCGGGTCGACCCCGACAGCCCCGCGGCCGGGCGGTCGCCGGTTGCCCTTCGCATGCGCAGCACGACCGGGGCCCTCGTCGTCGGCGTCCGGCGCGGCTCGGGGTTGGTGGAGCAGTCCGATCCGACCATTCCCTTCGAGGCGGGCGACCTTGTCTACTTCGTCGGCACCCACGAGGCCTTGGCGAAGGCCCTGCCCCTCTTCGATGCGTCGCGGCAGGACGAAGTCGGGCCGCGGGAGTAGAAAGCGGCCCAAAGTTGGAGGGTTTGGTGCAGCCCAAGGGCTTTCCCCAAGTACGTTCCGGGCCGTGCCGGCTTTCGCAGGGGCGAGGGCCGAGCAACGACTCCACCGACCTCTCCGAGGAGAACCCGATGTCCAGCAGCGCCGCCAGCACCTCGTCCGCTCCCGTTCGCACCATTGGCACCTTCTGCTGGCATGAGCTGCATACCCGCGATCGGAATCGAGCCGCCGAGTTCTACGGCCAACTCATCGGTTGGACGACCTCGAGCCAAGGGCCTTACACCGGTCTTCTCACTGGAACGGGCGCGTATGCCGGGGGCATCATGGACATGCCGGCGGGTGTGCCGGAGCAAGTCCCACCGCACTGGGTGGTCTACCTGAGCGTCGATGATGTCGATGCCAGCGCGGCCCGGGTCGCTGGCTTGGGCGGCAAACTCCTCGCTCCTCCGCATGACGTTCCGAACGTCGGTCGGATGTGCACGATCGCCGATCCGACCGGCGCCACCCTCCAGCTCTTCAAGGGCGTCAGCAACAAGGGCCCCGAGAGCGGCCCGGGCACCTTCTGCTGGACCGAGCTCCTGACCCACGATCCGGCAAAGGCCAAGTCGTTCTATGCGGCACTGGTTGGTTGGACGACGACCACGATGCCGCTTCCGACCGGTGAGTACACGATGTTCTGGACGCCTGACGCCAAGCCCGAGGAGATGAAGGGTTGCGCCGGCGGCATGATGAAGATCGCCGAGGAGTGGGGACCGATGCCCTCCTGCTGGCTGAGCTACATCCACGTCGAGGACGTCGACGCGACCGCCTCGAAGATCGTCCCCTTGGGCGGAACGCTCTTCTGTCCGCCGACGGACATCCCCGGCATCGGCCGCTTCGCCGTCGCCAGCGATCCGACCGGCGGGATGTTTGCCCTGTACATGGCGAAGCGGTAGCGAGCGGATCGCCTCACCCTGAGATCGCACCGCAGTCGCACGAGGAAGCCGCGACCCAATCGAAAGGGTTGGGCTGAGGGCCTATTCTCTCATCCTCATGCCTGTGATCTCTGGACTGCACCATGTGACGGCGTTTGCCAAGGACCCGGCGGCGAACCTTCGTTTCTACACGTCCGTTCTCGGTCTGAAGCTGGTCAAGCGGACCGTCAACTTTGACGACCCCTTCACCTATCACCTTTATTACGGCGACCGGATCGGCACGCCGGGGACGTTGCTGACTTTCTTTCCGCAGCCGCGGTCCGCCCGCGGTCGTTACGGCGTGCCGGAGATCGGCGAGATCGACCTCGCCGTCGAGCCCGGGTCGCTTGGTCAATGGGAAGGGCGCCTTTCCTTGGCCGGCGTGCCGACGCAACGCGTGCGGGACGAGACCGGCGAACGCCTTCACTTTCATGATCCCGACGGGATTCGGCTGGCCCTGATCGAGCGCTCAAGCGCGAGCGGTCACTCTGGCGCCTTGCCCGTTGATCGAGTGACGCTGCACGTTCCCAACGCCAAGGCGACGGTGACGTTTCTGACCAAGACGCTGGGATTCACGCACAGCGACGAATCGGACGGCCGTCACGAACTGGTGCTCGGCCCGGCGGATGCGGCGGCGTCCGGCGGCATCGGCGGACGCATCACCGTCCTTCAGGCAACGACCGCGGCGGCCAGCACCATGGGAGCCGGGTCGGTGCACCACGTTGCCTGGCGCGTCCCCAACGAGGCCGCCCAGAAGGCAGCGGCACAGGCGATCTTGAGCGCCGGGATCGCCGTCACCCCAATCATCGACCGGCAATACTTCCATTCGATCTACTTCCGGATCCCAGGCGGGATGGTCTTTGAGATCGCAACCGACGCCCCGGGCTTCGACATCGACGAGCCGGCCGAACTGTTAGGGACCTCGCTCAAGCTTCCGCCGCAGCACGAGCCGCGCCGCGAGGAGATCCAGCGACACCTCCTGCCTTTAGGCTCGGCTTGACCTCCCATGAGCCCGATCCGATTCGACACCACCGACGTCCCCCGCCCGCACCTTCATGTCCGGGTGCTGGTCGACGGCGAGTTCTTTTCCGAACGAGGAGGCCCGCGCGGGGCCGTCATTCTCCTCCACGGCCGCGGTGCGTCGGCTGAGGACATCGTCTCGATCGTTCCATCGCTCGACCAGCGTGATCTCCTCTTCATCGCACCGAACGCCAACGGATCCACTTGGTATCCGCAGTCCTTTCTCGCGCCGCTCGCCCTCAACCAGCCGCATGTCGAGTCGGCCCACGCCCTCATCGAGACGATCATCCGCCAGCTTGGTACGGCCGGCGTCACCCCGGAACGCATCGCCCTCTTGGGCTTTTCGCAGGGAGCCTGCCTGGCCAGCGATCACGCTTACCGCCATCCCCGCCGCTACGGAGCGATCATCGCCTTGACGGGCGGACTCATCGGACCGCCCGGCGAGCGGTTCGATCCTGTCGACGAAGGCCGCCTCGCCGGCACGCCGGTCTTCCTCGGGGCCAACGATCCCGATCCGCACGTCCCGTGGACCCGCGTGGAAGAGACCGCGGCAGTGCTCCAACGCCTCGGTGGCCAAATCGAACTCCGCCGCTATCCGAACCGGCCGCATGCGGTGCTGATGGAGGAAATCGAAGCGGTGCGTCCGCTGCTCGCGGCGATAGGAGCGAGCAACACGAGTGCCCCTGGAATGGGTGGGGCGAGCGACTAGGTCCGCCAATCTCGGGACCTCAGCGCACGCCAACGAGCTTCGCAGCGCCCTTCTCGTAGACGACGTCCACCGTGTCGTACTTGAACTGCGTCGCGAGGCGCGGCGTGAAGCCGATGCGATACCCATCGGCCCCGACCTTGCGCAGGACGACGTCGCTGGACATGTACTCGAAGTTCATGCGGTTCAGCATTTCCATGAGCTTCGAGCGGTTCTTGCGACACCACTTCGCGAAGGCCTTTCGACCCTGGCCCTTGAACTGAGAGTCAAGCGTCTCGCGGGCGGTGCGGGCGAGGAGTTGGTCGTAGAAGTCGTCGTAGCGCTCCATGCGCAACGCTTCCATGAAGTTGCTCAGGACATGCTGGGGCAGGAACGCCCGCATCAGGACGGTGCCGTCGTCGCGCTCCTCCCAGATGGGGGTCGGTTCGACCTCGTCCGGCTTGCCGTCGCCATCGCGGTCGACGCTCCGGCGGCTCCCCTCGGCTTGCTTCTCAAGGGCCTCGGTCGACTCCAGCGACGGGCTGTTGAACTTGACGACGGTGCCGTCGGGCGCGGTCCACTCGTCGACCAGCTCGCCATCGGAGGCCTCGTAATAGAACTGCGGTCGCTCGTAATGTTCGATGCGATAGCTCTGGCAACCTCCACACCACAGTGCGACCGCCGTGAGGCAGCCGACCGTTGCGTGCGATGGTGACCAGGATCCCTTCACCCGAACGTTCCTTCGTGATCGATGTCCAGGGACATTCCAGCGACGCTCAGACGCTGGCCGCCAATCCCTTCCGCACAGCATGAAGGTCCGGTTGCGGCGAACCGATCCGCCAACGGGCATGCACCTCGAATGCCGGATCGGACTGCGGAAAGTCGATTCGGCAGTGGGTGCCGCGGCTCTCGCGGCGCCAGAGGGCCGCTCGGGCCATGAGCGAGGCGATGGTCAGGAGATTCTGCACCTCCCAACCGCCCAGGTCATCAAAAATCTTGTCGAGGGAGTATCGGCTCCAGAATTGGAGCATGTCCTCGGCGTCGGCCAGACGTCCGCCGTGACGGTCGATACCGACGTTGCGCCACATCGCCGACCGAAGGCTCGACCGCACGTCGACAAGGTCGAGTTCACCCCGGTCGCTGGGCCGAATGTCGCTGACCACCTGCACCGGCCCGCGGTTGGCATCGGCCCGTTCGGCGACCGCCCGGCCGACGCGAGCCCCGAAGACGAGTCCCTCGAGGAGGCTGTTGCTGGCCAGTCGGTTCGCCCCGTGCAGCCCGTTGCAGGCGACTTCGCCGACCGCATAGAGCCCGGGGACGTCGGTGCGACCGAAGAGGTCGACCCAGACGCCGCCGATGGTGTAGTGAGCGGCCGGATGAACCGGGATCAGGTCCTGGGCCGGGTCAATCTGGTAGCTCTTGAGAAGCGCCGCCAGGCCCGGAAATCGCGTCGCGAACCGTTCGCCGCCCAGGTGACGCACGTCGAGAAAGACGTTGGAGTCGTGCGAGCGGGCGAGCTGGGCCATGATCGCCCTGCTGACGATGTCGCGCGGGGCCAGTTCGGCAAGTTCGTGCTGCCCGACCATGAAGCGATTGCCGCGCCGATCGACGAGGTGACCGCCTTCGCCGCGAATCGCCTCCGAGAGGAGCGAGCGGCTCGCACCGGCGACATAGAGCGTCGTCGGATGAAACTGCATGAACTCAAGATCGGCCAGCGTCGCGCCCGCTCGCCACGCCATCGCCATCCCATCACCGGTGGCGACCTTCGGGTTGGTCGTCTCGCGATAGACCTGCCCGACGCCGCCACTGGCCAAGACCGTTGCCTTCGCCCAAATTATCTGGAGTCCGTAGCGAGGGTGATGGGTGATCGCCCCGAGGACCGGTGCCCCGTTGCCGACGTGCGGCCCGGCGGTGATCAGGTCCAGCGCGAAGCACTTCTCGAAGATGCGGATGCCGCCGCGCTCGGCCGCGATTGCCCGGGCTCGGGCGATGAGCGTCCGCACGAGTTCCTGACCGGTCGCGTCGCCATCGGCATGGACGATGCGGTTGCGATGGTGACCGCCCTCGCGCCCCAGATGCAGCGCACCGTCTGCGTTGCGGTCGAGCCGCATCCCCCAACTCAGCAACCGTTCGATCTCGGGCGGTCCCTCGTCGACAACGGTGCGGACCGTTTCGTCGAGGCAGAGCCCCGCCCCGGCGACGAGCGTGTCCTCGATGTGCAGGACGTTCGAATCGTCGTCGGAGAGAACCGCCGCGATGCCGCCTTGGGCCCAAGCGGTGTTCGAGAACTCGATCGCGTCCTTGGCGACGACGATCACGTCGCCGTGGGCGCTCGCTTCAATGGCCGTGCGAAGGCCGGCCACCCCCGTCCCGATCACCAGGGTGTCGGTGACGATGTGCGGCAGGAGCATGCTGCGGAACGGGATGAGGTACCGCCGCGCGTCGATGGGGTTCTCGGGAATGGGCGTCATGCGAGGGGGCGCAGTTAGCGGCTGCTCCCCGCAGGTTTGGTCGCGCCACTACCGTGGGAGACGTTCCCAGGCATCTCGATCTTTGGGTCAGCGGGGAGCTTCCACTCGGCGACGAAGAGTTGCGAACTCTTGTCGTCGCCTCGCTGCCCGGTCCAGAGCAGCCACTTCCCGTCGTGGCTGAAAACCGGCAGGACGTCGGCGCCGGTGGCGTGCGTCACGCGCCGTTGATTCGTTCCATAGCGAACCTGCTTCACGCCGTCGCGATCGACCACACCCGCGTCGATCGAGAAGACCTCGTAGTTGGAGTGGCTGGCGGCGCTCGAGGCGAAGACCAGGAACTTCCCGCTCGGATGGAAGTAGGGGCACCAGTTGACGTTCGCATCGCGAGTCACCTGATACTCGGCGCTGATGCCGGTGATATGGCCGGTTGCATCGAAGGCGAGGTCGGCGACATAGACCTGAAGCATGTTGTTGCCGGCCCGGTCCGAGCGGTAGCAAATTCGCTTGTTGTCGGGAGAGAAGAAGGGACCGCCGTCGTAGCCCGGCGCCTCCACCAGCGGGATCTTGTCGCCGTTCTGGCGATTCATGACGAAGATGTCGCCCTGGTTCTGGGTAAGGTCGCAGTAGATGAGCCACTTCCCGTCGGTGGTTGTCGAACCCTCGGCGACGTAGGCCTTGCCGTCGCCGATGATCGGCTGAAGCGAGGACTGCCAGTTCGCGCTGCCGTCGGCCTTCTTCAGGTCGCAGAGGACCACGCGCATCTCCGGCGGGAACATCCAGCGGTAGCGACCGGAGCCTCGCTGATAGCCCGGGACCTCGCTCTCGCTGGGCGCTCCCAGCGTCGACGCGAAGATGACGGTCATCGGATCGGTCGGATCGAACCAGCCACAGGTGTTGGCCGAGCCGGGCGGGCTGAGGCGCTTGATGTTCTCGATGCCGGTGATGGCGCCGGCCGACGAACGGGCCACGTCACCCACATACATCGCGTAGAAGGGCTCGGGCTCGCTGCCATCCTTGGGCTTCTCGACAGCCTGGAAGATGATCCGCTTGTCGTCGGCTGAGAAGTACGACTCGCCGGCCTTCACGAATCGATCGGAGAAGGTGAGTTGAACGTGGTTCTCGAGGATGCCCTGCTCGGCTGCCTTCCAGTCAATCGTCTCGGCGGCGGCGGCCTGCCTTCCAGCTTGGGATTCGGCACCATGGGCTGGAGCCTTGTTGTTCCCATGGGTACCTTGAGCTCCGCCCTGGGCGAAGCTGGTGGAGGCAAGAAGGAGCGACGTACTGAGCGAGAGGCTGATCGAAAGGACGGTGGAGGTCATCGGGGGATCCAACAAGGGTCGGGCCCGACACGGTGCGGGCCAAGGCCTGTTAGTCTACGGTGCGTGGAAATCCTCCACCATGACCGTTGGCTCGTCGCCTTCAACAAGCCCAGCGGATTGCTCTCGGTCCCGGGTATCGGCCCTGACAAACAGGACTGCCTCGCCTCACGAGCGGCGGAACTGTTCCCCGGTGCCCGCATCGTCCACCGACTCGACCGGGACACCTCGGGCGTGATTGTCATGGCTCTCGACGCTGACACGCACCGCGAGCTTTCCCGACAGTTCGAGGCCCGCGAGACCTCCAAGCGCTATATCGCCCTTGGGTGGGGTCACGCAACCGCTATCAATGGCGATGCCGGAACCATCAACCTCCCCCTTCGCAAGCGCGAGCTAGGTTCCGCGATCCAGATCGTCGACCAGGAGTTGGGGCGCTCTGCCATCACCCACTACCGGGTTCTTGAGCGGTTGGACGAACCGCCCCGAACCCGTTTCGAATTGACCCCCGTCACCGGTCGAAGCCACCAGCTTCGCGTGCACCTCAAAGAACTGGGTCATCCGATTCTGGGCGACGATCTCTACGCGCCCGACGAGGCCCGAGCCGCC
>JAEUIU010000015.1 GCA_016795065.1 Phycisphaerae bacterium
CGGCCTGCTAGGGTCGCTCTGGAGGGGACGTTCCCATGGCGCTGCCTATCGGGCGAAGATTTGTCGAAGTTTCAAGCTGCTGGCCTTTTCGCCCTTGAACATCCGCCGCGGTTCGGTAGTCTCCAAGTCTGGCGGTTGATAAAGCCGCCTTCATACAGAGAGCCCCCCCAGCCACACCTTGTGTCGCCGGGGAACAAACCGGGAGATCGACTGTGGCGAGCCACCTGACCCGCGCCTGTCGCGCTGCGCTTTTCCTTCTCATCGCATGCTGCGCCATCGGTACGGGCCGATCCGCGTTCGCTCAAGCCGCCGATCTCTTCATCTCGGAGTACATCGAAGGTTCGAGCAACAACAAGGCGATCGAGATCTACAACGGGACGGGAGCAGCGGTCGATCTTGGAGCCGGTGGGTACGGGCTGGAGCTTTACGCCAACGGCTCGCCGACCGCCACGGCGACACTGAACCTGACCGGTGTCATCGCCAGCGGGGATGTCTTTGTCGTCGCGCACACAAGCGCCGACCCGGCCGTCACCGCCCAAGCCGATGTTCTGAATAGCAGCGTGGTGATCTTCAACGGGGACGACAGCGTGGTGCTCCGAAAGGGCGCCAACATCATCGATGCCTTCGGCCAAACCGGCTTCGATCCGGGTACCGAGTGGGGCACCGGCCTCACCTCAACCGCCGACAACACCCTGGTCCGAATGCAGTCCATCTGCGCTGGCGACGTCGTCTCGACCAACGCGTTCGATCCTTCGGTCGAGTGGGTCGGATTCGCGTCCAATACCTTTTCAAATCTCGGATCGCACACCTCCGACTGTCTCCCCAGTACGAGCTATTCCTGCTCGATCACGCCCGCTTCACCGCAGTCGCTCGTCGTCGGGAACGCCGTCAGCTTCACGTACACGCTGCTGGAGAACCCCGGTGCGATTCCCGTCGTCGGCTCCAACGTCACCCTGACCGTCACCAGTGGCCCGAACACCGGCGCGACGAACGCGGGTGTGACCGACTCCAACGGCCAGGTCACGCTCGGCTACACCAGCAACGGCACCACCGGCACCGACAGCGTGAGCATCTCCGCCGCGACCACCCCCTCGGCGACGGTTTGCACCGCCTCGGTCCTTTGGACCGTCAACGTGACGACGGTGCCCGTCGTCATCAACGAAGTCGACTGCGACACGCCCGGCATCGATGCGGCCGAGTTCATTGAGCTGTATGACGGCGGCGTCGGCAACACACCCCTTGACGGGCTCGTGATCGTCTTCTTCAACGGCTCCAACGACCAGAGCTACGCAGCGTTCGATCTGGACGGAAAGTCCACCGACGCCCAAGGCTATTTCGTGCTCGGCGATGCTGCGATCACCGCCTCGATCCCCGCCGCAAATGCCTTGACCATGACCGAGGACCTGCTCCAGAACGGTGCGGATGCCGTTGCGTTGTACACCGGAGACGGATCAAGCTTCCCGAATGGAACCGCCGTCACCACCACGGGATTGCGCGACGCGATGGTCTATGACACCTTCGACGCGGATGACGCGGGCCTGGCGGCTCTCGTGAACAGTGGACAGCCACAAGTGGACGAGAACGGCGGCGGCTCGGGGTCGAACCACTCGAACCAGCGCTGCCCCAACGGCTCGGGCGGCCTGCGAAACACCAGCAGCTTCTCCCCGAGCGCCCCGACTCCCCTTGCCGCGAACACCTACACCAACACCGTCGCGACGCCGTCGGCTTCGCCAGCCGCCATCTGCGTCGGCGAATCCACCACGCTGACCGGCGTGGTCGGCAGCGGCGAAACGATCGTCTGGTACGAGGGCTCCTGCGGCGGAACGCTTGTTGGGACCGGCTCGCCGATCGTCAGTCCACGCGAAACCACCACCTACTTCGCGGCCGCTAAGAACGTGTCGTCGGAGTGCATCAGTTCGGTCTGCGCGAGTGTCTCCGTAACGGTGACCTCCCCACTGACGTGGTACCTCGATCAGGACACCGACGGTTTCGGTGATCCCGCCAGCACAACGGTCGCCTGCACGCAACCTCCCGGATACGTCGCCAACAACACCGACGGTTGCCCGACCGACAACCTGAAGCAGTCCCCAGGCGCCTGCGGTTGCGGTGTGGCGGATACCGATACCGACGGCGACAACACCCCCGACTGCAACGACATGTGCCCGAACGACCCGCTCAAGGTCACCCCGGGGATCTGCGGGTGCGGCGTCCCCGAAACCGATACCGACGGCGATGGCACCGTCGATTGCGCCGACGGCTGCCCGAACGACCCGCTCAAGCTCGACCCCGGGATCTGTGGCTGCGGCGTCGCCGACACCGATTCCGACGGCGACGGCACGGCCGACTGCAACGACGGTTGCCCGAACGACCCGAACAAGACCTCGCCCGACGCCTGCGGCTGCGGCGTCGTGGATGTCGACACCGATGGTGACGGCATCGCTGATTGCATCGACGGCTGCCCCAACGATCCAAACAAGACCTCGCCCGGCACCTGTGGCTGCGGCGAACCGGACACACTCATCACCGTCTACCCGGACGCCGATGGCGACGGTTACGGCGATGTCGGCGAACCGCCGCTTTCGGTCTGCGCGAACGCGATCCCGTCAGGCTACGTCGCCGACAGCACCGACTGCGATGACGGCAATGACGGCATCCACCCGGGAGCATTTGATCTCTGCAACAACGGGATCGACGAGGATTGCTCGGGCACCGACGCGACCGGACCGTTCAACGACGTCTACGTTGATGACGACTGGTCCGCGCTCACCCTGGGTACGGATCCCGACGGCGCGGGCCCGGCAAACGCCATGGGCTGTGATGCCTTTGCAACGATCCAGGAAGGCGTCGATGGCGTCGCCCTGGGCGGCACGGTGCACGTCGCTCCCGGCAGCTATGTTGAGAACGTCGTGATCTTCGACCGTTGCACGGTCGACGGCAGTGGTTCGGGCTCGAACACCGCAACGGACACGGTGGTCACGCCGGCGAACCCCGGCGACGCGGTGATCACGCTCCTCACCGGCGGCCTCGACGCGAGCAACCGTCTCGTCATCCGAGACGTCTTGGTGAAGGGCGGCGCGAGCGGCGTGAGCATCCTCGCCACCGTCGCGGACTTCTTCCGCTTCGAGAACATCGCGGCGTACACCAACACCAACGGCATCGCGTTCAACGGCTCCTTCTCCAACGACATCGAAGTCGTCGACTGCGACCTCTCGAACAATGCCGTCGCCGGCATCCGCGTTGCGTCCTCCACCCAGTCAACGACCGCGTTGGCGGTCACCGGCGGCTCGATGAACAACAACGCGTATGCGGCGTTCGCGTTCAATCCCTCGGCGGTGCCGACCTGCTTCGGCAGCGACATCAGTTTCGACGGCACGAGCTTCGCGAACAACGGCAATCCATCGCTTGCTGGCTCCGGTCACTTGAGTTTCTACGGCTTCAACGGAAACGCTTCACTTGCCAATCTTGTGTTGAGTGGCGATACGCGCGTTCCGATCCAGTTCCGCGGCCTCGGCGGCGACGGCGTGCCGAGCTCTTGGTCCCCGCTCGGCGCGGTCGCGTTCAATGGCATCACCATCAGCGGCAACACGTCGCGCCCGGCGATCTACATCCAACTCTACAACGACCTTGGCGGCGTCAGCTTCAACGACGTTGACCTCTCCGGGGTGACCTCGCTCAACCCGCCCTTCACCGGCTTCGCGGTCGGCATGCAATTCGACCACGTCGGTGGCGACGTGCAGCTTGGAAGCACCATCTTCCCCTGCCAAGGCGGACAATCGGCCGGCTTCGTCGGTCTGGCCCTCGCCAACGTCGGCGGCGCGGCCGCGACATGTGACACGATCTTCGGCAGCGCCGTGACCCACGCCGAGAAGGAAGCGTGCATCGCGGATACGGCCGAGTTCGGCCCTTTGGGCGATGTGGTCATCGAGCTGGCCGCTCCGATCTGGTACGCCGATGCCGACGGAGACGGCTTCGGTGACGCGAACAATGCCGAGCAATCCTGCACCCAACCCGGTGGCTTTGTGGCCAACGACGACGACGAGTGCCCGAGCGATCCGCTCAAGACCGTTCCGGGACAATGCGGCTGCGGTGTTCCCGACACCGACACCGACGGTGACGGTGCCGCTGATTGCAACGACGGCTGCCCGAGCGACCCGCTGAAGATTTCCCCGGGTCAATGTGGCTGCGGTGTTGCCGATGTGGACACCGACGGTGACGGCACCGCCGATTGCAACGACGGCTGCCCGAGCGACCCGCTGAAGACTTCCCCGGGTCAATGTGGCTGCGGTGTTGCCGATGTGGACACCGACGGTGACGGCACCGCTGATTGCATTGACCACTGCCCCACCGACCCGCTCAAGATCGAGCCCGGAGCGTGCGGCTGCGGCGTTCCCGACACCGATACCGACGGTGACGGCACCGCTGATTGCAACGACGGCTGCCCGAGCGACCCGCTGAAGACTTCCCCGGGTCAATGTGGCTGCGGTGTTGCCGATGTCGACACCGACGGTGACGGCACCGCCGATTGCATCGACCACTGCCCCACCGACCCGCTCAAGATCGAGCCTGGCCTGTGCGGCTGCGGCGTTCCCGACACCGATACCGACGGTGACGGCACCGCCGACTGCAACGACGGCTGCCCGAGCGACCCAGCCAAGACCGCACCCGGCGCCTGTGGCTGCGGCGTTGCCGACACCGACACCGACGGCGATGGCACCGCCGACTGCACCGACGGCTGCCCGAGCGATCCCAACAAGACCTCGCCCGGCACGTGCGGCTGCGGATTCCCTGACACCCAAGTGAATGTCTACCCGGACATCGATGGCGACAGCTTCGGCGACGCGTTTGCCTCGCCAACATTGGCCTGCCCCAACGACATCCCATCAGGCTTCGTGATCGACAACACCGATTGCGAAGACGGTATCCCGTCGATTCACCCAGGTGCCCAGGAAATCTGCGGCAACGGCATCGACGAGGACTGCTCGGGAACACCCGACGACGGCTTCGGTCGCTTCAACGACACCTTTGTTGATGACGACTGGGCGTTCCTCGCCGCCGGCACCGACCCGGACGGCGCGGGACCCGCGATTGCCATCGGCTGCGACTCCTTCGCAGGCATCCAGTTGGCGATCAATGCCGTCAACGACGGGGGTACCGTCCACGTTGCGGCAGGCACCTACGGCGAGAATCTCGTCGTCGATCACCCGCTCACGATCAGCGGTCCGCACGCCGGCACCTGCGCGACCGGCACGCTCGATCGCGGCAACGAGGCGGTCATTCGCCCGGGCAGCAACGCCCCGATCGGCGGCATTGTCGTGTACGTCGCCGCAAGCGACGTCAGCATCGACGGCGTCACCATCGACGGCGACAACCCGACGCTGACCGGCGGCGAGTCGGTCAACGGCGTGGATGTCAACGCGGCCCACGCGGTCGGGAACGGCACCTTCGACGACGTGGCCAAGCCGTTCGTCGACATCGACGGCCTTGCTTTACGGAACACAATCGTCATCAACCTGAACGACGTGGCGGTGCTCCTCTACAACTCGGGCGCCGGCGGCTCGGTCTCGGAGTTCAACACCATCGAGTGCAACCGGATCGACAACGTCCAGGGATACAACTCCCTCGACTACGCTCGCATCGCGGTCCTTCTGTACAACGACACCTACGCGAAGGTGGATGACAACGAGCTCACCCGCATGACCGTCGGTGTCCAGACCGGGAACAACCACACCGCCATGTCGGTGGGCGCGGTCGCGAGCATCAGCTCCAACAGCGTCGGCTTCGATGGCGTCGGTATCTGGCACAACCTCCACTATCAGAACGCGTCCGCGTGGACCATTGACGCGAACGACCTGCTCAACATCGGTGACAAGCAGATCGACGAGCCATATGGCCTCTACATCAGTTCGATCATGGATGCGGTGGCGGTGACGGTGACGAACAACAACGTCACCGGCAGCTACGACGGCGTCCGGCTGTGGAACAATCCGACGTCGAATCACGTGACGATCGACGGCGGTTCGCTCGTCGACAATTTCCTCGGCGTGCACATCACCAACTTCGACCCGGTCTATCGCGAAGCACTTCCGAGCTCCGTGGTGGTGAAGAACGTCTCCATCACCGCCTCGGTTGTCGGCAACCCGCGAGGCATCTTCATCGACGGCAGCGGCTCGCTGAACGCCATGGTGGCGGAAGTCACCAACATCACCGCCTCAGGCTTCGAGGAAGGCGTTGCGGTCGAGGGCGACTCCGCTTCGCTGTACATGCACGACAACCCCGGCCGGATCACCGGCAACAACAACGGCGTCGTCGTGTACGAGGGCAAGGCCCGTATCGAGACCACCGACCTGACCGGCAATTTCGTCTCGGGGGCGTTCATGCTCGCCGCGTCGCGGGTCGACCTGGGCGACTGCAACGACACCAACTTCACGGGATTGGGGTCGAGCATCGGACTCAACGACCTGACCGGCTACGACGGCATCACTTCCTGGGCAATCTTCAACCAGAACTTCTTCAACTTCTCCGACGTGCTCGCCGAGAACAATTTCTTCGGCTATCCCTCGCCCGTTTCCAATATCGATGACGTGATCTTCGACGATACGGACGCTTCGATCGTCTCGACCGTCTTCGCATCGGAAGCCGGCGACAGCGACGGTGACGGCACGTCGAATTGCTTCGACCTGTGCCCGCTCGATCCGAACAAGACCGATCCGGGAACGTGTGGTTGCGGCGTCGCCGACACCGACACCGATGGCGACGGCACCGCCGACTGCAACGACGGCTGTCCGAGTGATCCGGCGAAGACATCGCCTGGCACTTGCGGCTGCGGCATTGCAGACACCGACAGCGACGGCGACGGCACGGCGGACTGCAACGATGGCTGTCCGAGTGACCCGGCGAAGACCTCGCCGGGCGCCTGCGGCTGCGGCGTTGCGGATACCGACACCGACGGCGACGGCACCGCCGACTGTAACGATGGTTGCCCCACCGATCCGGGCAAGACGGCGCCGGGCGTCTGTGGCTGCGGCGTCGCCGATGTCGACACCGATGGCGACGGGACGCTCGACTGCAACGACGGCTGCCCGAGCGACCCGCTGAAGACCACGCCCGGCGCCTGCGGCTGCGGCGTGGCGGATACCGACACCGACGGCGACGGCACCGCCGACTGCAACGACGGCTGCCCGAGCGATCCGAGCAAGACCGCACCCGGCACCTGCGGCTGCGGCGTCCCTGACGCCGACACCGACGGTGACGGCACGCTCGACTGCGAGGACGGCTGCCCGGCCGATCCGGACAAGATCGCCCCCGGCCTCTGCGGCTGCGGCGTCCCCGATGCCGACACCGACGGCGACGGGGCGGTCGACTGCGTCGACCTCTGCCCGAACGATCCGACGAAGGTGGCACCCCGCACTTGCGGCTGCGGCACGCCCGACGACGACAGCGATGGCGACACCGTGCCGGACTGCATCGACGAGTGCCCGGGCTACCCGGACAACGTCGACTGCAACGAGAACGGTGTGGCCGACGGCTGCGACATCCACGTCGAGCTGACCTCGCAGGACATCAACCAGAACGAGGTCCCCGACGAATGCGAATGCATCGCCGACCTCAACAACTCAGGCGCCGTGGACGGCGCCGACCTGGCGATCCTCCTCGGCGCCTGGGGCCCCGGCCCGGGCTGCCCAGCGGACCTCAACGCCAGCGGCGCGGTCGACGGGGCGGACCTTGCGATCCTGCTGGGCGCATGGGGGGTCTGTCTGAATTGACGTTCTTGCCACTCGTTCGAGTGGAGTGAAGAGCGGACCAGCTTTCCGATTCCCTCTTGATATCTCGGCGCGCAAAGGCTCTCGGAATGGGCTCCTTGTCTCTTGCGTAGCAACCTTCGTTGAGCAATACTCGTGTCGAATGCGATCGCTGATCCAGCTCGGCAAACGCTGGGTCCCGCTGTTCGCCGAATCAGTTTCGAATCCTGATCGTGAGCTTCTCTGGGGGGTGTGACGTTGACCGTTCGAACGATCCAACGCTTTACGTGCGCTCTCATCGCTGCCTTGCCCGGCATTGGAGTGGCCCTCCACGCTGAGGGGCCACGTGTTCCATGCCCCGCTTCCCAGCTTGTCGCGTCCGACGGCACCGCCGGCGACTTGTTGGGTCACGGCATCGCCATCGACCGCGCTATGGGCAACACGATCGTCGTCAGTGCTCCGTATGACGGTCCTTTTGGACCGGAATCCGGATCCGCCTATGTCTTCCAGCGCCAGAACGACGGATCCTGGCTTGAAATCCAGAGGCTCGTCGCCTCCGATGGAGCAGCGGGCGACCTCTTCGGCTGCTCCGTTGCCATCGACGGCGACACGATTCTCGTCGGTGCGCAGCAGGCGGATTCGCCGGCCCTCGATGCCGGCCGCGTCTATGTCTTTGTGCGCGATACCGGCGGGACGTGGGTTCAGCAGGCGACGTTGACCGCGCAGGGCCAGGCCCCCTCCGACAACCTCGGCAGATGCGTCGCCATCAGCGGTGACACGGCCGCCGTGGGGGCGAGCCAGGTCGACCTCCCGAGCCTCAATGATGCAGGTGTCGTTTTCGTGTTCACACGCGACGAGAACGGAACGTGGAGCGAGCAGGCAACCATTACATCCCCCGACGCTGCGGCGTCCGACTTCTTCGGCAATGCAGTAGCACTCGACAACGACCGGCTCGTGATCGGCAACGCCGCCAACGACCCGTCGGGCATCGCCGACGCCGGTTCGGCATTCGTGTACGACTACATCTCTGGAGCCTGGCAACTCAACGCGGTCCTCGGTCCGTTGCCGGCGGATGTCGATTTCGGCGACCTGTTCGGTTGGTCAGTCGACGTCCGGGGGGACACCGTTCTTGTAGGGGCCCGTGCGGATGATGAGGCCGCCACCGATGGCGGCGCTGCCTACGTGTTCGCCTATCAAGGCGCTTCCAATTGGACCATGGACAAACTCCTCCCGCCGACGAGCGGAAGCACCTCGTCGGTGGGCAGCAGCGTGGCCATCGACGGCGCCGACGTCTACGTCGGCGGGCCCGACATCGCTGGCGACGGAGCCGTTCTCTTGTACCGCCAGATGTCGAGCATCTGGACGCATGTCGAGACCCTGACCGCTCCCGGGAGGCCTGCCAGCAGGCAGTTCGGGTGGAGTGTCTCGGCGAGCTACGGACGCCTCGCGGCGGGCGCTCTCGAGGAGGACGTGTCCGCGCCGGACTCGGGCGCTGCCTACGTCTTCACCACCGAAGACCCCGATTGCAACTCCAACGGCTACTCCGACGCCTGCGACATTTTCTCAGGCGCGAGCCTCGATCAGAATCTCGATGGGATCCCCGATGAGTGCCAAGCGGCGGATTCCGACGGGGATGGCACACCCGACATTCTCGACGGCTGCCCGAGCGATCCGGCGAAGACCGCGCCCGGTGCTTGCGGCTGCGGCGCCCCGGACATCGACAGCGACACGGACGGCGTGCCGGATTGCCTCGATTTTGACCATGACAACGACGGCGTGACCGACGTCACCACGATGGCGGGGTGGGGCACCCAGCCTGCCGCGCCCCTCGTGCCCTCCGACCTTGGTCTCGTCACGGCCGTGGCCGGCGGTGGATTCCACACGGTCGCGCTGCGCTCTGATGGCACCGTTACTTGCTGGGGTTGGAACGACACGTTCGGCCAGTGTGACGTGCCCCCCGAACTGAACGACGTCGTTGCCATCGCCGCAGGTACCTACCACTCCGTTGGGCTTGGTTCCGACGGCACGGTTACGTGCTGGGGAGACAACTCAGTGGGCCAGTCCACCGTCCCGCAGGGCCTTGACGACGTAGTCGCCGTCGCTGCGGGCGAACAGCACTCGGTCGCGCTCCGCGCAGACGGCTCCGTCACGTGCTGGGGCGACAACGGTGCCGGGCAGTGCACGGTTCCCCTTGGCCTCAACGACGTTCTCGCCGTGGCGGCAGGCAACTACCACACGGTCGCGCTCCGCTCCAATGGCACGGTCGCGTGCTGGGGCAACAACAGCTTTGGCCAATGCGCCGTCCCGCCCGGAATCGGTGCGATCGTCGCGGTGGCTGCGGGCGGTTACCACACTGCCGTGGTTGGCTCCGATGGCACGGTCTTGTGTTGGGGGGAGAACGGCAACGGGCAGTGCATCGTCCCAGTAGGCCTCGGCGAAGTCGTCGCCGTTGCGGCAGGCAACTATCACACGATCGCGCGAAGCTCCGACGGAACCGTCACGTGTTGGGGTGAGAATGCGTATGGTCAGTGCACAGCCCCTTCCGGACTCGCGAATGTCGTAGCCGTCGCTGCCGGCGGCTACTACTCGATCGCTCTCGGCTCTGACGGAGCGGTCACCTGCTGGGGTGAAAACTCGTACGGCCAGTGCAACGTACCGGTGGGCGTGCACGACGTCGTTGCACTCGCGAGGGGTGAACAGCATGGAGTGGCGCTCCGCGCCGACGGCTCTGTCGCCTGCTGGGGATTGAACGACAGCGGTGCATGCACCGTCCCGCAGGGACTTGCTGATGTGGTCGCCGTCGCCGCGGGAAGTGCCCACACGGTCGCGCTCCGCTCTGACGGCACCGTCGCGTGCTGGGGGTTCAACGGCGATGGCCAGTGCACCGTCCCCTCCGGGCTCAATGACGTGGTCGGCGTCGCTGCGGGCGGGTCACACACGGTCGCGCTCCGGGCCGACGGCGGTCTTGTTTGCTGGGGCGACAACTCCAGCGGTCAGTGCACAACCCCGTCCGGCCCGAGTAGCGTGGCCGTCACGGCTGGTTCTCTCCACTCGGTCGCGCTCCACTCCAACGGCACTGTTTCATGCTGGGGGAACAACATCGATGGCCAGTGCACCGTCCCTCCCGGGTTGAGCAATGTCGTCGCCGTCGCCGCCGGTGGCAGCCACACGGTCGCCCTGCGCTCTGACGGTACCGTCGTGTGCTGGGGGAGGAACGTCGAAGGCCAATGCGACGCTCCCCCAGGGCTCAACAACGTTGTCACCATCGCCGCGGGCCTCATGCACACGGTTGCCCTGCGCGCCGACGACACCGTTGTGTGCTGGGGAGCGACTTTCGGTGGTCAGTGCACGGTCCCTTCCGGCCTGTTGGACATCTCCCAGATCGTCGCCGGCGGCAACGCCACGCTCGTACTTCTGGGCGACCGGTGTCCAGACGACTTCGCCACGATCGCCCCAGGCCACTGCGGCTGCGGCGTCCCCGACACCGACACGGACGGCGACGGTCCGGCCGACTGCATCGACTTCGACGACGACAACGACGGCCTGACCGACGCGGCCGAAGCCACGCTCGGCACCAACCCACTCCTGGCCGACAGCGATGGCGACGGCGCCGGCGACAGTGCCGAAGTCACCGCGGGCACCAATCCCAACGACCCCGACTCCGACGACGACGGCCTGAGCGACGGCGTCGAGCTCGCCGACGGCAGCGACCCCCTCAACAGCGATTCCGACGGCGACGGGTCACCTGACGGCGCTGACGGCTGCGCCCTGGATGCGCTCAAGACCGCGCCCGGCGCCTGCGGCTGCGGCGTTGCGGATACCGACAGCGACGGCGACGGAACGCCCGATTGCTTCGACAGCGACAGGGACAACGACGGCGTGACGGACGTCACCACGATTGCGGGGTGGGGCACGTCGGGATCGGCGCCGCTCGTGCCCTTTGACCTTGGCCCAGTTTCGGCGGTGGCTGGAGGTGGCGACCACACGGTTGCGCTCCGCACCGACGGCACCGTCGTATGCTGGGGTTCGAACTTCGAAGACAAATGCACCGTCCCGGAGGGACTCTCGGATGTCGTCGCCGTCGCCGGAGGAGGCTTCCACACGGTCGCGCTCCGCGCCGACGGCACCGTCGCGTGCTGGGGAGACAACAACTGGGGCCAGTGCAGCGTCCCGGCCGGTCTCTCGGATGTCATCGCCGTCGGCGCGGGCGTGTACCACACGGTCGCACTCCGCACCGACGGCACGGTTGTGTGTTGGGGGGAGAACGGCTGGGGCCAATGCGATCCTCCGCCAGGCCTGGACAACGTTGTCGCCATCGCCGCGGGGATATACCACACGGTCGCGATCCGCTCTGACGGCACCGTCGCGTGCTGGGGAGCGGGCGAGTGCACCGTCCCCGCCGGTCTCTCGGATGTCATCGCCGTCGCCGCGGGGCTTGACCACACGGTCGCGCTCCGCGCTGACGGCACGGTCGCGTGCTGGGGCTGGAACGGTTACGGCCAATGCAGCGTCCCGGCCGGTCTCTCGGATGTCATCGCCGTCGGCGCGGGCGAGTACCACACGGTCGCACTCCGCGCCGACGGCACCGTCGCGTGCTGGGGATACAACGGTAGTGGCCAATGCACCGTCCCGGAGGGACTCTCGGATGTCATCGCCGTCGCCGCGGGCTACAACCACACGGTCGCGCTTCGCTCGGACGGCACCGTCGCGGGCTGGGGTCTTAACGGTACCGTGCCGTCAGGCGTGGAGGACGTCGTGGCCATCGCTACAAGCGGCAACCACGCGGTCGCGCTCCGCTCCGACGGCGCGGTCGAATGCTGGGGAGACAACCACGTCGGCCAGTCCACCGTCCCGGCGGGACTCAACGATGTGGTTGCTGTCACTGCGGGTGGTGCTCACTCGGTGGCGCTCACTTCCGACGGCACCGTCGCGTGCTGGGGCTGGAACGGTTACGGCCAATGCAGCGTGCCGACCGAACTGAGCGATGTCGTGGCTGTCGCCGCAGGTGCCCGTCACACAGTCGCGCTCCGCGCTGACGGCACCGTTTCATGCTGGGGACATAGCCTCGAAGGCCAGTGCGCCGTTCCGCCCGGGCTCAGCGACGTCGTCGCCGTCGATGGGGGCGCCTTCCATTCCGTCGCGCTCCGCCGCGACGGAACGGTGACGTGCTGGGGAAACAACTTCCACGGTCAGTCCACCGTCCCCGTCGGTCTCGGACACGTCATCGCTGTCACTGCTGGTGATTACCACACGGTTGCACTCTGTTCCGACGGCACCGTAGCGTGCTGGGGGTCGAACACCCATAGCCAATGCGCCGTCCCGACCGGGCTGAGTGACGTCGTGGCTGTCGAGGCGGGTGCATCTCACACGGTCGCACTTCGAGCCGACGACACCGTCGTTTGTTGGGGAGCGAACATCGATGGTCAGTGCACCGTCCCTGCTGGCCTGTCGGACATCTCCCAGATCGTCGCCGGCGGTGATGCGACTCTTGTTCTCCTCGGCGATCGCTGCCCAGACGACCCCGCCAAGATCGCACCCGGCCTTTGCGGCTGCGGCGTCCCCGACGCCGACACCGACGGAGACGGAGCGGTCGACTGCGTCGACCTTTGTCCGAACGATTCGACGAAGGTGGCGCCCGGCACCTGCGGCTGCGGCACGCCCGACGACGACAGGGACGGCGACACCTCGCCAGACTGCATCGACGAGTGCCCGGGCTATCCGGACAACGTCGACTGCAACGAGAACGGTGTCGCCGACGGCTGCGACATCCACGTCGAGCTGACCTCGCAGGACATCAACCAGAACGATGTCCCCGACGAGTGTGAGTGCATCGGCGACCTCAACGACTCCGGCGAGGTCGACGGAGCCGACCTAGCGATCTTCCTCGGCTCCTGGGGCCCCTGCCCGGGCTGCCCAGCGGACCTCAACGCCAGCGGCGCGGTCGACGGGGCGGACCTTGCGATCCTGCTGGGCGCTTGGGGGGCCTGTCTCAACTGAGTCTTTTCCCTCATTCAGGGGAGGTTGAGAGGTCGCGTCGCTTCGATCGTGCGACGGTGTTGCCTCGTGGTCGGCCTCGTATCAATATTCTCCTGATCGTCATCAACAATGGGGCGTCTTTGCACTTGCGTAAAAGCACGCCATGCGCAATACTCGCCCGCAGCGGTTGATCTCGACGGGCACCAGCCTCGCACTTCTGGTTCGTGGGACCGAACTCTCGAGCGACCGCCGCAGCCCCCTTCCTCCGACCTGTCTGGGAGATCGGCCTTGACTTTTCGAGCGGCCCGCGCTGTTTCTTTGTCGACATCGTCCGCGATTGCCTTCGTTGCTCTGCTGGGCACCTCTGCCCTTGGCGACGAGACCGTGCTGCCCTGTCACCGGGCCACGCTGACCGCCTCGGACGGCGCGGCGAGTGACTTGTTTGGGCATAGCGTCGCCATTGACCGCGTGACCTCGGACTGGATGGTGGTCGGGTCGGCGTACGACGACTACTTCGGCAGCGCATCGGGATCGGCCTACGTGTATCGGCGTCAGGCGGACGGGTCGTGGCGGCAGTATCAGAAGCTCCTTGCGCCAGACGGTGCCCCGAGTGACCTCTTCGGTTGTTCGGTGGCGATCGACGGCTCGCTGATTGCGATCGGAGCCCAGCAGGCCGATGCCGACGGCCCGGACAGCGGCGCTGTCTACGCGTACATCCTGAACGAGAACGACGTCTGGACGTTCCAGGAGAAGCTTCAGCCGCCGGGAGGCTCGGCGGGCGACAACTTCGGGAACTCCGTCGCCGTCAGCGGGACGACGGTCGTCATCGGCGCCATGTCCGATGATCTCCCCGGACTCGGAAACGCCGGCTCGGCCTGGATCTTCACGCGCTATGGTGCTGTGTTCCTGCCCGACGCCCAGATCACCTCGCCCGATCCAGCGCCCTCGGACTTCTTCGCCAACGCCGTCGCGGTGGACGGCGATCGCGTCGTCATCGGCTGCTCGGCGAACGATCCCGCCGGCGTCGGCGATGCCGGTTCCGCCTACATCTTCGACCGCGTGTCGTCAGAGACATGGTCACTGAATTCAGTCTTGGGCGCTCCTGTCGGGGACATCCAAACCAGCGATGCCTTCGGCTTCTCCGTCGCGATCAGGGGTGAGACGGTGGTGGTCGGCGCGCGAACCGACGATGAGCAGGCGCCGGACAGCGGAGCCGCCTACGTCTTCCAGCACGAAGGCGGGAGTCAGTGGCCGGTCACCAAACTCCTTCCACCAATCTCCGATGACTACGCCAACGTCGGCGCCAGCGTCAGCCTCGACGACGCAACGATCTACGTCGGCGCGCCGGATGCTGGTGGCGATGGGGCAGTCTTCGCGTACCGCCTCTTGGGCGGCGTATGGACGATGGTCGAGACGCTGGGCATACCGGGGGTCCCGGCCGGCAGACAGTTTGGCGCCGTCCTCTCGGCGTCGGCGTCCACGCTCGTTGTCTCAGCCTACTACGACGATGTCGGATCGGTCGTGAACGCCGGGTCGGTCTCCGTCTATGAGTCGTTCGGTCCTGATTGCAACGCGAACGGACTCCTTGACGCGTGCGACATCGCTTCGGGTACCAGCATCGACGCGAATCACGATGGCATTCCCGACGAGTGCAAGGTGGGCGACAGTGACGGCGACGGTCTCGCCGACAGCCTGGAGGCGGCGTACGGCGCGAATCCCAACGATCCGGACAGCGACGACGACGGTCTGCTCGATGGGTCCGAGGTCGTGGTCGGTGCCAACCCGGCCGATCCGGACAGCGACAACGACGGCGTCCTTGATGGCGTCGACGGATGCGTTCTGGACGGCGGCAAGTCCGCTCCTGGCCAGTGCGGCTGCGGAACGCCGGACACCGACAGTGATGGCGACGGCATCGCCGATTGTCTTGAGTCGCCGCTCGACCCGTGCGCCACGGCGACGCTCTTCGCCAAGGACCCGTTCACGGACGATCGGTTTGGATCTTCGCTTGCGCTCAGCGGGGAGTCGCTTCTTGTCGGCGCCTCCTTTGCCAACGCGTCGGGCGCGGATTCGGGCGCTGCGTATGTCTTCCGTCGTACCAACGGAGCTTGGTCCCAGCAGGCCAAGCTCGTGCCCGCGTCCGGCGCGATTCTTGACCGATTCGGCGACGCGGTCGCGATTGACGGCGACACCGCGATCGTCGGGGCACCGCTCGATGACATTCCCGCCGCCGATGCCGGAACGGCGTTCATCTTCGTTCGCAACGCCAACGGCGCGTGGACCGAGCAGGCCCGGCTGATCGGGCCACCGAGTACGTCCAACTGCTGCTTCGCCCACCAGCCGGGCAAGGGCTGCGACGACGCCGGCTGCCAGGCGGCGGTGTGCGGCGTCGACTACTTCTGCTGCGACAACGCATGGGACCAGATCTGCGCCGACGAGGCGAGCCAGATGTGCGGCGCTTGCGCGGGGGACCCGCAGCAGGACTATTTCGGCACTTCTGTCGGGGTCAGCGGTGACCTGGCGGCGGTGGGCGCACCGTACGAGGACTCCGCTGGAGGCGATGCCGGCGCCGTCTTCCTGTTCAAGCGCGTTGGGACGGGCTGGACCCAACTTCTGAAGATCACCTCCCCCGATCCGGCCCCCTCCGACCACTTCGGACAGTCGCTCCTTCTCCAAGGCGACCGACTCATCGTCGGATGTTCCCATGATGACACCGGGGCAGGTGACGCCGGATCCGTCTACGTCTATGAGCGATGGCCAACGGGGTGGACGCTCGTTGCCAAGCTCGGCGCGCCGACTCCCAACACGTCGGACGTCTTCGGGTACACCCTCGCCCTGGCGGGCGACGAACTTCTCGTCGGCGCACCCGGTGACGACGAAACCGGCAACGATTCCGGCGCTGCGTATCGGTTCCATCGAACTGCGGAAGGCCTCTGGATTCCGGCCGGCCAGTTGACGGTGCCGCAAGGAGCTCCGATCCAGAACCTCGGCCGCTGGGTCGCCATCAACTCGACCACCGCCTTTGCCAGCGGGACCGACTCGAGCAACGGCGCAGGCACCGTTGTTCGCTTCCCGCTGGACGCAAACGGCGCGTCGCTCCCCCCGTCGGTCCTTGCACCGACCTCGTCGGCCGCGCCGAACTTTGGGCTCTGCATCGCCGCAAACGACCTCGCGCTTGCGATCGGTGCACCCGAGTCCGATGAGGCTGCCCCCAACAACGGCTCGGTCGTCCTCTTCACCACCGACTTCCCCGACTGCAACAGCAACGGCCGCTCGGACGCCTGCGATCTCGCCGACGGGACCAGCGTCGACCAGAATGGCGACGACATTCCCGACGAATGCCAAACCGCCGACAGCGACGGCGACGGTGTCCCCGACGCGTTCGAGATCACCGACGGCACGAATCCCAACGATGCCGACAGCGACGACGACGGGCTGAGCGACGGCGCGGAACGCGCCGCGGGCACCAATCCGCTCTCCGCAGACAGCGATGGCGACGGCTCGAACGACGCCGACGACGACTGCCCGAGCGACGGCGCGAAGGTTGCCCCCGGCACCTGCGGCTGCGGCGTGCAGGACAGCGATAGCGACGGCAACGGGATCATTGATTGCCTCGAGCCCGGAATCTCACCCTGCCCCACCAAGGAGTTCTTCGCCGACGACACGACGGTCGGCGACGGCTACGGCGCAAGCGTGGCGCGCGACGGCGATGTCATCGTCATCGGAGCCGCCGGCAACGACGCCAGTTCCAGCGATGCGGGCGCCGCCTACGTCTACCGACGGAACGCGTCAGGCCAATGGGCATTCGAACAGAAGCTCTACCCCGCGGTGGCGGCCGTGAGCGACACCTTCGGCCACTCGGTTGCGATCGACGGCGACACGATCGTCGTCGGTACCTCGCACGACGACCATTCAGGCGCCACAGACATCGGATCAGCCACGGTCTTCGTTCACGGTCCGTCGGGCTGGACGGTCCAAGCCACGCTGCTGCCAGGCGGCGCCGGATCCTTCACCTACGCTGGGGTGACGGTCGCGATCGACGGCGACACCGTGCTCGTCGGCGGCACCGGATACGACGGGAATCGGGGCGCTGGCTGGGTCTACGTCCGGAGCGGTTCACTCTGGTCGCTGCAGGCGATCTTGACCGCGCCCGATGGCGCACCAGACGACAACCTCGGCACTGGCGTCGCCATTCAGGGCGACACGATCGTCCTCGGCGCGTACACCTACGACTTCGGCGGGATCGACAACGCTGGCGGCGCGTTTGTCTTCGAGCGCAGTGGCACCAGTTGGGCGTATCACCAAACCCTCGGTGTCGGCGACGCCGAAGTCGGCGGTTACGTCGGCTCGAGCGTTGCGATCGATGGCGATTCGATTCTTCTTGGCGCCTTCGGGACCAACGCGACGACCGAGGACAGCGGGGCTGCGTATGTCTTCGTCCGTTCCGAATCGTCCTGGACGCAGCAAGCGAAGCTCTTCGGACTGGGTTCGCCCGGCGTCCAGTGGTTCGGATACAGCACCGCGATCGATGGCGATGTGGCCGCAATCGGCGCTCCGCTCGATGACCTTCCCGTGCAGGACACCGGCAGCGTCTTCCTCTACGACCGCGTCGGCTCGAACTGGGTCCAACGCGGAGGCCCGCTGCCATCGCCGTCCGGCGATGGCTTCGCGAACTTCGGCCTCTCCGTCAACCTCCACGGGTCATCCATCCTCGTGGGCGCGTCGGTCGACGGGACGCACGTCCCCGACGGGGGCGTCGTTTGGCTCTTCGAGACCGCCTTCCCCGACTGCAACGCCAACGGGCGTTCCGATGCCTGCGACCTCGCCGACGGGATCGCCACCGACCTCAACCACAACGGCCAGCTCGATCAGTGCGAGTCGGGCGACAGCGACGGCGACAGCGTCCCGGACGCGGTCGACGGTTGCCCGAACGACCCGCTGAAGACCTCGCCCGGCGCCTGCGGCTGCGGTGCGGTCGATGTCGACACCGATGGTGACGGCATCGCCGATTGCAAGGATGGCTGCGCGCCGACCGAGATTGGACTCGTCTCTCCCTCGAACTTCGCCCACTTTGGAAGTGCGATCTCAGTTGACGGCGACTGGATGGTCATCGGCTCGCCCAATGAGCTCCTCGGCGTCAACAACGTGGGTGCAGCCCGCGTGTACCAGAGGCAGAGCGACAACAGTTGGCTGCGGATCCAGACGTTCACCGGCAGTATCGGCAGCGGATTTGGCTCGGCGGTCGCCTTGCGCGGCTCGCACCTTCTGGTGGGAGCGCCGTATGAGGACTACGACGATGGGTGGTCGGGCGTCAATGAGGCGGGCATCGTGTACTCCTATCAGCGAAACGCTGCGGGGACATGGGTGCTCCACTCCGAGATCCACGACCAGTATGCAGCGGTCGGTGCATGGTTCGGGGCAACCGTCGCGCTGAGTGACGATGGCCTCACCGGGTTTGTCGGGGCGCCGGAGCACACGACCTCCGGGGGCCCATCGCACGCCGGAAAGGTCGGTACGTTCGACACCGAGGTCTACTCCGGAACGGCGTTCGAACAGATCTTCCCGCCGAGCCTCGCCGCATTCGACCATTTCGGCACCTCGATCGCCGTTGATGGCGCCCGCGTGATCGTCGGGTCGCCCGGCCAGGACGCGGTCGCAAGCGACGCGGGCACGGCGTGGGTCTTCGTCAAGAGCGGCGGGATCTGGTACGCCGAAGCCGAACTCCGTCCCTCCGGCCTCGCTGCCGGTGACTTGAGCGGCGAGCGCGTCGCGATCGACGGCAACGTCGCCTTGGTTGGCATTTCACACAAGGACGGCCCCGGGGGCATCGATCAGGGAACGGTGGCGATCTTCCGCCGCGACGCCGTGGGCTCGTGGAAGGAAGAGGTGAAGCTGGTGGCTCCCCATCCGGCCGCGCAAGAACTCTTCGGGACAGGCATCGCGGTCCGCGACGACGTGGTGGTCGTCGGCGCGCCAGCGGTCGACGTCGCGCCCGCCGGTCAGGATTCAGGCCTTGCGTTCGTCTTCCACCGAGGCTTCAGCGGCTGGACATTGGTGAACGCGCACTCCGCTCCCAACGCAGAGCCATCCGCTGCGCTCGGCGGTACGGTGGCGATCAGCGATCACGAACTCCTCCTTGGTGCGCCCGGCGCAAGCCGCGGCACCGCCACCGCGTCCGGCATCGTCCTGGTGGTCGACCGTGGCGACGACTGCAACGGCAACGGCAATCCTGACACCTGCGACCTGCTCGCGGGCCTCGCGACTGACACCAACGGGAACGGCGTTCCTGACGCGTGCGAGTCGCTCGACAGTGATGGGGACGGCACGACCGACACCCTCGACGGTTGTCCGACTGATCCGCTCAAGACCTCGCCCGGGATGTGCGGTTGCGGCGTGGCGGATCTCGACACCGACAGCGACGGCCTCGTCAACTGTTTGGACGATGATGATGACAACGACGGCGTGCCGGACAACGCCGACGGTTGCCCCACCGATTGGCGCAAGGTGAGCCCCGGCGCATCAGGGTGCGGCATCGCCGACGTGGACACCGATGGTGATGGCATGCTTGACGCGCTCGATGCCGACGATGACGACGACGGCGTCCTCGATCGCGAGGATGGCTGCCCCACCGATCCAAACAAGAGCGATCCGGGCCAGTGCGGATGCGGCGTCCCCGACATCGACTCTGATGGCAACGGCATCGCCGATTGCGCGGATTGGGTGGCGACGTGTTCGCTCGGCACGTTCTTCTCCGGCGACTCATCGGCGAACGCCAGCTTTGGATCGTCGATCGCAACCGACGGACACCTCGTGGTCGTGGGGGCCCCGGATGAGGACAACTGGTCCGGGACCGACGCGGGGAGCGCCTACGTCTACGAAATCGACGACCGCGGCCAACTTCACCTCCTCCAGAAGCTCCTTCGAACCGGCGGTGCAGCCTCCGACCAGTTCGGTTGGGGCGTCGCGGTCGAAGGCGACACGGTCGTCGTGACCGCGCGCCTCGCTGATACCGTCCACGCGCCGAACGCCGGCACCGCCAGCATCTACCGACGCACGGGCGATACCTTCGTCCTCGAAGCCCAGCTCTTCGCCGAGGATGGCTTCACCGATGCCCTGTTCGGAACATCGGTGGCCTATCGAAACGGCGTCCTCGCGATCGGAGCGACCGGCGGCTCCGACTCGCAGATTGGCGCGGTGTACGTCTTCGAGCGAACCGTCGGCGGATGGTGGCAGACCGCCAAGCTCGTTCCGCCGGCAGCGCAGCCCGGGGACGGTTTTGGATACTCGATTGCGATCGACCTCGATGCGATCCTGATCGGCGCGCCGAAGCACCAGTCAAGCGGACAGCCCAAGTCAGGCGCGATCGCTGAGTATCGGCGCAACCAACTTGGCGAATGGGCGCTTCATGGGATGCTCCAGACGCCCGCGGCCGAGGCGAATGATTGGATCGGCGCGGCGTTGGCCGTCTCGGGTGACCTCTTTGCGGTGGGCTGCTCCAGCGACCGTCTCCCCGGCTCGCCCTCGGCGCCTGGCTCCGTTCGGATGTACGAGCGAAGCGCTGACGGCGAGTGGGAACCTCTCACGACTTTCTACAGCCCGTGGGGTGTCCAAAGCACCGATGCCGGCCACGAGTTCGGCCGAGCGGTCGCCCTGAGCCAGACAACCCTGGTGGTGGGCGCCTACGCGGCGGACCTGTCCACCACCGCCGTCGATACCGGGCTCGCGGCGATCTACCGCGTGCCGAGCGACCATGCCGGGATCTGGGACCACCTCACTACGGTCACCGGCGGATCCGTCGTCGGAGCGTATGTCGGCTTCGCCGTCGCGGTCACCGACGACGGCTTGACCTACATCGGAGGTCCTGGACTTCCGCAGTCCGTTGTCCCCGACACCGGCGCCATCCTCCGCTACGCGGCGGTCGAGCCAGATTGCAATCACAACCTCGTGGGCGATCGGTGCGAGTTCGCCAGCGGCTCGACACCGGACATCAACGAGAATGGACGGCCGGACGCCTGCGACGACACCGACCATGACGGCGTCATCGATGAGCTTGACGGGTGTCCGACGGATCCTCTGAAGCAGGCCCCCGGGCTGTGTGGATGCGGGGTGCCCGAACTCGATGTCGACCACGACGGCATCGCGATGTGTCTCGACGACGACGAGGACGGCGACGGCGTGATCGACTCTCTCGACGGCTGCCCGAGCGATCCGCTGAAGAGCGATCCGGGCTCCTGCGGCTGCGGCGAGCCCGACCTCGACCTCAATGCCAACGGCGTCGCGGATTGTCTCGAGGCCAACCTGCCCACCTGCGTCGGACAGTCAATCCCGACGGGGCCAGTGGGACCGGTGCTCTCCGACTCGATTGACGCGGACAACGAGACGGTCGCGCTGGTTCTGCAAAACGGAACGCGTCGCTTCTACCGCCGCTCGCCCGAAGGGACGCTCACGCTCAGCCAAGAGATGACACCGAGCGAAGCCTCCGCGCCCGGTCGCTCGATCGCCGTCGACGGCAATCACTGCGTGGTCGCCACACCTTCCCTAGGGGGCTGGGGTGGGCCGGGGACGGACGCGAACCTCACGTTCTATAGCCGTGACGCCCAAGGGCTCTGGTCGCTTGAACAGACCATCACGGTCAGCGACGCGAACAACACCGTGTTGTACGTGCGGATGAGCGGCGATGTCGTGGTCCTCGGTCAACCCAACAAGTTGCCGTGGGTCTACCACCAGACCGGAGGAACGTGGGCACTGGCCCAGCGCCTCGACCTTCCGACCCCCGCGCCGATCCCCTTCGGGGGACCGCTGGACTTGGACGGCGAGACGATTGTGGTGGCAGCAACGGGTGCAGCCCACCCTGGTGTGTGCTTCGTCTACCGACGCCTGGTCGACAACGGATGGCACTTTGCCGGAGAGGTCAGCATCAGCAACGTTCCGCCTGGTGAGTCGTCGCCGGATCTCACCGTCACGTTCCCAACCAGCCTGGCCCTCAAGAACGGCCGGCTGGCCGCCGCTGGATACTCCCAAGTCGGATCGTTCGTCTGGTTCTTCCGCGACGACCTCGGCACATGGGGGCTCGAGGGCACCGCTGAGAGCTTCGCGCAGTCGGGGCCGCCGTCGCTGCGATGGCTTTCCGGTGGCGAGCATCCGCTCCTCCTGGTGCTGGGCGCCTACGGGCCGGAGCTCTTCGCACCGAACGAACCCGATGGCACCGGATGGTCCAAGGTGGGCGAGCTCTCGTTCGGCTGGGTGTTCTTGAACACCGGTATCGCATCGGCGGCGGGCGATGCCATCGTCGTCGCCTCGGACACGATAAAGGTCTTCCCGCGCCTGGTCGTCGACTGCAACCAGAACGGCGTGCGCGATGCCTGTGACCTCGCCTCCGGGACAAGCGTCGACCTGAATGGCGATGCGATTCCCGACGAGTGTCAGCCGCTCGACACCGACGGCGATGGCATCCCGGACATTCTTGATCCGGATGACGACAACGACGGCTTGAGCGACACCCAAGAGGCCACGCTCGGAACGGACCCGCTCATCGCCGACACCGACGGCGACGGCATCAGCGACGGCGTCGAAGTGAACACCTTCAGCACCGATCCGCTTGATACCGACAGCGACAACGACGGTGTGCCGGACGGCGTCGAGGTCACGCAGGGAACGCAACCTCTTCTCGCCGACAGCGACGCCGACGGAGCGCCCGACGCAACCGACGGCTGCCCGAGTGATCCGTTCAAGGTGAACCCCGGGGCCTGCGGCTGCGGAGAGATTGACGCCGACGTCGACGGCGACGGCGCCGCCGATTGTCTCAACGGTCCGCTGACGCCGTGCGTCGACGGCTACCTCTTGGGCGATCCGACCGCCGCCGGCGCCGAGAGCGGACGATCAGTGGCGATCGACGGCGATTTCCTCGTCGTCGGCGCTCCGTCGGATGACCCCTTCGGTGCCACCGACGCCGGCAGCGCGTGGGTGTATCGACATGAAGCCGACGGCGCGTGGACGCTCGTGACGACGCTCCACGCCTTTGACGCCAGTGCGGGTGATCGATTCGGCGCGTCGGTCGCGATCGACAGCGGTCTCATCGCCGTCGGTGCGCCTGGGAACGACGTCGGTAGCGCCGTCAACGGCGGCACGGCCTATGTGTTCCGCCGCATCGGCAATACTTGGGAGCTGGACGCGCTCGTGCAATCGGGATCGCCGGCAACCGATGACCGGTTCGGCGAATCGCTCGCCCTCGACGCCTCGCGACTTGTGGTGGGTGCCCCCTTCCGCGAACTGGACGACCGTGGTGCGGTCTTCGCGTTCAAGCGAAACGGCCCGGGCGTGTGGACAGCACTCGGTGAACTCACGGTGCCGGATACCGGAAGCACGCTTCTTTCCGGAGGCCATCTCGGAACATCGGTTGCCCTGACGGTCCGTCAAAGTACGAACGGGATCCTCAGCACGTTCGCCGCGGGGGCTCCTGACGCCCACGTCGACGGGCACGCTCAGGCCGGCGTCGTTGTCTTCCTGTCGTGGCAGGAGACGTTCCCAGGATCGGTCGCGCCCATCCTCATGACAGGTGCGACGCCCGAAACGGAGGCTCACTTTGGAGCACGCGTTGCGGGCGCCGCTGTGCCGCTCTCCGTTCCCGAGTCGAGTCCGTGGGGCGCGGTATCACGATTCGCCATCTCCGCTCCGGATGCGGATGGCGGGAGCGCTCTCGACAGCGGAGCGGTGTCGCTCGTCGACCTGGTCGACACGACTCCTGGAGCGTTGATCCCTGTGCCGGTCGGGGGAACCGGAGAGAGTGAGCACGCCGGTCGATCGCTCGCCCTCTCTCCTGAACGGCTCGCCGTCGGCTCGGCCTTCGACGCACTACCCGGCAGTCCAGATGGCGTCGTGGTCGAGGTCTTCTCGGTGAGTCCCGCCAGCGGAGCGGCGTCCATCGATTGGGCGGTCGCGCCGGGCTCCTTCGCGGTCACACTTCCCGCATTCGCTCCGAGCGACGACCTCGGTGCGGCCATCGCGGTGGACGACGTCACGCTGGTCATCGGTGCTCCCGCCGATGACAGCGTCGAGGGAATCGACAGCGGGTCGGCCCTCGCATTCTCCGAACAAGGCCCGGACTGCAACGACAACGGCCAGAGCGACGCCTGCGAATTGCTCAGCGGAGCGACGACCGATGTCAACGGTGACGGGATTCCGGACGCCTGCCAATGCCAAGGCGATCTGGACCAGTCGGGCGGGGTGGACGCCGCCGACTTGGCGATCCTCTTGGGCGCGTGGGGCACGGGCAACCCGGCCTCCGACCTGACCCAGGATGGCACCGTGAATGGGGCAGACCTTGCGGTCCTCCTTGGAGCTTGGGGTCCTTGCTAGTGGGGTGAGTGAGCGCAGGTGCAGGTGGGGCCTGGCGGATTCGTTCCGCACGTCGGTGTTGCTCGCCACGCGAATTCTCACGCCGCACACGCATTCGCGTTCGTCGACTGCTTTTGGAGCTCTGCGTAACGCGACCGGCGTCGCCGACGGCTGCGACATCCAGGTCGAACTGACCTCGCAGGACATCAACCAGAACGAGATCCCCGACGAATGGGAATGCATCGGCGACCTCGACAACTCCGGCGTCGTGGATGGTGCCGACCTCGCGATCCTGCTCGGAGCGTGGGGCCCCTGCCCAGGCTGCCCGGCCGACTTCAACGCCAGCGGTGAGGTCGATGTGGCCGATCTTGCGATCCTGCTCGGCGCCTGGGGATTGTGCATGAACTAGCCGTGCTGACGGACCGCAGCGGCTGCTGAGAACTTGGACCGCGACGCCCCTTCGGTGTCGCGGTCCTTTTTTCGTCATGGTGGACCACCACGACGGCGATACTTGAGGCCGGGCCAACCGCCATCGATGTTCGGATCATGTTCGGGCGGAGTGAGGAGCCACTCTGGTGGCGCCCGCGGTTGAACAAGGCTTGACGAGCCGTCCGGTCGGCTTGTGACTGTCCAGATTCCCCGCAGATTCCCCGTCCAGATTCCCCTGCGCAGTTTTCCCGGTTGCGACCACCCGGTTGTGCCTGTCCAAACTTCCCCGCAAACTTCCCCGGCGGATCGGTTCGTGCCTGTCCAAAATCAGCGAATCCCAACGAGGTCCCGAGCCTGTCCCTTGGACCGGGCGACGCCTCGGGAGGATTCTCTCTCCGGCTTTTGCCGTATTCTCACTCCAGTCTTCGCTGTACTTGTGCAAACTCCGCGCCCGCGCTACACTGCCCCGCTTCGGCGGCAGCGGTGATCACCCGGCAATCCATGGACAACTCAAGAAGCTCGACCACGGCGTAACGAACGTCGCGGCGACGCATCCTCCGCGAGTCCCTCCCCGACGGCAGAACCGTCGGCATCGGCGAGGGCCGATGAACTCGCGAACCGGATGATTCGCCACGTCTTTCTGTCGCGTTCGGTGCAGTGAGGCGGTTCAGCATCGCCGCACGATCATCGCGACGACTCCGACGACTTCTATCCCGCTCACCCGCGTTAGGGGAATGTTGATGGCAACGACCACGTCACGTGAGATCCGATCCTTCTCCAAGCGTGAGGACGCAATCCCCGTCCCAGACCTCACCCGCGTCCAACGTGACGCGTATGAACGCTATCTGCAACTGGCCAAGAACCACGACGCACGGGACGCTGGTCTCGGGCTCGAGGCCCTCTTGCGGGAAATCTTCCCCATCGAGTCCTACGACGGCTCGATGAAGCTCGAATACCTCCACTACAAGCTCGACGAGCCGCGGTACACCGCGGACGAGTGCCGCGAGCTGCGCCTGACCTTCGGCATGCCCTTCCGCATCGCCGTGCGCCTGCGCCGCAACGGCGTGGACGAGATCCCCGAGGAGGAGATCTACCTCGGCGAGATCCCGATCATGATGGGCGGCGGCGAGTTCATCGTGAACGGTGCCGAGCGCTGCATCGTTAGCCAGCTCCACCGCTCCCCCGGCGTCGACTTCTCGATCGTCTCCAGCTTCGGTGACCGGCCGCTCCACTCGGCCCGCATCATTCCCGAGCGCGGCTCGTGGATCGAGCTCGAGGTGACCAAGAAGGACGTCCTGGCGATGCGCATCGACCAGTCGACGAAGCTCGCCGCGACGACCTTCCTGCGCGCCCTCGACGAGACCTACTCGTCGACGGACAAGATCCTGGAACTCTTCTACGACGTGGTCGACCTCAAGGTCGAGAAGCTCAAGCCCGAGCATTTCTCGGCCGAGATGATCGTCGACCAGGACACCGGCGAGGAGCTTTGCCGGGTCGGCGCCCCCATCGGCGACAAGATCGACACCATCCAGGCGTCGAACCTCAAGACCGTCCGCGTCATCACCGACCCGGGCGACCCGCTCATCCTCAACACGCTCGCCGAGGAGAAGCTCGACTTCCTCGCCGAGGTCACCGAGCACGAGGCGGCCCTCCTCAAGATCTACGGCCGACTCCGTCCCGGCAACCCGCCGCAGGTCGACAAGGCGAAGGCCCTCTTCAAGGAGAAGTTCTTCGACGAGAACCGCTATCGCCTCGGGCGCGTCGGCCGCTTCCGCATCAACCGGAAGTTCGAGGACGACAAGAACTACTGCGAAAACGGCAAGCTCGGCAACCTGCCGCCTGAAACGATGCAGGCGATCCGCGCTCGCGACTTCCTCGCGGTGATCAACTACCTCCTCGACCTCCGTTCGAAGAAGAACCGGGCTCACGTCGACGATATCGATCACCTCGGTAACCGTCGCCTGCGCACCCTCGACGAACTCGCCACCGAAGAGATGCGAAAGGGCTTCCTCAAGCTCCGCCGCACCGTCCAGGAGCGCATGAGCGTCAAGGATCCGGACGAGATCTCGAAGATCGCCGACCTCGTCAACTCGAAGTCGATCTCGAGCGCGATCGAGTTCTTCTTCGGGCGAAGCGAACTCTCCCAGGTCGTCGACCAGACCAACCCGCTGTCGATGCTCGTCCACGAGCGGCGGCTCTCGGCCCTCGGGCCGGGCGGCCTCAACCGCAAGCGAGCGGGCTTCGAGGTCCGCGACGTCCACATCTCCCACTACGGCCGCATCTGCCCTATCGAGACGCCGGAAGGCACCAACATCGGCCTGATCGCCTCGCTGGGCATCTACGCCGAGATCGACGACTACGGCTTCCTGCTCACCCCCTACCGCAAGGTGAAGAGCGGCAAGGCGACCAACGACGTCCTCCGGCTCCGGGCCGACGAGGAGCTCAAGAAGATCCTCGCCACGAGCGACATGCTCGACAAGGACGGACGCTTCTCCGGTCACCACACCCTCGCCCGCATCGACGGCGACCTTGCCGAAGTCCCCCCGGACAACGTCGAGTTCGTCGACATCTCGCCCAAGCAGATCGTCGGCGTCTCGGCGTCGCTGATCCCCTTCCTCGAGCATGACGACGCCAACCGGGCCCTCATGGGTTCGAACATGCAGCGTCAGGCCGTGCCGCTGGTGAAGGTCGAGGCGCCCTGCGTCGCGACCGGTATGGAGCGGATCGTCGGCGGTCACTCGGGCATGATCATCAAGGCGAAGCGCGGCGGAACGGTGACGTTCGTCGACGCCGAGCGGATCATCATCGACAACGCCGATGAATACGTCCTCCGCAAGTTCGTGGGCCTCAACGAGCGCACCTGCCAGAACCAGAAGTCGATCGTCAAGCTGCACCAGAAGGTGAAGGCCGGCGAGATCATCGCCGACGGCGCCAGCACCACCCGGGGCGAGCTGGCGATCGGCAAGAACGTGCTCGTCGCCTTCAACACCTTCGACGGCTACAACTTCGAGGACGCCATCGTCATCAACGAGCGTCTGGTCAAGGACGACGTCTTTACCTCGATCCACATCGAAAGTTTCGACGTCGAAATCCGCGAGACCAAGCTCGGCCGCGAGGAGTTCACCCGAGACATTCCCAACGTCAGCGAGAAGATGCTCTCCAAGCTCGATGAGAACGGCGTCATCCGGATCGGCGCCAAGGTCGGCCCGGGCGACATCCTCGTCGGCAAGGTCAGCCCGAAGTCGAAGTCGGAACTCTCGCCCGAAGAGAAGCTCCTCCACGCGATCTTCGGTCGGGCCGGCGAGGACGTGAAGAACGACTCGCTCGAGGTGCCCGCGGGCACCGAGGGCATCGTGATCGGCGCCAAGCGGTTCAGCCGCCGCATGCACCTCTCCGAGGACCAGAAGAAGCAGCTCAAGAAGGAGATGACCGACTTCGAGAAGGAGATGGATGAGAAGCGCATCCGCCTCTTCAAGCAGATGGTCGGCAAGATCAACGAGATCCTCGCCACCGAGATGGTCGACCCGTCCACCCGTCAGAAGGTCGGACAGAGCGACATCCCCGAGGTCATCCTCGAGCAGATCGAGAACTTCAACGAGAAGTGGATGAAGGGCTCGGCCGAGGCCCGCGAGACGGCGAAGGTCGTCTTCGGGCAGTTCTGGCCCCGCATCCAGGACATCGCCAAGGAGAAGGAGCGCAAGCTCGGGCACATGAAGCGCGGCGACGAGCTGCCTTCAGGCGTGCTCGAGATGGTGAAGGTCTACCTGGCCACCAAGCGTCAGCTCTCCGTCGGCGACAAGATGGCCGGCCGCCACGGCAACAAGGGCGTCATCGCCCGCATCGTGCCCGAAGAGGACATGCCCTTTCTTGAGGACGGCACGTCGGTCGACGTCCTCCTCAACCCGCTCGGTGTGCCGAGCCGCATGAACGTCGGCCAGATTCTCGAGGTTCACCTCGGCTGGGCGGCGCAGGTGCTGGGCTTCCAGGCGGTCACGCCCGTCTTCGAGGGCGCGACCGAGCAGGAGATCTTCGACGCCGTCGACGGAGCCAACGGCTACGTCGCCGACCGCCTGAAGAAGTTCTCCGAGGACGGCGACGATCCGGGCCAGCCGCGCGAGCTGCTCGCCAAGATGCCCCGGACCGGCAAGATCCAGCTCTACGACGGCCGCACCGGCGAGCCGTTCAATCAGAAGACGACGGTCGGCTTCATGTACATCCTGAAGCTGCACCACCTCGTCGACGACAAGATCCACGCCCGCAGCACGGGACCCTACAGCCTCATCACCCAGCAGCCGCTTGGCGGCAAGGCCCGCACGGGCGGCCAGCGCTTCGGGGAGATGGAAGTGTGGGGGCTCGAGGCCTACGGCGCGGCCTATGTCCTCCAGGAACTCCTCACCGTCAAGAGCGACGATGTCGAGGGCCGCACCAAGATCTACGACTCGATGGTGAAGGGCACGAACACCCTCCAAGCCGGCATGCCGGTCGTGTTCGACGTCCTCTGCCACGAGATCAAGGGTCTCGGCATGAACATCACGCTGGAGAAGCAGCAGCAAGACCAGGGCGCGATCCTCTGATTCCGACTTCGGTCGGGATCGGGATCGCCTCCCTCATCCCCTTCTGTTGTTTCCCCATCTTCCTTTGACTGACTTGGCGGCACTGCCGCATCCCGTCCGCTGGTTCCCCCCAGTGACGGCGACGCACCCAAGAGCTTCCGACCACCGCCGCACGGTGGGCCTGAAGCGGAGCGACCAACCCCATGGCCGAGAGCGTCTACGACCGCGTGAATGACTTTGGCTCGGTGAAGATCACCCTCGCAAGCCCCAACGACATCCGTTCGTGGAGCTTCGGTGAGGTGAAGAAGCCCGAGACGATCAACTACCGCACCTACCGCCCCGAGCGGGACGGCCTCTTCTGCGAGCGGATCTTCGGACCCGAGCGTGACTACGAGTGCGCCTGCGGCAAGTACAAGGGCACCAAGTTCAAGGGCATCATCTGCGACCGCTGCGGCGTCAAGGTGACCCACAGCCGCGTGCGCCGGAAGCGCATGGGCCACATCAACTTGGCCGCTCCGGTCGTGCACATCTGGTTCTTCAAGGCGATGCCGAGCCGTCTCGGCAACCTCCTCGCCATGAAGACGAGCGACCTCGAGAAGATCATCTACTTCCAGGATTACGTCGTCACCGATCCGGGAACGACCGACCTTGAACACCAGCAGGTCCTGACCGAGGACGAGTACCGCACCGCTTTCGAGAAGTACGGCACCACCTTCACCGCCATGATGGGCGCCGAGGCGGTGCGCGAGCTCCTGAACCAGCTCGACCTGACCGCGCTCTCCCGCGAGCTCCGCGAAGAGCTCGCCACCACCAAGAGCAAGCAGCGCCAGAAGGACCTCTCCAAGCGCCTCAAGATCGTCGAGCAGATCCGCGGCTCGGAGAACGATCCGGCTTGGATGGTCCTGGACGTCATCCCGGTGATCCCGCCGGACCTTCGCCCGCTGGTTCTTCTCGAGAGCGGCAACTTCGCGACGAGCGATCTCAACGATCTCTATCGCCGCATCATCAACCGCAACAACCGTCTCAAGAAGCTGATGGACCTGAACGCTCCGGAAGTCATCATCCGGAACGAGAAGCGCATGCTTCAGCAGGCCGTCGATGCCCTCTTCGACAACGGCCGTTGCCGTCGCCCGGTGCTGGGTTCGAGCAACCGTCCGCTCAAGTCGATCACCGACATGATCAAGGGCAAGCAGGGTCGCTTCCGCGAGAACCTGCTCGGCAAGCGCGTCGACTACTCGGCGCGCTCGGTCATCGTCGTCGGTCCGGAGCTTCGCCTCTGGCAGTGCGGCCTTCCCAAGAAGATCGCCCTCGAGCTCTACCAGCCCTTCATCATCAGGAAGCTGAAGGAGCACGGCCTCGCCGACACGATCAAGAGCGCCAAGCGCATGCTTGAGCGCCGCGATCCCGAGGTGTGGGACATCCTCGAACAGGTCATCCGCAACCATCCGGTGCTTCTCAACCGCGCCCCGACCCTCCACCGCATGGGTATCCAGGCGTTCGAGCCGGTGTTGGTCGAAGGCAACGCCATCAAGATCCACCCGCTCGTCTGCACCGGCTACAACGCCGACTTCGACGGCGACCAGATGGCTGTCCACCTTCCGCTCTCGGTCGAGGCCCAGGCGGAGGCGACGGTGCTGATGATGTCGATCCACAACATCTTCAGCCCGGCGTCCGGCAATCCGATCGTAAGCCCGTCCCAGGACATCGTCATGGGCGTGTACTTCCTCACGGTCGGCCACCAGGACAAGCCGGAGGATCCGAAGAAGATCCGCCGCTTCAAGGACTACGAGGAGGCCCTCCTGGCCTTCTCGCTTCCACACGGCAATCCGAACCGGATCAGCTTCCACGACTGGATCGAAGTGCGACTGGACCGCTTCGCCGAGGTCGTCGACGACCAGAAGAAGCCAGCGGTCCGGATGCCCGAGAACCGCCGCATCGTGACCACCGTCGGCCGCCTGATCTTCAACGAGATCAACCCCGACGGGATGCCCTACTACAACTGCGCTTTGGGCAAGAAGGGTGCGGCCCGGGTCATCGACGACACCTACGCCCGCATGGGCAAGTCGCACACGATCGATCTCCTCGACCGCATGAAGGAAGTTGGTTTCCGCTACTCGACCGTGTCGGGTCTCTCCTTCGCGATCACCGACCTCCGCGTCCCGGCCGAGAAGATGAAGCTTCTCAACGAGACTCAGAAGAAAGTCGATCGCATCGAGAAGGCCTATCAGGGTGGTGCCATCACCGAGCGTGAACGGCACAACCAGCTCCTCGACCTCTGGCAGCACTGCCGCCAGGACATCACAGCGAAGCTGGTCGACACCCTCAAGCACGATCGCCGCGACCTCGAGGGCCGCGAGACCGACATCGTGACCAAGGATGGCAACAAGTACCTCAACCCGGTGTTCCTGTTCAGCGACTCCGGCGCCCGAGGTAACGTCAGCCAGATGCAGCAGCTCGCCGGCATGCGAGGCCTCATGGCCAAGCCCAGCGGCGAAATCATCGAGACGCCCATCCGCTCAAACTTCCGTGAAGGCCTGAGCGTGCTCGAGTACTTCTCCTCGACCCACGGCGCCCGAAAGGGTCTGGCCGATACCGCCCTCAAGACTGCCGACTCCGGCTACCTCACCCGCAAGCTCTGCGACGTGGCCCAGTCGGTCGTCGTGATCGAGAACGACTGCGGCACTCCCCACGGCGTGCCGAAGCGGGCGATCTATAAGGGCGAAGAGGTCGACGTGCCGCTGCGCGACTGCATCCGCGGCCGCACCAGCCGTCAGACCATCATCGACCCGATCACCGACCGCGTCATCGTTCGCGAGAACGAGCTTGTCACCGACGCGATCGCCCTCGAGATCGAGCGGCTTCGCATCGATCAGGTCCAGGTCCGCAGCGCCCTCACCTGCGACACCAAGCGCGGCGTCTGTGCCCACTGCTACGGCATGGACCTCTCGACCGGCAAGCTGGTCGAGGTCGGCATGGCGGTCGGCATCATCGCGGCCCAGTCGATCGGCGAGCCGGGTACGCAGCTCACCATGCGTACCTTCCACACCGGCGGCGTCGCCGCCCGTGCGACGATCGAGAACAACCACAAGGCGATCAACGCCGGTAAGGTCGTGGTACGGGACTGCAACGAAGTCGAGGTCGATTCCAGCGAAGGCAGCGCCTTCGTGGCCCTCAAGCGCAACGGCGAAATCCTCGTCTTTGACGCCAAGGACCGCGAGCTCGAGAAGTACAAGGTCCCCTACGGCGCGGTTCTCCGCGTCAAGAACAACGAGCAGGTCAAGAAGGGCCAGATCCTGTGCGAGTGGCAGCCCCACGCGACTCCGATTCTGGCCGAGAAGAGCGGCATCGTCCGCTTCAAGGACCTGGTCGAGGACATCACCTTCCGCATCGAGAAGAAGAAGACCTCCGAAGGCGGCGGCGAGGAGATGATCGTCATCGAGCACACCGGTGAGAAGCACCCGCAGATCACCATCGAAGACGACAAGGGCAACATCCTCGACTTCCACCACCTTCCGGCAAAGGCCCGCATCGAAGTCAAGGACGGCGATGCGATCAAGATGGGCCACATGATTGCCCGTCAGCCGAAGGACACCGCGAAGTCGGCCGACATCGTCGGCGGTCTCCCCCGCGTCACCGAGATCTTCGAAGCCCGCATCCCGAAGGACCCGGCCGTCATGGCCGAGATCGGCGGCAAGGTCGAGCTCCACAGCGACAAGCGCAAGGGCAAGATGACCATCCGCGTCATCAGCGACTCGGGTCTCGAACACGATCACCACGTCCCGCAGGGCAAGCACCTGCTGGTCCACACCGGTGACCGCGTCGAGGCTGGTGACCCGCTCACCGAAGGCCCGATGGTGCCGGCGGACATCCTCCGCATCAAGGGCGAGGAGCCGCTGTACATGTACATGCTGGACGAGGTCCAGAACGTGTACCGCGCTCAGGGCGTGCCCATCTCCGACAAGCACATCGAGGTCATCCTTCGTCAGATGCTCTCCAAGGTGCGGGTCACGAGCCCGGGCGACACCGAACTCCTGCCCAACGAGGTCGTCGACAAGTTCGTCTTCCGGGAGATCAACGAGTCCTCGATGCGGAAATTCCGCATCGAGGAACCGGGCGACACCGGTCTCACCACCGGCACCCTCGTCGATCGCGAGGAGGTCAAGGAGAAGAACGCCTTGGCCGAGGCCGAAGGCAAGAAGTCGGCGAAGACCAAGAAGGGCAAGCCCGCAGCGGGCAAGACCCTCCTCTTGGGCATCACCAAGGCGTCGCTCCAGGCCGAGAGCTTCCTCTCCGGTGCGAGCTTCCAGGAGACCACCAAGGTCCTCACCGAAGCCGCGCTCAAGGGAGCGATCGACACGCTGCAGGGCCTGAAGGAGAACGTCCTCCTCGGTCACCTCATCCCCGCCGGCACCGGCTTCGATCCCTACGCCAAGCTCCAGATCCGGAGACTGGTTGCGGAACCGACCGCCGACGAGGAAGAGATGATGTACGCCGAGGCGGCCGAAGAGGCCGAAGCCCTCGGAGCCGAACGATTCGACCCGACCGCTCCGCGCATCGGCTCGGCCCTCTCGGCCGAGGAGATCGCTGGCGAGTTCGACGAGAGCGAACCGACCGGCGGCGTAGCGACCGCTGAGGGTGACGCCCCCAGCGCGTAACGGATCGACACACATTTCAGCAAGCAACACCGGGCGGCCTTACGGCCGCCCGGTTTTCTTAGGCGCTTTGGGCGGCCTTACAGCCGCCCGGCTTTCCATCAGTCGCCTGTCTCACCGTCAAGCCAGCGACTCATCCACCGCACTGGCAGGCGCCGTTGCACTGAATGGCGGACTCGCTCACACAGTAGCTGTCCCACTGGACATTGCAGCAGTAGGGATCGATCCCGCAGACGCACTGCGTGCAGCCCGGCTGGTCGCAGCCGCCGAAGCCGTGGACCGTGCAGCAGTTGCTCGTGTCACACGGGCCCCAGGCACCCAGCAGGATGGCCAGATCCGGCGCCCCGACCTTGCCGTCGAAGGTCAGGTCCATGGCTGGGGAGAAGCCCCACGCACCCAGAAGAATGCCCAGATCGACCGCTCCGACCAGTCCGTCACCGTCCATGTCTCCCAGGCACGGGACTTCGACGACGCTTGGATGGACGCCCCACCGAGTGATGTCGTTCCAGCCGCCGGAAGTCTGCATGTGAACCATGTCCTCGTTCTCTTGGTTGTTCGGTTCTCCAAGGAGCCACGGGGCATAGCTCACCGGGTTCGGCCCAGTCACGTCAAGGGCTTGGAAGACGCCCTCGATCATCTGATCGTGCACGCCGATCAGGGCGCTCGACAGCGGATTCGGAATCTGCAGGAAGTTGGCTGCGATCCAAGCATTCTCGGCGGGCGTGTTCGGCACCGCCAAGTGACCGCCCAACTGATTGGCAAATCGCTCGGCCTCGGTCCACATCGCCGCACTGACGCCGTAGTAGGCGTGCTTGGTGACCGGATTGACGAATGGCCCCATGATCACGCTGGGCGAGCAACGCAGCGTCGCGTGACCGACGCAGTCCTCATCCCACATCGTGGTGCAGCAGTAGCTATCAAACTCGCAGATCAGGTTGCAGCAGGCCTCCTCGTCGCAACCTGGCCCATGCATCGACGTGCAGGAACCACCCGAGCCGCAGACGGCGAATCCGCCACTCTCGGTCACGGACGGAGAGATGTTTGAGCCAGGCGTTAGATACCACGCGCCTGTGCTTCCGGCCAGCAGGACCGAGTCCTCGAACCAGGAATTGGTCGGCTCACCGAGGGCCCAATTCGCGAAGGTGAATGGTTCGCTGCTTGTCCACACGAACGTTCCTTCGACGTCGACATCATTGAGTCCAACCCAGATGTTGTTCACGCCGAAGCCTGGCACGGACTGCCCGAAGAACCGGCGCAAGAACTCGTTCTCCTGCTGGGAACGGACCGTAACGATCGACTGGCCCATCTCTGTCGCCTTGATGTCCGCATAGAGCCATCCTCCCGTGGAGAACATCGTGTGGCGACGCCCGGTAGCAGGGTTCACGATGGGCCCTGCGATCTGCTGGAACGAGCAGCCGACGGCCCCTTCATTTGCACAGAGGCCATCCCATTGGCTGTTGCAGCAATAGGGATCGATACTGCAGACATACTCGCAGCAGTCGCTATCGCTGCAGAATGGCGTTATATGAATCGTTGTACAGCTCCCCGCGTCGGGATCGCCGCAGAAATACTGCTCCACCTCAGCCACGCTGATCCGGACGGCAGCGACCGGAAGATCGTTCCACTGGCCAAGGCTGTCCAAAACGTGGACGGCGTCCTCGTTTCCGGAACTGTCCGGCTGGCCGGGGAGCCAGTTGAGATACGTGACCGCCTGACCACCTGCCCAGACGAAGTTGCCCTCGTTGGCGATGTCATTCAGCCCGATCCAGTAGTTCGGCCCAAGTCCAAGGCCGAGGACCGTTTGGAGCACCCATTCGTTCTCCGCAGCATCGCGGATGGAGACCAGATGCCCGCCAAGTGCGGCTGCCCCATTCTGGGCACCGCTCCACGTCGCGTCATCGAGGATGAAATACGAGTTGCCATTCGTCGGGTGCACGAAGGGGCCAAGAATCGGGGCCGCCGTACAGTAGGTCTGCGCTTCGCTCACGCAGAATCCATCCCAGTTGATGTTGCAGCAGAAGGAATCGAAGCCGCAGACGGCCATGCAGCAATCGAAGTCGTCGCAGCCCGGCCCATGAAGTTCGAAGCAGGATCCTCCCGAGCCGCATTGCCCGAACGTCGTCGCAACCGTTCCCATCGCAAGAAGCCCGCCACATGCGCATGCGACCGCTCCTCGGCCGAAGCGCCCGATCGTGTCGTGTCGTTGCATGATGTGCCTCCCAATGCGTTGGACGGCGGCGATCGTTGATGCCCCACTCCATCCGCGCCACCATTCCGCACGACTGGATCATCGCGCGCGGCAATCGATGGTGCATGCGTACCAAAACCCAAGCGTCAAAGAACGAATAGCGAGCATTCATGAAGCGCGCAGCCTCTGCGTGCGCGATTGCTTGGGCTGCGCGATGCAATGACGACAGTGGAATCGCAGTGCACTCCGAGGACGGCGAGAAGCGGAGGGATGCTCCGCCGCTCGATCCCTTTGAGGGCGCCTCCCTGCAGCAGGCCCAACCGCGATGCCTCGCTCACAAATTCGATAGAAAACGAAAGGAGTCCCTCCTCGCACCGCACGGGAAACTCCTTGTCTTCCGCTACTCTACGGAACGATGATCCGACGACTCCTCTCCCGTTCCAGGCACGTCCTCCTGCTTGGGGCCCTCACCATCGGCTTCCTCTCTTCGATCGCACCCGCGCAATCCCGCGAGGAATCACTCGCCGCCGCCAATCTCGATTTCCGAGAAGTCGTCCGCAGTGCGCGGGCCAAGGTCTTCCCCGCCGTCGCCTACATCAAGTGCCTCCGCCAGAGCATGGAGTCCGGCCGGGCCCGGACCGAAGAGGTGGGTGGCTCCGGCGTCGTCGTCAGCGAGAGCGGTGAGCTGCTCACCAACTGGCATGTCATCGATCGGGCCGTTGAGATCCGCTGCCTCCTCTCCGACGGCCGTGCCTTCAAGGCAGACCTGGTGGCGAGCGATCGCGATCTCGATCTGGCGTTGGTCAAGCTTCAGCTCGACACGAAGCACGAGCCCATTCCCGTGGCGACGATCGGCCCCTCCTGCGAATTGGAGGAAGGCGACTTCGTGATGGCGATGGGCGCCCCGTGGGGCCTCAACCGATCGGTCTCCGTCGGCATCGTGAGTTGCACCCGCCGCTTCCTCCCGGACTCAAGCGAATATTCGCTCTGGCTACAGACCGACGCGTCGATCTCGCCCGGCAACTCCGGCGGACCGCTCGTGGACACCAAGGGCCGCATCGTCGGCATCAACACGCTCGCCCGCATGGCTGGCGGTGACATGGGGTTCTCGATTCCCTCCGACACGATCAGCGAAGTTCTTGACCGGATGCGAACCCAAAAGGAGGTCGGCTGGTCCTGGACGGGCCTCGCCCTACAGCCGCTGCGGGATTTCGATCGCGACGTCTACTTCGAAGGCACCGAGGGGGTGATCGTGGCCGGCGTCGAAGCGAACAGCCCGGCGGCCGCCGCCGGCCTGCGCAGCCGCGATCGGCTGAAGTCCATCGGAGGCGTCGCCACGACCGCCCTGACCAGCGAGGAACTGCCGGCCATCCGCCGTCGCCTCGCCCTCCTGCCCGCCGACACGCCCGTCGAACTCGCCTTCGAGCGGAGTAGCCCCACTGGGATCGAGCGAATGACCGCCCAAGTCACGCCCATCCGCAAGGGTCGCGTGCAAGGCGAAGAGGTCGACTGCCCGCGATGGGGTCTGACGGCCAAGGCCATCAACCGCTTCGAGAACGCTGAGCTTTTCCGACAGCGACCCGAAGGCGTCTTCATCTTCGGCGTGCGAGCTCCCGGCAACGCCGGAGCGGCCGGCCTACAGGAGAACGACATCCTCCTCGAGATCGACGGTCAGGCCCTCAAGACCTTGGACGACGTTCGCGCCGCCCACGCCCGCTCCCTCGAGAAGCTCGCCGAGAAGAAGCGTCTGCTCGTGAAGCTCATCCGAGCCGGCCAGATGCGGCAGATCGTTCTCGACATCTCGCGCGACTACGAACGCGAGTGACCACCGTCAACCAACCGCTCAGACCTTTGCACCTTGCTCTTTGGCGTCCCACCCTCGGCCCAGCGCCGGCACGGACCATTTCCTATGCGAATCGCCCGACCTCTCTCTGTCTTCGCCGCTTTCGCCACCCTGTCGTTCACGGGCCTCAGCGCGGCGACATCGCCTCAATCGATCGCTCCCGCGGTGCTCGTCGCGGCGGCAGAGGAGGCTTCCACGATCGACCGAAAGGCAATCGCCGAACTCGTCGCTCCGAGTTTCGTCATCGTGGAAATGACCCTCAAGCAGGACCGCGGTGAATCGCCGAACGGCCGCAACGGCGGAACCATGTTCGAGCAGTACATCGGCGACGAGCGGCCATTGGAGCTGCCGGGCTTCCTTCTCGACGCGTCCACGGTGGTAGCCCGCGACCCCGAGGTGCCAAGCCGCTTCGTGAAGTCCATCCGCGTGCGTCAGGGCGCCGCTGCCGTCGACGCTACGCCCAAGGCCTGGTTCACCGAGGATGGCGGCTTTCTCCTGTCGCTCGCCGCGCCGCTCCCTGCCGCGAAGCCCCTTCAATTCCTCGGCGAGACGGCCAAGCCCGAGGGCCCCGTGGCCAGCGTGCGGGCCCAAGACGCCCAAGGCATCTGGGCACTGACGGTTGGTTCGCCGGAAGACCGTTTCGCCCTTGAGTTCCAGCAACAGGGCAGCGTTCCCGTGCAGGCCACCCAGAGCGACAGCGTCACGGTCGACGACAAGGGCCGCGTCGTCGCGTTCGCCCTCTCCAGCCGTCGCAGCGAGTCCAGTAGCGCGGTGAATGACCCACGACGCTGGCCATCGATCGACAACAAGGCGATGGAGTCGATGCTGAAGGAAACCGCCAAGCGAGCCGACTCGTCGATTCTCCGCACGACACTGCACTTCCGCAGCCCGCGCAAGACCCAGGGCAGCCGACAGATGTTCGAGTCCGGCCCCGAGGTCGCGACCGAACTCGAGACGATGTCGATTCTCCTCGCCGACGGCTCCCTCCTCGTCCTCGCTGACCTCGTGAACACGACCACCGCCCGCCTTGAGACCATCGATGTCGTCGATGCATCGGGCACGACCCATCAGGCCAGCTTCGTGGCCACGCTCCGCGACTGGGGCGCCTTCCTTGCGAAGCCGAAGGGCGACGCAGCAACGAGTCTCTCCGGTGGCACCGCCCTTTCGACCGCGGACATCGCGGCCTACCGCAATCGGCTCATGATGGCCTCATCGGTCCGCGTCGTCGGCCGGGCCCGGGTCAGCGATCCGATGCACGTCCGACCCGGTGGGTTCGACGTCGGCTGGCGCAGCATCCGCTTTCCCACCGGCATCGTCGAGCCAATGAGCGCCTACCTCTTCGACCAGGACGGCGCTCTTGCCGCCTTCCCGATCGCCAAGCGCGAGCAACCGGGCGAACGCAGCCGATGGGCCCGCTCCTTCGGCGCTCTCACCCCGGCAAGCGTGATCGCCGAGGTGCTCCGCTCCATCGGTGATGCGACCGACCCGACGAACATCCCGCTCTCGGAGGAAGAGGAATCCCGCACCGGCTGGCTCGGCGTTCTCATGCAGCCGCTCGACCCCGAACTCGCCCGCGCCAACGGCGTTGCCGAGCTCACCCGCGACGGCGAGTTCGGCGGCCTCGTCACCTTTGTCTATCCCGACTCGCCCGCGGCCAAGAGCGGCATCGAGCCGGGGATGATCCTCCTCTCGATCACCACACCCAGGCGACAGCAGCCGATCGAGATCACCCTTGAGGAAATGGACCTCGGCTGGCCTGGCGTCTTCCCGTGGGAACGGCTCGACGAACTCCCCGAGGAGTACTACGACCAGATTCCCGCACCGTGGCCGCCCATCGAGGACTCGCTCAACCGCACCCTCACCGAACTGGGTATCGGCAGCGGCTACGAGCTGGAGCTGGCCAACAACGGCACCTCGGCGAAGAAGGCTTTCACCGTCGACCTGAGCCCGTCGCACTTCAACAACGCCCCGAAGTTCGAGGCGCAGGAGATGGGCCTGACGGTGCGCGACGTGACCCTCGAGGTCCGCCAGTACCTCAACCTCACCGCCGAAGATCCGGGCGTGATCGTCTCGAAGCTCGAGCCAGGTCAACGGGCCAGCGTCGCCGGCGTGCGCCCGTTTGAGATCATCGAGAGCGTCGACGACGTGCCGGTGCGCACCGCCGAGGAATTCGGCAAGGCCATCGCCGGCAAGAAGGACCTTCGCTTCACGGTCAAGCGAGCCCAGAAGGAACGCGTGGTCAAGGTCTCCCTGACCTCGGCAACGCCGGGCGACGGAGACGGGGATGCGGAATCCGGAGACGCAGAACCGGGCGATGAACCAGTGAAGCCGAGTTCGACGCCGGGCGGGTAAGGCCCATCACGAGCTCGGATTCGCTCGCGCCACCATCTCCAGCATCATGCGCCATTCGCCGTAGCGATACGGGATCGCATGTCGCTCGTGAAGGAGTCGCAGGGCCTCATGGGTGCGTTGGTAGAGGTCTTCCTGCCAGGTGCGGGCGGCCCGATCGCAGAAGAAGATACGGCAGCCAAGTGGCCGCTCAAGATGGGCGCCGCACACCCGGTCAACCAAGAGAAAGGGACAGTCGCCCCGCTCCTTGGCGGCGGCGATCTCCGCGAGGCCGGAGGGTGGCCCGCCGCGCGCTCGGAGAGAACGCACGCACCAGACGACATCAAGACCCGTTACGTAGAGGCGGTGGTCATAGCGTTCGAAGTGGCAACAGCGACCGCTGGCGAGGCAGACCGGTCGTTCGCGAGCGACTTCCGCTGCGATCAGTTCGTGGAGCGAACGTAACCCCTCGGCGACCTCGGGCTGCTCGATCGCTTCGCTCCAGGCTCGAATGAGTTCAGCGGGGGTGAGACCGGAATCGTTCACGAGTCCACTCCGAAGGGTGTTGCCTTCCGATCAAGGTCGCGCTGGATTCGGATCTCAACAAACGAGTACAGCCGGCCGCGACCCATCCCTGGACAGGGCGTCCGGGCCTTCGCCTCCGCCCAAGCAGCATCGCTTTCGATGTTCTCCGGCCAGAAGGGCCAGGTACGACACTGCTGGGGCCGCACCGCGTAGATGCCACAGACGGCCTTGCCGGGCAGCGACGTGCGATCGAGGAAGGTGCAGTCAAAGCCGCGCTCACCGCGATGCTCGTTTAGCGAGCGACGCGTGCCGATCCGTCGGCTGTAGCGTCGCAGGAACTCCTCCTCGTCAAGTCCGAGTGACGCAGCCATGGCTCGGCCTTCGTCCGGGGTGAACCAGACTGCACCTGGCCCGCCGGTGCAGCAGTTGCCGCATTGCGTGCATTCGAAGCGCAGGCCATCCTGGTACCACACGCTCGCTGGCTCGGAGGTCGGTTCCACCGGGAAGACTCCGTTCAAGACCGGCCGCGCGGCGGGCCACCGCTTTCGCGTTCATCCGGCCCCTTCCGCTTCGGCGGCTCGCCCGGTCCCGCCTCGCCCCACCGGTCGACCTCGGCCAGATGCAACTCCGGCTGGGTGCGTCGATGCGGGATGGCGGAAAGCTCTTCCGGCCGCTCGTCGAAGGCCACTCGGTCCATCGAATAGACCCCCTTGAACGCCCATTCCTGCGACTCGTCGAACCAGTCGGCGATGAGTTCCTCGATCTCGGCCAGCGAACCGGCGGTCGCCCAGAAGGAGACGTACGCCCCAGCCTCGGGATCACCCTCGATCGGCTCGGCGATGACGATCGCGTGCCAGAGGGTCATGCCCAGTTCGCGGCCTCCCTCGTCGATGTTGGACTCTGGATCGATGTTGAGGGCGAGGTCCCACGCCTCGCGCAGTTGGAGCATCAGTTCATCGATGTCCGGGGAGTGTTCGTCCTCGATCTCAAGGACCTCGCGGATCTTTGAGAGCGGTTCGTCCGGGTCGAGTCCGCCCGGCCATGTCTCGGCGACCTCTTCCAGGTCGAGCTTGGTGAGAATCTCCTCGACCTTGTCGCGCCATTCGATCGGGACATGGATCGCCACGCCCTTCCAACTGTCGACGAAGACCTCGATGAAGGGCTCCTCGGCGTTTGCGCCGGCACCGATGCAGACGTCCTCGACAATGATCTCCTCGAACTCGTACCAGACCCGAAGGAAGTGATCGAGCGGCAGCGCCTCCTCGCCCACGTAGACGTCCATGCTGCGATAGGCGTCGCGCGAGCCGATCTCGACGACCGGCGTCACCTCTTCGGGCAGAAGGGCGAAGGCAGCGTCGATCAGGTCCTTGAGCTTCTCGTGGCTGACCACGACGTGAAAGGCGTAGGAATCCGGCTCGTCGTCCTCCCCTGCCTGATAGGTCAGGGTGTAGCCCTGCACCGGCTCCGGAAGCCCCTCCGGCTCGACCCCTAGCGGAAGCTGGAAGCCCCCTACGCGGTGCCGCTCCAAGTCTTGACGAATCCGGAATTCACGCATGCTTCCCGCATGGTAGCAGTCGCATCCCGCCCGGTCGTCCAGTGATCCCCTCCCAGCGGCCTCGAGAGGTGCTTTCGCATCCAGAATCGGTTCAGTCGCCCAGATAGGCCTCGCGGACGCGCGAACTCTTGAGGAGTTCCGCACCAGAGTCGGTCATGACCACATGGCCCGTCTCAAGGACATAACCGCGATCGGCGAGTTTCAGGGCCGCGCGAGCGTTCTGCTCGACGAGGAGAATCGTCATTCCCTCGGAGCGGAGTTCCTTGACCGCCTCGAAAATCCTGGCAACGAGAATCGGGGCGATCCCCATCGAGGGTTCATCCATCATAAGCATCGTGGGCCGGCTCATCAGGGCCCGACCGATGGCAAGCATTTGCTGTTCGCCGCCTGAGAGTGTCCCGCCAAGTTGGGAGAGCCGCTCCTTGAGCACAGGGAAGAGCGTGAACACGCGGGCCCGGTCGGCTTCGATCCCTTCGGCGTCGGAACGGATGTAGGCGCCCATCTCCAGGTTCTCGCCGACGGTCAGACGCGGAAAGATCTTGCGGCCCTCGGGCACCTGGGCCAAGCCGCGGCGAACGACGGTGTCCGGGAGGAGATCCGTGATGTTCTCACCTTGGAAGCTGATAGAGCCGCCGCGAATCCGAAGGACGCGCGAGATGCACATGAGCGTCGAGGTCTTCCCCGCCCCGTTCGCCCCGATGAGGGAGACGATCTCGCCCTTGGCGACCTCGATCGAGATGCCATGCAGAACATCGATCGCGCCGTAACCGGCTCGCAGATCGCGCACCGCAAGGAGCGGAGTCGCCATGGGACTCATTGGCATCCACCCCGCTGTCGTGGCATCCGTGTTCGAGCTCCGATCGTCAACCCAACTCCTCCTTGCCCAGATACGCCTCAATGCAACGCTCGTCGCTCTTGATCTCGTCTGGGTTTCCCTCCGCGATCTTCTTGCCGTACTGAAGGACGACAATGCGATCCGAGATTCCCATGACGACGCGCATGTGATGTTCGATGAGCACCACCGTGACCCCTCTGTCGCGCACCTTTCGAATGAGCCGCATCAGGTCCACGGTCTCGGCTGGATTCATGCCGGCAGCCGGCTCGTCCAGCAGAAGTAGTTTCGGCTCGCTTGCCAATGCACGTGCAATCTCAAGTCGCCGCTGATGTCCATACGGAAGGTTTTTTGCTTTCTGGTGGACCTTGTCTGCCAAATCAACAAATGCGAGGAGCTCTCGAGCTTTTGCACTCGCAATACGTCGCTCTCGAAAGTACCGGGGCAGGCGCAAGAGGGCGTGCCAGAAGCGCGTGTGCAGTCGGCTGTCCATGCCCACGAGAACGTTCTCGATCAAATCCAACTCTTGGAAGAGTCTGATGTTCTGAAAGGTGCGAGCGATCCCCGCTCGGGCGATCAGGTCAGGCGTACGACGGCCGTTGCGCCAGAAGACCAATGACGCCGAAATGCCAATGAAGAGGCCCAAGATCGCCGGAACAACGCCCCAGCCAAAGGAGAGGTCCTTCATCGTTGCAAGGAAGGACAGAATGGCTGATGAATATGGAAATGGTTCGCCGTACTCGTAGTTTCCATCGATAGCGGCAGCCCAGAGTTCGGTGGCATTCACCGCCACCACCAGACCGAACGACGTCCCCACGCCGGCGATGATCGCCTGTGCGATGGCCATGCCGCCGAAGCGTCGCTCGATGGTCGCCCCTTGAAAGAGCACGTCGCCGGCTGTCGGCTGGTAGATCCCCGTGATGGCGTTGAAGAGCGTCGTCTTGCCTGCGCCGTTGGGGCCAATGACCGCGAAGATCTCCCCTTCACGCACGCCGAAGCTCACGTTCTCGTTGGCGACGAGACCGCCGAAGCGCATCGTGATCCCGCGCACGTCCAAGAGGACCGGTGCCGTCGACGGGTTCGCACCCATCGCGCTCATGACGCCTCTCCCTTCGGCCTGACCGTCGCAGACCGAGCCGAGCCAGTCTCGCGGGGCTTGCGGGCCGGGATCAGGCCGTCGGGCTTGAAGCGCATCATGAGGACAAGTGCGAGGCCGAAGAGGAGGAACTTCCAGTTGTTGGGCGATCCGAAGACGCTGCCGGTCGAGGTGAGCTCCTGCTTGGCCATCCAACTGAAGATCTTCTGGAGGACGATGTCGTTGACTCCGATCATCACCATCGCTCCGACGAGCACCCCGGAGATGTTGCCCATCCCGCCCACGATCACGATGCACAGGGCCAAGATGGACACCTGGAAGTCGTAGTTGGAGGGCTCACCGGTGGAACTCAGCGAACTGGCCCAGAGCCCACCGGCGAACGCCGCGATCGCGGCGGCCGTCGCGAACGCGACAAGTTTCGTCTTCACCGGCGGAATGCCCATCGACTTCGAGGCGAGGTCGTCCTCGCGCACGCTCATCCAGGCTCGGCCGATGCGGGAACGCTCGAGGTTCCGGTTCGCCACGACCACCAAAACCAAGAAGAGAAGAAACAAGTAGTACCAGGGCTGCGGCGTGTCGGCCTGAAACTCGTACCAGCCGTTCGTGCCGCCCCAAGCGGTCGGTAGCGGAAGCGTGGGAGGCGGCAGCGGGTTGATTCCCTGCGTTCCCTTGGTGATCGTCTCGAGGTTCCGCAAAACGTCCTGCACGATCTCGCCAAAGCCGAGGGTCACGATGGCGAGATAGTCGCCGCGCAGACCGAGGGTCGGGCCACCGAGCAGGAATCCCGCGAACGCGCCGATTGGGATCGTCAGCAGGAGCGCGGGCCAGAAGCCCAACTGGAAGGGGTAGATGTCCGCCGTGAGGATCGCGAACGAATAGACCCCGATCGCCATGAAGGCCGCGACGCCCAGGTGCAGGAGCCCGGTAAAGCCGGTGACGATGTTGAGTCCGAGGCCCAAGATCGCGTAGATGAAGATCGCCTTCATCGGGTCGATCAGCCCGAGACCACCGCTGAGCCAATCGACCACTGGCAGGGCCAGGGCCGCGACGAGGAGCAGCAGGTCGACTCGCGTCGAGCCGCGAGCATGGCTGCGGCGGCAGTGGCTCGAAGGGCGAAGGGCGTCCATTAGACCTTCTCCTTCGATTTGAGCCCGAGGAGCCCGGAGGGCCGGAAGACGAGGATGAGGATCAGGATCGTGAAGACGAGCGTCGGCGTCCAGCGAGCCTCGAGATAGCCATCAGAGAGCGAGCGGGCCACGCCGATGAGAAGGCCCCCAAGCACCGCTCCCGGCAGGCTGCCGATGCCGCCCAGCACCGCGGCGGTGAAGGCGTCCATCCCGGCTCGATAGCCAAGCTGGAAACCGATCGTGCCGTTGTTGATCGCGTAGATCACGCTGCCGAAGCCGCCCAGCGCCCCGCCAATGAAGAAGGTCGCTCCGATCACCCGATCGGTGTTGATACCCATGAGCGATGCCGCCGTCGGGTTCTGAGCAACCGCCCGCATCGCCTTCCCGAGCTTGGTGTGCCGGACCAACCACCAAAGACCCACCATGAGCGGCATGGTGACGCCGGCAATCATGAGGTCCCGCACCGTCAACGTCACCTGCCCCGGCTCACCTCCGAGGATCGGCGTCGCAGGAACGATGGCCGGGAAGTTCTTCGGAGCCGCCGCAGCGTTGCCTTCGCCGAAGACCGTCATCGGAAGGCCGCCCCAGAAGAGGCCGAGGTTCACGAAGATGAAGGAGACGCCGATAGCCGTGACGAGAAGCGTGAGTTTCGGTGCCCGCCGCAAGGGCCGGTAGGCGAAGCGATCGACGATGAGGTTGAGCGAACCGCAGAAGCCGGCGGTCGCCAGCAGCAGGATCACCACGCCGAACGCCGCCATCGGTCCCGACCACGCCCCGATGCCGAGGGCTCCGATGAGCGTCAGGGCGAAGAACGCCCCAAGCATGCACAGGTCACCGTGGGCCCAATTGATCAGCTCGATGATCCCGTAGACCATCGTGTAGCCGATCGCGATGAGCGCACTGATCATCCCGTTCGAGAGCCCGTTCACCAATTGCTGGAGGAGGTACTGAACGTCCAACTCCATCTGGTGCGTGCTCCGAAACGAAAGAGACTCAGGAACGGCGCAGCGAGCGGAGATCCGCCCCCGGCCAAGAGAAACAGGGTGCTGTCGATCAGTTCGATCCGCCGAGGACCTTCACGAACTCGAACTTGCCGTCCTTGACGGTCTGGCCGCTCATGACGCGATTGGTGGTGTCACCGTTCTCGTCGAAGCTCCACGTGCCAAGGGCCCCGACGAAGCTCTTGGTCGCGGCGACCGCGGCCCGAATCGACTCGCGGTCCTTCTTCTCGGCCCGGTCGATCGCATCGAGCAGGACGCGGGCGGCCTCGTAGCCATAGACCGCGTAGGCCTCGGGTTCGGTGCCGTACTTCTTGATGTAGGCCTCGCGGAACTCGGCGCCCTTGCCGGTCAGCTTGTCGGCCGGCAGGCCGCCGAAGGTGATGTAGGTCTTGCCGTTCAGGTTTTCCGCTCCGGAAGCTTCGATAAAGGCAGTCTCGAAGCAGCCGTCGGGAACCATGAAGGGAGCCTGCACGCCGCCAGCGCGAAGGTCCTTCGCGATCTGACCGGCATTGTTCTGGGTGGTGCCGCCGAAGTAGACCAGTTCCGCCCCGGTCGAGGCGATCTTGGTCACGAGCGACTTGTAGTTCGCGGCCTTCGAGTCGATGCCCTCGTAGCCGACGACCTCGAGCCCGATCTCCTTGCCGTGCTTCTGGAAGACATCGGCGATGCCCTTTCCATAGAGCTCGCGGTCGTGAAGGATGAAGACCTTCTTCGCCCCAAGCTCCTTGGCCCATTCGGCGGCGACCGACCCTTGCAGGTCATCGGTCGGCACGACGCGGAAGTAGTTGATCTTGCCGCTCGGCCGGTAGACCTTCGGCTCGTTCTTCTCGCCGGTGCCAGGCTTGGTGAGGCCGGGATAGGTGTTGGCGGGGCTGACCATCACGAGGCCTTCCTTGTTCAGGACGGGCATCGAGATCTTGCTGGCGCCGGAATTGAACGTCCCGATGTAGCCGACGATCGACTGGTCCTTGACCGCCTTGTTGGCGTTCTGGGCCTCGACCTGCGGATCCCAATTCCCCTTCTGCGGGCTCGCGTCGTCCCAATCCTCGTAGGCGATGTCGAAACCGTCGACCTTGCCGCCGACCTCATCGATCGCCATCCGGATCCCGTTCACCATGGTGGTGGTTTGGGCGTTCGCGGAGCCGGTCCGGGGCAGGCTAGAGACGATCTTGATGACCTTCCCCTCCTGCAGGCTCGGGAGCGGTGCCGCTCCCAGCGAGACGACGGCAAGGGAAGCGAGCGAGGCCAAGGACGCGGTGGCGAGGGCGAGGTGTTTCAGGCGCATGGCATTCCGGTTCGCGGGCGTCGTGAAGGGGGTGATTCGGTCGCTCGACCGAACTCCCAAGAGAAAACTGCCAGAGGGCAGTGCGGACTATATGGGAACCAACAAGGTGTGACGAGTCCGCAGAACCGGCTCGCCGACCCCGACCAAACCGCCGACACGGGCTCGGGGTCCGGCGTTCCACCGATTCGCTTTTCCGCGGTCCCATCGTGCGGTGTTCTCCGTAGGGCGAGCCTCGGTGCGCCCGTCGGTGCGCCCATCGGTGCACCAAGCGGAAGGGGGTGCGGTAGGACGTGCCGTCGCCCCCCAATCGTTCTCCCGGTTGATAGTCTCCGGTGCGTGGCGTCCCTCTCGAATGCCGGCAATTCCCGGGCCCGCCGGAGGTTTCGGGCAACGATCGTGCTCACCGCACTCGCGGCCGTGGGCGCTTGCCTTTTCGTGGCTGCTTCGGTGATCGCCGTCTACGTCGATACTCCGAACGGGCCGATCCGAGCCGCCGACGACCCCGCTCGCAACGAACTTCTGGCCATCGCCGGGCGCGGCCAGCCACCTGGGACCAACGGTTGGCCGACCCTCGCCGAGTGCCTTCTTGAAACGGCCCCTCTGGACGACCCGTCGTTCAGCGCCGCGTGGCGCAGCCCGGAGCGACGAGCCCGGCTTCGGGCGATCCTTGTCCAACCGCCGTTCATCCGCCCGTGGGACGCCGATGGGATCCTCTGGGATCAGACGCTCCCCGTTACCACGACCGGCGCACGACTGCTGCGAACGCTGGCCGACCACGCTGACGAGGAACTCCGCGGCGAGGTGGCCGCCCCCAACGCCGAGTCCGCTCGCGAGAGCCTTCTCCTGGGACTCAATCTTGCGACGGTGCTCCAACAACAGAGTTCGTCGGTGGAAGCCGTGGCTGGGGTGCGCGGACTTCGGCGGACGCTCGCGGGCATCCGTTCACTCGTCGGGCCTGCCGAGCGGCCGCTCTCCAACGTCGGGCTCACCGAACTTGCCGCTCGGTTGCAGCGATTGGACGAGGCCCAGGCGTTTGCGATCGAACGCGATGTTGAGATCGCACGGCTCGCGGCTCAGAGCGTCGTGCGCTCGCTGCACGGCACCCGAGGGTATGCCCTTCCGCTGACCTCGGTCTTTGGGGATCCCACCATCGCGGGCGACCTGGCCGCCTATGACGCCGTCGATCCGGTTGCGGGCGATCGAAGCTTGCTGCTGGCGTGGCGCTGTCGTTGGACGATGGCGACGCTTGACGAATGCCTTGCGATGTCGGACCAGATCCACGACGCGCATCAGGCGGAAGCGAGGCAACCGCTCGCAACGCGATGGGCCGAGTGGCCGCCCCGATCGTTGGTCGACATGGTGGAGTCAGAGCCCAACCGCGTCGTCCATCGGGCTGCTCCGTTTCTCCAGCAAATCCTCAAGGCCCGCAGCGCCTTGCGGAGCGAACTGCGGGCCACGCGCATCATGATCGCTTTGGCCCAAGCCGTTCGGACCGACGGACGCTATCCGGAGTCGCTGACCGCGGTTGTTCCGGCCTTGCTCACGGAATCGCCAATCGATCCGATGTGCGGGCCAGACGATGGTGGCCCCTTTCTCTACGAGCGCCTTCCCGGAAGCGACTACCGGCTCCTGAGTGTCGGTCCCGATGGGCTCAGTGGCCCGAATCAGGTCGATCAAGAGTCACCCACCGCCCGCGACGACGACGCCTCCTGGTGGGCGGGCAGCGACCGCCGCTTTCGCTGAGCGGGTTCAACCTGTTTTCAGGCGGGCGGCTTGCGGTTCTCGCGCACCGGCTTTTGAATGAACGAACCCTTTCTGGCGTCCCGACGGCTTGCTCGGGCGTCGAGTTCGGCCAGTTCCGGATCGGTCGGCGGGTCCAAGGTCGGAGGCGGCGCGACCACCGGCTTCGGGTCATCGACCGGCCGTCCATCGACCAGACGAAGGATGATCTCGGCGGCAGCGTGTGCCGGGTCCTTGCCGTGAAAGCGAAGGGCGACGCGGCGTAATTCTTCGGCCGCGATCGCCATGTTCTTCGAATCCTTCAGGAAGGCAGTCGCAGCCTCGACGATGGTCCGTGGCGAAATCCACGGCGGCGCTGGCACGAACTCAGGGACGATCTCGCGCTTCGCGATGATGTTGGGCAGCAGGCGGAAGGGCGTGCGGAGCATGAGCTTCGCCCCGAGCCAGGAGATCAGCCCGGTGCGATAGACCCCAACCATCGGTCGATGCTGTCGCGTGAGATCCAGACTCACCGTGCCCGAAACGGTCAGGGCGAGATCGGCCCAGTGGATCGCCGCTTCGACCTCGCCGACGACCATGTGTAGACCGATCGGCATGTCCACGATGATGTTGCGCATCATGCGGGCCAGGCGATCGTTTGCGGCCACGATGAGTCCGGCCGCACCGCGATTGCGGTCGGAGAGCTCGATGAAGCTCTGGACGAGCAGCCGGAGATTTCGTTTCACCTCGGTCGATCGCGAGCCCGGCAGAAGGAGAATGCGCGGCGAACCCGAAGGCATCGACTTCTGACGCTCGGCGATGTGGGTTGTGTCCAGGTCACGATTGATGACCGGGTGCCCGATGAACTTCGCGGGGATCTGCCTCTGGCGGAACCACTCCTCCTCAAAGGGCAGAAGGCACATCACGCAATCGGTGCAGCCGCGAAGCTTCTTCGCTCGCCACGATCCCCACGCCCAAAGCTGCGGGGCGACGAGGTGGGCGATGCGGACGCCCTTGGGCTTCAGATGCTGACAGACCGGGAAGTTCGCCGCCGGGCTGTCGACCGGGACGTGCACCACCACTCGGTGCTGGGTGATCCAACGCTTGAGCTTCTGGATCTCGCTCCGCACGGCGAAGATCTTCTTGAAGCCGTCCAGACCCATAGCCCCGTCGTCGCAGGTCGAGCTGATGAGCGTCGCACCCGCCTCCTCCATCTTCGGACCGCCCCAGGCGTAGATGATGAGGCTCGGATCCCGAGCCTTGAGTTCCGCGATGACCGGTGCCGCGTGGGCGTCGCCCGACGGTTCAAAGGCGGTAAAGAGAATCGCCCCCCGCTTCTTTCGTTCGTCGGGTCCCGGTTCCTGATCGACGCCCAACGACGCGGGCGGCGCCGCCGCCGCGGGCAACCCGCCCCGCTTCGGTGAACTTGAACTGGCCTGAGCGTGCCCACGGTCCGTCACGGAGCGAGTTCCTGGGGAGGACCCGTCTCGGCAGCCGTTGCACGGCGACCGGGCGGCGGGTTGGTAGTGGTACATTACCCCGCTTTCCCCTTTGGCGCGGTCCATTCGGTTGTCTCCGATGGCTCGTGACGGGGATCCCTGACCATCCGCATCGGTCGATTCCGTCGAAGGACCCCTCCGACCGCGGCTCCCCCCTCTCGCTGGCTCGAGCCAGCATGATCCGTCCCATGCTCAAGCGCACCCACCTTTGCGGTTCCCTTCGCCCCTCACACGTCGGTCAGAGCGTCGTTCTCTGCGGCTGGGTGAATACGTACCGCGATCAGGGGCGCGGCCTGATCTTCTGCGATCTCCGCGACCGCGAGGGCTTGGCCCAAGTGGTCTTCGATCTTGAGCAGGTTCCGCCCGAGGTCGTCGAAGCCAGCCGCGGTCTGCGACGTGAGGACGTCATTGCCGTCAAGGGCATCGTCCGCGTGCGGGCCGGTGGCCCCAATCCCAAACTTGCCACCGGCGAGGTCGAACTCGTCGCCACCGAGCTCGAGGTCCTCAACAAGACCGACAACCCGCCGATTCTCCCTGACGAGTACGAGGCCGAGAAGATCAACGAGGAGATCCGCCTCAAGTATCGCTTCATCGATCTCCGCCGACCGCGGATGCAGTCGATCCTGGCGACGCGTTCGAAGGTGACGAAGGCGGCTCGCGACTACTTCACCAAGAACGGCTTCCTCGAGATCGAGACGCCGCTCCTGATCCGTTCCACGCCGGAAGGCGCCCGCGACTTCATCGTGCCGGCCCGTCTCCACCCAGGGAAGTGGTACGCCCTGCCGCAGAGCCCGCAGCTCTTCAAGCAGATCCTGATGGTCGCCGGCTGCGACCGCTACATCCAGATCTGCAAGTGCTTGCGCGACGAAGATCCGCGTGCCGACCGCCAGGCCGAGTTCACCCAGATCGATCTGGAGATGAGTTTCGTCGAGCGCGAGGAGGTCATGCAGATGATGACCGGCTTCGTCCGCGAGCTCTGGTCGTCGATCTTCAGTTACGACATCGGCACCGTGCAGCGGATGACCTGGCAGCACGCCATGGACCGCTACGGCATCGACCGCCCCGACACGCGCTACGGCCTCGAGATCGAGGATGTGAGCGACATCGCCGCCAAGACCGAGTTTGGCGTCTTCAAGGAAGCACTCGCGAAGTCGCGGCATGGCAGGAACGGCGTCGTCCGCGCGATCCGCGTGCCGGGCGGTGCGGAGAAGCTCACCCGCAAAATGACCGACGCCTACTCGGAGTGGGTCAAGACCTTCAAGGCCGGCGGCGTGCCGGTCGTGAAGATGACCGAGAAGGGCCTCGAGACGGGCATCGCGAAGTTCTTGGAGCCGGTGAAGGCGGAACTCATTGCAAAGCTCGGTCTCCAGGTCGGTGACGCGGTCCTCTTCGCGGCCGATCACTGGGATGTGGCGGCGAAGGCGCTGGGCGAACTCCGTCAGCGCGTCGCTCGCGAACTCAACATGATCCCCGAGGGCAAGTGGAACTTCCTGTGGGTCGTCGACTTCCCGATGTTCGAGTACGACGACGAAGGCAAGCGCTGGGTCGCCCTGCACCACCCCTTCACCTCGCCAAACCCCGACCAGTTCGGGATCCTCGAGAGCGATCCGGGAGCATGCCTGAGCGCCGGCTACGACCTCGTCCTCAACGGCAGCGAAATCGCCGGCGGCTCGATCCGTATCCACCGCCAGGACGTCCAACAGAAGGTCTTCAACCTGATCGGCCTGACCGACGAACAGGCGAGGATCAAGTTCGGCTTCCTCTTGGACGCCCTCAAGTTCGGCGCCCCACCGCACGGCGGCATCGCCTTCGGCCTCGACCGCCTCGTGATGCACATCGTCGGGACCGACAACATCCGCGACGTCATCGCCTTCCCGAAGACCCAGTCCGGCGGCGACCTCATGACCGAGGCCCCGGGGCCGGTCGACGATGCCCAGCTCGTCGAACTGAACGTGCGGAGCACGGTGCCGGTCGTCTGACTGGGAGAGATTCACCGCAGAGGGATTCACCGCAGTGGCGCGGAGGGCGCAGGGCCCGACGCAGAGGCAAGTACAAAGGGTGGGAGCGCCGAAACGCTCCCCCCCGTTTTACGTCTCGGCGGCGG
>JAEUIU010000053.1 GCA_016795065.1 Phycisphaerae bacterium
CAGGAAGATTCGAACGTGCCTGTCCGCTCTCCCCCGCCGCGCAGCGGCGGGGGAGATGTCGCCGGAGGCGACAGAGCGGGCTTCGAGGCGATCGCGGCGCGCTCCGGCCCCCTCTGTCCGCTCCGCGGACATCTCCCCCGCGACCGCGGGGGAGAGCGATGTGGGGGATGATCGACACGCGCGGAATCCCGAACGCGCAGGGGAACCACGGGGTGCTGGTCGCAGGGAGATTCGAACGTGCCTGTCCGCTCTCCCCCGACGCGCAGCGACGGGGGAGATGTCGCCGGAGGCGACAGAGGGGGCTTCGAGGCGATCGCGGCGCGCGCCGGCCCCCTCTGTCCGCTCCTCGGACATCTCCCCCGCAATCGCGGGGGAGAGCGATGTGGGGGATGAACGACACGCGCGGAATCCCGAACGCGCAGGGGAACCACGGGTTGCTGGTCGCAGGAAGATTCGAACGTGCCTGTCCGCTCTCCCCCGCCGCGCAGCGGCGGGGGAGATGTCGCCGGAGGCGACAGAGGGGGCTTCGAGGCGATCGCGGCCGCGCCGGCCCCCTCTGTCCGCTCCGCGGACATCTCCCCCGCAATCGCGGGGGAGAGCGAGAGGGGCGTTTTCCGGCGTGAAGCGCCGCGCCGCGTCCTCCGTGCCACCCTGCGCTCTGTGCAGAATGAACGGCGTCATGAGCGCACCCGCCTGAAGTCTCGCGCTACCTCGACCGCACCAACCGCTCGCTCGCGATCCCGAGGGCGCGCAACGTCGGCGTGATGTCCTTGAGGTAGCGTCGCCCGTCCTCGACGTAGCCTGCGGTCGGCTTCAGCTCGGCGATGTGGGAGCGGAAGAAGCGGTTCATCCGTTCCATGAAGAGCTCGCGCGTGAACTTCGCGGTCATGGACGCGAGGGCGTTGGGGAGATGCCGCGATTCGCTCTCGACTTCGAAACTGATTGTGATCGTTCCGCGTCGGTCCTCGAGTCGGTAGCGGCTCAGCGAGTCGGTCTCGGCGACGATCGTGATGCTTGCTTCGGTGAAGAAGAGTTGGAGTGGCTCGCGATAGTGCATGCGACCGCCGTGACGGTCGACGACCACCCGCGGATGGTGCTGGCCGTGCTCGCTCCAGATGCGATTCACATGGCGCATGGCCATCTCGAAGTTCATGTCGCTCTTCTGGCTGCGGACGGCGAGTTCGTTGAATTGCGTACCGTCGAGCGCATCGCAGGCGATTCGGGCGAAGCGCACCGCGGCGCCGTTGGCCGCGACCCGCAATCGATTGGCGGCGATGGCGAGGGCGTCGGCCTCGAGGGCGAGCGGCAGGGGCGTCACCGAGGCGTACCAGGGCGACTCGTTCGGCGGGCCAACGGTCACGCCGAGGGCGGCAAAGAGCTCGTCGTCGGTGGCCGGCAACGTCCGCTCGGTCGCGACGGCACTCAGGACGCCTCGCTCGAGGTGACGCAGTGGGTGGGACTTGCCTTCCTTCGCGCCCTTGAGCCGCTTGCTGTCGGCGATGGCGATTCGCTTCCGCTTGTCGCTGGGCGAGTCGCAGACCGCGTCCTTCAGCCGCTCCCAGAGGTTCGGTGCCCGGAGGTCCGGCCTTGAGGGATCGAGGCCTTCGACAGCCACGACCGAACAGGCCACGCAGAGGGGGCCGAGCAGGGGGCCGTACCCGGCCTCATCGATGCCTGCGTAGATGAGCACGTCGGGAGCGTACGATCCGCGTGCGATGTTGAAGCCTAACGACATCTTGTCCCGGATCGCCAAGGCCAATGGCGGAGGCGGCGCCCATGGCTAAGGTCCTCCTGGCCATGTCCGGCGGCGTCGACTCAAGCGTCGCCGCGGCGCTCCTTCAGCGGCAGGGCCACGAGGTCGTCGGCTGCTTCATGCGCCTGGGTTCGCCCGGCGAGGACCTCGAGGGACTGGTCGATCCGGACGCCGCCTGTCGGTTGCGTACCGGCACGTCGCTGCCGCAACTCAAGATCGGGCACCAGGGCTGCTGTTCGATCAACGACGCCGCCGACGCCCGGCTCGTCGCGGCAAAGCTCGGCATCCAGTTCTACGTTTGCAACTTCAAGAAGGACTTCGGGCGGATCGTCGACTACTTCGTCGGCGAGTATCACGCCGGCCGGACGCCCAACCCCTGTGTGCGCTGCAACGACTGGCTCAAGTTCGGGAAGCTCCACGACTACGCGATGCAGATCGACGCCGAGTTCGTCGCCAGCGGGCACTACGCCCGCATCGGCCGCGACGCCGCGGGACGGGCGACGCTTCGGCGCGGCATCGATCGCGACAAGGACCAGAGTTATGTTCTCTTCGGAGCAAAGCAGGACCGGCTGGAGCGGATGATGCTCCCGATCGGCGAGCTCGAGAAGCCCGAAGTCCGCCGGCTAGCGAAGGAGTTCGGCCTGCCGGTCTTTGATAAGCCCGACTCGCAGGAGATCTGCTTCGTTCCCGACAACGACTACGCGGGCATGATCGCACGGCGCGACCCGACGAGCGTTCGCCCGGGGAAGATCGTGAACGCGGCGGGCGAGGTGTTAGGCGACCATCCCGGACATCAGCACTTCACCGTCGGCCAGCGCCGCGGGCTCGGCGTCGCGGCGGCCCAGCCCCTCTACGTCGTGCGCAAGGACGCGGAACGGAACCTCGTCGTGGTGGGAAGCCGCGAGGAGCTTCTCTCAACGGGATGCGTCGCCGGGAAGATCAACTGGCTCGCCGTATCGCCGGAGGATTGGCTCTCCTGCGACGTGGCCATTCGCTACAACAGTGACGCTGTTCCGGGTCGCGTGCGACGTCTTCGCGGCGCTGACGCCGAGCGATTGGAGATCGAGTTCGACGAGCCGCAGCACGCCGTCGCACCCGGTCAGGCAGCGGTGTGCTACGCAGGCGACCGCGTTCTGGGCGGCGGGTGGATCGAGGCGTCGCGATCTGCGACCCGCAATCCGCAGCCCTGACGACGACGTGTTGCTGTTTGTCATCGCCGAGCAAGTCGGCGGTTGTCACACGTCGTTCGCTTCCGTTGGCACACCAGACACCGGGAACCGATCAGGGACCAACACACCTTGGGTCGGGAGCAGGAAAATTGCGAATCCCTAGCATTGGTATTGAAGGCGCAGCAGTGTTGGGATATCTCTACTGCGGTTGCACGACGACCCTCTTGGGAGAAGATGATGCGTTTATTCTCGTGGCGGCGGATTGGCGCGATGCTTGTAGCTTCTGTGAGCGCCATGACGGTGTCCTCGTCGGCAGCAGCGCAGTCTGTTGACCCCGCTCCGCGCATCGTCGCGGTTTCGCCCTCACCCGCCGGCGGCATCCACGATCAAGTCGGTTTGCCGAGTCTTGACGTGACCTTCACCGAACCTGTCACAGTGGGCACCTCGCCGCTGGTTTGGGGCACGGCCGGCGGACTCCTCTCCAGCAGCACCCAGCTTCTTGGCGGTGGATTTACCCTTCGCATCAGCTTCGCCGGGGTCGTTGCCGACGACCGCCTGACGATTGTCCTTGGCGATGAGATCACCGATCTCGCAGGGAATCCCCTCGATGGCGAGATTGCGGTACCGGGCTTGGGATCGCTCCCCTCGGGCGACGGCGTGCCGGGCGGGCTGGCCGTCCTCCGTTACGACGTCCTGAAGGGCGACGTCAACGGTGATGGCGTCACGAACCCGTCCGACGCCGCTCTTCTGGTTGCCGCTCTCGGCGCCTGTGCCGGCGACCCAGACTTCAGTTCGGAAGCCGACCTCAACAACGACGGCTGCGTCAACGTCCTCGACGTCCAGATCGTTCTCTCTGGCCAAGGTGGCTCGCTGCCGCCACTCGATGGCGCCGCGCCGACGATCTCATCGATCAGCCGGGCGGACGGTTCGCCGCTGACCGAGGACCTCGAACTCCTCGCCATCACCTTCTCCGAGGAGTTGACTCCGCTCTCTGTCATCGAGGGCGTCATCAGCATGCGCGACTTCGACGGGACGACCTTCTTCCCGACGACGACGGTCCTCGGCGGCGACGGCCGCACGATCGAGTGCCACTTCGCGCCGCCGATCTCCGCCTGCGGCAACCACACCGTCGCGATCTCGAATGCGGTCGCGGATCTCTCCGGCGAACTGTTCGTGCCGCCCGCCCAAGCCCCTGGCTTCACCGGCTCGACGCCGCCCGCGACGCCGGTTCTGAACAAGTACACCGCCATCACGTCGGCAGCCGGCGTGACCATCTCAGGCACCATCCCGCAGAAGGCTGGATTCGCGATCGCCGTTGAAGTGCGCGTTCAGGGTCCGGACCAGATCGTCACTGCGTCGGCCACTGGCACCTTCTCGGTCACGATGCCGCTCGAGGCGAACGAGATCAACTATCTCTACGTGAGCGCGATCTCGCCCTGCGGCATCGCTTCGGCCCCGGTCGTCGCCGAGGTCACCCGTGACAACACCGCTCCGAACCTCACCATCCAGTTCCCCGCCGACACGCGGCAGATCTTCGATGAGTTCGTCAACGTCGGCGGCACCGTCGGCGACACGCTGAGCGGATTCGAAGGCCTCACCGTCTCGGTGAACGGGCAGCGGGCCGTCGTCGACATCGCCCTCGGGCAGAACGGGACGTGGCTCGCCGAGAACGTCCAGCTCAACCGACCGAGCCAGCCGACCATCCTGAACGTCGTCGCCACCGACGTCGTCGGGAACACAGTCACGAAGTCGCTCACCGTCACGCGGGTCGCGCCGCCGCGGAACGCCCCGTACTTGGAAGTGCTTTCAGGTGACGACCAGGTTGGCCTCGTCGGCACGGCGCTGCCAGTGCCGATCGCCGTCAAGGTCTGGAAGGCCGACGGGACGCCGTACGCGAACAAGCTCGTCGACTTCCGCGTGACCCAGAACGACGGCCGCCTCTCGGGCAGGGGCTACGGCTCGGACACGATGTTCTACCAGGTGCTCACCGACGCCAGCGGTGTGGCGAGCGCGTCGTGGACGTTGGGCGGCACCGCCGGCTGCGGCAACCACCGGGTCGAGGCGACCGCGAAGGAGGTCGCGGGCATCGCCCTGTTCAGCGCGACCGCGGCCGCCGACACGCCCGACCAGATCAACATCGGTTCCGGCAACAACCAGCGGGTTGAGGTCGGCTCGCCCGCGCCGCTTCCTCTCTCCGCCTGGGTCAGCGACGCGACGAACCCCGTCGCGAACGTTCCCGTGACCTTCACCGTGACGAGCGGCGGCGGCTTGGTGAACGGCCAATCGCAAATCACGGTGCCAAGCGACGCGACCGGCCACGCCGACGTCGAGTTCACGACAGGGCTCGACGCGGGCGTGAACCGAGTCGAGGCCACCTTCCCCGGCAACAAGACGAGTCCAGCGGTCTTCACGACGTACGGCATCGTTCGCGACTACACCAAGCCGACAAGCTTCCGTGGACTCGTCCTCGATAACGCCAGCCGCCCGATTGGGAACGTCAAGGTCACGCTCAAGTTCGGCACGACCCTCGTCGGTCCCAAGCTGACCAACGAACAGGGCCAGTTCGAGTTCACCGACCTGACCAACGACGGCGCGGTCCACGTTATCGTCGAGGGTTTCCTCGCCAACAAGTTGAACGGCCAGCCGCTGCCGCCGGGCGTCAAGTTCCCGTCGCTTGGCTACGACACGTCGATCGTGCCGAACGCCGAGAACACCCTCGGCAAGCCGATTCTCTTGCCGCCGATGCTCCCCGAGAACACGGTGACCTGGGACGGCCAAAGCGACATCGAACTGACCTGCGCCGGCATGGAAGGCCTGGTCTTCCGCGTCAAGGCCAACTCGATGACCCTCGAGAACGGATCGACGCCGACGGTCAATGCGCCGGTGAAGCTCAGCCTGAACCAAGTCCACCACGACGACATCCCGATGCCGATGCCCAACGGCGTCGCGCCAGCGTTCGCGTGGACCTTCCAGCCAGCGGCGGCGACGTTCGACCCGCCGGTGGAGATCGAATACCCCAACATGTCCGTCCTCCCGCCGGGAGCGATGGCGTACTTCCTGACGTTCAATCACGACCTCGGCGAGTTCGAGATCATGTGCCCGGGACGGGTGAGCGAGGATGGATCGACGATCGTGACCGAGCCGGGGACGGGGTTGCGCCTGTCGGGGTGGGGGTGCAATTGCCCGCCATATTCGGTGACGGGGGAGTGCAAGAAGAAGTTCCGTGTTGCAGTGGGGATCTTTGAGGGCGGCTTCCAAGGCGTTGGACCTCTTCCGTTGGGAGTACTCGGGAATTACTTCGAGGTGAATAACTTCGAGAAGCGACTGCAGGAGCTTGATCCGCAGGGCCGTATCACTGCGCGGATCTTTAGTGCCACCTCTCTTACCGATTTCACGGGCCTGGGACAGCTGTCACCTGCCAACGCCTGGCTCAATGAGATTGAAGAAAGCCAGGGCTCAAGGCCAAAGGTCTTGCTCGCGGGGTACAGCCTCGGGGCCGACTCTGTGGCACTGAGCGATTGGATTCCCGCAGACTGGCGACTGACAGGCGATCCCATCAGTAGGGAAGCGGCTCTCGTCGGAGAGCAGTTCCCCTGCCCGAATGGGGGTTGCAATGTTATGCAGACGAACTGCCTGATCTTGGGTCGAACGAGTGATGAGAACATCCGTTCCGTCCCGTCTTTGGATTTCCAGGTTGGCTGCGCAATCGCCGGACCGTGGTGCCTAAATGGCGAAGGGTTCGCGAACTGTGCATCGGGCTACTCGATCGCGGGCGTGGACGCGGACTATCCCGACAAGAACCACGCCACCATCTCGCACGTGATCGGTCCCGCAGTACTGAACCGAGCGCAGCAACTCCTTGCGGCTGCAGGTGGAGACGATCAAGGCAACGACGATCGGCGCGACGCTCCGAGTCTCGGCGCTGGATTCGATCTCTCTATTGCCGGGCAGCATGTCACGTCCGACGGCAGTGGTGCCTTCTCGATTCACAACATCACGGCTGCCGACAGTTTCGGACAGGGTGGGCCGGGCACTCCCCCCGACTTTGTGGCGGACGATCCACTACGAGTCGTCGGATCGGCGGTTGTTGACGGGAAGACCTGGTACGTGATCTCGGAGCCGTTTCAGCTCGCGACCGGCGAGGCGTTCCTCGTTGACGGCGTCACCATCACCGATGTGCCACCACCGCTGCCGAGCGACATTGAGCTGGCTACCTCCCCTCTCCTCGTAGTCGGGCAGTCCATCGCCAGCTCAGTGATAGGAACATTCAGTGACGGCTCGTCGCAAGACCTGACTCCCGCAACTGCCTGGACCACCTACCGCACCAGCAACCCGCTCGTGGCGACAGTTGACAAGGATGGGGTCGTGGCAGCACACCAGCAAGGCACCGTCTTCATCACCGCGACCAACAACGCCGCGACGGCCGTGAAGAAGATCCTCGTGACGAACGACGCCGCACCGACCACCATCGTCGGCTTCGTTCAACTCGAGGACGGCACGCCGGTCGAGAACGCCGTGCTGGTAACGCCGCTCGGCGGGAAGGGCGTGAGCGGTCGGGACGGGTCGTTCAGCTTCAAGGTCGAGGTGGGTCAGCAGACGAGTTCGCTGAATGTGACAGCGGTCGCGACCGTCGGTGGCGTGACCTACTCGGGCACGAAGCTCGTGTCACCGACTGCGATCGACGGCGTAACCGATGCAGGAGCCATTGCGATCTCCGCTGAAGCATCGTGTAGTGGAGACTTCGGTTGGATGTCTGGATTCGGGTTGCCTGGGATGAACAATGGAGTCTCGGCCCTCACCGTCTTCGACGATGGTTCGGGCGGTGGGCCATCACTCTACGCGGGCGGCGGATTTACGTCTGCGGGCGGCGTGGCTGCGAACTACATAGCGAAATGGAACGGCACTTCGTGGTTGCCGCTCGGTACGGACGGGACTAATGGCGTGAACCTCTTCGTAAGCGCCCTCACGATATTCGACGACGGTTTGGGTGGCGGGCCAGCGCTCTACGCGGGCGGCCGATTTACAACAGCGGGCGGCGTGGCTGCGAACTACATAGCGAAATGGAACGGCACTTCGTGGTCGTCGCTCGGTACGGGCGGGGCGAACGGCGTGAACTTCTGGGTGAACGCCCTGACGGTCTTCGACGACGGCTCGGGCGGCGGCCCCGCGCTCTATGCCGCAGGTTATTTCACGACGGCTGGTGGCGTCGCGGCGAACGCGATCGCGAAATGGGACGGCACCTCGTGGTCGCCGCTCGGGACGGGCTCGACCAACGGCCTGAACGGCTTCGTCCTCTCGCTCGCAGTCTTGGACGACGGCTCCAGCGGCGGCCCCGCACTCTACGCGGGGGGCGACTTCGCTGCGGCGGGCGGCGTAACGGCCAACCGGATCGCGAAGTGGGACGGCGCCTCGTGGTCGCCGCTCGGTACGGGCGCGGCGAACGGTGTGAACAACCGGGTCTGGGGCCTTACGGTCTTCGACGATGGCTCGGGTGGCGGCCCCGCGCTCTACGCGGGGGGCGACTTCGCTGCGGCGGGCGGTGTCTCGGCGAACGGGATCGCGAAGTGGGACGGCACCTCGTGGTCACCGCTTGCGACGGGCGTTTTCGGCGCGGGACAGAGTGTGCGTGCCCTTACGGTATTCGACGACGGCTCGGGCGGCGGCCCCGCGCTCTATGCCGCAGGCTCTTTCACTACGGCTGGTGGCGTTGCGGCGAACGCGATCGCGAAATGGGACGGCACCTCGTGGTCGCCGCTCGGGGCGGGTTCAGCGAACGGGGTAAACCTCGACATTACCACCCTTACGGTCCTCGGAGACGGTACGGGCGGTGGTCCTGCATTGTACGTGGGCGGCAACTTCACGACGGCGGGCGGCGGGCTGGCCAACCGGATCGCGGAATGGGACGGCACCTCGTGGTCGCCGCTTCACTCGGCAGCGGCCGACGGCCTGAATGGCGACGTCTACTCGCTCGCGGTCTTCGACGACGGCGAGGGCGGCGGTCCTGCACTCTACGTGGGTGGGGACTTCACGACGGCGGGCGGTGTCGCGGCAAACCGGATCGCGAAGTGGGACGGCATCTCATGGTCTCCGCTGGGCACGGGCGCGAGCAACGGCCTCAGCGGCAGCGTCTCCGCGCTCTCGGTATTCGACGATGGCTTGGGCGGCGGTCCCGCTCTCTACGCCGGGGGATTCTTCGTGACTGCGGGCGGCGTCCCGGCGAGCCGGATCGCGAAATGGGACGGGACTTCATGGTCGCCGCTCGGTACTGGCGCGGGTAACGGGCTGAACTCCCCGGTATCCGCACTCAACGTCTTCGATGACGGGTCGGGTAAGGGACCGGCACTCTTCGTCGGGGGCTCGTTCACGATGGCTGGCGGGGTGTCCGCGAGTGGCATTGCGAGCTGGGACGGCACCTCATGGTCGCCCCTTGGCGCGGGTGTCACTTTTCCGATTCCTGGCTACCAGCAGGTCAATTCGCTCGCGGTCTTCGACGACGGCTCGGGGGGCGGACCAGCGCTCTACGCCGCCGGCTACTTCGAAGCAGCGGGTGGCTTTGCTGCTAACAACATTGCAAGGTGGGATGGCAGAGCATGGTCGCCGCTCGGAACTGGGATCACGAATGGCGTAAACTCGGTGGTCCGCACCCTTTCGATCTTCGATGGAGGCTCTAACGACCGACCGTTGCTGTATGTAGGTGGCAGCTTCACCGCCGCTGGCGGCGTGACGGCGCTCTACATTGGAAAGTGGGATGGCCGAGCATGGTCGCCGCTGATCGCCGGCGCTGCGAACGGTGTGAACGTTGATGTCTACGCCCTGACGGTCTTCGACGACGGCTCCGGAGGCGGGGCCGCGCTCTACGTGGGGGGCCGGTTCAGCACGGCGGGCGGCGTGACCGCGAACCGAGTCGCGAAGTGGGATGGTGCCTCCTGGTCGCCGCTGACCACGGGCGCGTCGAACGGAGTGAGCAACGATGTCAACGTTCTTGGAGTCTTTGACGACGGCTCCAGCGGCGGTCTGGCGCTGTACGTGGGCGGCGCCTTCGCGACGGCGGGCGGCGTGCCATCAAGCAACCTCGCCAAATGGGGCTGCGTCGAAACGGCCAGCGATGCTCCGGGCCGCCCACAACGCGCAATTGCGGGCCGAGGCGCTGTGCGGACGACACCGCAACGCATTGACACACCCACCGACCGCACCCTCCGCAGCGGCGAATCGCTCATCCTCTGCGACGAGTCGCTGCGCTTCGGCACACTCACCGCTCTCTCCGGCTCCACCCTGCGCCTCACCCACCCCAACGCCCACCTCACCGTCACCAATCTCATCATCGAGCCCGGCGCCACCTTCGAGTGGATCGCGGGCACGATCGAGATCGACGCCGGTGCGTGGCTCCATCCCTACGAGCTCACCGTCGGCTGCGACCGCGAGGCCAAGCTCCTTCTCACTCACGACGCATTCGTCCGAGCGCCGCAGGTCACGGTCTGCAGTCTCGGCTCGCTTGTCGGTCAGGGTGTGGTCGACGCTCCGACCACCAACGCCGGCAGCGTGGCCGGTGAGGGCGGTGGAGTGCGCATACTCGGAACCTACCGACACGAACCCTCCGGCACCGTTGCCGCGTCGATCGGTGAGCTTGACGCGATCGCGCTCGCTGACGTGCATCCCTGTACCGCGTTCGATGAAGTCGACGCAGCGGCCGAGATCGAGCCGCTCCAGCGACTCGACGTCGACCACGATGGCGACCTCGATCTCATCCGCCGCGTGCGGCTCAGCAGCGAGACGCTCTCGCTCCTCTGGCTGAACAGGGGCGACGGGTCGTACGGCTCGCCGATCCTCTGCGGGTCGGAGATCGCTTCGCAGCGGGTCTCGATCGAGCATCTCGACGAGGACGGCCTGCTCGATCTCCTCCTCACCGATCCCGACGGGCGTTCATGTCGCGCCCTGAGTGGCAGCACGGTGGAGGTGGTGCGATGACACGCAACGTCACCATCGCTCGCCACTCTCTCGTCGCAGCGTTGCTCGGTTCGGCGATCGCGACCTTCGCTCACGCGGGCGTGGTCGGAATCGCCATGGAGCATCCGCTCGTCCTTCCGCCCGGAGGCAGCGGCTCGGCGATGGTCGTACTCTCGAGCGACGCCGGAACCGAGCACTACTTCGGCTACTCGCTGGCCCTCCGCATCGTGCCCGATGCCGGGTCGACGGGCTCCGTCGTCTTCGATCTCGAGGACCTGATCGACGCCCCGGAGACCAACCTCGCCCTCGAGTGGAATCTCATCGCGGCGTACCCGGCGCCGCTCGACCCGTTCTTTACCGTCGTTTGGCCTGATGGGCCCAACGGCCTCTTCATCAACGCCAACATCGATCTCTTCAGTCGGACGGCCCCTGACTTCGTGTCGAGTGTTCCGAACGTCAACGACGTCCTGGCCGAGGTCGTCGTCGACGCCTCCGCGGACGCGAGTGGGACAATCTCGGTGGTCATCGGACCCGCGACGGCGCTGAGCGATCCGAACGGTTTCGCGATTCCCTTCGTCTGGACCGTCGGCACGATCACGATCGACGAGACACCGCCGCCGTCGCCCGACCTCGACGGCGACGGCGCGGTTGGGGCGAGTGACCTTGCGATTCTGTTGGGAGATTGGGGAGCGTGTCCGTCGCTTCCGCCGGACCTCGATGGCGATGGCACCGTCGGCGCGCCTGACTTGGCCATCTTCCTCGGATCGTGGGGGAGCGCCGGGGGCCCTGCAGACTTCAACAACGACGGTCTCGTGGGGCCCCAGGACCTCGCCAACCTGCTCGGTGAGTGGGGAAGCTCAACGCCGCCCTGCGGCGATCTTGATGAAGATGGCCTGGTGACGGCGTCGGACTTGGCGATTCTGCTCGGAGCGTGGACGAATCGGTGATTCTCCCCGACCCTACTGACACGTGTTCTCGACTCATCGATGGAAGCGACCGTTGTATGGCCCACTCCTACCGCATCGTTCAGCGCCTTCTGCTCATACTCGCAATGCTCGTGACCTCAGAGTCATATGCCGGAGGACCGAGCCTCTGTTGTCCTGCCGACCTGGATCGAGACGGCGTCGTTGGAGGTGCCGATCTGGCCATCCTGCTGGGTGCTTGGTCATCGGGCGCAGCTGACCTGACTTCCGACGGCGTCACGGACGGAGCGGACCTTGCGGTCTTGCTGGGAGGCTGGGGCGCGTGTCCGGATCCGTGCTTGAAGACGCTCGTCGTCGGCAGTGTGACGCTTGCTGACAACACGCCGGTCGACGAGGCTGTTGTCGTGACGGAGTTCGGTGGCCAAGGTGTCAGTGGGCCGGACGGCTCGTTCACCATTGAGGTGGAGGTTGGACAGCAAACACGTTCGCTTCAGGTGACGGCGGTTGCGTCGATTCGTGGCGTGGCCTACACCGGCAGCACGTTCGTGTCGCCAGTCGTTCTCGATGGCGTGACCGAGGCGGGCGCGATCGTCGTTTCCGCGGAGTCGCCCTGTTCGGGGGAGTTCGGTTGGATTCCAGAGCCCGGTCTCTCTGCCTTGAACGGTCCGGTCAACGCGTTGACTGTCTTCAACGACGGGAAAGGACCAGCGCTGTACGCCGCGGGTCACTTCACGATGGCTGGTGGCGTCAGCGCGAACAGAATCGCCAAGTGGAACGGCAGCTCGTGGTCGCCGCTGGGGACGGGTTCATCGAACGGCGTGAATGCCGCGGTCTGGGCATTGACGGTCTATGATGACGGTGATGGGCCGGCCCTGTACGCGGGTGGCCAATTCAGCATGGCGGGAGGCACGACAGCCAATCGGGTTGCCAAGTGGAACGGCAGCGTGTGGACGCCGCTCGGACTGGGCGCGGCGAATGGCGTGGCAGGCTCCACCGTGTTTGCTCTTACGCCGTTCGATGACGGCTCGGGAGGCGGCTCCGCGCTCTACGTCGCCGGTGGTTTCACGACGGCTGGTGGCATCCCGGCGAATCGAATCGCACGATGGGACGGAAGCTCGTGGTCGTCACTTGGGGCGGGCTCGGCCAATGGTGTCGACAACGGTGTGTCCGCTTTGACCGTCTTTGACGATTTGGCTGGGGACGGCCCAGCGCTGTACGTGGGGGGCGCGTTTACGAACGCGGGCGGCGTCTTCGCCAAGTACATTGCGAAGTGGAACGGTACGTCGTGGTCTGCCCTTGGGGCGGGGTCGACCAACGGCACGACCGGAACAGTTTGGGCGCTGGCAGCGACGGCCGACGGCGCCGACGGTGGGCCCGCACTCTACGCCGGCGGATTCTTCACGTCGGCGGGCGGCGCGACGGTGAATAACGTCGCGCGATGGAACGGCTCGTCCTGGTCGGCCCTCGGCACGGGATCAGCCATTGGCTTGAACCTCTGGGTGCAGGCCCTGACGATTCTCGATAATGGCCTCGGTAACATCCCCACGCTCTTTGTCGGGGGCTACTTCGATGGAGCGGGCGGCGCCTCGGCAAATCACATCGCTCAGTGGAATGGCAACGTCTGGTCTCCGCTTGGGGCGGGATCGACCAACGGGGTGAATCTAGTCGTTCGGGCCCTGACGGTCTTCAACGACGGGACGGGACCGGCGCTATACGCATCGGGTGACTTCACGATCGCCGGCGGACTTTCCACCCCGTTCATCGCCAAATGGGGATGCACTCTCTCGAACAACGACGCCCGCAAGGCCCCGTAACGGCGAATGGCATCGCCCCCGGATCTGAATCGCCACTCCACCGTGCCAACCCGCTCATCTTCGGCAACAGCGTTCGCTTTTCGACGCTAGCCGTCGCCCATTCGATCGGCGACAGATGTGCAGGATGGGCGGGCATTGCGAGTAAAGTCTCGTTGCACCCGACTGGCTCGGGCCGGCGCTCGGCGTCGTCAAAGGATCCGTTCGCTGAGCGACTGAGTTCGTCACCGCTAGATCGAACCGCAAGGCCCCCATGAACGACACGATCGAACGCGCCCGCCACTTCATCCGCCCCTATCGGATTGACGATGGGCGGAAGTTCCGGCTGAAGGACTTCGACCCAAACGACACGGGCGGCATCTCAAGCGACATCAAGGCTGATGCGAAGGAACTGCTTCAGGGCGGGATCGCGCTGCTCGCCGAGGAACAGGATCGCCTATACGCCCAGGACCGTTGGTCGATCCTGCTCGTCTTCCAGGCGATGGATGCCGCGGGCAAGGATGGCGTGATTCGCCATGTCATGAGCGGCATCAACCCGCAGGGCTGCCAGGTGCATTCGTTCAAGGCGCCGTCCGCCGAGGAGATGGACCACGACTTCCTGTGGCGCTGCGCGTGCCGCCTTCCCGAGCGGGGGCGGATCGGCATCTTCAACCGTTCCTATTACGAGGAGGTCCTCGTCGTTCGCGTGCATCCGGAGATCCTCGCCAGGCAACGGCTACCGCCGGATCTCGTCGGCGACGACATCTGGGACAAGCGACTGAAGGACATCCGCCGCTTCGAGCGCTATCTCCACCGGAACGGGACGATCGTCCGTAAGTTCTTCCTGCATGTCTCGAAGGACGAGCAGCGGCGGCGCTTCATGGAACGGCTCGACCGACCCGAGAAGAACTGGAAGTTCTCCGCCGCTGACGTGCGGGAGCGGGCTCACTGGGATGCGTACATGGACGCCTACGAACAGGCGATCCGGGCGACGGCGACGGAGGAGGCCCCGTGGTTCGTTGTCCCGGCCGACAACAAGTGGTTCACGCGGTTGGTCGTCGCCGCGGCGATCATCGACGCGATGGACTCGTTGAAGCTCGCCTATCCGACGGTCACCGACGAGCAGCGGCGGGAGCTGGCCGCGGCCCGGGAACAACTGCTGGGCGAGGGCTGAACGAAACGTCGCGGACACGCGAGAATCGCCTTGTTTCTGCGGCATTGTGGCGCTCAACGGGTTGGCAGTATCATGCGGTCATGACCGCCACAGCCACTGCCTCGTCCTCGTCGCTTGAGCAACTTCTGGGAGCCGACGCCGATTCGCTTCTTCGTCATCAGGCGAAGGTCGACAAGAGGCACCTGCACCTGCCCGGCGCGGACTTCGTCGATCGCGTCTTCGCCCAGACCGATCGCAACCCGCAGGTCCTTCGCAACCTGCAGTGGATGTTCAACAGCGGCCGTCTCGCGGGCTCCGGCTACCTCTCGATCCTGCCTGTGGACCAGGGCATCGAACACTCGGCCGGGGCGAGCTTCGCCAAGAACCCGATGTACTTCGACGGCGAGAACATCGTAAAGCTGGCGATCGAAGGCGGCTGCAACGCGGTAGCGACGACCTACGGCGTCCTCGGTTCGGTCAGCCGGAAGTACGCCCACAAGATCCCCTTCCTGGTGAAGATCAACCATAACGAGTTGCTCACCTACCCCAACCAGGCGAAGCAGATCATGTTCGGCACGGTCCGCGAAGCGTGGAACCTGGGCGCTGCCGCGGTCGGCGCCACGATCTACTTCGGCTGCGACGACGCGAGCCGCGAGATCATCGAGATCGCCGAGGCCTTCCAGGAGGCCCACCAGCTCGGTATGGCGACCGTCCTCTGGTGCTACATCCGCAACAACGCCTTCAAGAAGGACGGCAAGGACTACCACGTCAGCGCCGACCTCACCGGCCAGGCGAACCACCTCGGTGTGACCATCGAGGCCGACATCATCAAGCAGAAGCTGCCCGAGCTCAATCGCGGCTACGAGGCGCTCAACACCGGCGGGTCCAGTTACGGCAAACTCGACAAGCGGATGTACAGCGACCTTGCGACCGATCACCCGATTGACCTCTGCCGCTACCAAGTCCTCAACTGCTACTGCGGCCGCATGGGTCTGATCAACTCCGGCGGCGCGAGCGGCGAGAACGACTTCGCCGAAGCCGCGAAGACCGCGGTCATCAACAAGCGAGCCGGCGGCATGGGTTTGATCTCGGGCCGCAAGGCGTTCCAGCGCCCGATGGCCGAGGGCGTGAAGCTCCTCAACACGATCCAGGACGTGTACCTCAATCCGAAGGTGACGGTCGCGTAAGGCAGGACACGGCGCGTGGGGGCCGGCATCTGACGGCTCGTTCCGTCGGTCTGCTGACGTAGCCTGGAAGGGCATTGGAGAGATGCCCTTCGCCGTGCCATCGCGAGAGAGGCTGGCGGCGGTGTCGGTGCACGCGCACGACTGTGCCCCCTCTGCCTCCGCTGCGCTTCGGCATCTCCCCCGCGGTTCCATCGGCGGCGGGCTCGAGCTCCCGTGGCGGGGGAGAGCGAGGCTTACTGCAGCGAGTTGGTGGGCCGCGACGTCATGGAGCCCAACTCGACGATCGAGAAGAGCGTCTCGCCGCTCCTCCGCTCTCCCCCGCGGTTTCATCGGCTCTCCCCCGCGGTTCCATCGGCGGCGAGCTTGAGCTCCCGTGGCGGGGGAGAGCGAGGCTTACTGCTGCGAGTTGCGGGGCCGCGACGTCATGGAGCCCAACTCGACGATCGAGAAGAGCGTCTCGCCACTCCTTCGCTCTCCCCCGCGGTTTCATCGGCATCTCCCCCGCGGTTCCATCGGCGGCGGGCTTGAGCTCCCGTGGCGGGGGAGAGCGAGGCTTACTGCTGCGAGTTGCGGGGCCGCGACGTCATGGAGCCCGAGTCGATGATGGAGAAGAGCGTCTCGCCGCTCCTCCGCTCTCCCCCGCGGTCTGGTCCCGATCTGACACCCAAGGTTGCCGCGGGGGAGATGCCGAAGCGCAGCGGAGGCAGAAGGGGCAGCGACGGTCGGACCGACGTAGCGGTGCATTCGGGCGCTCCGTCGCGTCGTGCGTCGCCGCGAGTTACCGCCCAAACTCCCGCGCCTCAGGAGCACGTTCCCGACGTTTCTTGACGCCGGGTGAGAGACTTCGCCCCGACGTACGCATTCGTCGCGGGGTGTTGTGCGGCCGCCCGTGTGCGTCGCCTGCACCCATCCGTCCCGCCGGTTTCGGGTGGGGCCAACCTGAGGGCCAACCTGAGGACCAACCTGAGGAGAGGTCGCATGAGATTCCAGAAGCCGCTCGCCGCAGCCATCGGGGTGCTAGCCCAAGCCAGCATCGTCTGTGGCCAAGCCGCCTCCCTCCCTGTTGATCCCGGCGAATCGGTCATCACCCACTTCTCGGGCCAGCCGGGGTTCGTGGTGACGCTCCTGAACACAGCCAACCCGGTGGGGCAGGGTGCGCCGCTCGGCGGCGTCTCGCCGTCGACCAATTGGCTTGCCCCCAAGTACCACAACGAGTTCCCGGGCAATCCGACGAACAACCCGGCGGACGTGTGGAACGCGACGAACCTCGGGCAGGTCTTCGGCGTCGTCCTCGATGACGCCTCGCCGCCCAACATCTACGTGGCGGCATCGACGGTCTACGGCAACCTCGGCTTCGGGCCGGGCGGCAACGGTGGCGAGGTCTATCGCATCGACGGCGTGACCGGCGCCATTTGCAAGCTCGCCGTCCTCCCGAACTCGGGACAGGGCCTGGGCAACATCGCCTACGACCCGGTGAGCACGATGCTCTTCGTCACCGACTTCGACGACGGCATGATCTACGCCGTGCCCGCGCGACTCTCGGGTCCGTGCGCGCCCGCGACGCAGGTCGTCTGCACCGCGGGCGGCAACTGCTACGACCACGGCGTCGTGGGCCGGCCGCAGGAAGGCCTTGGCGTCATCGCCGACAACGCGACCCAGAGCTTCACCGCCCTTGGCCGCCGCGTATGGGGCGTCGCCGTCCACGAAGGCCGACTTTTCTACAGCGTCTGGTGGGAAGACTCGCGGCCGGGTGGACAGAACGCGACCGAGGCCAATGAGGTCTGGTCGGTCGCCATCACCAACACCGGCGCGTTCGTTCCCAACAGCACGGTGCGTGAGTTCCTCGTGCCGCAGGGAGCGATTCCTTCGGGCGCCGGCTTCCTCCTTCATCCGGCCGACAGCCAGGTCATTCCGTATTCGAACCCGGTTTCGGACATTCACTTCTCGAGGGACGGTCATATGTTCCTCGCCGAGCGCACCCGGCTCGCCGACACGGGCACGCTCATTCCCACGTTCGTGAACGACGCCCACAGCTCGCGCGTGCTCGAACTGACCGGCACGTCGCCGGCAGCCTGGGTCTTCGCGCCGCTGAACACCTGGAAGATCGGTTACCTCGAACCGATGGGCGACTGCGACGGCGCGAGTCTCGTTCCCGAGGGAGCGAACAGCTCCGGTGGCGTGGCGACCGACTGCGACGGCAACGTCTTCGCCATGGCGGACGCGCTCTTCGCCTCGTGCGTGAATCCGAGCCTTCCCTACATCTACGGCCTGACCATCATCCCGGCCGGCGGAAACTCGGCCACGGTTCCGCTCTGGACCAGCCAGAGCTACCTCATCGACTCCGACGGCCCCACGGCCGTCCACGCGAAGACCGGACAGGGCGATGTGGCGGTGCGCGACGTGTGTGACTGCGCGGAGATTGAGACGGAGTCGATCGAATGCAAGGCCGAGGGCGAGTTCACCTGGACCTTCACCTTCACCAACAACTCGGGCACGACCGCATCGGTGCTCATCCTTCCCGATCCGTCGATGTCGCCAAACGTGATCCCGCTCAACCCGCCCGTTGCCGACGGCAACACGTCGGCGCCGATCACCGTGACCATCACTGGCCAGCAGCCCGGGGCGCACATCTGCTTTGATTTCATCCTCGGCGACGTCGAGGGCGACGAGTGCTGCCACCTGAATCCTTGCCTCGACCTGCCCGACTGTGAATGCGGTCAGGTCCTCCACACGGAGATCATTGCCACGGCCGTCCCTGGCGCGTTCCAGTTCTCCTTCACCTTCACCAATCTCGCGGCCTGGAACACGGGACACCTCGTGTTCATCCCGGCAAGCGGCAGTGCGATCAACCCAGGCATCCTGAACGTAGGACCGATCCCTCCGTACGGCTCTCAGGTCGTCGGTCCGGTCACCATCGTTTCTGGGCTTGCACCCGGATCGCAGTACTGCTTCACGCTCGGTAACCACAGTCCCAACTGGGTCCAATGCTGCTTCATTGAGGTGTGCGTCACCGTGCCCGCTCAAGGTGCCGCCACGGGGAGCCCGGCGGATCTCAACGACGACGGTGTGGTGAACGCAGTCGACCTGTCGATCCTCATCGGTGCCTGGGGCACGCGACGCGGGCCAGCCGACCTCGATCACGACGGCATCGTCGGCGCAGGCGACCTGGCAATCCTGTTAGGCGCGTGGGGCTGATCGCTTCGGCAAACGTCTCTCACGGAGACACGAGCCGCGCCATCACCTCACGGACAAGTCTCAGTCCGAATGCTCCGTCCATTCCAGGGCAGAACCGAGGCCGGATCCCACGTCGACCCGTCGCGGGCTCGCTTCGGGAGCGTGTCCCAGACCCGTACCGTCGCGTCGGCCGAGGCCGAGTACAGCCTCGCGCCGTCGCTTGAGAATCGCACCGCGTGCACCGGCGCCCCGTGGCCGCTCAGGACCGCCAGCTCGCGCCCGGTCACGGTGTCCCAGATCCGGATCGTCTGGTCCCAACTGCCCGACGCGAGGCGCGGCTCCGTCGGATGAAAGGTAACGCCATGGGCCGGGCCGGTGTGGCCGACGAGCGTCAGCTCGGGCGCTGCCTCGCCGAGACGGATGATGCGGACCATCTGATCCTGCGAGGCCGCCGCGACACGCGTACCGTCGGGTGAGAAGGCGACGGTGATGACGCCGAAGAGGGCCGAACCCAATTCGACCTTCGGCTCAACGAGGACCTGCGTCGAGAGATCGATGACCCGAAGCGGGGCCATGAGTCCGCCCATCACCGCGTATCGCCCGCTCGGCGAGATCTCCAGGAGAAACGGCGGATACTTCGTCACACCGGTCGCGTGGCTGGCGATGCGGGTGGCGCTTGGGATATCCCACACCTCCATCGGTGCCTTCCGCGACAGCGCGAGCAGGCGATCGCCGACCAGCCGCAGGTGATGGACATCCGCGCCGACGTTTTTCAGTCGTGCGACCACGGCGAAAGGCTGGGTGGTGGCGATCGCGACATCCTCCCGGTCCATCCGGAACGCGACGCGCGTGCCGTCGTCGCTGAAGTCGTGCGTCGCTCCGGCGCCGGGGAAGCTCGCGATCGTCTCGCCGGTCCGTCCGTCGAGGAAGGTTGGCACCTCGTCGGGAATCGCCAGGGCGAAACGGCCATCGGGCGCGAGCGTCAGGCCGCGCATCTGCCGCGGGAAGGGTTCGCCCCGTCCAGTGCGCGGATCAAAGAGCGTCACGATGCCGCGTGGGTCGCTGAGGACAATGCGATCGTCTCCCCGCTCACTCGTCGTCACCGACAGAGTGTTCAACTCACCTTGAGCGCGGATCGCCACCGTCGCCGGCCCGCTGGTGAGATCCCACAGCCGCAGCTTGCCTTCGTCGGAACTGGACAGGAGGTAGCGTCCGTCCGGAGTCTGGGCACAGATCGCGACGAAACGCTCGATGCCGGTCCACAGTGCGACCTCGGTGCCGGTCGCGATCTCGTGCACGCGCACCGTGCGATCGTTGCTGACGCTTGCAACGCTCTTGCCGTCGGGAAGGAAGAACGCGTCGGCAACGCTCTCGCTGTGGCCCACGAGCGTGGCCATGCGCCGACCATCCGGCAGGGATCGGACCACCACGGTGTGGTCGGCCGCGAAGGTGAGGATCTTCGAGGCGTCGTTGGAGAATCGCAATCCCGTCACCGGTTGGGCGTGGTCCGCGAGGGTCGCGAGCAGCTTGCCCGTACGAACGTCCCACACCCGCGCGGGAGCGTCCTTGACCGTCGCGGCGAAGAGAATGCCGTCGGGTGAGAAGCGGCGCAGCTCGTGCGGGAATGCCGGCGAGGCGAACTCCGAGAGAAGCGAACCGTTCGTCGCGTCGATGGCCCGGAGCGTGCACGCCCCGGAGGGATCGGTCGAGCGGAGGACGACGTGCGTGCCGGTGTCGTCCACGAGAATCGGCCGGCCCAGCGAAGCATCAAACGCCGCGAGCCTCCTGCCGCTGTCGTCGAGCACCTCCGTCGTCGCGCCATCGAGCGAGCCGACGACCCGAATGCCGCGCGAGGTCGCCGCGAGGATCCCTTGCGTCGGGAAGGCGGGCAGGATCTCGCCGTTCGAGGCGTTGACGCAGCGGAGGTCGAAACCGGTCCCTTGGCAGAGCAAACGCTTCCCGTCGGCGCTGAAGAGGATCGTCGCCGGATACTGAGCGAGCGGCATGGGGAGGACGAGACGAGCCTTGCCGGTGTCGACGCGGAAGATCGTGACTTCAGCGTCCTGCGTGCCGGCGGCGATCTCGCCCCCGTCCGGGCTGAACGCAACCTGGCCAAGCAGATCGTCGCCTGAGCCGAATGAGCGGATCTTCCGGCCGCTCGGCAGTTCGTAAAGGGCCATCTGCCGGTCGACACCTCGAAGAGCGACTGACCTGCCGTCAGGACTGAATGCGGCGTGGGTGACGCGGGCGGTGTGCTTGCAGGTCACCAGCGCGTCGTCGCAGCGGGCATCGAGCCAGCGCCATTCCCAGCCGCGCCGATCGGGTAGAACGAGTTCGAGACGTTGTCGCGCCGCCGCCGGTTCATGGAGGGCGATCGCGGCAGCGGCCGCGCTCAGGTTCGCCTCGTTCGAGCGGGCGATCGCCTCGTCCCGCTCGCGGTCGGCGTCGACCCGGAGTTTGGCCTCGAGCGCTTGGGCAGCCACGGCGATACCTCGCTGGTGTCGCTCCTCGCCCTCGGCGCGGAGCGCCCGTGAGAGGGCGAGCGAAGTTGCGATCAGGCCGGCGACGAGGGTGAGCGCGACGAGCACGACCGTGGTCGCCAAGGTCCGATGGCGGCGGACGAACTTGGTGGCCAGGTAGATCGCACTGGGTGGCGCCGCGAGCACCGCGTCGCCTGAAAGGAACCGACCCAGATCCGCGCCGAACGCTGCGGCCGACTCGTAGCGGCGGTTGCGGGTCTTCTCGATGGCCTTCATGACGATCCAGTCGAGTTCGCCGCGAATCGTCGCGGGGAGCGGGGCCACCGAATTGCGAGGGCGTTGGGAGGCGCTCTCGCCCGAACTCTTGAGTCGGGCAAGGCGGGTGCTTGGGCGCGGCGGATCCTCCTCGCGGATGATGCGTTGCATCTCGCCGTACGCCGCCGCACGCAGGCGTTGGCCGTCAAAGGGCGTGACGCCGACGAGCAACTCGTAAAGCACGACTCCGATCGCGTACACGTCGGTGCGCGTGTCGACGTCGTCCGAAGACTCTCCGGCCTGCTCGGGGCTCATGTACTCGGGCGTCCCGATCATTTGCCGATACGCCGTGTAAAAGGTTTGCTCGGTGAGTCGGGCGTTGGTGGCCTTCGCGATCCCGAAGTCGATCACTTTGGGGATCGGCCGTCCCTCCTCCATCCTCACCAGCACGTTGCCGGGCTTGATGTCCCGGTGGATGACGCCCTTCTGATGGGCGTGGTGCAGCGCCTCACAGACCGTCTGCACCAGCTTCGCCCGCTCGCGCACACTCAGGCCATGGGTATCGCAGAACTCGGTGATCGGTTGACCCGGCACGAGTTCCATCACGAAGTAGGGGCGTCCCGTCGCGGTCGTCCCGGCGTCGAAGACCTTGGCGATGTTGGGGTGGTCCATCAGTGCGAGGGCCTGACGCTCCGCCTCGAAGCGGGCGACGACCTCCCGCGTGTCCATCCCCAATCGGATGATCTTGAGGGCCACGCGCCGCCGCACCGGGCGTTCCTGCTCGGCGAGGAAGACGACGCCGAAGCCTCCTTCGCCAATCCGCTCGATGAGTCGGTAGGGCCCGATCTCTTCGCCGATCTCGCCTGATGGGCGCGGTCCGTGCCGCTCCGACAGGAGCGACTCGACGGCCGCCTGGTGCTCCTCGCGAATGTCGACCGCGAGCGACTCCAGCGGAAGGCGTTCCTCGGCGTGGGCAAGCAGCCCGCCCACCAGACGGCGTAGCTCCACGCGATCGCCGCATGCCTCGACGACCGCGGCTTCCTGAGCCGCCTGGGGAAGCTCGCGGGCAGACAGGAATATCTCTTTCGCCTGCCTTAGGAGCTCGGGATCGTCGGCTGGGCCCACGTGCGACGTTCCTCAGGAGCTGGTGGGTGGGACCGCGTCGGCGGGCCGCGGCGCCTTGAGTTCGGAGGCGAGCCACGCCCGGGCGAACTGCCAGTCGCGGGTGACGGTCATGCGCGAGACGCCCAAGACATTCGCGATCTCGTCTTGGCCCATGCCGCCAAAGAGCGTCCACTCGGCGATGCGCGCCGCCCGCGAGTCCGCGGATTCAAGGCGAACGAGGAGATGATCCAAGTCCACCACGGCGCAATCGCGCTCCGCGGTCGAGGCCTGTGGAATCGCCTCAAGGTCGACAGTGACGCGAAGAGCGCTTCCGCCGCGCTTTTCGGCGTGCTTCTTCCGGGCATGATCCACCAGGATCTGCCGCATGGCGCGGGCGGCCGTGGCCACGAAGTGATCGCGCCCGCACCAAGCCATGTCACTCTTGGCGAGCTTGAGATAGGCCTCATGAACCAAGGCGGTTGGTTGGAGCGTGTGCTGTGATCGCCCATCGAGGTAGTGGGCCGCGAGTGCTCGCAACTCGGCGTAGACGACCGGGAGCAGTCGCTTCACGCTCTCGTCGTCGCTGTCCGAGGAGATGGGACCTCGTTCCGGATCGCTCATGCAGTGAGAACCATGCCGGAACCTCCCCTCCAAGCGCTCGGTGGGGGCCAGTCCGGAAAGAGTGCGGAACCTCGGGTCGGGCTGGAGAATAACACAGGCGACCTACCCGATTGCACGGTCTTTCGGTGGCATGCTGCTGCCGGTTTTGGGGCTGGACTGGTTCTGGTGTGGCAAATGGAAGCGAACCGAGCGTCCGAGAGCCAGAGTGAATGAGCGGCCGAATGCTCGGAACAGCCCCGATCTTCGGCCATTCTTGCCATCGGTGTTCCGCGGAGGGAAAGTCTGGTGTAGCATCCCACCCAACGCGTGCGGCTTGTCCGCCACGTTGTCACTCTGAAGCAGTGTCTGAGGAGAGAGGAAGACGAACGACGCCGAAGGGCGCCCGTGGTTGTTGGTCCCGACACGATTCGGGTACCGAGCCAGCCGCGTGACGTCCGGCGGTCCTCCCCGGAGGATCGCTGCATCGTTCTGACCTGCTTCTTCAGCGCCCGATCCCGCTAGGACCACCCCGTGAAGCTCTCGTCCACCATTCTCGTCGCCGGTCTGTTCTCCGGCCTCGCCCTCGGCGCCGCGTCATCGGCCGATGCCGCGACCATGTCCATGACCTTCAACGGTCTGGGCCCCAACAAGACCCTGAAGATGAACTACAACGCCGGCCGGTCGTTCAACCAGAACGCCAACGGCGGATGGCAGAACTATAGCGCGGGGCGGATGAAGTGGACCTCGGCCGGCAAGAGCGTGACGACCTATTGCACGCAGATTGCTGAGACGATTTCGGGCGGCCAGACCGTCAACTACACCATCGCACCGCTGGCCAGCGTGCCCGACCCGAATCCGGGTCCCATGGGTGAGATCCGAGCCCAACTCGTTCAGGACCTCTACGCCCGCAACTATGCGACCGTGAAGTCCTCCAACGACAGCAAGCTCAACGCCGCGTTCCAGTTGGCGATCTGGGAGATCACCCACGAGAACATCGCTGCCGTCGATGCCGCCGCCGCCGCCGACCAACTCAATGTGGGAGTCGGGGCTCTCGCGGTCAACCTGAACAACACCACCACCGCACAGGTCGCGGCGATCGCGATGAACATGATCAACAACCTGGGCCTGAACGGCTTCCTGGAGTTTGGCAACGTGGTCGGCCTGACCGACCCGTTCGCCCAGGATCAGCTCATCGTGGTTCCGATCCCGATGCCGGTCGCGTTGGCCGGAATCGGCCTCCTCGGGGCCCTGGGCCTGCGTCGTCGGCTCAAGTAAGTGCAACGACAATCCCTTCAATGAATGACGGCCGAAGCAACCGCTTCGGCCGCCATTCTTTTTGTGGCTTCACGCTGTCAGAGCTCGGCGGGACAGGCGCCGGGAGGGTGGTACCATTCGGACAAGTCGTTCGATCGACACCAGCGTCAACCCGGAGCCAGCAGCATGTACTTCGTGAGGCGGGACGGAGCGGCGGAGCTTGGACCGATCGCCTTGGCTGACCTTCAGCGGATGGTCGCTGATGGCCGCGTGCGCAGTACGGATCTCGTGCGAGAAGAATCCTGGACCTCGTGGCGGATGGCAGGGGAGCTCCCCGAGCTCCAGGCCGTCTTCGCGATGCCACCCGTCGGGGCCGCCCCACCAATGGCGTCCTATTCCGCCGCTCCCGTCGGTACTGCCGTCGAACCGCTCGTTCCGCTTCGCTGTGCCGATGTTGGGATGGTGATCCTCTTCTCGGTCATCACCCTCGGCATCTACGGCATGGTCTGGTTCTATGGGGTCATGCGCTCCTATCGCTCGATTGCCCAGCGCCCCGGCTCGAGCAGCGACACGCACTTCTGGGTCTACGTCAGTTGCGTGATCGCCGGCTTTCTTCTCTCCTGGATCTACATCGGATTCGCGATCTACGTCGCCGCGATCGTGGTCGGGGCAATCCTTCTCTCAAACGTCTTACAGGATCGCGAAATCGCCGCTTCGCGCATCGGCGGCATCGTCGGGCTGAACAGCTCCGGCACGCACATGACTCTCTGGCTTGCGGCGGAAATCCTGACCGTGACCTGCTTTGGGTCCGTCCTGGGGATCCCGCTCGCGATCGTGCAGGCGGTCCTTTTCATCAGCGACCACAACCGGGTCGTCGATGAGTTCCTGAACAAGCAGCCATCCATGGTTGCTCGCTGACCCGCTGGGCCGCGGCGGCGTGCTGGATATGCTGTGAGGTGCTCAAGGAGAGCGGGAACGTGTGGGAAGGAGACCGCGATGGCGTTTCGACCGGTCTGTGATGAGCGATGCATGGGCCCCGCCGTTGGGGCGAGTGGTGGCCCATCGCGACGCGACTTCCTCTACGTCGGCCTCCTTGGCGGGATCGGGCTCACCCTCCCGGAGTTCTTCGCCCGACAGGCTCAGGCCGATGCGAAGCGATTCCCCTTAAGGCCGCCGGTTGCCCAGTCGGTCATTCACATCTTCCTTCCCGGCGGGCTCTCGGCTCAAGAGTCTTTCGATCCCAAACCCTTCGCACCGATTGAGTACCGCGGGCCGCTCGGGACGGTGCCGACAGCGCTGCCCGGCGTCGCCTTCAGCGAATCGCTTGCGATGACGGCCAAGGTCGCCGACCGGCTGACCATCATCCGTAGCCTCAGTCACGGCGAGGCAGCCCACGAGCGCGGCACGCACAACATGTTCACCGGCTACCGGCCGAGCCCGGCGGTGCAGTACCCCTCGATCGGCTCGGTCATCTCGCACGAGCTTGGCCAGAAGAACGAACTGCCGAGCTATGTCTGCGTGCCGTCGGTGCCCAACGAGTTCGCCGGCGCCGGGTTCCTGAGCGACCGCTTCGGTCCCTTCTCGCTCGGCTCCGATCCGGCCGACGGCGGGTTCGCGGTGCGCGACCTGGCGATGCCCAACGATGTCGACCACCAGCGGTTCCGCCGTCGGCAATCGATGCTCGAGGCGGTCGACGCCCATTTCCGCTCGACCGAGAAGGGCGACGCGATCGGCACAATGGACGAGTTCTATCGGCGGGCCTATTCGCTCATCAGTTCCGAGAAGGCCCGCGAGGCGTTCCGTCTCGCCGCTGAACCCGACGCGCTTCGCGATGAGTACGGCCGCAACGGGGCAGGGCAGCGGATGCTCCTCTGCCGGCGCCTGGTCGAGGCGGGCGTGCGGTTCGTCTCGATGACCTACGGGAGTTTCGATCACCACGCCAACATCACGGCCATTCGCGATCCGCTTCGCGAGTTCGACCGGGCGTACGCGACGCTCATCGTCGATCTCGAGCGACGGGGCATGCTCGACTCGACGCTCGTGATGGTGACCACCGAATTCGGTCGCACGCCCAAGATCAACCGCGACGGCGGCCGCGACCACTGGCCGCGCGTCTTCAGCGTCGCCCTCGCCGGCGGCGGAACGCATCGCGGCCTGGTATATGGGGCGTCGGACGCCACGGGTGCTGCGCCCGACGTCGATCCGATGTCGGTCGAGGACCTCGCAACGACCGTCTACAACCAGTTGGGGATCACCGCCGAAAGTGAACTCATGGCGCCGGGTGATCGGCCGATCGAGATCGTGAAGGACGGCAAGGTCGTGGACGCGATCCTGTCGAAGAAGGCATGAGCGGGCGGAGCCTCGGCATCGTTGCGGCCGGCCTACTCGCGCTGTCGCTCACCCGGTCGCTTTGGGCCGGTTCCCCCGAGGTGCGTTCGATCCTGCCGACGGGTGCCCAGCGCGGCACGACCGTGACCTTCACCCTGAGCGGTGAACGACTCAGCGGGGCCCAAGCGCTTCTCGTCTACCAGGGGAGCGGCGATACGGCCGAAGGCATCACCGTGTCGCGGGTCGCAAACACCGATGAGCGGACCGTCGTTGCCGACTGCGTCATCGCCCCCGATTGCCGCCTCGGTGAACATCCGCTACGCCTCCGCACTGCCAGCGGAATCAGCGATCTCGGCACGATCTGGGTCGGGGCCTTGCCGGTCGTGGCCGAAGTCGAGCCCAATGGCGAATTGTCGTCGGCCCAGCGCGTTCCCTTCGGCTCAACCGTGAGCGGCGTGATCACGCGCGAGGACGCCGATTGGTTTGCCTTCGAGGCGAAGGCTGGCGATCGATTGTCAGCCGAAATCGAAGGGATGCGACTTGGCCGCGGCAACTTCGACCCTGCGATTGCGATCCTCGATGCCCGCCGCTTCGAGCTTGCCGAGTGCGACGACTCGCCGCTTCTTCGGCAGGACGCTGTCGCCTCGGCGATCGCCCCTCGCGACGGCACGTATTACGTCTCGGTCCGCGACGCGGCCTATGGCGGCAGCGACGCGTCGCACTATCGCCTGCACATCGGGTCTTTCCCGCGCCCCCGCATGCTTTGGCCGCCGGCGATTGCGCCCGGCTCGACGGGTGAGGTGCGTTTCATCGGCGAGGCCAAAGAACTCGCCCCGATGAGCGTGGTTGCCGCGGCGAGTGGGCGACGGCAGGGCATCTTTGCCACCGACGCGGGCGGCGTGGCGCCATCGCCCAACGACCTTCTGCTCTCGACTCTTCCCCTTGCGCCGGAGCCGGCCGATCCCGCGGCCGTGCCGTCCGCCCCGATCGCCTTCCAAGGCGTCATCGCTGAGCCAGGGGCGACCAACCGGCATCGGGTCCGCTGTAAGGCGGGCGAGGTGTTGCATGTGGCGCTCTATGCCCGGCGACTTCGCTCACCGCTTGACGCTGTCCTGGAAGTCGCTCGGGAGGATGGCTCGATCGTCGGGACCTTGGATGACGTCGTCGGCGCCGACCCAGAGATCCAGGGGCCGGTCGACAAGGACGGCATCTACGAACTTCGGGTCCGAGACCATCGCCATCGAGGGGGCGAGGCCTTCGTCTATCGCCTCGAGATCGCACCCCCGATGCCATCGCTTCGGGTCAGCCTCGAACGCGTCGACAACCGGCGTCCGCAGTTCCTTCAGGCGATCGCCGTTCCCCGCGGCGGACGCATGGCCGCCATGCTGCGGACCGAACGGACCAGCATCGCGGGCGAGATCGCCTTCGACTGGCCTTTGCTTCCCGCCGGGTTGTCGGTGCGTTCGCTTCCCCAGGCGGCGGACTTGCCCAATGCGCCCCTGCTCTTCACCGCCGCCGCCGATGCGCCTCTCGACGGCGGACTGGTCGACGTGATCGCGACCGGCGGAGCGAGCGATGCTCCCGTGCGCGGCGGCTTCGCCCAGACGATGCCTCTGGTGATCGGGCCGCCCAACGAGACGGTTTATTACGAGACGACCGTCGAGCGGCTGGCCGTCGCCGTCACCGAGGCGCCACCCTTTCGGGTGACGCTTGTCCCGCCGGCGTCGCCGCTTCTTCGCATCGGGGCGAAGAACCTCGCCGTCCGGGTCGAGCGCGACGCTGGCTTCACCGGCGACGTCACCCTGCACATGCTGTGGAACCCGCCCGGCGTGACCTCGGCCAACGCGATCACCGTGCCCGGCAACCAGTCCGAGGCGCTCTACCCGATCAACGCCGGAGGCGATGCGCCGGTGAGAACCTGGCCGGTCGCGCTTCTCGCCCACAGTCCGGTGCAAGGCGGCGACGTCTGGATCTCGAGCGACCTCGTCGACCTTGCCGTCGCGGAACCCTTCGAGCAAGGGGCGATCCAACTGGCCGCGACCGAGCGGGGCAAGCCGGCGTCGCTCCTGTGCACGCTGCAATCGGTGCGTCCCTTCGAGGGCAAGGCGACGCTCACGCTCATGGGCTTGCCGGCCCACGCCAGTTCGACGCCGAGAGAGATCACCAGCGCCGACCGCGAGGTGGTCTTCGACATCACGACCAAGGACGAGACGCCCCTCGGGCAACATCGCGGCCTCTTCTGTGAGCTGTCGCTCCCGGTTGGTGGGGAGATTGTGACGCACCGGCTCGCGTTCGATGGGGTATTGCGCGTCGACGCGCCGCCGGCAATCGCGGCGGCGCCGCCTGCCGCGGCACCGCCGCCGCCACCGACCGCCGAGCCCGCCCCCGCGCCGCCTCGGCCGCTCTCACGCCTGGAACAGCTTCGCAAGGACGCTGCGGAGCGAGGACGATGACCCTGTTCGCGTGCGTTCTCACGTCGGTCGCCCTGCTCGCCGCCGAGCCTCCGGCAAACGCGCCTGGAACGAGCTTCCGCAACGACGTCCTGCCGATCCTAAGTCACGCGGGTTGCAGCACCGGTGCGTGCCATGGCTCGGCGCGCGGGCAAGACGGCTTCCACCTCTCCCTCTTCGGTTTCGACGCCGCCGGCGACCACAAGGCGATCACCCGCGAGTTGCCGGGTCGCCGCGTCAATCTCGCCGAGCCCTCTCGCAGCCTGCTCTATCAGAAGTCGATCGGGGGCGTCCCGCACAGTGGTGGCCAGCGGTTCAGCGCTGACGATCCGAGAGCGAAGACGATGCTCGCCTGGCTCGAGGCAGGAGCACCCGACGATCCGCCGACGCTGCCGCACGTCACGGCCATCGAACTCGCGCCGCGGGAGATTGTCCTGACGCCCAGCGGTGCGGCGGCGCCGCCATCGCTCTCCCCGACGGGGCACGTGCGCGTGCAAGCGACCTACTCCGACGGTTCGACACGGGACGTCACCGCCATCACGACGCTCTTCTCAAGCAACGACTTCGCGGCGAAGGTCCGCGAGGATGGCACGGTCTCCGCGGCCCATCTCGGCGAGGCCGAGATCATCGCCCGCTTCGATGCCTTCGTCGTCGGGACGAGCGTCCTGGTCGTTCCGCCCACGGCCGGTGGGGCAATCGTTGACGGCGAAGGCGTCACCAACCGGATCGACAAGGCCATCAACGCGAAGCTCGCCCGCATGGGGATCACGCCGAGCGAACGCTGCGGCGACGGCGAGTTCCTGCGCCGCGTGACCCTCGATCTCACCGGCCTCCTTCCCTCGATCGAGGAGTTCGAACGCTTCACGGCGGATTCCACGCCCGGCAAGCGCGAGCAACTGGTCAACGAGCTGATGGGCCGCAAGGAGTTCGCCGAGATCTGGGTGATGAAATGGGCCGAGCGGCTGGGGATCCGTTCGACGCTCGAGGTCAGTCCGAAGGCGGCGCTTCTCTACGCGGCGTGGCTCCGTTCGCGTTTCGCCAACGGTACACCCATCGACGCGATCGTCCGTGAGCTGATTGCCGCCGAGGGCGGCACCTTCGACACGCCGGCCACGAACTTCTACCAGCTCGAGCGCGACACGCTGAAACTCTCGGAGAACGTCGCCCAGGCGTTCCTCGGCACCCGCTTGCAATGCGCCCAATGCCACAACCATCCCTTCGACCGCTGGACGATGGATGACTACTACGGCTTCGCGGCGTTCTTCACCCAGATCGCCCGCAAGCCCGCCGAGGACCCGCGCGAAACGACGATCTTCAACGCGGCGAGCGGCGACATGAAGCACCCGGTGACGGGGGCGGTCGTGCCGCCGCGCTTCCTCAAGGCAGGCGGCGGCACGGTGCCCGATTGCACCGGCCGCGATCGGCGGGCGGTCGTCGCCGAGTGGCTCACCTCGCCTGACAACTCGCTCTTTGCCCGCAACGTCGCGAACTTCGTCTGGGCCCATTTCTTCCACCGGGGCATCGTCGAACCGGTCGATGACGTTCGGGCGAGCAATCCGCCGTCCAATGAGGCCCTCTTGGCGGCGATCGCCGGGCTGCTTGTCGAATCGAAGTACGACATCCGCCCGCTCGTTCGGGAGATCTGCTCGTCGGACGCCTATCAGCGGTCGACCCATACGAACGCGAGCAACGAACTGGACGAACGAAACTTCTCGCACGCGGTCGTGCGGCGCATTCGGGCCGAGTTCCTGCTCGACTCGATCTCGCTCGTGACGCTCACGAAGGACAAGTTCGACGGTCTCCCGCTCGGTTCGCGAGCAGTGCAGATCGCCGACGGCAGCACGTCCAACTATTTTCTCACCACCTTCGGTCGAGCCAAGCGGGCGACGGTCTGCACTTGCGAGGTCTCGATGGAGCCAAGCCTTTCGCAGGCGCTGCACCTGGTGAACGGCGAGACCACCCACGAGAAGATCAAGCAGGGGGGGCGCATCGCGGGCGAGCTCGCCGCCGGTCGTTCACCGGGCGAGGTGCTTGAACGCCTTTTCGTCCAATGCCTGAGCCGCCGTCCGAGCGACGAGGAACGGGGGGCGCTCCTCGGCCCCGTTGCTGCGGGTCTGGAACCCAAGGCGTCGCTGGAGGACGCCTTCTGGGCGATTCTCAACAGCCGCGAGTTCGTATTCAACCACTGATTCCGTCATGATCGACCCTCGCGCCCTCTGTCTTCCTTCGATCTTCCTCGCCGCGCTGGCCAGCGCGGCGCACGGCCAGGAGCGTGTGACCTTCGTCGATCATGTGCGACCGATCTTCGCCCAGCGGTGCCTCCAGTGCCACAACCCGGACAAGCTCAAGGGTGACCTCGACCTGACCACCTTTGCCGGCGTCATGACCGGTGGGAGCGGCGGGGCGGTGGTGGCGCCGGGCAACGCCGACGGCAGCGCGTTGGTCGGCGTGATCGCCCACACGCGTGAACCGAAGATGCCGCCCAAGGGGGATCGCATCGCCGAGGCCGAGATCGCCACGATCCGGGCCTGGGTGGCTGGGGGGTGTCTGGAGACGTCCTCGAGCGCGGCAGCCCAGCCGAAGCCGGCGATTTCCCTCGGCGCGGGACCGGCGATGGCGGCCGCGAACCTCTCCTCGTTTCACCTGCCGATGGTGAGTCGCGAGCCGACTGCCCGGGCGCCGATCGCCCGGGCGATGGCAGCGCTACCGGGCTCGTCGGTCGTCGCCCTGTCCGGACGGCGCGAGGTGCTTCTGTACGCGAGGAGCGGAGCGATCGAAGGCCCGAGCGACGGTGCGGCGGTCGGTGGCATTCTGCTCGGTGCGCTGCCGACCGGAGAGGACGAGATCGAGGCATTGCGCTTCACCCGCGACGGTCGCTTCCTTCTCGCCTCGGCCGGCGTTGGCGGTAAGAACGGCTGCGTCTGGATCTGGTCGATGCCGACTGGCTCGCTCGTGACGCGGGTCGGTGAAGAGGTTGACGCGGTGCTTGCGGCGGATCTTGACGCGAAGCGATCGCGGGTCGCTCTCGGTGGACCGCAGCGCGTCGTGAAGGTCATCAGCGTCGCCGACGGCACCGTGACCCATCGCATTCGCAAGCACACCGATTGGATCACTGCCATCGCCTACAGCCCGGACGGCGTCTTGTTGGCGACCGCCGATCGAGCAGGTGGCATGCACGTGTGGGAAGCGGAGACGCTGGCGCCATACCTCTCGCTCGTCGGCCACACCGCCCGGGTGACGGCGATCGATTGGTCGGCCGACGGCAACGTGCTGGTCTCTTCGAGCGAGGACGGGCGCGTACGGCTCTGGTCGATGCAGGACGGAGCCCTTGCCAAGGAGTGGACCGCCGATCCGCAGGGCGTCCTGGACGTGCGGGTGACGAGCGACAGCCGCATCGTGACCGCTGGCCGCGAGCGCACGATCAAAATGTGGGATGCAGCGGGGTCGCTGCAACGGACCTTCCCGGTGATGCCGGAGGTGGCCGTGGCCGCCGTCGCCCTCGATGAACCGAGCCAGCCGGCGGCGCAGGTGGTCGGCGCGGACCTAGGCGGCGGCGTCACATTCTGGGCAAGCGCCGACGGCAGCGAACGGGGTCGTTTTGCGACGGCGCCGGCGACGCTCGCCAATCGCGAGGCCCATGCAAAGGGCGATCTCGCCAAGCGGAGCATCCTGGTGGTCGAGCGCGAGGCGACGGCGTCAAGCGCGTCGACCCAGTTGGCGACGTCGACCAGTGCCCATGCTGAGGCGGCGAAGCATGCAGCCGAAGCGGGGGAAGCGAAACGCGTGGCGATTGCGACGCGTGACGCCGCGAGTGGGACGGCTGGCGCTGCCAAGGCGGCGCTTGACGTGGCAACGGCGGCGAAGCAGGCGGCGACGGAAGCACTGGCCGCAGCGACCGGCGCGGTCGAGGGTTCGATTGCTCGGCTCAAGTCCGAGGTGGACGTCGATGCCGCGGCGCAGGCGGCTCTGGTGGCCGCAGAGAGCGAGCGGGTGACGACGGAGCGTGCGGCCGACGAGGCCGCCAAGGCCGCCGCGGCGAAGGACGATCCGGCCTTGCGCAGCGCTGCCGAAGCGGCGTCGGCGGCCAAGTCGGTGGCGCTGGAACGGGCGGGACAGGCTCGGACGAGAGCCAACGAATCGTCGGCGACACTCAGAGCCGCGCTCGAGGCGACCGAGAAGGCCAAGGCCGCGGTGCCCCAGGCGAGCGAGACTCGCGACAAGGCCGAGCGGGAGGCAACCGCCGCAGCGGAGGTCCTCGCGGTGGCGAACGGAACTTGTGCCGCCGCCGAGGAGGCGCTCGCTGCGGCAGAGTCGCGGGCGACGTTCGCCGAGGCCGAGGTCGCCCTTCAAGCCGGGTATGTCGCCCGCGATTCTGCGGCGCTGACGACAGCTCAGGCCGCGCTCACGGCTGCACGCAACGACGTGATGACTGCATCAGCGATCGTGGCCCGTTGCGAAGCGGGGCGGCTGCGCGAAAGGCTCGATCGCGAGCGTGTCGAGTACGCGAGTGCGGTCGCCGACGCGGAGCCCTACACCACGGCCAGGGCGACGGCTGAGTCCGCTGCAGCACGAGCAGCCGCTGCGTTGGACGCTGCCGAGGCGGAACTGGCGAACGCTCCGAAGCGTTGTGCCGAAGCCATCGCGATGAAGGTGGCGGCGGAACGGGAGCGCACCGACGCCGACGCTGCAGTGGTGACGGCCACGACGCGCCTGAAGGAGCGCGAGGCGGAGCAGGCGGCGTTCAACGAGCTGGTTCTGAGGCTGACGACCAGCGCCTCCGCAGCACCAGGCGATGCGGCACTGGCGGCCGCCTGCGCGCGGGCTCGGGAGGCCCTGGACCAGATGGCCCTGTCGCAGGCCCATAGTCGCAAGCAACTCGACGACGCGGTCCTCGCGGCCGCGGCGGCGGCGGAACGACTTCGAAGTGCCGGCGAAGCGGTCGTCCTCACCGAGCGGGATGCTGGGGCGATTCCAACCCGCATCGAGGGGCTGCGCTCCGACCTGTCGCATGCCAACGACGTGGCCGCGGCAGCCGTTGCGGCGGCGGAGCTGGCCATGATGCCCGCTGAGGCCATTGCCGAGCGTGTGGCGAAGCTCGAGGCGGAGTACGGTCAGGCGACCGCGAGGTATTGAGGTCGCGAACAGGGGATCGCGTTGGCGAAACAGGCGGGTGGTCCGCCGGGGCTTTGATATCCTCGGCAGTTCCTTCGGAGACTTTTTCCATGCCGATGTCGCTCGCCCTCTCCCTTGTCGCTGTCGTCCAGGTCGCATCGCTTTCAGCCGATGCCCAACTGACCTATCACGAGCGCGGTGGTCGCGATCTCATCGGCGTCGACCGACTTCAGTACGCGGAACTCGCCGCTACCAAGCCCGAGACGTTGACGAAGGTCCCCGACGGACTCGCGTCGCCGCTGTACGGAACGTTGGCGGTACCCGGGGCGAAGGGTCGGACCTATCACGTGATCCTGGACGAACCCGAGGAAGGCCCGTCCCGCATCTATGTCGACCTGAATGGCGATGGCGACCTCACCAACGATGAGGCGACCACGTGGGAGGCAAAGGTCCGAAAGCGGGGCGAGGAAGAGCTTCGCGACTACCAGGGCGGTGCGATGCTGACCTTCGGCAGTCTCGGCGGAACTGGCAGCACGGTCTTCCGGGGCAACGTCATCCTCTACCGTTACGACAGGAAGGACCCGCGCCGGGAGGCGATGAAGTCGAAGCTCGCCTATCAGCGCGACTATGTCTTCAAGGGTTCGTTCTCCCTGGGCGAGACAACCTATGACGCGATGCTGGAGGACAGCGTCCTCTCCGGCGACTTCCGCGGCACCGAGGGCAAGACGGCCGAAGGTAAGTGCACCGTGCGACTCCTGCTCGACGTGAACCAGAACGGCAAGTTCGATCGACGCGGTGAGAGCTTTCCGGTGACCGAGCCCTTCAACATCGGCGGCAAGGTCTGGGAGCTAACGGGAATCGCGGAAGACGGCACCGGCATTCGGGCGATCGCCAGTTCGAAGAGCGCCAACGAGGTGCTTCCGCCGCCGGACCTACGTCCGGGCAAGCCCGTTCTCGCCTTCGATGCCAAGGACATGGACGGCAAGGAGATTCACTTCCCGGGCGACTACAAGGGCAAGGTCGTCCTCCTCGACTTCTGGGCCACCTGGTGCGGTCCGTGCATGGCCGAGATGCCGAACGTCTCGAAGGCCTACGAGACCTTCCACGGCAAGGGCTTCGAGATCCTCGCCGTGACCCTCGATCGCGAGAAGGCCGAGGACAAGATCCGCGACACAACCGCCAAGATGAATATGCCTTGGCCGCAGATCTACGATGGCGGCTACTGGGAGGCGAAGATCGGCCGCGACTACGGGATCTACTCGATTCCGCAGGCCTTTCTCGTCGACGGCGATACCGGCCTCGTCATCGCCACCGGCAAGGACGTCCGCGGGGAGAAGCTGAGTGAAACGATCGAGAAGGCGCTGGAGGGGAAGACGAAGCGGGCAATGAGGTGACGGTTTGTTCACCGCGGAGGTGTGGAGGACGCAGAGGCCCGAACGAGGGAGTTCAAGGGGGAGTGATTCGGCGCCTCGTCCCTTGGATTCTCTTTGCGTCTGCCTCCGCGACCTCCGCGTCTCTGCGGTGAAGTCTCCCTCCCAAGCTCACCGCGCCCACGGTCCGGTGATCGCCACCGTCATCCCCGGGTTCTGGACGTTCACGAAGAGCGTGTTGCCGTCCGGCGAGAAGCACACGCCGGCCAGCTCGCTGTCGTTGGTGACGTTGAGCGCGAATCGGTGGATCTCGCCGGTGGGCTTGATCCGCACGATCCCGTCGGCGCCGCTGCCGTCCTCGCAGACGAAGAGCTCGCCCCACGGCGCCGCGCAGAGGTTGTCGCAGTTCTTCAGGTTCGCGGCGCTGTGGCTTTCGAGGAAGAGTTCGATCGTCGGCGGCGTTGCGGCTTCGGCGTCGGTCCCTTCGGCGGGGCTGGGAACATAGCGCCACACCTGGCCTAGGGCGTTGGGGCCGCCGGTCGTCGCGGTGATATACACCGCATCGCCGGCGTGCCAGATTCCTTCGCAGCGAGCGAAGCGGATCGCGCCGCGCGTGAAGGCCCGGCTGCGAAGGTCGTTCTTCGGCGACTCGACCTCGTCGATGTCCATCCACCGACAGGTGAGTCGTTCACCCATCCGGATCCCGATCACCGGCGGACCGGTTGGCAGGCCCTTCCCATCAAGTGGCGGCCAGTTGCGCGAGTCGAAGCTTGGCCGTTCGATCGCCACGAGCACCTGCAATCGCCCGCCGTCGGCGAGCTTGCCGGGAGTCGTTGGCAGGAAGCGGTAGAACGCCGAATCGAGAAGATCTTCGGTCAGGTACATCACCGGCCGCTTCGGATCGAAGGCCACGGCCTCGTGGGTGAAGCGGCCGAGGGCCTTGAGAGGCTTGGCTTCAATCAGTCCGCCGCCCCCCGGGCCATCCATCGCAGCGGGCACTTCGAAGCAATAGCCGTGGTCCTTGCTGAAGACCTTCTCGTTGGGACGGTAGACGCACTCCTCGCAACTGATCCAGGAACCCCACGGCGTCACCCCGCCGGCGCAATTGACGCTCGTCCCGCAGAGGGAGAGAAACTGCCGTTCGACCACCTGCCGGTTCGGGTCGTAGAGCAGCGTGGTCGTGCCGCCGAGGCAGGGCACGCCCGTTGGACCGGCGTCGTAGAGTCGCGAGAGGTCTACTTTCCCCAGATGCTCGAGCTTGGGCCCAAACGCCCCGATGGCGACGCCCATAGCCGGATCGATCTCGTGGTTGCGGACCAGGAGCACCTTGCCGTTGCCGGCGTCGAAGGCGCCCATACCGTCATGCTTCCCCGGGACGAGCAGGCCATCGTCCATCAGCGAGCCGGTCGGGGAGAGGACGACCTGGCGAAAGCCGGGGGGAAGGGCCAACGGGCCGCGCGACGTTGGCGGGGCTGCCTGCGGGTCGATCAGCGAGCCGGCGATGCTGGCGTTGGTCGCGAATGCCCGATGCATCGCCCCGAAGGCGAGCGATGCGGCGGAGGTCGCCAGGAAGTCGCGACGGCTGACCGTCATTTGCCGGCGGCCGTGGGTTTGGTCGACTGCGGATAGAGGAGCAAGCGATCGTGGCAGAGGAGGATGAGATCCGCGGCACCATCGCCGGTCACGTCGGCGATCGAACCCATCGACGGCTCGAACTCGCGCGGTTCGCCGCCGGAGAACATGCGGCTTTCGAAGACCTTGAAGCTGGTTGCGTAGAGCAATCGCCGGGCGTCGGAGAAGGTGAGGACCTCGGCCATCTGCTCGGCGGCATCGAGAGCGATGATGTCGACCCGTTGGTCGCCGTTGGCGTCGCCGATCACGAGTTCGTGGTGGGTGCGGCGCTGCGAATCGCTACGCCATGAGGCGATCTCATTGAGCTTGAGCCGTGAACCCGAGAGCCGGGCGATCGCGAAGCCGTCCTCGCCGATGGCCAGGATGTCCGTGGTTCCGTCCCCCGAGAAGGCCCCGACTCGGATGTCGCCGAACTTGAAGCCGCTCACGGTCAGGGCGTCGGTCTGCTGCCAGAGGCCGTCCTTCTTCGAGAAGAGGAGGAGCGACGAGTTCTCGCGATCGCTCGCGACGAGGCTCGCTCCGGCGGCACCCTGTGCGGGCAGGACGGCGAGGGAGACGAGTTTCGCGTCGCCCCGATCAGCGTTGATTTGCTGGACGACCTGCCAACCTGGGCTCGAGCCGGCTGCGGGTGTCTCTTCGTAGCGCAGGGCGCGGATGAAGTTCCGGTCGGCAACGAGCAGCTCGGCCTTGCCGTCGCCATCGATGTCGAGCGCGGCGTTGTTCAGGTCGTTGGCGGCCTGGACGAGCCCGAACTGTCCCATGTCCTTACTCTCGCGAAGTTCGTACGCGTCCTTGTCATGGCTGCGATGCAGCATGATCATTGGCTTGTCCGCGGTCAGGAGCAGGATGTCGCGGTGCCCATCCTGATCGGCGTCGAGGGCGACGATCGCGTCGGGCTGCTTGGCGAGCGAACCGAGCTTGATCGGTTCCTTCGCCGTGGCGGCGCTGCCGTCGAGGGCGAGCAGTTCCAGGATGTAGTTGCGGCCATCCTTGGCGACCACGGCGAGGCGCGGTCCTTCGTCCAGCGTGACGAGGCTCTGGACGACCGGCACGTGACCCGCGGCAATGGTGAGGGCCTGCGGGAAGCCGATGCCGCTCGGGCTGGACTTGGTCCGCCCGACGACGCCTTCCTTCTCGCTCAGGAGGAAGATCTCGGCGGGCGACGCTTTGGCCGGATCACCGTCGATGTCCCCAGCCACGACCGAGTCCAGATCGGCATAGGCCGGCGCGTTCACCGGAGGCTGGAGCCCCTTGCCCTTGACCTGTCGGTAGTAGGCGGCCGCGTTGTCCTGGCGATTCGTCGCAAGAAGGTCGAGCAGGCCATCGCCATCGATGTCGGCAACGGCGACCGAACGCTTTCGGTTGCCCGGATCGGCGAAGCTCCAGACCGTGAGCGGGGCTTCACGCGTGCCGCTCGACTCGACCTCGGCTGGCTTGAGGTCATACACAACGAGACGCTTGGTCGAGCGTTCGATGGTCGCGAGGGCGGCGCCGGTCAGCCCGGGAATCGCCAGCGGAGCGGCCTCGACCAACGGGGGCATCTCAAAGCGAAGCTGCGAACCGAGGGCCTTGCGATTTGCGTTCCCTTCCGGACTGGCCAACCAGAGCCGGACCGGTGTTGGGTGATCGGGAGCGATGCCGATGACGTCGTTGAGGCCGTCGGCGTCGAAATCGCTGACCAAGAGGGCCACAAGCTGGTCACCTCCCGAGCCAAGCTGAACCTCGTCGCCCATCGTCGTCCCATCGAGGGGCCAAAGGGTGAGGCGACCGGAAACGATCGCCGCTATGTCCTTCCGGTCGTCGCCGACCAGATCGACTACGGCGAAGGCATCGGGCAGCGGGGCGAGTCCCTTGACCGCGGTCTTGCGGGCCAATTCGAAAACGCCGGCCTTCACTTGGCGAAGAAAACCGATCGTGCCCGGCTGCCCGGCGTAGATCAGGTCGACGAGACCGTCGCCATCGAAGTCGTGGGCGGCCAGGCCGGTGATCTGGTGGCCGACGCTGATCGACTCGCGGCGGAAGCGCCAATGCTCGGGAAGCTCGTTGACCCGCGACGGCGGGGGAACCTCATCGGTCGGCTTCGCGCCGGCCTTCTGGTACTGGACCTCGATCCGGCTCTTGGAGTTGTTGGCGACGACGATGTCGATGAGGCCGTCGCCGTTCATGTCCGCGGTGAGGAAGGGGCCCGCGTTGTTGTCGATCTTGATGACCTCCAAGCCATCGAAGCCGAAGTAGGCCGCGAGGTCGCGATCGTCAGCGTTGGCCGAAGCCCCAAGCAGGAACGCGGAAAGGGAAAGGAGCCTCGTCACACCGAGTCGCCCCTTCGCTCGACGCAGGAGCGGCTGGCGGGCGACGGGGAGCGAGGATTCGGCGGGGGAGGAGTCAGCGTGGCGGCGCATACGTTGGATTGGCTCCGGTCGAGTGGGCCCGTATAGTAGCCCGAGCCTTGACCTCCGTTCGGAGCAGGTCACGTAGGAGTCCGGCATGGGTTTGACCACACGCGCGTTGTTTTCGTTTCGTTTCCGGGTTGCGTTCCTCGCGTTGGCCGGAGCGCTTGCCGTCGGTGGGTTGCCAAGCGAATCTCTCGCAGCCGACACCGTGAAACTGAAGAGCGGGGCCCAAGTCATGGGCGACGTCCTCAAGCGCACCGATCGGGCGGTCTGGGTCGATGTGGGTGCCGATGTCCTGCGTTTCTCGATGGACGACGTCGAGAGCGTCGAGATGGCCGCCGCCACCACCGAGAAGGTCGAGACCAAGCAGGATTCGCTCTTTTCCACCGCCGACGACCTGCCGGAACTTCCCGCGAAGGATCAGGCCAAGCGCGTCGGTCCGACGGTCATCAAGGTGTCGACGCCGGCGGGCCTGGGCTCGGGCGTCATCATCCACAAGAGCGGCTACGCGATCACCAACGCCCACGTCGTGCAGGGCGAAACGACCCTGCGGGTGACGGTCTGGCTGCCGGAAGGCGATGACACGCTCAAGCGGGTCGACATCGACGACGTCGAACTGATCGCCGTGAACAACCACGTCGACCTTGCCCTCATCAAGATGAAGCATCCGGAGGGGAAGGACTTCCAGTTCTCGCCGGTTGCCCGCATCGAGAGCGTCACGGCGGGCGAATCGGTCTTCGCGATCGGCAACCCGTTGGGTCTGGAGCGAACCATGACCCAAGGCGTCGTCTCGACGGTCTCTCGCAACTTCGAGGGGTTGACCTATATCCAGACCGACACGCCGATCAATCCCGGCAACTCCGGCGGTCCGCTCTTTAATAGCCACGGCGAGGTCGTCGGCATCACCAACATGGGCATCACCGGCGGCGAGGCCCTCGGCTTCGCGATCCCCGCCCGCTACGTGAAGGACTTCGTCCGCAACCGCGAGGCCTTCGCCTACGACAAGAACAACCCCAACTCGGGCCACAACTACCAGAAGCCGCCGGCCCGCCGCGAGGTCGGCGTGGCCCCGCAGCTCCAGGATGGTTCGTCGGAGAAGTGACCGACTTTGGACTGACCGCTGGAATGTAACCGGCTGGCCTTGCCTCCGAAGAAGTCCCGCCGAGCGTGGCGCACCGCGAGGAACCTCCGAGCTGCACCATAGCCAGCGGCCCTGATCACGGGCAATTTTGAGGCTGCGGTCGACTTCCGCTGTCACCGAGCCGAGGAAATCGGGTACAAGCCCCACTCGGGTTCGGCGGGAGGGTGGTACTTCCTACTCGCTCGCCGTTCGAACCCCTCTTTCGGAACCACGCATGACAAGCATGACACGCCAGACCAGCACTCTTCGTTCGAACTGTCGTCTCGCCACCCCAGCATTCTCGTTTATCGCCAGCCTCGGCCTCGTCGCGTCCGCTTGGGGCGCCGACGCTCTCTCGATCAAGGCGATCGCTCCCGAGGATTCGATCCTCGTGGTTGGCATCGACGACTTCCAGGGCATGCGCAGCCGCTTCGAGAAGACCCCGATTGGTGCATGGTGGGGTTCGAAAGATGTCCAGGACCGAGCCAAGCCGTGGCGCGACAAGATGGAGGAAGGCCTCGACAAGATGACCCAGGAGCTGGGCGTCCCCCGCGACACGCTGCAATGGCCGACCTCGTTCGGCATGGCCATGTACGCAGCGCTCAACGAGGAAACCGGGCAGCATGACCCGGCGATGATCGTGTTCGTCGACTGGTCGAAGAACGCCGAGAGCTTCGGCAAGCTCTACGACGCCGCCATCGCGAAGATGGAAAAGGAAGCAGCCGACAGCTTCACCGTCGAGGAGATCAAGGGTCATCGCGTCTACGTCCAGAAGCCCCCGGCCGAGGAAGCGACGCCTGAAGGCGCTGAAGGCGAGGAAGATGAGGGTGATCCCTTCGGCGCACCGCCGATGCCGAACCCCTTCGAGAAGCCTTGCTTCACGCGAGACGGCAGTCGCCTTCTTGTCGCCGGCAACCCAGGTTCGATGCAGGAACTCCTTGGCTCCATTGAGAACGACAAGCGCAAGAGCATCGCCGACACCGAGGACTTCCGCGGCACGATGGAACTCAGCGGCGGTTCGGACGCCTACGTTGCCTTCTTAACGGCTCCGGCACAGAAGCTGCTCGCGACGCTTGGGCCGCAGGCCATGATGGCCACACCCTTCCTCTCGGGCCTCTTTGGCGATATTCGCGGTTTCGGCATGGGCGTTTCCTTCGACGGCAAGTCGGCACCGGTCGAGTCATCGATCGGCATGTACATCCCAGGTCCCAAGAAGGGGCTCCTGTCGCTCCTCCCGGCCGGTGCGGTCGAGAAGATCCCGGCGATGGTGCCCGCCGACGCGATCAGCTACGCCCACATGAATTTCCAGTTCAGCGGCCTGATGAAGGTCGTCGACGAGTTCATCACCAGCCTTGGTCCGCCGATGAGCGACGCCATGAAGCAGGAGATGGAGCCGTTTGATGCGGTGCTTCGCGGCGCATTCGCCGGCATGGGCCCGAGCATGCACATGTGGGGCACCTTGAAGCAGCCGATCACGGCTGAGAGTAACGCGACGACCTTCGCCGTCTCGGTCAGCGACAACAACGCCGTCCAGAAGATGGCCCAGATGTTTGCGCCGATGGCCGGCCTCGCCCCGCGCGACTTCGTCGGCAACACGGTCTATTCGGCCGACGACGAGTTCATGCCGGTGGCCTTGGGCCTTGGTGGTTCGTACATGTTCGTCGGCGAGACCGAAGCGGTGGAGCAGTCGCTCCGGGCGCTCGGACAGACCGATGCGGCGTCGAGCCTTGAGGGCGACCCGATCCTCAAGGCCGTTCGGTCGCACTGGAGCGGCGATGACCTCGTCGGTTACGGCTACAGCAACACGGCTGCGATGCTCGAAGCCCAGGAAGCGATGTTCGAACAGTTCGCACCGATGATTGATGACGCAGCCGATGACACCGGCCTCGCCGTCGCCAGTCTTGACCTGCAGCTCAGCGACCTTCTCAAGGCCCTCGATCCGAAGATCATGAAGGAGTACTTCGGCCCGACGACCTGGGAACTCCGCTCGGTCAAGACCGGCTTCCGGTTTGACACGAAGCTCCTGCCGGTTTCCGGCAAGTAGTCCGCTCAAGCCCCTTGAACACCACACGCCCCGCTCGCTTCGAGCGGGGCTTTTCATTGCTGCGTGATCGACGATCGGGGATTCGCCGAGAGCACCAAGCGCAGGAACTCGCGGATCTCCCGCTCGAAGCGTTCCGGGTGTCGGGCGTGGTGATCGGCGTGCTCGACGTCGGGCAACTCGACGTACGTGACCAGGTCGCGCGCTGGCACCGCGTCGGCGATCGCCTTGGCCGGGTCCCGAGGCGAGATGCGATCGTGCTCGCCCTGAAGAACGAGAAGCGGGACGGTGAGTTGCGTCGCGGCCTGTTGCGTGTCGTGGAATCGCACGCCCCGCCAACGGAGGATGGTTTTGGCCAAGGCCATGAAAAGTCCCCGCGGCAGGTCGCGGGCTGCGAGCCGCGATTCGATCGGGGTCAGAATCGTGTCGTAGGGAGCAATGGCCACGACGCCCTTGACGCGCGATCGCTCGCGACCGTCGACAGCGCAGCGGATGGCGATGGTGGCGCCCATCGAGTGGCCGGCGAGGATGACCGGGCCGGGCGAGAGCGTGGCCAGAAGTCGATCGATGTCCTCGGTCTCGAGCGTGCCGAGGGTCGTGGCGATGCGCGAGTCGCCGTGGCCTCGGAGGTCAGGCAGATAGACCGACGCATTCTCGAAGAGGAAGGGGCCGAGCCGGTTCAGCGAATCGATCCGTGAGCGACCCCAGCCGTGCAGGAGCACGATGTGGAGGCGTTCCTGATCACAGGTCGTGTCATCGATCGCCTCGGCGGAACGGGAGACTTCCCAGACCGGCATGACTGCCCGCCCGGCGCCTACGGCGATGTCCACGTCAAATGCCCGGTGGGGGAGGCCCAGGTCTTCCGGCGTGCTCGGGAGCCCCCGAGCTAAGGCGAACGCCAATCCGCCCTTGGGCGGGTTGCGGACCTCCTGCACGATGAGGCTGACGTAGATCGTGACCACGATCAGCCCCGCCGCCGCGAAGAGGATCAGAACGCCGAAGAGTTGGAGGAGAAAGGTCTGCACGACGATGGGTTCGGGAGGGACGGGCGGCGCGTCACAATACTGCCATGAGCCCACAGACGCCTGACACCTCCCGGGCCAAGGACTTTGACCCGATCGAATCCCTCGCCACGCTCCGCCATGAGTTCGGCGAGCACGGCGGCGTCAACATGTCGATCGAGGCGAGCACGACCTTCACAGTCATGGACGCGGAGACGATGCCGCGGATTTTCCATGGCGAGCGGGGGCCCGAGATCGGCGGGTGCTACCTCTACGGTCGGCACTTCAACCCAACCGTCTACGTCCTCGGACGCCAGATTGCGGCGATGGAGGGAATGGCCTCGGGCTACTGCACGGCCAGCGGCATGGCGGCGATCGCAGGGGTGTTGACCCAGCTCTGTGACTCGGGCGACCACATCGTCTCCTCGCGGGCGGTCTATGGCGGGACTTTCGCCCTGATGAGCGACTACTTCCCGAAGAAGTCCGGGGTCCGAACGAGTTTCGTCGACATCACCAACCTGGCCGAGGTCGAGACGGCCTTCACCGCGAAGACGAAGGTGCTCTATGCCGAGAGCCTCTCGAACCCGACGTTGCGCGTCGCGGACATTCCTGAGCTTGGTGCCATCGCCAAGCGGCACAACGCGACGCTCATCGTCGACAACACCTTCTGCCCGCTGATCGTCTCACCGGCGAAGCTCGGGGCCGACGTCGTCGTCCATAGCCTGACCAAGTTCATCAGCGGAGCGTCGGACATCGTGGCCGGCGCGGTCTGCGGTTCGAACGAGTTCATCGCCAGCCTGATGGATGTCCACACCGGTTCGCTCATGCTCCTCGGGCCGACGATGGATCCGAAGATCGCCCATGAGCTGAGCCTGCGGGTGCCACACCTTGGCCTTCGCGTCGCCGAGCATGGGCGTCGTGCGTTGAACTTCGCGACGCGATTGCGCGAGCGGGGGTTCCACGTCGTCTATCCCGGTTTGCCCGACCATCCCGACCATGCCTTGGCCAAGCGGCTCTTCCGCCCGGAGTTCGGCTTCGGCGGACTCTTCACCATCGATCTGGAATCGAAGGAGCGGGCCTTCCGCTTCATGGAACTCCTTCAGAACCGCGACCGCTTCGGCTACATGGCGGTGAGCCTAGGCTACTTCGACACGCCCATGTCCTGTTCGGCGAGCTCGACGTCGAGTGAACTGAGCGACGACGCCTTGCGCGCGGCGGGGATCCGTCCGGGCCTGGTCCGCATGTCGATCGGGTACACCGGGAGCGTCGAACAGCGATGGGAACAGCTTGAGGATGCCTTCAAACGGTTGTGAAACGGGAGCGCCGAGCCCGCTCACGATGCCGATGGCTGTGACGTCGACGCAGCCTTCAAGCGCCACACCCGCCAGCCGGGGGGATGCGTGCCCTTGGGGCGATGGGCCGGGTCCAGCGACTCCTCGAGCTGAAGGACGACCTCGCCCATCCAGTCCTGTGAACCGGGCATGCCGATGGGCCGGCCGCTTTGGCGCGGGACGCTCTGGTCGGAGGGAAGCTCGGGGCGGAAGCGGAGTTCGATCGTCGAGGGCCAGGGCTGCACCGATGCTCCATTCGGCCGCTCCGCGATCCAGGAGATCGAGTCCCACGTGGTGCGGGGCCTGAGACGGCCGATCGGTCGCCATGCATCGCCATCGCGCATGTCGACGGAGCCGGAGACCGTCGCCCCGAAGCGAGGCGTGATATGCAGGTGACAGAGATCGCGGGTCCCTTGGCGCAACGCGATTCGGTAGATCTCCACCGAAGGCGTGTCGAGCGGATCCAACGGATCGAAGGGGCTCCACGCCGACAGAGGCGCCGGAGTCTCCTGATGCCGAACCGAGAAGGATCCTTCGATGATGAGTGGCCCGATGGGGGTGTGAGTACCAGCGAACTCGGCGACCAGGCTTGCCTTGACGGTCAATCGGTGGAGGCCTGGCTCAAGGGTCGTTGAGATCGTGCCTGCTGCACCACTCCATGTGCGATTGCGAGGTTCGATGGACGCCGTCGGATCGGTGACGGGGACGCCGTCGACGTCAAGACCCGACACCAGCACGCTGACGTGGCAGGCATGCGGCAGGGCGATGCGAAGGCACCAGCGAAGCGGTTCGCCCGTCGCGAGCGACTCGGGAAGGAGCAGGGTGGACACCTGCGGACAGCGTGCGAGCACCGCCGTGCACTCCGTTTCGCTCAGTGCTTCGGCGAACATCGCGTTGGCGAGCATTTCGAGGACGTACGCTTGCCGCTTCGGCGAGGGCATCGGTTGCGAGCCGTCAAGGACGCCTCGAAGCCATGCGGCGTCATCGGGTCGTACCGCGACCCAAGCCTGGTGGTTGTTGCGGAGCGAACAGAACTCATCCAGCGGCGGCGGAGGGACCTCATCGGAAGCCAGGGCAGCTCGTTGCCGACGGGCCTGTTCGGCCAACTCCACGCGCTCGAGAAGAACGCTGTCGGTCGCACCGGCGGATCGCCAAAGCGACAGCGCCCCCCAGACCAGAGGCACCGCCGTCCCGAGGGTCAGGGCAATTCCGCCAAAGAGAACGACCGGGGCAGTCACGAGGGCTGAGGTCGGCAGCGTGCCCCGTTGCACCCAAACCAACCTGGGGTCGCCCATGCCCTCGCAAGCCTGACCGCATTCGGGACATCGTGCGGGAAGCGTTCGTTCGGTCGCCCCGAGGAGGGCACTTCCGCATGCCCCACAGGCGGGCGGTCGCAATCGGGCCCGACCGCGGAGCGCCCAGCCGGCGCCGCGTACGGCGATGGCCAGAAGCAGGCCGACGACGAGCCCGATCAGGCAAGCCCGGAGCAGATCAAAGGCGCCCTGATCCATGCGGGCCAGCCAGGCCCGAATGGAAGAGGCGTCGCCGGTCGCCGCCGACACGAGCAGGGGGATCATCGCTCGTTCCCCTCCACCTGGACGGGAACGACCACCGTGACCTGATCGCCAAACGCTGAAACGCCCCACTCCCAAGGAGGCGCAAGCGGTCGCTGGGGATCCGACGATCGGAGGGTGCCGTTGGCGAGCGGGTCGTGGGCGAGGGCCTCGGTGGCGCGGAAGATGCCGGCCGTCGCCTGAACGGTCAGGGTGGCGCTCCCATTCAACACCGTGCCCGGCACCAGGCACTCGAGCGTCATGGGCATGCGCACGATCGGAAGGGGGCCGGTCTCGTTGGGCTGGCGAAAGGGGCCCCCGCCGGGGATGCGCCATGCCGCCGGTTGGCCATTCACGTGCACGTTCTCGATGCGCACGAATCGCCCCGATTCGATGTCGCCATACGTCGCCTGTTGACCGAGCGCCAAGCGAATGGGGGCCGTCCCACCACCTTTGGGGGCTGGCGTATGGGTTGTATCCAAAGACAGATCCACATAGCTCGCGACCGCGGCATGAACATCTCTGCGGCCCGACGGAACCGTATACATGCCGACATACATCAGCGGTGGGCCATAGGGGGCGTTCGCATTCCACCGCTGACCGGAAAGGTCGAACATCATGAGGTCGGCGGCGAGCTCGGGATCGAGTTCGTCCCGCTCGGCCCGCTCGACCGCTTCCGCTGCAACCCAGGTTCGGCACCACGCCGGGGCGTCGGGAGCGCCTGCCCAGCGCATGAGCCACGACGGCGCGAACGTCGTGAACGCCCGTCCGTCGGCCGCTAGAACCTGATCCGTGATGGAAAGCCCGACGCCTCCGCCAAGGAGAACGAAGCCGACGGCCATCCATCGCCATCGGGTCGCTCGGCGCCCGGTGCGCACGGCCCCGTATCGATGGAGGTCGCGGCCGCACGTGCATCGCGGAGCGTCATCCCAAGCGACGCCGCGCACGTCGGCGCCGCACCGAACGCATCGCGGCTCATCGCCGCTCCTGCGACCGCGAAAGGCGATAACGCTAATTCCTGCACCCAAACCGATCAGCCAGCCGCAGGCGATGGCCATGGGGTCCATGGAGCGCTACGGTAGCGTGCGGTTGGTACTCACGCCAGCATTTCCTTGTCGACTTTGCTCGTATTGCTATTTTGCTTCAACGGTGAACGCGAGCTCTCTTCTCGTCACTCGCCCATGACATAGGAAAACACGAGCGGGGCCACGATCGTCGCGTCACTTTCAATAATGAACCGCGGGGTATCCACGCCGAGCTTGCCCCAGGTGATCTTCTCGTTGGGGGTTGCCCCGGAGTAGCTGCCGTAGCTCGTCGTCGAGTCGCTGATCTGGCAGAAATAGCCCCACAGCGGAATGCCCTTTCGGCGCAGGTCCTGATGCAGCATCGGGACCACGCAGATCGTGAAGTCGCCGGCGATGCCGCCGCCGATCTGGAAGAAGCCGATCGAACTGGCCTTCTTCTTCGAGGCCTTGGGGGGATTGGTCGTCGCGGTGTACCACTCGGCGAGGTACATCATGTATTCGATGCCGCTGCGCACGGTGTGCACGTTCTTGACGTCGCCCTCGATGCAGTGGGCGGCGTAGATGTTGCCCAAGGTTGAGTCTTCCCAACCCGGGACGATGATCGGCAGGTTCCGCTGGGCCGCGGCGAGCAACCAACTGTTCTTCGGGTCGGTGTCGTAGTGCTTCTTGAGCTTGCCGGAGAGGAGGATCCGGTAGAAGAACTCGTGCGGGAAGTATCGCTCACCGGCCTTGTCGGCCTTGGTCCACTCCTCGAGCACGGCGTGTTCGAGCCGGCGGATCGCCTCTTCCTCGGGAATGCAGGTATCGGTGACCCGGTTCATGTGCCGGTCGTGGAGCTTCTTTTCCTCTTTGGCCGGCAACTCTCGCCAGTTCGGCACCCGGGCGTAATGGGTGTGGGCGACGAGGTTGAAGATGTCTTCCTCGAGATTCGCCCCTGTGCAGCAGATCCCGCTGACCAGTCCGCGGCGGATCATCTCCGCCAGCGAGATGCCCAGCTCGGCGGTGCTCATTGCCCCGGCCAGGGTGACGAGCATCGAGCCGCCCGTTTCCATGTGCCGCTTGTACCCCTCGGCCGCATCGATCACCGCCGCCGCATTGAAGTGGCGGTAGTGGTGCTTCATGAATGTAGTGATCGGGCCAGAACCAGAACCGGATCGGGAACCGGTGCGCGAACGAGTCGAGGTCTTCTTTGCCATGGAGCGCGGAAAGGTATGGCTTTCCGCGCCGATCCGCAAGCGGTGAGGCCGTTCGCTACGCCGCGCGACGCTGTCGCGGTCCCGACAGCCGGCGGCACGCCTCGATGAGCTCGATGCGATCGATCGGCTTCGAGGCGTATTCGTCGCATCCGGCCTCGATGCAGGCGATTCGATCGCCTTCCATCGCATGCGCAGTCAGGGCCAGAATCGGCGTGGTGACGTGAGCGGTCCGCAGCGCTCGTGCGGCGGCGAAGCCGTCCATGAGGGGCATCTGGATGTCCATCAGGATGAGATCGAAGGGGCGCGCGGTCGCGCGGGCGTTGAGGACCGCTTCCACCGCCCGTTGGCCGTCGCCAACGATGTCGACGGTCGCACCGGCCTTGCGCAGGACAAAGCTGATGAGTCGCTGGTTGTCGGGGCCGTCCTCAGCGAGCAGGATTCGAAGCCCATCCAGGGCATTCGGCAGAGTCGTTGGTGGTGTGGCGCCATGCGGGTCATGCGGAATGGCGTCGGCGTCGCTGATGAACTCCGTTCCCGCCGGCAGCTTGCCGGTGGCGATCCGCACCCGAAACGTCGAGCCAGTCGGACCCGTCGCATGCAGCGTGACGTTTCCGCCCAGGAGTTCGGCGAGCTTGCGGCTGATGGTCAGCCCCAGACCCGTGCCGCCGTGCAGTCGGGCCGTGGACGCTTCGGCCTGGGAGAAGGCGACGAAGAGACGATCCGCCTGCTCCGGGGTGAGGCCGATGCCGGTGTCGATGACATCGACGAGGAGTTGCTCGGCCTGCGGATCGTGGGCGAGCTGCAGATGCACGCCGCCGCTGCTCGTGAACTTGAGGGCGTTCCCCGCGAGGTTCAGGAGGATCTGCCGGAAGCGCAGGGGATCGCTGACGATGATCGATGGCACGCTGCCAACCAAGCGGGCGGAGAGCTCCAGCCCCTTCTGCTCGGCCCGATCGTGGAGGAATTCGACTACCTCGCGAGCCAAGAGGAGCGGCGAGCAAGGAAGTGGTTCCACCGCCATGCGGCCGGCCTCGATCTTGCTCAGGTCAAGGATGTCGTTGATGACCGCCAGAAGGTGGCGGCCGTTGCGTCGGATGGTCTCCAGCCCCTCGCGTGCCGACGCGTCTCCGCCAAGCTGCTCGGCGAGGAGATCGCTGAAACCCAGGATCGAGGTCAGCGGCGTGCGCACCTCGTGGCTCATATTGGCGAGGAACTCGCTCTTGGCGCGGTTGGCCCGTTCTGCGGCGGCTTTCGCGCTCGCCAGGGCCGCCTGCGAGTTGGCGACCCGCTCCAGGAGCGAGTTCACCTTCGTCGCCAAGTGGCTGAGTTCGTCATGGCCTGTGACGGTGACGCGCGAATCGATGTTCCCCGAAACGCCGATCTGCTGCACCTCGCCATGCAGACGGGCGAGCCGACCCAGAACCGTCCAGCGAAGGACGATGAGCGTGAGGCCAATGCAGGCGATGGCGGCAATGGAGAGCGTGATGGCCAGAAGGCGGGCGGTCTGGGTGGCCTGCTGGTGAACGAATCGGGGAAGGGTGACGGTCGTCAGGAGGGCCGGGCGATCCAGCAAGTCTCGGACGACGCCGACACCCTCGATGGTGTCCTCGTCGATGGGCGTAATGACGATGTCGTCCTGGGCTTCGCCAAGTCCGATGGTGCGCACGGCGAGTTCGACGCGGAGCCGCGATCCGATCTCGTCGAAACGCTCATCATCGAGTCGTTCGCAGAAGAGAATCGTGCCGTGCGACGGCCCTTCGCCTTCACTTGTCAGCACCGCCCGTGAGGCGAGCAGGTAGATGACGCCATCGATGACCATGACACCATGGCGCTCATCTTCGCTCGTGTCGCCTTCGACGAGGATCTCACGTTGCGACTGGATCGCCTCGATGACGCCGGGTGGTGCGGTGGGCGAGGCTTCCTCGTCGCTCACCATCGTGAGGGCGTGGACGACACTTCCATCGAGCCGAAAGAAGATCATGCCGTGCAGCTTGAGAGCTGCGAGGCCGGTCGCGGTCAGGTTCGAGGTGATGTACCCCTCGTTGTGGTCGACCATGAACTGGTATGTGTCGTCCCAGGTCGACCAATCGGCGAGCTTGGTGCTGAGAGTCTCTGCAGCGAGGTCAATCGCCTGTGCGGCTCGCTCGACGTTCAAACGGGTTGTTCGCTGCTCCACCTCGGAGAAGCCGTGGAGCATGACCGTCGAGACGGCAACGTAGAGGGCAACAAGGAGCGCTACCAGCGCCCCGCCCATCGCCAGGGTTGTTCGTCGGGAGAGAGTCATCGTCGGACATCACGGACAGCCACCTCTCTAGATCGGGTTCCCTGTTCCGGACCTTGATGCCGGAATGCCATGAATCTCCCATGTTGGCTGCGGCGTGCACCCCCCCGGGCGCCCCTCTCTTGGCGCAGAACGAGCCCGTACCATGGCCCGCGTGACCACCGACCGAGGCGATGATTCGAAGGACGAGCCCGCGGACGGCACCTTGGCCTCTTGGCAACAGGTGGTCGAAATGCCTGACCTCCTCGAGTCCGCGACAGAAGCCATGAGGCAAGAGCCGAAGGGAGCGGGGGTTGCCGCCATCGCCCGGCTCCGGCAGCGATGGAGTGAGGAGTGCGTCCGGGTTGCCCTTCATCTGGCCGACGCCCGAGAACGAGCCAGGCTGAAGTTCTCATCCCCGGAACGGTTGGTGTGCGATCGCAGTGCGGTCGAGCAGGCCAGTTCAGAGTGCGTCGCGGAGTGGAAGGCCGCCCGCTTTGGCGGGGCGGGTTCACGGGCGGGGGGTCTCCCGATCGTCGATCTCTGCACGGGCATGGGTGGCGACGCGATGGCGCTTGCTCGCCGAGGCGAGACACTGGCGATCGATCGCTCTGCGCTTCGGGCGTGGATGGCGGGACGCAACGCAGGCTGTGCGACGCGCGTCGCGGACGTGACAACGCTCACTTTTCCCGACGCGCTCATTCACATCGATCCGGCGCGGCGCGTGGAAACGGATCGTCGCCGCAGTCTGACCCCGATCCACACGCCATCGCTCGCCGAGTGTGAGGCGATCACCCGTACCGCGCGTGGTGCGGCGCTCAAGCTTGGTCCGGGCACCGATCCGGCTCTCATTCCCGCCGATGGGGGACTCGAGTGGATCAGCGAACGGCGCACCCTGATTCAGCTCGTTGTCTGGATGGGGGCGTTGCGCGAAGCGGTCGAACTCGGTCCGGCCGAACGACTCGCGACGCGATTGCCTGACGGGGTCACGCGGCGCGGTGTACCCGTGGCGGTTCCGATCGCCCATGCGAGCGACTTCGAGCGATATCTCTTTGTGCCGGATCCGGCGCTGGAACGAAGCCGGCTTCTGGGTGGTCTGGCTCGCGACCTCGGGCTCGCCGAGCCGGCGGCGGGGCTCGGCCTCGTCACTGGCAACGTCGCGATTGCATCGCCATGGCTTGAGGCCTACGAGATCATCGGACGACCTGCGGCCGATGAACGCCGTATCGCCGACGCGCTTCGCGGGCTTGGAGCCGACGACGTTCGGGTCCGCACTCGCGGCGGTTCGGTCGACGCGGATGCGTGGACGAAGGCCCTGCGACGGCGATTGGACCGCAACGAGCGAGGTTCGGAGTCTCCACCCTCAGCAGGAACCCTCGACGTCTTTCTCCTTCGACTCGGCAATGAACGCCGGGCCTTGATCGCCAAGGCGTGTTCGCAGCCTGGATGATGGTCGCCTGAGGCGTTCAGGGGGCACAGAAATCGGACGCCAACTGGACGCAGGTTGCGTCCCAGCTCACGGTGCAGCAGGAGTCATCCAGCACGCAAATGAAGGTGCAGCAGCCGAAGTCATTGCAGTAGGGTTCGGAGTGCTCCTTGAAGCAGTTTCCTGCGTCAGAGGAACCGCAGAAGACGTCTGCCTCGCAGATGTCGCAGGACTCGCCGGCGAGCACCGCGCAGACCGTGTCCCACTCGATGTCGCAGCAGTACTTGTCCTGATTGCAGACGTCCTCGCAGCAGTTCTGATCAGAGCAGGCCGGTCCGAGATGCGGTGCACAGCAGTTGCCAGCTTCTGGGTCGCCGCAGTCGGGCTCTGGGCAAGGCGTCTCGCAGGCGCTCTGGGTCCGGGCAAGCTGGACGCAAACCGAGTCCCAGGTGCCGCCGTTGAGTTCGCAGCAGAAGGGATCCAACGCGCAGACCGCCTCGCAGCAGTTGGCGTCATCGCAAAGCGGGTAGGCGTGCGGTTCGCAGCATGTTCCGGCACAGGGGTCACCACATTCGTCCACACAGCCGCAGGCCGATTCCTCGCGAGCCAGGCCCGCACAGGCAATGTCCCACTGGGTGTCGCAGCAGAAGGAGTCGGTCGCACAGACTGCCTCGCAGCAGTTGGTGTCGGCGCAGGCCGGCAGCTCGTGCTCGTTGCAGCAATCGCCGGTATTGAAGTCGCCGCATTCGGGGAGGTCGCAAAGCCCGGGGCGACGGCGTGTGCCCTTTGCCAAGTCGACGCACGCCGCGTCCCACACTGTCGCGCAGCACACCGGGTCGACATTGCAGACCGCGTTGCAACATTCGGTGTCGTTGCAGGCCGGGAAGGCCTTCGCGACGAAACAGCTCCCGGCGGCGGAGTTGCCGCAGAGGCCGCGGCAGCGTTCCTCGGCAATGTCAGCGCAGAGGCCGTCCCACTTGCTGCCGCAGCAGAATGGGTCGATGGTGCAGACCGCGTCGCAACAGGCGGCGTCGTCGCAGAAGGGTTGAGTGTGGGGAGCGAAGCAGGATCCGGCGCACCAGTTGCCGCAGCCGATGTCGCCGCAGCACAAGGAGCGGGCAATGAGGGCACAGTCGGCGTCCCATTGGACCGAGCAGCAACGGGGGTCGAGCGCACAGACGCCCGAGCAGCAGGACTCATCATCACAGCCCGGGTTGGAGTGCCCCTCGAAGCAGCTTCCGATGCAGGGGCAGTTCCAGCCAATCTCGGGGCGGCAACTTGCCAGAGCTTCGCTGACACAATGGCTGTCCCAGGCCTCAATGCAACAGACCGGGTCGGTCGCGCAGACCACATTGCAGCACGCGGGGTCTTCGCAGCCCGGCGTGCCATGGGAGCTGGTGCAAGAATCCGGACCCGGGCAAGCCGCTTGTCCGAAGCAGACTCCGTAGGCGTAGAGGGCGCAATGCTCGTCCCAGGTGGTGGCACAACAGATCGGGTCGATGTCGCAGACGGCCGTGCAGCAGATGGGCTCGTTGCAACCGGGCAGGGTATGAGCGATCAGGCAGGAGCCTCGATTTGGGCAGCCGGTGCCCTTGCCGCACACTCCGAGAGCGATTTCGACACACACCGCGTCCCACCGAACCTCGCAGCAGAAGGGGTCCAGCGACGTGCAGACGTCGACGCAACAGCCAGCGTCCTCGCAACCGGGGAGGTAGGCGGACGGGACGAAGCAGGATCGCGAGATGGCCGACCCGCAGCTTCGGATCGGGTCGGCGCACAAGGCTTCGGCATAACTCACGCATACGCCGTCCCACTGGTCCGAACAGCAGAACGGGTCGACCTTGCAGACCGCATCGCAGCAATCCGGATCGGAGCAGGCGCCGTTGCCGTGGGCCTCGAAGCAGGAACCTGTGGTGATGTCACCGCAATCGGTGCAGACGATCGGGGCCAGATTGGCGCATTCCTGATCCCACTGGAAGACACAGCAGTTCGGGTCCACCGCACAGACCGCTTCGCAGCAGCCGGCATCGTCGCAGCCGGGGCTTCGATGGCGCACAAAGCACGATCCCTTGCCCGTCGCGCCGCAGTTGACCGTCTCGGTGCACAGGGCGGACGCGGCGTTCTTGCAGGCGACGTCCCAGGTCACGACACAGCAGAACTCGTCGAAGAGGCACACCGTCGCGCAGCACTCCAAGTCGTTGCAGCCTGGATTGACATGCACGTCCTTGCAGGCGCCCGAGGCAGGATCTCCGCATAGGCAGTTGGTCAGCGTGCAGATCGCCCGAGCCGCTTCGACGCAGCTCACGTCCCATTGGCTATCGCAGCAGAACTCATCCAGTGCGCAGACGCTCTCGCAGCAGTCCACGTCATCGCAGAATGGCGTTGCGTGGGCCACGCAGCAGTTGCCAGCGGCCGGATCCCCGCACCCCGGGCAGAAGAAGGCCGACCACTGGACGCAAACCTCATCCCAGGTCACTGAGCAGCAGACCGGGTCGACCGCACAGACCTTCGCGCAGCAGGTTGGATCGTTGCAGCCGAAGGTCTCATGCACGTGGTTGCAACGTCCGGCGCCGGGGGCGTCGCAGCCGTTGCAGACGAGTTCCGCACTGGCGGCGCAATCGGCGTCCCAGGCAACGGTGCAACAGTAGTCCAGCCCGGGAAGCGAGCAGACGTAATTGCAGCAGTTGGATTCGTTGCAGCCGGGCCCGCCATTCTCGCTGAGGCAGGAGTTGGAGGAGAGGCCGCAGGAACTGCAGAACTTGACCGCGAGAGCCACGCACAGGTCATCCCACGCCGTCTCGCAACAGGCAGGTTCGATGGAGCAGACGATGCCGCAGCACTCGCTGTCGTTACAGCCTGGCGAGTCGAGGGACACCTCGACGCAGCTATGTTCGGCGATGCCGCAGATCTCGGGCGGTTCGCCACCCAAGGCCGGCTGGGCGAGGAGGGCGAGGGCGGCTGCCGCGGCGGTGGTGACGAGAGCGGTGAATCGCATGAGTCTGGTGGCCAGGGGGCGAAATGGAGGGAAGGGGCGTAGCCGGCTCGACGAATGGGCGTCGCGATCGGTTCAGCGCTCGTTCATCTCATGGAAGGGTCGGAAGGAGGAAGTAGGCCGAGCCGGAGTTGAGGCCGGTGTCGTCGTCGAAGGGGGCAGTGAAGAGGGCCCGGATGGTCGCCCCATCGTTGAAGATGGAACAGGATGTGCCGAACTGGTCGCCGCCCTGGGTATCGGTCGGCATGTTTGGATTGACCGCACTCCAGGTCAGCGAACCCGCAGGCTTGCGTCGAATGAAGCCCAGGCCCGAATCAATCAGCGTCCCGACCGCGACTTCCTGATCAAATCGGGGCGCGCCGGCAGCCAGCCAGACCGCACCGTCGACGGCAATGCTGATCGATACGGACGCACCGAAACGGTCGGAGGGAGAGGCATCGCTCAACGTGAACGTCTGGCGGTGTTGCCACTGGTTGAGGTTGGTTCGCTCGTAGACGTACACCGCGCCACGGCCCCCATCGCGGCCAGGTGCGCCGATCGCCAGCCAATTGTCGGCAATTGCCACCGCCTCGCCGAATCGGTCGCCGGGCTCACTGAGACCGGCGCTCAACTCGATCGTGGCCCCGGTGCTCGGGAAGGTGCTATTGGCCGAAATGGTCCGCTCGTAGGCGCGGACCCGGCCGGTGTCGTCGTCAAAGCCAGGAGCGCCAGCTACCAGGATCGCCCGCTGGAGAAGCGTGACAGGATTCTGCGTAATGAGCGTGACGAAGTTGTCGCTGGCCAGTGACCAACCGAAGTCAGCCCCAACCGAGGACTGCGGGAGGACGATCTTCTTGGAGAGGGTCGTCGTGTTGGCGTCGAGGTAACGGTAGATGTACACCGCTCCCTTTCCGCTGTTGCCTTGCGGCGCTCCGACGAAGAGCGTGTGGTTGCTGTCCGCGGGAATGCGGGTCATGTTGACGGAGAAGCCGAACCAATCATGGGGCTTCCCATCGGCTGCGGCCAAGGCCTTTCGCTCAAGCCAGGCGCCGTCGTTGTCGGACGAGAAGACGTAGGCCATGCCCGCCTCGAGGTCCCCATCGACATCGGCGCGGTACGCGCCGACGACGGCGAACTCCCGCTTGGGAGCCAAGGCGGGCGGGATGTAGGACCAGGTGTCGACCGCTCGACCGAAGTTGGCGCCAGGATCGGGATCGGCAGCGGTGAGCTTGGCCTGTTGGGTTCCCGCGGAGTTGAAGACATACGCCGCTCCGGCGTTAGCGCCTGCCTCGTCATCGCCGTAGGCGCCCAACACCGCGTTGAGCGGCAGGGTCTGACCGCTGGGGACAAGGCCACGACCCATCGCGGCCGAGAAGCCAGCCGCGTCGAGGACGCGGCTGTCGCCCGCATCGTTGGGGTAGAACTTGCTCGGAAGGTCACCGCACTCGTCGGGCACGCCGTCCTTGTCCTCATCCTCACTGAAGCCGAGAGCGATGTCGCACTCGTCCGGAGCCCCGTTCTCGTTGCAATCCTCGCTCGTTCCGTCGATGACGTCGACGATGTCCGGGATTCCGTTGCTATTGCAGTCGACGGTCGGTTCGTCCGAGCAGCGGAAGTTCGAGACCGCCAACGCCGTCAGGTCAATCGTCCTCGAATTGTCGGCCGCGGCGCTGGTGGAGCCAGCCACGCCCGTGGCATGACCGTCGTAGAAGACGCTCGGATTCGAGAAGTACGGAATGCGCGTGCCGGGGTCATAGGCCATCACCGTGCGCCAGAGCGTGGACGAGCCGCCGGTAAAGCGGTAGCCATTCGAGTACGGGAAATAGCCGCCATCGTCGCATCCGCCGCCGTCGCCAACAGCGTGGCAGCAGCCAAAGTTGTGGCCGAGTTCATGGGCGGGCACATAGCTGCCCAGGCACGTATCGGCGACGACGCTAAAGCCGTAGCTCTCATCATCGTCGAAGAGGTAAGCGACGCCGCATGCGCCGGCGGTGTCGGCGACAAGCTGGACGAGATCGGCCGCGTAGAGATCCCGCAAGGTGTGAATGAAGTCACCGACGCCGTCATCGGCGACTCGCAGGGCGTCGAGGTCCGTGCCGATGTCCCCGGATTCGGGAAAGTCGAAGCCGAAAATCTCGACGAGGCGAACGCGATTGTCGTTCTCGCTGTTCTTGAGCGCCGTGTTGGTATCGACCATCGCCGCTTCGATGAGGATCTTCGTCGCAGTCGAGCCGCCGTTTTCGGCGATGGCGGCGGGCGTCACGATGACCAGGACATCTTGCATCGACGCCGCATCGGCGCAGCCTCCGGCGATGCCGCCTTCGCCTTCCTGTTGACCTGCCTTCGCGACTGCGGAGAAGACCTGGCAGCCATCCTGTTCGGCTGGACCGAAGGGGCGGAAGGTCAACGACTGTCTCGCATCTTCGAGCGGACGGACGATCGCCTCGAATCCGTCGCGGGCTCGGATGAAGCCGCCGACCTGGCCGTCACTGACGACGATGCGGGCCTCCGAGCCGAGTGCCGTTCCGATCGTCGGGTCCCCGACGAAGGAGTAGACATGCGAGCCGAGGTACGTCTTGGTGCGTTCGACCAGCTTCATCCTCACGGGGCCGAAGGCCGAGGGGAGTTCGATGACCGACCCTTCGACCATCATGCTCAGGGTCGCGGCGTTGAGTCGCGATTCGCCAAAGGGCACGGCCTCGACATCGGTCGGAATCGGGGCGAGCGCCTCAGCCCGTTCGACTCGTGAACGCGATCCCGCGGTATCAGGCTTGTGCTGGTCGGGTCGAGGGGGAGCGGAGACACCCGCATGAGCCGCCGCGACGGCGAGCGCCAGCGACGAGATCCCGCCAATGAGGCGCGTGGACAGGGCAATGGATCCGAATCGGGGCAGCGACACGCGCATGCAATCCTCCGCGAGGGCAATGGACGACACCTCGCTCGCGATCGAGGGCACCACCCGATGGCCATGGGCCATGTGACCGCCGGTTCGCGAGGGAACCGATAACGGATCGTGAGGGATGCGACCTGGAAGCGAGCGGGCCGGTACGGTCCGTTGGCGACGGGCCGTAAGTTCCGACCAGATCAAAGAATACTTGTGGCTTCCACACCCTGCCAAGCGGTGGGGCGTCGTTTGAGGTTCTTTTTCGCCAGCCGCCGCTCCAGGGACGGCCTGAACAGGCCTCGGACCTAGAGGTCAGGTCTTTGCCGGTTCGCCAACATCGCCAAAGCGCCGCTGCCGGGAGGCGTAGTCGCGGAGGGCCTCATGGAGTTCCGAGGGCCCAAAGTCGGGCCAGAGCGTGTTCGCCACGAAGAGTTCAGCGTAACTGATCTGCCAGAGGAGGTAGTTGGAGATCCGACGCTCGCCGGCGGTGCGAATCAGAAGGTCTGGGTCGGGGAGCCCGTGGGTATAGAGATGCTCTTCGATGGTCGCCTCGGTGATCGCGTCGGGGGCAAGCTCGCCCCGAGCGACGCGCTGTGCGATCGCACGCGTGGCATCCACCAGTTCTGTTCGCGATCCGTAATTCAACGCCAAGCAGAGGGTCAAGGCGGTGCAATGGGCAGTGGCCCGTTCAGCCTCGTCCAAGGCATCCAGGACCGGTGTGGGCATGCCATCCCGGCGCCCGATCCGCCGAAAGCGGATGTTGTTGCGGATCATCGTCTCGCACTGCGAGCGGATGAACTCCCGGCAGAGTTCCATGAGGGCTGCAACCTCGTCGGCCGGCCGCTTCCAGTTCTCGCTGGAGAAGGAGTAGAGGGTGAGGGCCTCGATCCCGAGGGTCTTGCACTCTTCGACGATGGTCAAAACGGTTTTCGCGCCAGCGCGATGGCCCAACGCTCGGGGCAGGCCGCGTGACTGGGCCCATCGCCCGTTGCCGTCCATGATGATGGCAACATGCCGCGGGAGGCGGGCCCGAAGAAGACCAGCCGGTAGCTCGGCTGGCGAATCGGCCGGCGGGGAAGCGGCGGGTGGGTCAGCAGGATTGGGCCGAACGAGCGTCACGGAAGAACGGATAAGGGAACCAGGCGGCGGCGAGGAACGTCAGACGCCGACCAACGTGCGGCCACCGAGCGTCTGGTTTCGCTCGGGCCCGACACTGATGATCTCGATCGGGACGCCCACGAACTCCTCGATACGCTCAAGGTAGCGGCGGGCGTTCGGCGGAAGTGAAGATCGCTCGTCACAATCACGAAGTTCTTCGGACCAGCCCGGCAGAGTTTCGTAGATCGGTTCGACCAGGCCAAGCCGATCGGCGTCGGGGCGGAAGCGCTGGGTGACGGAACCGTCGGGAAGGCGATAGCCGACGCAGAGCTTGAGTTCGTCGAACCCGGTCAGGACGTCAAAAAGCGTGCAGGCGATGGCGGTCGCCCCGGCGATCATCGACGAATAGCGGACCGCGACCAGATCGAGCCATCCGCAGCGACGCGGCCGCCCGGTGGTGGTTCCGTATTCGCGTCCCCGCTCCCGGATCCGTTCGCCGATGGGGTTGATCTGCTCGGTCGGGAAGGGCCCAGCGCCGACGCGCGTTGAATAGGCCTTCATGATGCCATACACCACGTCGATACGGCTTCCCGGGACACCCGTGCCGGCCGGAATGCCCAGCGTGGAGCAATTGGAACTGGTCACGTAGGGGTAGGTGCCGTGATCGATGTCCAAGAGGCAAGCGTTGGCGCCTTCGAAGAGGAGCGACTTGCCCTGGTCGAGGCGGTCATGCAGGAGGTACACCGTGTCGGTGACGTGCGGGCGAATGCGCTCGCCGACGGCGGCGTAGCGCTCGGAGAGTTCGTCGGCCCGCAGCGGACGCGTACGAACGCCAAGGGCTTCGAGCTCGGCGGTGCGGATGCCGCAGATGAGGTCGAGCTTGCGACGAAGGATGGTTGGCTCGAGCAGGTCACCGATGCGGATGGCCGTTGAGCGCGAGATCTTGTCGGCGTAGGCTGGGCCGATGCCGCGACGGGTGGTTCCGATCGAGAGACCGCCATTGTCCTTCCCGGCCTTCGACGAGAGGAAGTCCTCCAAAGCCGCGTCCTGCTCCTTGTGATAGGGCATGACGACGTGGGCCCGGTCGCTGACCTTCAGGTTCTCGCCAACGAGGACGCCACGCGCCTGGAGCTTCTCGATCTCCTCGAGGAGCTTCTCCGGATCGATGACGGTGCCATTGCCGACCACGTTCAGCTTCTCGGGATAGAGGATTCCCGAGGGGATCAGGTGCAGGGCATACTTCTGGTCACCGACGACGACGGTGTGTCCGGCGTTGGCGCCGCCGTTGTAGCGCACGATCGTGTCGTAACGGGCGGTCAGCAGATCAACGATCTTGCCTTTCCCCTCATCGCCCCACTGGAGGCCGACGACGGCGGCATTGGGAACGGCGGCGGCGATGGAATTCCGAGGGGAGCTGGCCATGGCGGTTACAGGGTGTGTCCCAAAGGGAGAGCAGGTCGGTAACGGGTGGAAAGCGGGTCGTCGATACGAGGAATGGCGAAACCCACGTTGCGCGATCGCGGGGGCCGCGTTCGCGCCCGGAGGCGATTGTACGGGGACGGGAAAAACTCACACGGCCTTGCATGTATCTGGTTCAAGCCCAAGGCGATCTGGGCCGATACTGCGTTCGATCCCGTGAGTACCTCAGGCTCATCCGCGAACAACGCCCCGCACGGCTCCGGCCGCGATGATGTGGTCCGCATCAAGTGTCCCAAGCTGGATTGCCAGCGGATCTTGGCGGTTCCGATCAACGCCCGGGGCAAGCTCGTCCGCTGCCGGAACTGCGGCACGAACATCAAGATCCCCGCTGCGCCCCGTCAGGCTCCGGCGCCACCCCGCGCCGACAAGAACGACCGAGGCGACAAGAAGGACAACGAACGCAGCGCGGCGTGAGGCCCTTCGGTACGCTTTGTGTGTGACCGACGACGCTACGTCCAGCGACGCGAACTCCCAACGACCTCCCCAAGCCCGATCCGCCGCCGGTCCGTCCGAGCGGGTGATCGGGCTTGCCATGCTTGGGGGCCAAATGGGGGGCCAACTGGGGGGCCCGCTTGAACGCGGGCAGACCGCCGCAGAGGCCCTGCGGCGCGTGGCACCGGGGAGTGCCCGAGTGCGGGGCGTCTATGTGCACGTCCCGTTCTGCTTTCACAAGTGCCACTACTGCGACTTCTATTCGTTTGTCGACCGCGAGGATCGCCAACCGGCCTATGTCCATCGACTGTTGCGCGAAGCCGACGCCGGACGTGCCGCGGGCGTCCTCGATGGGCCCATCGAGACGGTGTTCGTCGGCGGCGGAACGCCGACCTTCCTTCGGCCGGAGTTGCTTCGAGCTCTGCTGACGGGTCTGGCCGAGCGGCTTCCGCTGCAACCGGTGACCCGAGGGCCCGACGGTCGCCCGGTGGCAGGGCTCGAGTGGACGGTCGAAGCGAATCCGGAGACGGTCACCGATGAGGTCGCCGAGATCCTGGTGTCGTCAGGGGTAAACCGCGTGAGCGTCGGGGTACAGAGTTTTCACCCGGCCCATCTCAAGACCCTCGAGCGGTGGCATGACCCGGCCAGCGTCGGTCGGGCGGTCGAGCGGCTCCGCAGGGCGGGCATCCGACGCCTGAATCTTGATCTCATTTTCGGCATACCCGGGTCGACGTTGGCGGAGTGGTCCTCGGACCTGGACCGGGCCTTGGAACTCGGACCTGATCACCTCTCCTGCTATGGCCTGACCTACGAGCCGAATACCGCGATGACCAAGCGGCTCGAACTCAAGCAGTTCGAAGCGTGCGATGAGGACCTCGAGGCGGCGATGTACGAGTGCACGCTCGACCGGTTGGAGGCCGCTGGCTTCGAGCAGTACGAGATCTCCAACTTCGCCAAGCCCGGCGAGGCCTGTCGCCACAATCTTCTGTATTGGCACAACGCCGATTGGTGGTCGCTCGGGCCGAGTGGCAGCGCCCATGTGCAGGGCGTGCGATGGAAGAACGTCCCGCGGCTGAGCGCGTGGTTGGCGTCGGAGTCGGCGACCTCGCCCATCCAGGACCTGGAGAAGGTCGACGAGGAAACCCGCGCAGGTGAGATCCTGATGCTCGGGCTGCGCCTCCGCGAGGGCTTGCCACAGTCCACGGTCGACCGTTGTTGCCAAGGGCCGCGGGGCGCGGAGCGCCAAGCGGCTTTGGCTGCGGCGCTTGAGCGCGGCCTGATGGAGCGCGTCGCCGACCGACTCCGCTTCACCCGGGCGGGGCTGCTGCTTGCCGATGAGGTCCTTGCCGAGGTCGTGTGACGCGAGGGATCGACGGGCGAGCGGAAGACGCGAAGACTCTCGCCGTACACTCAATCGATGCTCGCTCTCGCCGCTTCGTTCCTGGTGACGGTCGTTCACGCCGCGTGCCTGCCTCAGACAACGACGGAACCGTGGCCCGACAAGCCGTCTGACAAGCCGCCCGTTAGGGTCTTCGTTCTCGCCGGCCAATCGAACATGGAAGGGCAGGGGGTCGTCGATCTCGAACGCGATCACAACGACGGCCGCGGCACGCTCGTCTCGCTCTTCGAGAAGCCCGCGACGGCGCCGCTCGTTGCCCATCTGCGAAACGATGACGGTTCGTGGCGGGTGCGGGACGATGTCTTCGTTCGCTACACGCCCGAGGGCGATCCGGCTGCCGTCGGGCCGCTGACCTTTGGCTTCACGCCCTATCGCGATCAGCATCACTTTGGGCCCGAGCTTGAGATCGGTCACATCCTCGGCGACGCGATCGAGGAGCCGGTCCTTCTCGTCAAGACCGCATGGGGCGGAAAGAGCCTCTTCGTCGACTTTCGTCCGCCCTCGGCCGGCGGCACGGTCGGCCCCTACTACACGCGGATGATCAACGACGTCCGCACCGCGATCGCCAAGGCCGGTGCCGAGATTCCGGCCCTCAAGGACCGGCAGCTCGAGGTCGCTGGCTTCATCTGGTACCACGGCTGGAACGATGGCTGCGATCCGCAGCATGCCGTGCCCGAGTACGAGGCGAATCTGGTTCACCTGATCCACGACGTGCGGCGCGAGCTCGGTGTCCCCGAACTGCCCGCGGTCGTCGGCGAAATCACCGGTGCATGGGTCGAAGCGACCGGCGAGTGGGCGGCGCTTCGCAAGGCCCAAGCCGCCGCCTCGCGTCGCGAGGAATGGAACGGCAGGGTGCTCTTCGCCCCGACAGCGGCGTTCGTGCGCGATCCGAACGACTCGCCCTGTCCGACCCACGGACATCACGAGTTCGGCAATGCCGAGACCTACTTCCTGGTCGGCAAGGCGCTCGGCGAAGCGATGCGATCGCTGGTCGTCCCGAACGCGCCGGCGTTTGTGCCGACGCTTCCCGTGCCCCCGAAGGTCACGACGAAGGAAGGGGAGATGTCCGGCTACATGCTCGTTCCGACCGAGCAGGTGCCGAAGGAGTTCAACGCCGGCTTCTCGCTCTACGCTGCGGCGTGGCCGATCGTCGACCATTATCCCGGCTCGCGCTTCCAGACCGGACTCTTCGGCACGTGGATGTTCGCCCAATTTGACCGGCAGGTCGAAGGCGACGCGCCCAAGGACATGTACTCCGACATCGAAGGCGGGCTCGGCTGGTGGCGTGACACGCGCTTCGCAACCAATACGCCGAAGTTCATTATGGGCGGCGTCGCTCCGAACTTCTGCTGGTGGGCGAATGGACCCGGCGCCGGATCGAATCGCGATTGGTCGAAGCCCGCAGGCAAGTATGGCATTGCTCAACTGAGCCCGTGGGTCGTCTGGCCGCCGGACGGATTGAATCTCGCCCAAGGGACGTGTGGCGAACTCTTCGGCTATGGATACCTGCCGCTGCCTCTGGTCGATGCGAAGCCGACGACGGCCGGCAAGCCAATCCCGAGCGGCGGTCAGTGTTGGACGCTCTTCCTCAACACCGCGAATTTCAAGGGGCCGGTCGCGTTCTTCACGCCGCATCACTGGACCGCGGCGTTGGTCGAGCATCCGGAGCTGGCGGGCAAGTTGTTAGACACGCGAGGGTCTGATCCGAACAAGGCGTTCCAGATGGAGACACAGTGGATTCCCGCGACGATCGCCACCATCGAAGGCGGAGCGAGCGATGGCCAGACCTACGCCCGGGTCGCACCAACCTCGTACCCGCTCGACAAGGACGGCAAGACCGTCGTCCTCCATCGCCTGATGAGCTACACGGGCGAAGCGCTCACCGAGCCGTTGCGTCGCTGGTTCGCGGGCGGGTCGGCGGTGTCAGGTGAGATCGACCCGACGAAGGCTCACGTCCAAGCCTTCGGCCAGGGCGGAGGCTCGACGTGGCGGATCTTCCGCGACGGCACCCCCGATCCCGAGCGACGCGACATCGCGTGGCAACGCTTCGGCAGACCGATCACGCACGACCCCTTCACCTTCGGCTACCAGTGGGACGAGCGATACGTTCGCACCGTCGACGAGGGATCGCATCGCGTCGCGCGGCTGCCGGAGTATTTCCGGTTGGAGAAGAGGAAGAACCGAGCGAACGAGGAGCAGGAACGCCAACGTGAACGCTGGATCGCCGTCGAAGGCGGCGACGTGCCCGAGGCGACCGGCCTTCACGACCATCGCTACGAGACGCCGAAGGAAGAGGGTGAAGGTCCCTACGTCACCCCCGAGGAGCCGAACAGTTCCTTCCGTCAGCCTGGACCGGTCGCAGGGCCGTTCGAGATCACCCTCGGTGACGGAAGCGTGTTGACCTATGCGTGGTATCGCTTCGCCGACCAACCGGCGATGCTGAACGCAGACCTGACAGCAGCCGAGCGCGAGGAGGTGCAGCGACGCGTCGAGTTGCTCCATCGGGCGTGGACGAAGGACCGCACGTACCTTCCGCCGCCGACCACGGGGACGCTCGCGTCGATTGATCCGGCGCTGCTGGTGACGCCGCCGAAGGGCTTCGAAGTCGGCTATGTGCCGATCGCCATCAAGCAACGTCCGAAGGCTGGTCCGAGAGCCGAACACTGAACCGCTTCGGGGGCTGCTGCGAGTTGAATCAGAGATGGGTTTTAGATACGTTCGAACGCCATGCAACGCCACCATGCCGCGCTCGGCGCCCTCACGTTCGGTCTCGGACTCACCTCGGTCGCCCTGACCCCGGCGGCCCTTGCCGGCGCCCAGAGCCACTGGGCGCTTGATGAGACCCGAGGCACCATCGCCCATGACTCGGCTGGTGCACTGCATGGAGCGATTCTCGGCTCGCCGACTTTCGTCCGTGGCGTGGCAGGCAACGCGATCAGACTGTCACGTGCCACCAACTCCTGTATCACCATCGGCAACGCCTATGGTGACGGAGCGACGTTCTCCGTTTCCCTGTGGATCAAGCTCGCCCCGGACGCGCCCGGCGACAACTATCCGATTTCGAATCACTACGCCGGTGTCGTCAACGGTTGGTTCGCCTTCACCGGCACCAGTGGCGGCTGCTATGGCGAGCCGAATCGTCCGAGCTTCTATGTCTCTGACGGTTGCAACGGCGACGTCACCGCACCCGTGAACGTGAACGACGGTGCGTGGCATCACGTCGTGTGTACGTTCGCGCCCGGGGGAGCCCAGACGATCTCCGTGGATGGTGGCGCCGCAGAGGCGAGTGTTGCGGCCGGTTCATACTCCGTGCACGCGGGATCTCAATTGATGATCGGTGGCGTCATCGTCGGCGGCGCACCCACGGCGGGCTTCGATGGTTGGATCGACGACGTGCAGATCTATTCGCGCGTTCTGAGTTGCCCCGAGGTCCAGTACCTCTACGCCCATCCCGGTCAGGAGGTCCCAACGCTCTCCGACCTCAACGGCGATGCCGTCGTGAGCGGCGCCGATCTCGCGATCCTGCTCGGCGCGTGGGGACCATGCGGCTCGGGTCCGTGTGCCGCTGACCTCAACTGCAGCGGGACGGTGGACGCGGCGGATCTGGCGATCCTGCTGGGCGCCTGGACCGGCGGATGACGGACGCGAAATTCCTACCGCCCGCTGAAGAAGCTCTTGATCGCGTGGACGGTCGTCGCGCGACCGATCGCGGCGATCGACTCGGTGAGCGGGATCTCCTTCGGGCAGACCTTCACGCAATTCTGTGAGTTGCCGCAGTCGTTGATGCCGCCCTGACCCATCATGAGGTCGAGGCGGTCGCCGGTGAGTTCGGCGCCGGTCTGGTGCATGTTGAAGAGGCGAGCCTGGCTGATGACCGCCGCGCCGAGGAATGAGGTCGGCCACTTTGCGGCGTCCTCTTCCTGGTTGTACTGGGGGCACGCCTCGAGGCAGCAGCCGCAGGTCATGCAGGTCGAGAGCGTGTAGCGGGTTTCCTGGGTCTTCGACGATTCCTTGGGGCCCGCGCCGAGGGAGTAGGTGCCGTCAATCGGAACCCACGCCTTGGCCCGCTTGAGGGCGTCGAAGAAGCGGGCCCGGTCGACCGAGAGATCGCGCAGGGTCGGGAACTTCGACATCGGCTCCAGGGTGATCACGCCGCCGGCCGAGGCCTGTTCGGTGAGGAGGTTGTCGATGAGGGCCGAGCAAGACTGCCGCACGCGGCCGTTGATGACCATCGTGCAGGAGCCGCAGACTTCCTCGAGGCAGCCCGCGTCGTAGACGACCGGGGTTGACTCGCGTCCATCGACCGTCCGCGGGTTGGCGGCGATCCACTGGAGGCAGGAGATGATGTTGGCCCCGGGCTCAACCGGAACATCGAACTCCTCCCAACGGGTTGCTCCGTCCGGGCGATCGCGGCGGAGAATGCGGAAGCGAACGGTGCGGCGGGCCGAGCCGGCATTGGACTCGGGACGGGACGAGGGTGTGGTGGGAGCAACCATGGCGTTGGGGAGGAAGGTCCGGATTGTAGAGCCAGCCGGAGCCGACCGCTGGCTTGCCCGCTGGGCGAGGCGAGACGTGAAGCGTTCGAGCGAGGGCTGCGGCGAACCCGACCGCTCCCGGAGACGAAAGCTCTCCTCCTTGACACTGGACCGGCCCCGCCTGGGGTGCCGATAAGGGACACTCCCGCTGTCGCGTCCTCTCGTGACGCAAGCGGCGCCCCTTTGCACGCATGGCCACCTCTCACGCCAATCCCGAAGGTCGCTCCGCAGGTGGAGTGCGCAGTTGGCTGAAGCTCGCCCGGCCGGGCGACTGGACCAAGAACGTCTTTGTGCTGCTGGCGGCCCTCTTCTGGCTGCCGAACCAGCTCCCAATCACCTCGGCATTGGAGCGAGGGGAGATCGCCGACAAGCTCATCGCCACGCTTCTGGCGTTCATTGCCTTCTGTCTTGCGGCAAGCGGCTTCTACATGGTCAATGACGCCTTGGATGCCGAGTCGGACCGGTTGCATCCGGTCAAGCGGCTGCGTCCGGTGGCCAGTCGTGCCATCGCCCCGTCATCAGCCTTGGGTGTCGGCGTGACCTCGATCGCGGCCGGCATCGGCTGTGGCTTCGCGGCCAGTTGGGGTGCAGGCGTCTGCATGGTCACCTATGCCTGCTTGCAGCTTTTCTACAACCTGAAGTTGAAGCGGGTGATTTTCGTCGACGTCACCGCTCTGGCGGTCGGGTTCTCGCTGCGGGCAGCCTGCGGCGCGTTCGCGATCGGTGTGCAGGTATCGCCGTGGCTCATCGCCTGTGTCTTCTCGCTGACGCTCTACCTGGGCTTTATCAAGAGGCTCTGCGACCTGACCAGCGCCCGGAAGGCCGGGGCGACGGAGTGGAAGAGCCGGGCCGGGTACGACAACCCGTTTGAGCTGAACTGGCTGCTGGGAATTAGCGGCACGCTCACCGTCCTGATGTACCTGATGTACTCGCTCTCGACGCACGCCCAACGGATCTTTGGGGTGCGGGCCTTGGGCTTCGCGATGCTGACGCCGCTGGTCCTCATCGTGGTCCATCGCTTCTTCCGGCGGGCCAACGAGGCGATGTCGGACAGCCCGCTCTCGGCGCTCTTGGAGGATCGCTCGGTCTCGATCGCGATCGGCCTCTTCATCATCGGCGTGGTGGCCACGCTCTACATGCCGCAGGTGGCGGTGTTGCTTGGAGACCTCTTCCTGGTCGACGTGGCTCCGGCGGCGACGGGTGCGGGGCGATGAGCCAGGCGGACGCGGGCCGACCCTCGCGCGTGCCGGATCTCTTGGCCGTGCTTGGGCTGATTGCGGTGGTGATGGCGTTGACGCTCCCGGCGATTCTCACCGGGCAGCTTGATCCGAAGGCCTTCGACCACCGCTTTTTCCACCTGCCGCTGGTTCGCGAATGGGCCCAGACGTGGCCGAGGGTTGACCTTTACGACTACAACTCAGCGACGGGACCGCTCTACCACTGGGTGCTTGCCGGCGTGGCCCAACTCGTCGGTGTCGGTGAGGAGCCGGAGACGTCGATCGCGCTCCAGTCCGTCAACGCGCTCTTTGCGGTCACGTTCGGGTGGGTGGTCTTCGCCTTCGCCCGGCGGCGCACCTCCGTCGCCCGGGCCTTCCTCACCGCACTTCCGTTGGTTGTCTCGCCCTACGTCCTCGGCAACGCCATCTGGATGATGACCGACAACCTCTCGCTCACCCTCGTGGCGATCGCGATCGGGAGTGCGGCGTTCGGGACCACCGAGGCCGGTTCGCGCCTGACCCAAGGCGCGGCGGCGGCTCTGGCGGTCGCGACGCGACAGATCAACCTCTGGCTCCTCGCCCCGATCGCCGCGAGTTGGTGGTTGGGCGGTCGGCGGCGCACCGGCGTGACGATGGCGGCGGCGTTTCTATCGATCGTGGTGTTAGGAACCTTCGTCCTCCTCTGGAAGGGGCTCGTCCCGCCGCGCTTCCGTGGACTGCATGCCAGCGGGACGAATCCGGCGGCGATCGGCTACGCCCTGACGCTCATCGCCGCGTACGGCCTGTGCCTTTTGCCGCTGGTCCACCGGGCTGCGCGAACGCTCCTCCTTCGCCCCGGGCTCCTGGTTGCCGTGGCGGTGACGGGGGCGCTTCTGGCCGCGATCGGACCGAGTGCCGCCAGCGAGGAAGCCGGCCGTAACGGCGGGTGGGTCTGGCGGGCGGTCGCGGACGTGCCGACCTTCGCGGATCGCTCACCGCTTCTTCTCTTCGGCGGCTCCGCAGGGCTTCTTCTCCTGACGATGCTCTTCGTCGAGATCGAGCCGCATGGCCACAAGCACGCGGCACTCGTGATCCTCGCCGCCTTCGCGGGCTTCATCGCGGCGCACGTCGCGAACTACCAGATCTTCCAACGCTACTACGACCCGATGGTCCTCCTGACGCTCGCTTGGCTCACGACCTGCCTACCGGCATCACGGAAGGTGAGCTTCTGCCTGGCCCTTCTGGCGGGTCAGCAACTCCTCTTCACCTGCGTGGCGCTGTACGGTCCGATGCTGCGGTGAGGAGAGTTCATCGCAGAGCTGCGGAGGTCGCGGAGTCCAGAAGGAGAAACGAGCGAGGGCGGCCGATCGTCAGATCAACCGCCCTTGCTTCTTCTTCTTGATGGCGCCCTCTGTCGGGCCTCTACAACCTCCGCGCCTCTGCGGTGAATCCGTCCTCCCCACTCAGGAATTCAGCCCGCTCTTCGTGTAGTTGCGAAGGCGCGGCTTGGCTAGGCTCGTTTCGACGGACTCGTAACTTAGGTCGGGGCGGCCTGACGAAGGGTTGAACTTCGCGACGGTGGTCTTCAGGAACTTCTCGTCGTTGCGCTGTTCGTAATCGGTGCGGTAGTGGCTGCCGCGCGATTCCTTGCGCTGGATGCCGCCTTCGATGATGGCGTCGGCGAGGATCACCATGTCCTCGACCGCGCGGGCGTAGGAGAGGTTCTGGTTGGTCCACATGCCGGTGTCGCTCAAACGCATGCGCGAGCAGCGGTCACGCAACTCGGCGATCTTGGCCCGGGCCTTGAGGAGGCGTGATTCCTCCTTGACGACGGTCGATGCTTCGGTCATCTCATCGCCGAGTTCGGTGCCGATCAGGTAGGGATTCTCGGTGCCGTTGCCCTTGAGGAGCGACTCCTGGCGGCGCTCCTCGGCCGAGGCGTTCGTCTCGAAGAGGGTTGCGGCCGCATCACTCGCCGAGGTCTTCCGATCGCGGACGAAGTTGGCGACGCTCACGCCGCAGAAGAGACCATCGAAGATGCAGGAGAGAAGCGCGTTGGCGCCAAGGCGGTTGGCCCCGTGATACTGGTAGTTGACCTCACCGAAGGCGTAGAGCCCGCTGATGTTGGTCATCATGTTGTTCGCGGCGCCGAGCTTCATCCCCTTCAGGTCTTCCTTCGGGGTGTAGACGGTGTAGAGGCCACCCATCGAGTAGTGGACACCTGGGAAGATCTTCATTGGAAGTTCCGCCGGGTCGTCGCCGACGAACTTCCGGTAGATCTCGATGATGCCCCCGAGCTTCCGCTCGAGGTACTCGCGGCCGAGGTGGGTGAGGTCGAGGTAGACCTGCCGTTCGCCGCCGACGCCGAGGCCATCCTTCACGCAGACGTTGAAGATCTCGCGGGTAGCAATGTCACGCGGGACGAGGTTTCCGTAGGCCGGATAGCGTTCCTCGAGGAAGTAATAGCGCTCGGCTTCGGGGATCTGCCGCGGGTCGCGGTTGTCGCCCTTTCGCTTCGGCACCCAGACGCGACCCCCCTCGCCGCGGGCGGATTCGCTCATGAGACGGAGCTTGTCCGCGCCAGGGATCGCGGTCGGGTGGACCTGGATGAACTCGCCGTTGCCGTACCAGGTGCCGAGTTGGTAGCAGCGGCTTGCCGCGGCGCCGGTGCACATGACCGAGTTGGTGCTCTTGCCGAAGACCAGACCGCAGCCGCCGGTCGCCATGACGACGGCATCGGCGCGGAAGGCCCGGATCTGCATCGTGCGAAGATCTTGGGCGACGATTCCCTGGCAGTTGCCGTCGCCATCGATGATCGGGCGGAGGAACTCCCAGTGTTCGTACTTGGTGACCTTGCCTTCGGCTTCCGCGCGGCGAACCTGCTCGTCGAGGGCATAAATCAGTTGCTGGCCCGTGGTCGCCCCTGCGAAGTGGGTTCGCTTGTAGAGCGACCCGCCGAAGAGTCGGAGGTCACGCTGGCCTTCGGCGGTGCGGTTGAAGGGAACGCCCATCCGGTCGAGGAGATCGATGATCTTCGGGGCCCACGTGGCCATCTCGTAGACCGGCGGCTGGTTGGCGAGGAAGTCACCGCCGTAGACGGATTCCTCGAAGTGCTCGAACTCCGAGTAGCCCTGCTGGCGGGCGACCTCGTTGCAGGCGTTGATGCCGCCTTGAGCGCAGACCGAGTGCGAGCGCTTCACCGGGACCATCGAGAAGAGGTCGACAGGCACGCCCGCTTCGGTGATGCGGATGCTGGCTGCGAGGCCGGCGAGTCCGCCGCCGACCACGATCACTCGTCGCTTGGGGTTCATGATGACCTGACTGGTTGGGCTGAGGCAGTACCGGAACGCGGCATGGGGTCGCAGGGCCGGGACATGGTTCGGAGGAAGGGGAGGGGTACGAAAGGGTCGACGCGTGGGCTCAGGACGCCGAGACGGCCGCATGAGCCTGAAGCTGCTTCTCGACCGCCTGGGCCTTTTCGACATTGAGCGTGGCGAAACCGACGACCGCGGCCACCGCTGCGCCACCCAGGCCAAGGCCAATGGCGGTGCAGACGTAGCCCCAGCGACGCTGGGCGGGCACGCTGATGGTCAGGCCCCAGGTGATCGCGGCGGTCCAGAGACCGTTGGCGAAGTGGAAGACGATGGCCAACGCGCCCAGCAGGTAGAACCCGGCCATAGCGAGGCCGGTGGTGCCGTTCTGGAAGTGCAGTGCAGTAGTCGAGGAGGCGACATGCGGATCGAACGAGGGCATGATGCCGCCAAACTCGACGCCGAATCGCAAGCTCAACACGTGCATCACGATGAATAGGAAGGCGATGTAGCCGGTGATCCGCTGGAGCGAGTAGCGGATGTTCCCTTGGTAGGCGTAACGGTCAAGGTTCGGCCGGCCCGATTGGGCGAAGTGCATGCCGAGCAGGGCGTGAAAGAGAATCGGAATCCACAGGACGAACGCCTCGATGAAGATCAAGGCGGGCAGCGAGTGGATGAAGTCGACCTCGTGCTGGAAGGTCGCCACGCCGGCACCACCCTCCTCAAGCCCCTGGTACTTGGAAGCGTTGAGGAACGTGCCCCAAACGATCGAGGAGTTGGTCGTCAGGTGCGGAATGAGAAACGCACCGACGGGCACAACCCCACTCAGGGAGTGAAGGCGGCGCAGAAGGTGGTAATGGCGGTCGAATGGACTCTGCGGCCCTTGGTTGGCTGCAGCATCCGGGTGAGATCCGGCTTCGGAAGAGGACATACGGGCAAGCCTCAGGGGTCGACATCACCCTCGAAAGGAACAGGCCGTCCGGCCGTTCCGACAGGGCGAAGCGGAGAAACGGGGAGTATAGGGTGAGCTGCAACGGTGTGGGTCGTTGCGAGCGTGCTCGGCTGGTGAGGAACGTGCTCCAAAGTCTGCCGTTCCTGCGTTTGGGTGACGCGCTGACAGACTCGCTCCTCATGTTCATCATGAAGCGAGAGTCGGAGTTCCCGTCGTCAATCTACGATTGGCATTGCTGCACCAATCGCAATGCTGGCAGAGCAGATTCGCTACAGGCTGTTAGGGCAGCTCGATCGTTGGCTTCTTCCCCGGATTCGGCGAAGCACCCGTTCCCATCGAAGGAACGCCGGCAGCCAGTCCTCCGAGGGGATCGATACGTCCGGCTACACCGCTGGCCGCTGGCTCCGTCGCGCGGGCTTGCATGTGCTGGGCAACCGCGGTCGCAAGCTGCATGAAGCGGGAACGGAGTTGGGCCAGCATCGAGGTGAGCTCCTTGGCCTCGTCGGCCGTGAGGTTGCCCTTGGTCTTCTCCTCGAGGACGCCAAGAAGGTCGATGGCGAAACGGCTGCCCGGCAGGTCAACGATCATGCGACCTTGCTCATCGCCGTAGGCACCGAGGCCCATGAGGGCTTGGGACGCGAGCATCCCGGCAAGTGCCTTGAAGTCGGCGGGGGGGAACTCCTCGCCCTCGGCTCCGCGGCCTCCGCGGGCCTCGCGATCGTGTTCCCGCTCTGCTTCGCGCTGGGCAAGGCGTTCCTTCTCGGCTTGGGCCTGTGCCTTCCAGTCGCTGTCGATGTGAAGCTTCGGGGCTGCGCCACGCGGATTCGCTGGATCGGTTGAATCGGGCATGATGGCAAGTATACGGGGTGCCTCGCTCCGTTTCCCCGGCCACAGGGCCACGGTGGGGGCGCTGCGAGCGTGTGGCCGGGCACGTGACGTTTGCCCCGATGGCCCGCCCAAAGGCCTGCGAGCGAAACCGCTACACTCCGCCGCGATGCGAAGTCCCCGAACCAGCGACGTGGACCATGCCCCAAGCGCCATGGATTCGTATGGCGATTGCGATGGCGACCGACGCAGGCGTAGCAAGCGCAACAGACGCGAATGGCTGAGAGACCTTTCCGGTCCTCGAGCGACCCTCATGGCCGGATGCCTCATGGGGAGCTGTTGCCTGACAGGGTGCTCCGCCCTGTGGGAGGATCGTCCGGACGCGCGAGCGGTCTCACTTGCGGAATTCTCGCAGCCCATTCCAGCGGGGACTATTGTTGGCGCCTCACCGCACCTTCAGCAAGGCGCACAAGCCAGCGAGCAGGAAGCAACGACCGACCACGAGGGAACTGCGACGCCACCGACGACCCCGGGTGCGGGAGATGTCGTCGCAGGTTCATCTTCGACGTCCGGAAGCGCTCCTTCGGGCGCCACGACGCAGCAGAAGCCGGCGGTCGCGAAACCCTCAACGAGCACCCCATCCAACACCCTTACGCCCGAAAGCACTCGCGGTGGGGACGTATGGATCGTCGATGCGCTGGTTGGCCAGATCAACGGTCGGCCGGTCTTCGCCCAGGAATTCCTTGAACCGATCGAGGCGAAACTCATCGAGCTCGCTCAGGCGAGCGATCGCTTGAGCGGCTGGCGACAGGCTCAGATGATCCTCGAGGCTCGCTTCGAGGACTTCGTCAACAGCGAACTCATCATCAGCGAGGCCGAGAGCCAACTGACGCCCGAGCAGCAGCAGGGTTTCTTCGGCTGGGTGAAGTCGCTTCAGGAAGGCACCATCGCCGAGTACTCCGGCAGCCGTGAGGAGGCCCGCGAACGGATGCGCGACGAGTTGGGCATGGACATCGAGGAGTTCGTTCAACAGCGGCGAGATGCCTCGCTGGTGCAATACCTCCTCGACCGCAAGGTGAAGCCTCGGACGATCGTCGCCTGGCGTGACATCGAGCGTGAGTATCTGGCGAGAGAGGGAGAGTTCAACCCGCCGCAGATGGTGGTCGTTGGAATTCTGACCCTGAATGCGAACGTCGACGCCGACAAGGTAGCGAAGGTCCAGGCGTGGATCGCCGAGGGCAAGAGGTTCCCGGAGATTGCCCAGTCGCTTCAGTTGGAAAAGGGCGGCGTGCTCATCGAGATTCCGGTCAAGCCAGGTGAGGATGTCGCAGCGGCGATTGATGGAAGCGCCGACCTCACGCCAACCACCAAGACAAACCTCCGCGGACTCACGCCTGGGCAACTGAGCCCGGCCATCGAGCGCGGGGATTCAAGGACATGGCTCGCCATTGCGGAGGTAAAGCAGGATCCACCCCGCTCGCTCTATGACCCCAAGGTACAGATCCAGCTTCGGCGTGAGTTGGACGCGATCCGCGGCGGATACGAACGAGGTCGATACATCGAGCGGTTGCGCAGCCGTTGGGTGTCTGACGATATCGAACGCATCCTGAGCCGGTTGAAGGAAATCGCCCTTGAGCGGTATTGGCGGCAGTAGCTCGCGGAGCGGCCTTCGTTGTTCGGCGGGTCTGCAGTAGAGGGCGAGAGCGAGAGAACGCTGGTGGGTTGTCGCGTTCGACGCGGGCTCCCGTGCCCCGGCCTACGGTCGCAGGACTCCGCGACCTCGCGGGCGACGGCCTTCCTCGATCGCCTGGCGATAGTGGTGGAGCACCTCGTCGGCGGACGGGCCGTCGGCAGAAAGCCGAACGGTCATCACATCGATGCGGGGCACATGTCCTGGCCAGCGGGGGTCTTGTGACAGGGCCAACGAAAGTCGGCGCAGGCACGCGGCCTTCGCGGCATCGACGTGGTAGACCGGGTCGATCGGGCCGCCGCGGGAGGACTTTACCTCGACGAGGATCGGGGCATTCGATTCGTCAAGAAAGAGCAGGTCGCCCTCATCGTGGCCAATGCGGAGGTTCGCGTCGATGAGCTCCCATCCGAGCGACTTCCCGTAGCGGGCGGCCGCCCTCTCACCTCGGTCTTGCGGCCCGATGCGACGCCATTGAATGGTCGCCCCTATCGCCTTCGCAAGCCGCAGCGTTTCGATGAAGGCCGCGCGGACGCGGCCCTGATATCGACGCCCCGTCGTGAACCGCAAGTGAAACATGATGATCGTCCCCACCCATGCGATACAAGCGCGCGACTCCGGCATGGCGGCGCGCATAGGACTCGCGCAACGGTCCGGCCCGGGGTCGTCCGCAATCCGAGATCAGTAGTGCAACCGATACTCGATGCGTGGACTCGCCAACTCCGTCATCAGTGATCGAATGCGATCCAGGTCAAGCTCCTTCGAGGCGCTGCCGGGCGAAGCGACTCCGGCTTGTGGCGAGCCGACGAAACCCGCCAGCACGTCGAGTGGGCCGCCATCGCCAGCGGCCCCCGCGGCGCCGTTCGCCCGCACCCCTAGAAGGCCGTTGCCGAAGAATGGAGCGGGCTCAAAAAGGCGCACAACCACGGCGCTGGCTGCGGTGAGTCCGGCCTGTCTTTCTGCCTCAGCAATGGCGTCATCGAGGTAGCCGATAGAGTCTATGAGCCCGATGCTCTTTGCCTCCTCGGCGCCGAACACGCGGCCGTCGAGAGAAGCCCGAAGTTCGTCTGGATCAGCCGCCTTCCCTGTGCGACCGGTCATGACCCGGTCCACGAAGATGTTGTACGAGCGGTCAAGCATGCCTTGCACCACGGCCCGGTCGCTTGAGTCCCAAGTCCGGTAGAGATCGTTGGCGTCGTCCTTCTTCGGCGAGCCACTGGCGACGATGGTCACAGGCTGGACCCCGACCTTTTCCATGAGCCCCTCAAACGTCAGCACGGATGCGATCACGCCCACGGACCCGGTCATGCCCGTCGGTTCGCAGACGATGTGATCGGCGCTGCAACTGATGTAGACACCACCCGAGGCCGCAACACCGCCGTAGCTCGCGACCACGGGCAATCCAGCCGTTCGCAGCCGCTCGATGTCGCGCCAGATTCGATCGCTCGGGCTCACCGCTCCACCGGGGCTGTCCACCCTCAGGACGACGCTCTTGAACCGGTTGTCGGCCAGGACATGGGACACAGCGCGGGTGACCTCATCGCTGGCCTGGCCGTCGATGGCACCTTCCACGGCAATGACGGCGATGCGATCGTCGCCGCTTCCCTCACGGACCACCGACTCGAGCGGAAGACCCGTCCCTTGTTGCGGAGCGAGTGCGGCAACGGCACCGAAGACGAGTCCCACGACGAACGCGCTGATGATGAGCCCCAACGTGAGCACCAGTATCACAGCCTGGCCCATTCCGCCTCGCCGTGCGACGACCTCTACGACCGTTCGGTGGGGTGACGGGTCAGCGGATCGGATGGACGAGCCAGCTGCGTACGCGGGATTGTGGCCACCGGAACCAAACGACGGTGGCGGGGGTGGGGCGCTACTCATGCAGCCGATGGTACAGAGCGCCGAGAGGCGTTCTCCCGTTTTGGGGGAAATCGGCAATGAAAAAAAACCGCGAGCCGAAGCTCGCGGTCGTGTGGATATCTCAGCCCGACGTCGAACTCAGCGCTTGGACTGGGTGGTCACTTCGAACTCGGCGTTGGCGAGGACGATGTTTCCCAAACGCACACTGACGATCTTGCGTCCCACGGTCACGCGGTAGATGGCATAGAGCTCATTGCCACCCGACGAAGATTGAGGCGGGAAGTCACCGATCGTCGCGAGCCCGGCCTTTTCGAGCCTGACCTCGACGCTGTCGTTGTTGACCCACAGGTAACCGGTCGGGAGGTAGGTGGCGCCTTCCGAGTCGACCAGCATCAGGGCCGCCTGTTCGCCGGCTTCCTTCCGGTAGTCAGAGCGGGAGTTCCAAACGTCAATGCTGCTGTCGCCGCGGGAGATGTTCAGCCGAAGGACAGCCGTGCCCTCGGGGGCGTAGATGCCCTTGACGCGGTTTGCCTTCGAAGCCGGCTTGCCGCCCTTCTGGAAGTTTTCCTTGCCGAAGGTCAGGTAGTTGTCGACATGCTCGATGTTTCCGAGTTCGCCGACCGCGCCGTTCGCTGGAGTGATGGTGAGATCGGAGGTGAGATCCTTCGGCCGGATCATCTTCTGGTCCGGGTTCGTCAGGACCGGGTTTCCGGCCACCGATGCATCGACGCCCCGCATGATGAGTGCGAGGTCACGGCCGTCGTACTCGGTATTGCCCTCAGGCTGGGGCAATCGGACGCGGAGGCCCTTGATCTGGAGGAACTCGGGCGGGTCTGACATGTTCCCGAGATTCGTCGCGGGAAAGGCAAAGAAGAGCCGCGTCAGTTGCTGGCCGGGCACGTTGGAGGCATAGGCCGTGACGTCATCGAACAGGGCGAGCGTCATGCCGGTGCCAACGTCGCTTGGTTGACTGAATGCGAAGGGATGGGCGGTGCGCGGCGCGCGATCCTGACCCGTGGGCACGTTTTCGATCAATCGAATCTGAGCCGCCGAGACCGACAGGACTCCTCCAGAGTCTGTTGCCTCCATCCCGATTTCCATTTCGACGACCCACGATGCCATGGCCGGTCCGTCGACCTCGAGATTCCCCGAATAGAACAGACGCTTCATCGTGATCGCCTTTGGCGTGATCGATGTGCGGGCCTTTCCGTCGCGGTAGGAATCGCGGTAGAGACCGAAGGCAACGTCCGCAAGTCCGGGGTAGGCATCCCGCAGAGGCGTTCCCACTTCGGGAGCAAGAGCGCCCGCCGAAAGCCAGGCATAGAAGCCTTCAGTGATCGAGTGCATCGGCACCCAGAGGCGCTGGTTATCGAAGTTCGGAGCTCCCCGAGACTCAACGGTGCGAACCGCACCTGCAAACCCCATGACATCCCGCGACGACTGAATGAAGCCGCCGCCGATGAGACACATGCCCATGGTCAGGACGCCACTGGCAACGCCAAACACGGCGCCAAAGCTGAAGTTCACCCATTGCGGGAAGTTCAAATTGTCCGGGACGAGCTTGTCGCTGGCCAATCGTGTTAGGAAGAGGGCAACGCAGAAGGGCCCGAGGAGACCGATGCCCCATGCGTAGTTGGTGAGGATGTCCCTCTTGAGCATCATCATCGCCACCGGTTCCCACACCGCGAAGGCGATGGCGCCGGCGACGACGACGCATGCGAAGTGCAGGACAGCGCTGAAGAAGCCCTGATTCATCCACCAATAGGCGATCAGGAGGACCAGCGCGATCAGGATGGCATTGAAGGCGATGAACATGCGGTCGGTCCGAAGTGTGAAGCGGGCGGCGGTCGGCTGCCTGCAATCGTTCGTGCTGGGATCAGATCGGTTGAGTGAATGCGGTCGAGGTCAGCTCTTGACGGTTTGCTTTGGCGGCGGGAACACCCGCACCAACTCCTCGACGGTGGTGATGCCGTCGCGGACCTTGGCCATCGCGGCCTCCTGAAGTTGGATCAGTCGACCCTCACGGCGAGCGTGGGCGTAGGCGGCCTTGAAGTCGCCTTCAGCCAACATCTGTCGCATGGTCTCGTCGACGATCATCACCTCGAAGCAGGCGCTCATGCCGAAGAAGCCCGTACCTTGGCAGACCGGGCAATCCTCGACGCGGTTCTTCACCTGCACCTTGCCGTTGGCTCGGAAGAGGTTGACGCTCTTGCCCTGAGGCACGCCGATGCGCTTGAGGAGGTCAGGCGTCGGCTGCAACGGTTGACGGCACGCCTCGCAGACCTTGCGAATCAGACGCTGATGGGTTACTCCCACGATGCCCTTGGCAGCGGCCTTGAGATCGCCCACGGCGCGGAACCACTCCGAGACTGCGGCACCGACGGACTCGGCGGGGATGCCGACGTAGATGAGCGGTCCGGCGATGCCCGGATTCGAAGCAATGCGGCCGGCGTTGGGGTCCGTGACTTCGGAGACGAAGACGATGTCCGGGTCGCGACGCAAGATCGACTGAAGGTTCGTCGCGAAGTCGACCGTCGGGTTCGAGGGATTGAACTGGGCGTGGTCAACGCCTTCCAATTGCAACTCGACGTTCTTCTCGAGCGTCTTGATATTGCAGGTATAGGCGTCGTGGCGACCAAGAAGGCTATAAGCGGTCGTGGTCAGGCCTTGCCCTGGCAGGGCTGAAATCAGCATGACGCCATGTCGGCGCCCCGTGTCCAGGAAGGCCTTGAGTGCCTCGGATTGCTGCGGAAGGAGACCGAGGGAGTCGAAGGAGACTTGCAGTGACTTGGCCCGATCGAAATCGACGCGAAGGGCCGGACCGGCACTGGAGCCCCAAACAGAGACCGTGGCGCTCACGTCGCGGGTGGGCCCGGACATCTTGATCTCTGCGGTTTGCTTTCGGCGGCGGTCGTCGAGGTTGAGTCCCGCGATCTTCTTCAGGTAGTCAATCGCCTCCACAGCAGCCTGCGGCGAAATCGCCTCGGCCTTGGCCCGAACGCCATCGATACTGTGGATCGGAACGAGCGGCTGCTGCGGGGCGGTCGCGACCAGGTCCAGTCGGGACACCCGTCGCGACAGGGCCGGTTCCAGGATGGCCTCGAGGGACATATGCACCGCGTGCTCCGGCGTCTCACGCTGGGGCACCGGGAAGGGCTTGCCCGAGGGGGTGAAGAACTTGATCGTCGACTCGGCGATCGCCTTCTTGGCCTTCCGATCCTCCATCGACTTCCGAAGCCCCTCGGAAACGATCTGGAACTTCGCGTTGGCCGGCACCCGCTTGTCGCGGTACTGCCAATAGCCCCACATCGTGCCCGCCAAGATCATGATCATCACAGGCCAGCCGGCCCAAAAGATCGGGATCAGGAGGGCTGCCAAGAGTCCAACCACGGCGGCACCAACCAGGATGCCATTCCACATGGCAATCGGCAGCAGGTACTTACGGGTGTCAGCCTCGACCTTCGACGCGATCCAGCAGTAAGGAATCAGCGTCCCCAGGATCAGGGTGGGCTTGACGAAGGAGGTCAGGAAGAAGACCGAGGGCTCAACCTCGGCCAGCATGGCCATCAACGGCGCCGTCGTCGGGGCAAGTGCCGACGCGAACGCGGGAGCGACCGAAGTCGAAACATCCCGCGTCAGGCCACCGGCAAGGCCGACGACAGCCGACAGGTGGTCACCCGAATGGGGATCACCAAGCATGGACCCAACGCTGGAGAGAAGGTGAGGAGCGAGCATCATTCGGTCGGGGCTCGAGCTGGCTGCGGGCAGGGGGAGGAGGTCGGTGTCGGAAGCGGACGCTCCCGAGGGCGGTGAATCCCCTCCGTCTGCAGCGGGGAGGGGGAGAACCGCAAGTTAGGAAATGCCCTTGAGGCGCATCTTGAGCTCTTCCGGCTTCGGTGTGGCTTCAAGCGCGATCTTGGCGTGAATGTATTCCTGTTCCACGAGGCGTACAAGACTGGTGGTGAAGTCAACCATGCCGTCCTCATGGCTCTGCTTGATGATCTCAAGCAATTCGCCTTCGCGTCCGTCCAGAATGTACTTCTGGACGGCGGGTGTGTTCCTGAGGATCTCCAGGGCCGGGATGCGCGAGATGTTCTCGTGGAGAGTCGGCAGGAGCTTCTGATAGACGATCGCCCGAAGGTTGTACGCAAGAAGCTTGCGGATCTGGTCACGCTCGCCTTCGGGGAAGAGATCGTAGATACGGCCGAAAGTCTGCCAGGCGCTCGACGCGTGGATCGTTCCGAAGACCAAGTGGCCCGTTTCGGCCGCACGGATGGCCGCTTCGAACGTTTCGTAGTCGCGCATTTCGCCGACCAGGACGACGTCGGGGTTCTCACGCACCAGGGCTCGCAGGGCCTCGTTGAAGTTCACGCAATCGATACCGACTTCGCGCTGGTTGATCGTGGCCTTGTCGTCGTTGAAGATGTACTCGATCGGATCTTCGATGGTGACGATATGGACGCGCTTTCGCTCGTTCACATATTGGAGCATTGCCGCGATCGAGGTCGACTTGCCCGAGCCCGTGACCCCGGAGAAGAGGATGAGCCCCTGGGCGCTCAGGGCGATCTCGCCAAGGATCGGCGGGAGGTAGAGGTCCTCGAATCGCTTGATGTTGCTGGTGATGAGTCGGGCGGCGATCGAGGGCTTGCCGCGGGCCATGAAGATGTTGACGCGGAAGCGGTTGCCTTCGTCGTAGTCGTAGGCAAAGTCCATCGACCCATGCTTCTGGAAGTAGCCGTACTGGCGGTCGTCCAAGATGTCCTTTGCGATCTGGAACATCAGGTCGGTGCTAGTCGGCGGGGTCTCGAGCTTCTTGAGCGAGCCGCGCAGCCGGACCTTCGGGGCCGTCTCGCTCTTGCAGATGAGATCGCTTCCGCCGAAGCGGATGATCGCGTCCAAGTAGCTTCGCCAAGCCTTCTCACCTTCACCTTCGGCAGTGCCGCGGTCGTGGTGGACGGGATTGGCCATCAGCTCGGTTCGTTCCACAGGCAGTGCTCCGCGGGCTTCGGGGCCCGAAAATGGGTGTCGTCTGTGAGGCGGGGCGCGAGTCCAATGCGCTCTCGAAAACGGTGTTGGGCACCACGTCGGGAGAGGAAGCTCGCCGTTCGGTGAAACCTCACACGGGCTGCTGCGTCTTCACTTCGACGAAGCTGCACCGAATGCGCCGATACGACTCGTGCCCGACCCAACTTCCCGACCGACTGAGCGACCAACTTCGCGACCGAAGTCGCGACCAATGTCGCGACCAAAGTCGTGACCAAAGTCGTGACTGGCATCGACGCTCGGGTTGTGGTCCGGTCGCCGTGACCTGCCGCGCCTCACACTCCGTTCCGACGACCGTGTCGCAAGCGACAACCGGCGCGCTGGGCAGAGTCGCAAGAGGGTATCAGATCCCCCGTTGATACGCCCCCTCGCGGGCTTCCGTTCCGCGTGTTGGTCGATTGAGAAGGTGATTTCGACCACCGCTGTGCGCGGCCACGACATGAGGCGCGGGTCGCGATCTGCGGGGGGTGGGCATCTGCCGCAGGGAGCATTGGTCATCAGGCGTTGACAACGCCGCGGGGGGAATGGGAAACTCACCTGATGGAGCACAAGATTGTCCAAGACGGCGTCACCTTCGATGACGTCCTCTTGATTCCGGCGATGTCTTCGGTCACCCCTGACCTCGCCGATACCTCGACGCGGCTCACCCGCAACATTCGGCTGAACATCCCATTGGTGTCGGCCCCCATGGACACGGTGACCGAGGCCCCGCTCGCGATTGCCCTCGCCCAAGAGGGTGGCATTGGGATCATCCACAAGAACTTGCCGCCGGTTCGCCAAGCCCGCGAGGTGGCGAAGGTCAAGCGCAGCGAGAACGGGGTCATCACCGACCCGGTGACGCTTTCTCCCGAGGACACGGTGAGTCGCGCCGCCTCGCTGATGTCGGAACAGAACGTCTCCGGCTTTCCCGTCACGGCTGATGGCACGAGCAAGGGCGAAGTGGTCGGCATCCTGACCCGGCGCGACATGAAATTCCTGAGCGGACGGGATGGCAACGGCCGGGTCGGCGACGTGATGACCCGGGCCAATCTGGTCGTCGCGCCGCCGGACACCACGCTCGAAGCGGCAGAGCGCATCCTCAATCGGGCCCGCGTCGAGAAGCTTCTCCTCATCGACGAGAAGCGACGGTTGAAGGGCCTCATCACGATGCGCGACATCGACAACGTGAAGAAGCACCCCAATGCCTGTCGCGATTCCCGAGGCCGACTCCGTGTCGGTGCGGCGGTGGGCGTCATGCAATTGGATCGGGTTGAGGCTCTCGTCGAGGCCGAGGTGGATGTTCTCGTTGTCGACACCGCCCATGGCCACAGTGAGAACGTGATTCGGACCCTGCAGGAGATCCGAAAGCGTTACGACATCGATGTCATCGCCGGGAACATCGCGACAGAAGAGGGGGCCAAGGCCCTCATCGCCGCGGGGGCGGATGCGGTCAAGGTTGGCATCGGCCCTGGATCGATCTGCACGACCCGAGTTGTCACCGGGGTGGGTATGCCCCAGGTGACGGCGATCATGAACGCCGTCCGGGCGTGCGAGCGTCTAGAGGTCCCGGTCATCGCCGACGGCGGAATCCGACAGTCTGGTGATATCGCGAAGGCTCTGGCCTCGGGAGCCTCGGCGGTCATGCTCGGCTCCCTCTTTGCTGGGCTGGACGAAAGCCCGGGCGAACTGGTGCTCCATCGGGGCCGCCGCTTCAAGAGCTATCGAGGCATGGGCAGCGAGGGGGCGATGGCGGCCGGCTCTGGTGACCGTTACGGCCAGGGCCAAATCCGGGACACCCGAAAGTTCGTTCCCGAAGGCGTCGAGGGCCGGGTTCCCTACCGGGGACCGCTGGGTGATTTCGTCTACCAGATGGTCGGCGGGCTACGAAGTGCGATGGGTTACTGCGGCTGCCGCACGATCGAGGACTTCCGTCGGGAGACCCGGTTCGTGCGCGTCTCAGGGGCGACAATCGTCGAGAACCACCCCCACGACATTCAGATCACCAAAGAAAGCCCCAACTACACCATCTTCCAGTCGGTGCAGGAGTAGGGGTTGCAAGCTGGCGGTGGGATCCTGAGACACCCGTCGGAGGGTGCCTGAGGAACGCCGCCAGTCGCGGCGCGCGGAATTTTCTTCAAACACCCTACGAGGTGACCTCTCCCGGTTCGCAGAGCCGGGCGTCGAACGTTCCCTTCCAGTTCTCTCCCACCATTGTGGCTGGGGGGCGGGAAGGGGGCGCTCGATTCCCAAGCCCCTCTCCCTGAGGGGTCTTCGACCGAGGAGACCACCATGCAACTGAAGAGAGACCACCTGACCGCTTCTGCACTCGTCGCCGCCGTTGCCCTTGCCGGATTTGCATTCGCCGCCCCGCCCGTCAACGACCCGTGCGCCAACGCATCGGCCATCGTCGGGTCGGGAGCATTCCCGTTTGACCTGACCGAAGCGACCTTCGGCGGCAACGGCGCCTTCTCCCGCCAATGCGACGGGGCCGGTGCCGGCATCGACCACGACGTCTGGTACTGCTGGACCTCCACCTGCAACGGCCTCGTTGAGTTCTCGACCTGCGGCGGCACTCAGGTCGACACCAAGATTCGGATCTACGCCGGCTGTGCCTGCCCCAGCGACGTCGCAAACCCGATCTGCTGTTCCGACGACGACTGCGGCAAGCAGACGCGCGTCGTCTGCGATGCGGTTTGCGGCGAGACCTATCTCATCCAGCTTGGCACCAAGGCCGGAGCACCCGGTGGCCCCGGCACGCTGACCATCAACTGCCTTGAAGAGAACTGCGGTGGCGGCGAACCTCCGGCGATCGTCTGCGGCTGCTGCGGCGCACGACCGCCGCTGGTAGATTCGATCTCGACGCCCTTCAACCCTGGCGCCGTCGCTGCCGGCACGAACTATCGCGTCGACCCGAACGACCCAGCGTTTTATCTCCTTGATCTCGGCAACCAGGGCTCGGCCCCGATCGGCACCAACACCAGTTGGCCGACCAACCGCTACGCCGATCCCTCGTGGTCCATGGCCAAGCTCGGGGCCGTCTTTGGGGTGACCATCAGCGATGTCGGCGACATCTTCGTCGCTCACACCGCGGTCTACGGCGACTATGCCAACGACCTGCTTGGCGGACTCGGTGGTGCCGGCAGCATCTATCACATTGATGGCTCGACCGGCACGCCGACGGAGTTCATCCGCCTGCCCAACCAGCTCGACGGTTCGCTGCCGGCCAACCAGCAGTATCCAGGCCTCGGTCAGCTCGACTTCGATTGCAACAACGGCCGCCTCTTCGCCTCGAACTTCGACGACGGCCGCATCTACTCCATCGACGCCGCTGGCGCGATCCAGTCAACCTTCGATCACGCAACCGGCACCGTGACCGGCCCGCTCAGCGGCACCGCGGTTCCGGAAGCAGGTGACCCGAAGGGCTTCGAGCCGCTCGGGAGGCGCGTCTGGGCCGTGCGCGGCACCGGCGGTCGTCTCTTCTACTCGCTGTGGGTTGAGGACTCGGGCCGACCGAACCCGACCGCCGACAACCAGATCTGGTCGGTTGCCCTCACCGCGACGGGCGACTTCGTGCCCGGCAGTTCCCAGCTTGAGTTCAACCTGCCGCCGCTCTTCGTTGGCGACACCTTCTCAAACCCAGTCGCCGACATCGACTTCGACGACAACTGCTGCATGCTCGTGGGCGAGCGAGGCATGTTCGACGACACAAGCACGACGCCGCACCAAGGACGCGTGCTTCGCTATTGCTACGACCCGGCTGCGGCCAGCTGGTCGCTCGATCCGACCCAATTCTCGATCGGCTTTGCCGGTCAGAACAACTGCGTCGGCGGCGTGGCCTGGGAAGGCGCCCCGAACAACCTCGTCTGGGGCTTCGGTGATGCGATCTACCTCGGGGCCGGCAACCAGATTTATGGCTTCACCGGCATTCCGACAACAGGTGGCGACCTGACCAACTCGATCCTCCTTGATCTGGATGGCGACCTCAGCTTCCAGCAGAAGGACGAACTCGGCTCGATCGAACTCACCTGCGCCGAAGCGCCCTGTGCGACGGTCGTCGACGGAGAGATCCTCTGCGAAGCCGACGGCACCTTCGAGTACACCTTCACCGTCACGAACACCAGCGGCCAGACCGTCGCCGCGATCATCCTGCCCGATCCGGGCACGTCGCCCAACGTCCTTCCGCTGAACCCGCCGCTCGCCAACGGGGCGTCGCAGACCTTCACCGTGACCATCACCGGTCAACAGCCCGGCACCGAGTACTGCTTCGAGATGATCTTCGGCTCGGTGGAAGGCAACGAGTGCTGCCACATCGAGCACTGCGTGCAACTTCCGGACTGCGAATGTGCCCAGACCTCGCACGTCAACGTGCAGGCGACCTCGACCCCAGGCGTCTTCAACGTCAGCTTCTCGATCACCAACCTCGAGAATTGGAACATGGGGCACATCTCGCTCTTCCCGGCCGGTACCACCGGGTCGCTCGCTCCCAGCCTCTGGAACTTCGCCGGTCTGCCGCAATTCGGCACCCAGGTGATCGGGCCGATCACGGTCAACAGCGGCATGTCTCCTGGCGACACCTTCTGCATCACGATCGGCCAGCACTCTGACAACTGGCTCCAGTGCTGCTTCATCGAGCTCTGCATCGACGTCCCGAACCCGGCTCCGAGCTGCCATCCGGCAGACCTCAACTGCGACGGGCACATTGACGCGGCCGACCTCGCCATCCTCCTCGGAGCATGGGGAAGCGCCGGCCCCGGCGACCTCAACGCCGATGGACAGGTGAACGCCGCCGACCTCGCGATCCTCCTGGGAGCATGGGGAAGCTGAGCGGACCTGGGAACTTCAGGACCGCCTCCCATCAGACTCTTCTGACTCGCCTTGACCAGTTCAGGGAGCGGCAGGCGAGGAATGTAGGGAACCACGACCCCCGAGCATCATGCTCGGGGGTTGTTTTTTCTCCTGAATCCGTTTGCGAGTGAAAGGTCATGCCCGTTCACCCGCAACCGAAGTGGGCGGACTCGGGCGCGATAGCTAGGAACACGACCGACACAGGAGTGATGTGATGAGTATGACGAACCAGACGAATGCTGTTGGAACTGCCGGCGATCACGCCGGATTTCGATGTGGTCATGACGGATCGCCGTGCGGCCCGAACGGCCTTCGACGTTTCGCCATCGCTGCGGTGATCGCGGGACTTGCCGTGGGATCCACCGCCTTCGCTGCCGCTCCGCCCAATGACGATTGCGTCAATGCCCAGGCGATCAGTGGGCCCGGCGCCTATCCGATCGATCTGACGGAAGCGACGGTGGGGGTCAACGGGGTATTCTCGCCCCAGTGCGACCTCGCCGGTGCCGGCATCGATCACGACATCTGGTTCTGCTGGACCTCCGGTTGCAACGGCCTCGTCGAGTTCTCGACCTGCGGCACGACCCAGGTGAATACGAAGATCCGCATTTACCAGGGCTGCGCGTGCCCCAACGACGTCTCGGACCCGCTCTGCTGTTCCGACGACGATTGCGGCAAGCAGACCAAAGTGATCTGCGACGCGGTCTGTGGACAGACCTATCTCATCCAAATCGGCACCCCCAGCGGCGAGCCCGGCGGCCCGGCGACGCTCAACATCGCCTGCCTCGAAGAGACCTGCAGCACGGGCGAGCCCGATCCGGACGAATGCGCTTGCTGCGGCGAACGCCCGCCTCTCGTTGAAACGCTCACGACCCCGTTCAATCCTGGCCTCCTCGCGGCGACCACCAACTTCCAGCAGAACCCCGCGGATCCGGCGGTCTACGTCATCGACCTGGGAAACCAGGGGAGCGCGCCGCTCGGAACCAACTGGGCCACGCAGCGCTACTCGGCTCCCGACTGGACGATGGCCAAGCTCGGCGGCGTCTTCGGGGTCACCCTCGACAACGCCGGCAATGTCTACGTCGCCCACACCTCGGTCTATGGACAGTTTGGTGTCGATCCGCTGGGCTCTCTCGGCGGCGCCGGCAGCATCTACGTCCTCAACGGGACCTCCGGCGCTGCGGCGGAACTCGTTCGTCTTCCGAACCAGCTCGACCGTTCACTGGTTGGGAGCGGCAATGCCGCCCAGGCCTACCCGGGCCTCGGCAACCTCACCTTCGGTTGCGCCTCGGGGCGCCTCTATGCGGCGAACATGGAGGACGGCCGCATTTATTCGATCGATCCGTCCAACAGCGGCCAGCCGGTCCGCGACACCTTTGACATCACCACCAACGCGATCACTGGACCGCTGGCGACGAACAACCTTGCCGAGCCGGGCGATGTTCCGGGTTGGGTGCCGCTCCGCCAGCGGCCCTACGCCCTGAAGGTCCTCAACGATCGGCTCTATTACTCGGTGTGGAACTCGTCGCTTTTCAACGGCGGCATTCCGAACGAGATCTGGTCGGTGCAGGTCACCGGTGCGGGTGACTTTGTGGCCAACACGAAGCAGCTCGAGCTCGTGCTACCGGTCTACCCAGGTGCGTCCGACTCCAACCCGGTCGTCGATATCACCTTCGATGACCAGTGCTGCATGCTGGTCGCCGAGCGCGGAATCACCGAACTCTGGACCACCGCTCACTCGTCGCGGGTGATGAAGTTCTGCCGCGGTGCCGACGGCACCTGGGCGGGCACGACGAACTACGCGATCGGCGAAACCGGTTGCATCGGCTCGACTAACAGCGCCGGCGGCGTCGGCTTCGAGCCTGGCAACAACATGGTCTGGGCGATGGGCGATGCCCTTCGTCTCTGCTCCACCCCGATCGTGTACGGACTGCAAGGCCAGCCCGTGGCCGGTGCTCCGTCGACGTCGAGCATTCTCGTCGACCTCGACGGCGTTACCGTGCAGACCCAAAAGAATGACCTCGGCTCGCTCGAGGTCAACTGCCTGGCGTCGCAGGCCTGCATGGAACTGGAGACCGAAGAACTCCTTTGCAAGGAGAACGGTTCCTTTAGTTGGACTTTCACGCTGACCAACCTCAGCGGTCAGACCGCGGCGGTGATCGTCCTTCCCGATCCGAACACGACCCCGAACGTGATCCCGCTCAACCCGCCGCTCGCCAGCGGAAGCTCGACCACGCAGACCATCACGATCAATGGTCAGCAGCCGGGTTCGGAGTTCTGCTTCGACATCATTCTGGGTTCGGTTGAAGGCCAGGAATGCTGCCACATCACCCATTGCATCCAGCTTCCTGACTGCGAGTGCGCCCAGACCAGCCATGTGCAGCTCCAGGCGACGTCGACGCCGGGCGTCTTCAGCCTGACCTTCGACATCACCAACCTCGAGGCCTGGAACATGGGCCACGTCGTCCTCTTCCCCAGCGGAACGACGGGGAGTGTTTCGCCCTCGCTCGTCAACTTCGCCGGCGTTCCGACCTACGGGACGCAGACGATCGGCCCGGTCACGGTGACGAGCGGGATGTCGCCGGGCGACGTCTTCTGCATCACGATCGGCCAGCACTCGGTGAACTGGCTTGAGTGCTGCTTCATCGAGCTCTGCGTGACCGTGCCCGACCCGACTCCGGCCTGCCATCCCGCAGACATCAACTGCGACGGTGTCGTCGACGCGATTGACCTGGGCATCCTGCTCGGAGCATGGGGCACCAGCGGACCAGGTGACTTCAACCTCGACGGTGTGGTCAACGCAGCCGACTTGGCCGTCCTCCTTGGCGAGTGGGGCCGGTAAAAGTCGAGCGTCCGCCACACGGACGCCAAACCGCAACGAAGCGACCCCCGGAAGCACCTGCTTCCGGGGGTTTTCTTTGCTTCTTTGGTCAACGCCCCTGAAAGGCGGTGGGGTGTCATCCGCAATGGAGGTGACTGCCTGGTCCAGACTCCATCCGCGGCGACCCGCGATTGGAGTCGTGACCAGGAATTGCAACCGACTCACACCACAACGAGCCTTGAGAGGAACATGGTCATGCCCCTGCGCTCCGACACCACCCGTCTACTTGCCTCACTGGTTGCCGCCACGCTGGCCGGCCTCGCCTCCGCCGCGCCGCCCGCCAACGACCAGTGCGTCAACTCCGCGCCCATCAGTGGCGCCGGACCCGTCGCGTTCGATCTCACCGAGGCGACGATCAGCGGGAACGGCATTGTCGCCCGGCAATGCGATGGTCCGGTGTTGGGCATCCAACACGATGTCTGGTTCTGCTGGACGTCGACCTGCAACGGTTTCGTCGAGTTCTCGACCTGCGGCGGGACCCAGGTCGATACCCGCATTCGGATCTACGACGGCTGCACCTGCCCGGGTGACATTGCCAATCCGATCTGCTGCTCTGATGACGACTGTGGCCTGCAGACTCGGGTCGTCTGCGACGCCGTGTGCGGCCACACCTACCTGATTCAGATTGGGACCAAGCCCGGCACTCCGGGCGGACCCGGCACGCTCACCATCACCTGCCTCGAGGAAACCTGCGGCTCAAGCGGAGGCGGTGGCACGCCCCCTGCCTCCTGCGATTGCTGCGGGGCGAGGCCGGAGATCGTCAACGCTCCGCCAGCGCCCTTCGTGCCTTTCGTCCAGGGTGCCGTCGCGGCGGTGACGAACAGTCCCTCGGGCCCGAACGATCCGCCGGTTTACCTTATCGAGATCGGCAACCCCGGCGCCGCGCCGCTCGGATCGAACTGGAACGCGGCCCAACGCTACTCCCATCCGTCGTGGACGACGTCGAAACTCGGGCAGGTCTTCGGCGTGACCATCGATGGCAGCGGTAACGTCTTCGTCGGACACACCTCCTGCTACGGGAACATCGGCGGCGACATCCTCGGCTCGCTCGGGGGAGCGGGGAGCATCTATCGGCTCGACGGCGCCACCGGCGCGTCCACGGAGCTGATTCGTCTTCCCAACGCGATCGACCCCGTGATCGCCGCGGGAAACCCGAACGAGGCCTACCCCGGCCTTGGCAACCTCAGCTTCGATTGCGGAACGGGCAGACTCTTCGCGGCCAATCTCGAGGACGGACGCATCTATTCGATCGACCCGAGCGGCGGCCCGTCAAAGGTGAAATCGACCTTCGACATCGCGACAGGGAGCATCACCGGAGCGCTTCCGAACATCGCGTTAGGCGAGCCGGGCGACGCCCCGGGCTGGGTGCCACTCGGCGAACGACCGTACGCCGTAAAGGCAAGCGGCGGGCGCCTCTATTACTCGGTGTGGGCCGGCTCGATCGTTCAGAATCCGCCCGGTGGCTTCTTCTCGGGCGGAGTCAACACGATCCGCTCCGTCGCGCTGGACGGCAGCGGGAACTTCGTGCCGGGCAGCGATCAACTTGAGATCACGCTGCCGCCTTTCCAGAACTTTGGCGGTAGTTGCCCGGTCGTCGACATCTCCTTCGACGACGAATGCTGCATGATCGTCGCGGAGCGCGGCCTCGACGAGATCGTCACGTACGCCCACGCCGCCCGCGTCATGAAGTATTGCTTCGATCAGGCGGCGGGCGCCACGTGGGGCGCTCCGTTCGTGTACCAGATCGGCAACCCGAACATCTGCTTCTACACCAACCTCAACTCTGCCACAGGCGGTGCGGCGGTCGATCCCTCGACGGGGCTGCTTTGGGCGACCGGCGACTATCTGGGGAGCGCGCCCTGCGGCACGCCCTACATCTACGGCCTCCAGGGCCAGCCGATCACCGGCGCGCTGCCAGCGTCAAGCGTCCTCGTCGACCTCGACGCCTTCTTCGGCGCGCCGCAGAAGTACTACGTCGGTTCGCTTGACATCACCTGTGTCGAGCCGCCGTGTGCGACGCTCGACACCGAGGAGATCCTCTGCCGCGAGAACGGCAGCTATTCGTGGACCTTCACGCTGACCAATACCTCGGGTTCGACGGCATCGGTTCTGATCCTGCCTGATCCTTCGATCACGCCGAACGTGATTCCGTTCAACCCGCCGCTCACCAACGGGGCAACGTCGGCGCCGATCACGGTGACGATCAACGGCCAGCAGCCGGGCTCCGAGTTCTGCTTCGACCTGATTCTCGGCGACGTCAAGGGCAACGAGTGCTGCCACCTGACGCCGTGCATCGAGCTTCCCGACTGCGAGTGCGCCCAGACCAGCCATGTGCAACTTCAGGCGACGTCGACGCCGGGCGTCTTCAGCCTGACCTTCGACATCACCAACCTCGAGGCCTGGAACATGGGTCACGTGGTGCTCTTCCCCAGCGGGACGACGGGCAGCCTCTCACCCTCGCTCTTCAACTTCGCCGGCGTGCCGACCTACGGGACCCAGACGATCGGTCCGGTGACGGTGACGAGCGGGATGTCGCCGGGTGATGTCTTCTGCATCACGATCGGGCAACACTCGGTGAACTGGCTGCAGTGCTGCTTCATCGAGCTCTGCGTGACCGTGCCCGATCCCGCAGCGAGCTGCTTGCCGGCCGATCTCAACTGTGACGGACACGTCAATGCGGCCGACCTCGCGATCCTGCTCGGAGCGTGGGGAAGCCAGGGCCCTGGCGACCTCAACGCCGATGGGACCGTCAACGCCAACGACCTCGCGATCCTGCTGGGAGCGTGGGGAAGCTGATCGCACCGGCGTCGCCGTTCGGTGGGCGTCGGCCGTGAAACCTGAGGCCCCCGGGACGTATCCCGGGGGCTTTCTCGTTTCGGGCCGCCGGTGTGCGTTGACAGCGTCGGTGCCGACGCCGATCATCTCCCTCCCACACGCCGGTGTGGCGGAACTGGCAGACGCGACGGATTCAAAATCCGTTTTCCCTTGAAAGGAAGTGCAGGTTCGATTCCTGTCACCGGCATTGCGAGGAGTCGGGATGTGCGGTCGATTCGCCTTGACGATCACCGGTGATGCGGTTGCCGCGGCCATGCATGCGACGCCCGTTCTGCCGGCGTTCGTCGAAGCGCTTGCGGCGTGGCAGGGGCGGTTCAACATCGCTCCGACCAGCGTGATCCCGATCGTCGTTGGGCGGAGTGGACAGCGTCCGATGGCGGTGAGGGAGGTCACGCGAGCTCACGAAGCGGACGGCGCTGGGCCTGGCGAGCGGGCGGGCGAGAGCGGTGTGGCGCACGAACTTCTTTTTGCCCGCTGGGGTTTGATTCCCTTCTGGGCGAAGGAGGCTTCGATTGGGGCGAAGCTCTCGAACGCCCGTAGCGACACGATTGCGGAGAAGCCAGCCTTTCGCGAGGCATGGAAGTCGCGCCGCTGTCTGGTTCCGGCGACGGCGTTCTATGAGTGGCAGGTTCCGGCTGATGGGAGTCCGAAGCGTCCGCATGCCATCGCATCAAGCAGCGGCGAGCTGCTGGCATTGGGCGGC
>JAEUIU010000068.1 GCA_016795065.1 Phycisphaerae bacterium
GAAGGCCTCACGCCCCCACTGGTTCAGACCGTATTGGGACGATCATTCGGAACCGTCCGCGATCCGTGCCGCCGACAGGCCAGTCTCAGTCGAGTCGCGACGCATGTCAACGGCTCACCTTCCAGTTCAGCACTTCCGTGGCCCAAAGATCGGACGGCCCGATCGGCGAAGACGTGCGGTGTGATGGACGGTGTGCAGGTCGGAACCCCTTTCGCACTTGCAGCCGCATGACGGGCCAGAGCAGCACAATCCCAGACCTGGACATCCGAGATCGGGTTGGGATCAGGTTGCGATCAGGTTGGGATCGGGCTGGGGTTCATCGCGGCCACGCGACCTGACTCACCGTCCGTATTCGCCGTGATAGGTCACTTGGAGTGCGTTGTTGAACAGGTTGAGCATAGAGATGAGGCCGATCATGGCCGTCAGCTCGACGATCTCGGCATCGGAGTAGGCGCTACGCAGAGCCTCGAAGAGTTCGCCCGGAATCCGGTTGGCATCGCGTTGAGCGGCGCGGGTGTACTCAACCGCCAATCTCTCCCGCTCATTCATGAGGCTGGGCGCATCAAGCAGGGCGAGCGGGTCACCCGCAGGATCGGTGATACCCATCATCTTTGCGATCGAGATGTGGCTCTCGGTGCAGAACTGGCAACGGTTGTGTCGCGAGGCCTCGAGGATGATGAGTTCCTTCACGCGTCGTTCGACGACGCCCCCCGGATAGATCGCCTCGCTGGTCGCCGCGAATGCCTGCAGAATCTCAGGCCGCAGCGACATGGCCTGGAGCATTTCGACGGGGCGTTTCCCCGCCGCCACGAGCCTGGCGCTCTCCGCAAAGGCGGAACTGCCGCTGACGACCGAGAACGCCCGTTGAAGTTGGTCTGGCTGAATGGAAACGCGCATGGCGTCGAGAGCGTACCGGCGGGAACCCCTCCCCGCAGGCTGTCGTCCTGCCGGAATTCGCGTTCCCCAACTCGACAACGCCTCCACCCGTTGTGGGGTGAATCGACTCCATGGCGTCCCGTACCTGCATCAACGTTCCAGTGTCAGTACTGGCGCTCATACTCTCGGCGACCCTCGGTGAGTTCACGCTCGCGTCGCCTTCGCCGGCACCGCCTGCATTTTCGAACCAGACCAATGCGATCGGCATCGGCATCAGCCATGCGACCTCCGGGTTCGCCGGTTCGGCGTGGGCGGGCGGTGGGGCAGTCGGGGACTTCAACCGCGACGGCTGGAGCGACCTCTTCATCCTCTCCGGCGGCAGCGGCAACCGTGCGGACTACCTCTTCATCAACAACGGCAACGGGACGTTTACCGACCGAGCCGCGCTGTGGGGACTGAGCGCGATCCATCGAGGAAAGTCGGCCTGTGTCGGCGACTTTGACGGCGATGGCTGGCTGGATCTTTACGTCACCAGCGCCGGGGCAATCGGGGTTCCCGCCGCCGGTCAGCACAAGCTCTATCGCAACAACGGCGGAACGAGCTTCACCAACGTGGCCGCCACTGCCGGGGTTGCGTTCGCCGATCCCACCACCGAAAGCGCTTGGACCAGCGTCTTCGGTGACTACGACCTCGACGGCGACCTCGATCTCTTCGTAGGCGGCTACGCAGGGGCTCCGAGCTACAGCGAGCAACATCTCTTCCGAAACAACGGCAACGCGACGTTCACGGACGTCACGCCCGGAAGTGGCATTCTCAGTACCGCGTTGCCCATGGCGCCCAACGCAGCCCGATTCATCGACCTGAATGGTGACCGCTACCCAGAGTTGCTGGTTGTAGCCGATTTCAAGGGTCCCCTGTACGCAGGCTCTCGTTGCTTTCACAACAACGGTGACGGAACGTTCACCGACACGACTGTTGCCATGGGGCTCGGTCTTGAGGAATACGGCATGGGGGTGACGACGCTCGATGTCGAGAACGACGGACGGCTCGACCTCTACGTGACCAACATCGACCTTCCTCCCTCAGCGACTGGCAACAAGCTCTATCACGCGGTGGGCAACGGGACGTTCACTCAGAACGCTGTGGCAGCGGGGGTCGCGGCGGGAAGCTACGGCTGGGGAAGCGCCGGCGTGGATGTCAATCACGATGGTTGGGAGGATCTGGTCGAAACCAACGGCGACGCCACGCCGGGGAGCGCGTTCTACGACGATCCTTCGTACCTCTGGATGAACAGCGGCGATGGCACCTTCATCGAGTCGGGGGCCGCATCGGGCCTTCTCTTTACGCAGAAGGGTCGGGCCCTGATGCGCCTGGACGCCGACAACGACGGGGATCAGGACATCGTCATCGTTCGCAACAACGGACCCCTGGCCTTCTTTCGCAATGACCTTGTCCACGTCTCGGGCACCAGTTGGCTGCGCGTCTTCCTGACCACGGATGCGAGCTCAGGGCTGGCTCCCAATGGCTTTGGCGCGATCGTGCACGTGATGGCTGGAGGTGTGGAGCGGATGCGGGTGATCGATGGCGGCGTGGGATACCTCTCGACGTCGGAACTCTCCGCCCACTTTGGTCTCGGAAGCGCTGGCACCGTCGAATCGGTGCGCGTGACCTGGCCAAACGGGCACGAGCAGACCCTCACCAATCTCGCCGCGAACCAGACGATCACGATTGCCTACCAACCGCCATGTTCAGGCGACGTGAATGGTGACGGCAGCGTCGGCCCGGCCGATCTTGGCCTCCTCCTTGGAGCGTGGGGCACGCGGGGTTCGGGTGGCGCTGCGGATCTTGACGGCAATGGCGTGGTTGGCCCCCCGGATCTCGCGATCCTCCTCGGTGCGTGGGGTGGTTGCCCCTGACGGCATCCGCTTCCGGCGGGCATGATGCGAATCGGTTTCCCTTCCGTTGTCTTCGGAGATCTCGATGCTGTTGAATCGCCCTCTCGTCGTGGCTGTTGCCGCTGTTGTCCTTCCGGCGTCCATCGCCTCGGCGGTCGACCCGGTCTTCTCGGTTCAGACCACCGCCGCGGGCGTCAATGTCTCCCACCTGACATCTGGGTTCACGCAGTCGCAGTACGCCGGCGGGGGTGCGGTCGGTGACTTCAACAACGATGGCTGGACTGACTTCTTCTTCATCTCGGGCGGGAGCAACAGCGCCCCGGACAAGCTCTTCATCAACAACGGCAACGGCACCTTTACCGATCGGGCCGCCGAATGGGGACTGACTTTGGTCCATCGCGGCAAGTCCGCCTGCGTGGGCGACTTCAACCATGACGGCTGGGTTGATCTCTACGTGACCAGCGCGGGGCCGATCGGCACCACCGGACCCGGCCACCACAAGCTCTATCGCAACAACGGCAACGGAACGTTCACGAACATCGCCACAACCGCCGGTGTCGCCTTCGCCGATCCAAGCTCCGAGAGCGCTTGGACCAGCGTCTTCGGTGACTACGACCTCGATGGCGACCTCGACCTCTTTGTTGGTGGCTTCTCCGGTGCACCGAGCAACACCGAGCATCACCTGTTTCGTAACAACGGGAACGAGACATTCACTGACGTCACCGCCTCGATCGGCCTCTTCTCCGGCATCGGCCCGGTGGCCGCCCTCGGTGCCCGCTTCGCCGACATGGACGGGGACCGCTATCCGGAGCTCCTGATCAGCGCAGACTTCAAGGGGTCCGGCAACTACATCGGAAGTCGGTATTTCAAGAACGACGGGGATGGCACCTTCACCGACATGACCACCGCCTCGCATACCGGCGAGGAAGAGAACGGAATGGGGCAGACGATCTGCGATTTCGACAACGACGGCAAGATCGATTGGTATGTGACGAGCATCTACCAGCCATCGATCAACTGGACGGGCAACAAGCTCTATCGAAACCTCCAGCCGCACAATTACGGCCAGCTCGGTCAGTTCGTTGGCGTCAACGACGGGGCGTATGGCTGGGGCACCGTCGCGATCGATTTCAACCACGACGGCTGGGAGGACATCGCCGAGACCAATGGCGACGCCTCGCCAGGGAGCCAGTTCTACGACGACCCGGGCAGGATGTGGGTCAACAACGGCAACTACTCCTTTACCGAGAAAGCAGCGACGACCGGATTCGTCCACAACATTAAGGGACGGGCACTGCTGCGCCTTGACTACGACAATGATGGCGATCAGGACGTTCTCATCTTCCGTAACAACGGGGCCCTGACCCTCTTCCGCAACGACCTGCGGGCGGGACCGTCGACGAGCTGGCTACGGATTTTCCTCGACACCAACGCCCATCCGACCCTGGCCGGCAACGGCATCGGTACCCGAATCGAAGTCACGGTTGGCGCGGTTCGCCGGACGCGACTGCTTGACTGCGGCATCAGCTTCCTCGGCACCTCCGAGCTCTCCGCCCACTTCGGGCTCGGATCGGCGACGTCGATCGATGAGATCAAGCTGACCTGGACCGATGGGACGGTGACGACGCTGCATGACATCGCCGTGAACCAGACGCTGACCCTCACCCCCGAATCGTCGGATTGCATCTCGGACCTCGATGGCTCGGGGTCGGTGAACGGGGCCGATCTGGCCTTGCTGTTGGGGGGTTGGGGGAGCGGTTCCTACGACCTCAACGATGATGGCGAGACGAATGCCGCCGACTTGGCGATCCTGCTTGGGGCTTGGGGCAGTTGCTAAGGAGTTTTCTCGACGGGTGCGACCGCTGCCGGCATCTGCGACTGGTTGACCTTGGCATTGTCCTCCTGCGCACGCGGAGGGCTCCACAGACAGCCAGAGGAGTTCTCGCATGGTGCGGTTGTCCTGTCCGCTTTCGATGGTCATCCTCCTCTTTCTGGCGATGGGACCTGCGTCGCAGGCGGTCGCTCAGGTCACGCCCCGACTCGACCGCCTGGTCGTGCGGACTCGCTCGACCGAATCGTTCCAGCGCGAGGGTCTCTCCCGAAGCCGATCGGTAGCCCGCCATGAGGCGGCGATCGTGCGACTTGGCGAGCCGATCGGTTCGCTCGACGCGTTGCGTGCGGTGGTCGTTGCCCCGCCCGCCCGCGGAGCACCGATCGACTTTGCCAGGTCACTCGCAGCAACCGGCGACTACGACTTGATCGAGTTTGACCTGGAGCTTGCCGCTGCACGGGGGGCGGGCCCGCCGAACGACCCATTGCTTGCCCAGCAGTGGCACCTTGCCAAGATCAACGCCCCCATGGCGTGGTCGATCACGCTTGGCGACCCGGCAGTCGTCGTCGCCGTCTGTGACAGTGGAGTTGATCTGGACCATCCCGACCTCGCGCCCATCCTCGTGCCTGGCTACAACGCCGTCGATCACCTGCCGCAGACAATCGGCGGCCTAGTGGACGGCCTGACCGATCACGGGACCGAGGTCGCAGGCTGTGTTGCCGCGGCGACCGACAACGCGATCGGCATCGGCGGGTTGGGTTGGGATCTGAGGCTTATGCCGATCCGGGTCTCGAATCAGGCAAACGATACGGCCCTTCTCAGCGACATCGCGAACGGTGCCACGTGGGCGGTCGACCATGGGGCGAGCGTCGTCAACGTGAGCTTCAGTTCGGTCGACACCCAAATCGCCAGCGAGGCGGGGGCCTACGTCCGATCGGAGGGCGGTGTGCTGGTTTGGGCTGCCGGGAATGCGGCGGCTTCGCTTGGCGCGATCGACCCCGCGACGATCCTTGTGGTCGGGGCGACCGATGCCAACGACGGGCTGGCGAGCTTCACGAATGTCGGCGCCGCGATCGATCTCGTCGCTCCCGGGGTGGGCATCACCACAACGAAGCTCTTTACGCCGGGCGGGGGCTACGCATCGCCAAACGGGACGAGCTTCGCCGCACCGATTGTCTCGGGAGTGCTGGGGCTGGTGCGTTCAGCGAATCCGAACCTTAGCCCAGCCGCAAGTGAATTCATCGTGACCTCGACGGCGAAGGACCTCGGCGCGACCGGTGAAGACAATTCGTTCGGCGCCGGGCGCGTCGATGCCGGTGCCGCGGTCGCGCTCGCGGCCGGTGCCCTGAACCAACCGATCGCCCCGTTCGCCCAGCCCGATGCCATCTGGTCGCTGGACGGTGATCTGTCGGTCATCGTGACCCCGACGTCCAATGACTTCGACCTCAATGGCGACCCGCTGACGATCGAGTCGTTCGATGCGGCGGGCAGTTTCGGCGGACGTGTCGTGCAGGGGCCGCCCACCGGCGAAGGACTTCCGACCCTGATCTACTCCGCACCACCCTGCTTTGAGGGCACGGACGAGGTCGCGTACACCATCAGCGACGGTTCAGATGGATCTGACACGAGCGTCATTGCGGTGTCGACCGTGCGAGCGCCGACCTTTGCGCAGGCTGGCACGATGTCAACCCCAGGATTCGCCGTGCCCAAGTCGCTGGAAGCGGGAGACCTGGACGGTGACGGCGACACCGATCTGGTCGGCGTCTATTCGAGTTCGCTGGTCGCCGCCGCGGTCTTCACTCGTGGGCCGGGCGGCTTCGTGTCGACGGCGTCGCTGGACCTGGCCGAGATAGCCATCTCCCAAGTGCGGCTGGGCCACGTTGGCGGTTCCACCCGCAGGGACGTGCTCGGCGTTGAGCAACTGACCAACCGGCTCGTAGTGGCGGTGGGGCTCGAAGGCGGTGGGTTCGCGCCTCCTGTCGTGACGACGGTTCCGTCGCCCACCTCGATCGTGGCTCAGAATGTGCTCGGGCAACCGCTCGACGCCAACCTCGACGGCAATCCTGATGTCATCGTCGGTTCAGGAGGGTTTCCCGCCCTGGTTCGCATGATGTTTGGCGACGGCAACGGCGGGTTCACGCCGGGACCAACGATCCAAACGCTGACCTCCACCGGCTTTCTTGAACTGGCGGATCTCACCGGCGACGGGAAGGACGAGGTGATTGCAGTCGTCGACGGCATCGGCAAGGTGATGGTGCTGTCGATTGGGCTGGGTGGAACGCTGACCCAGCTCTCGAGCCAAGAAAGTCAGGCGACGCCAAGCGACCTGGCGATCGTGGACATCGATGGCGACGGCGATCGCGATGTGATCGTGAACAGCTCAGGCGTGATCGGGTCGGCCCCCGGCGCACGAATACTCACCAACACCGGCTCCGGACAGTTGAACCCACCGGTTCTGCTCCCCGGCACCGGGACGTTTCCGACCGGCATCGCCATCGCTGATTTCGATCGGGATGGAGACATGGACCTCGCCGAGGCGAATCTCTTGTCGTCAAACATCGGCATCCATCCGGGCTATCAGGTCGCAGGTTCCGATTGGCTGGCGCCGGTGGCGAGAGTGATCTCCGCCTCTCCGCCGGTGCAGGATCTGGTGGCCATGGACGAAGGCGGCGACGGCGGTCTCACTCTGGCGACGATTGCCAACACCTCCAACGGTCAACTCACCGTCCGCCTGTTCACGTGCACCAGCTCCCTGCCTCCTGCATCCGCGGCGGACCTCGATGGCAATGGCATCGTCGGTGCCAGCGATCTTGCCATCCTCTTGGGGGCATGGGGAACGCCGTTGGCGGACCTGGATGGCAGCGGCCTGACGGGTGCCGAGGATGTGGCGATTCTCCTTGGCTGGTGGGGCGAGAGCGCGTGCTGAGCCCCAGCGGCGGCGGCGTGCACAGGGTCGCTACACTGCCGCCCCATGGCTTCCCTCGCCGTTCCGCCGGAGTCGACGATCACCTACGAAAGCCAAATCCCATACGACAGGGCCCGCATCCGTGCGGCTGCGATCTACTGCTCAGACGGCCGTGTCGGAGAGCACTTCGACGACTTCCTTCAAAACGGCCTCGGCCTGCCGCGCTATGACCGCGTGGCGTTGCCCGGCGGCCCGGCCTGCCTTGCGGGACATCCGCAGGCACACCTGGAAGAACAGGGTGTCGTGGACGAACTCAAGTTCCTCGTCGAGGTCCACGGACTGCAGCGCATCGTGCTGATTGCCCACCAGAACTGTGCGTTCTATGGCAACCGGCTCGAACTGAAGGAGCGACGCCTCGAACTCGTTCAGCGGGCCGACCTGGTCCGGGCAGCCGCCTTCGTCGCCCGGGTGACGTCTATCAACCGGATCGAAGCCTACTTCGCACGACATGTCGATGAGCGGATTCTCTTCGAAGCGGTTGAGGTGTGAGCTCGAGAGCGGGGCGTGAGGCTGCTACTCACCCGGGATGTAACTGATCACGCCCTCCCACGGGCTCGATGCGGTCGCGTACTTCTTCATGGCGATACGCCCCGCGCGAGCGCCGAGGTAGCCCGCGTCGCAGGCCAGACGCATCGCATGGGCCATCGATACCGCGTCCTTCGCGTGGGCGATGCCGGTGTTCAGGAGGACGCCGTCAGCTCCGAGCTCCATGGCCATGGTGACGTCGCTCGGCGTACCGACTCCGGCGTCAACGATGACCGGGTACTTCGCATCGCCACCGTGCTGCGGGTCCTTGAGCAACTCAAGGATGATCGCGATCGCGCTGGGGTTGGCGATGCCGCGCCCGCTGCCGATCGGGCTTCCGGCGGGCATGACGCTGGCCGCGCCGGCGTCGCGCAAGCGCACCGCCATGATCGGGTCGTCGCTTGAGTAGCAAAGGACGGTGAAGCCGTCACGCACCAACTCCTTGCACGCTTCGAGTGTCCCGACGGGGTCCGGCAGCAGCGTCTTCTTGTCGCCGAGGACTTCGAGCTTCACCCAGTTCGCTCCGCCATTGCCGAGCTGTTCGAGTATCTCGCGGCCGAGGCGGGCGACGCGGATCGCATCCTCGGCGTTGAAGCAGCCGGCGGTATTCGGCAAGATGGTCAGGCGGGAGAGGTCGAGGAAGTCCAGGATCGATCGCCCTTGGGCGTCGATGAGCCGCTCGCGCCGGACCGCCACGGTCACCACGTCAGCGCCGCTCGCGTCGATCGCGGCCTGCATGGTCGGATAGTCCCGGTACTTGCCGGTGCCGACGACCAGGCGACTCTTGAGCGTGAAGGGTCCGACCGGCAGGGCGGGAATGGCGGGGGCGTGGCAAGCGATCGAAGAGGTCGAGGAAGCCATGGAAGTCGTCCGTTGTGGCATTTCAGCGCGAGGTCGCGGTCAGCGTATCGCTCAGCCGCCCCCCACCAGGGTCACGATCTCGACACTGTCGCCATCGGCGAGCTGACACTGGGTGTGGTCACGGCGTGGGATCAACTGGCGGTTCACCTCGACCGCGCAGGCGCCGGCCGGGAGGCCCTGGCCTCGGAGCTCCTCGAGGAGTTCCGCAACCGTCTGCCGTTCCCGGATCTCATGACTTTCGCCGTTGAGCGTGATCCGCATGACCTGAAGTGTACGTTCGGGCGTACGCTCCGGCATCATGGCCGACTTCATGCGTGGCATGCGACCTTTTCGCGCGGCGGCTCTGCTCCTTTCGACGCTCTTGGGCGTGTTGGCCGGACCGGTCGGCTGTTCCGACCCTGATTACGACACCAGCACCCCGGAGAAGACCCTCGATGCGGCGACCAAGATGATCGCCGACGGCCGGCCCGATCTTCTTCCGACGCTGATCGAGATCAAGGCCCGCGACATCACCTTCGACGATGGTGTGACCGAGGCCAGTGCCATCGGCGACGTCAAGCAGAAGCTCGGCGACATGTTTGGCCGGCTCTGGCGCGTCAGCCAGAAACTCAAGCAACGGTGGCCCGACCAGGTCGAAAAGGAAGCACGTGCGGTGAAGGCCCGATTTGCCGGCGGCGCGGGAGTAGCAATCTCGCGTGACATCGGTGACCTCCTCAGTCAGGTGATGGCGGACCCGTTCTTCTATCTCACGCAGACCCGCGAACGCCTTCATGCAGAGGATTTGACCGACGGCACGGCGAGCCTGGAGTGGGATGGCGAGACATGGCAGGGGCCGGTCCTCCTCATCGAGACGAAGGACGGCTGGCGCGTGTCGGTGCCGGAGGCTCTGGTGCAGGGCAACGACGTCTGGCCGCAGACGCGGCAAGAGTGGGCCGTCGTCGCCTACATGATGCTGGGGATCGAGAACAGCCTGAAGGACTTCGAGCGCGAACTCGATGGCGGCAAGTTCCGGGACCTGCGGCAGGCGAGCGAGCGCGTCGGGCGGCTGATCGGCGAATCGGTGATCGCCCAGGGGATCATCTACGCGACGATGAAGCCGAAGGGCAAGCCGTCCGACGCGCCGCAGGGTGGGGCCGAGTCCGCGAAGTGAGCGAACCTGTCGCTTCGGCAGGCGCCTGACGAACTGAGCGCGCGTGATGTCGCACACATGCAGCCCGGGCTGCGGTTGTCGGCTGCCTGAAGCGGATTGAGCTGGCGACGACCTCGTTGGCACGGACTTCGCAAAGCAGGCATCACCCCGCAGGATTGGGCGGGCTTCTCCGGCGCGTGTGTTCCGGCATTTGGGCCGCGACGCACAACCCTGAGAAGCCTGCCACCGTGCGGACTCCAGGAGATTGAGACCATGTTCGGACGTACCTCCCGTTGGAATGCCTGCTGCACGCCCGCTGCCGCCACCCTTCGCGATGCCTTTGCCTTCCCGACCTTTGCGTTCGGGATCGCCCCTGCAACGAAGTCCTGCGACAGCGGCACCTGCCAGACGGCCGACCAAACGGCACGGCAGACGGAAGAGACGGCAACGCCAACCTATCGACTGCCTGTCGATGTGGCGGAAGAAAAGCGAGATGGCGGCAGCGTGTGGGTCATCGTGGCCAACGTGCCGGGATTCAAGAAGGATGAGATTGCGATCGAGCTGAAGGACGGAATCCTCTCGATTGAGGCCACGCGGAACCGTCCCGCTGCCGCGCCCGCGAGCGAGACGACCGTGTATCGACGCGAGCGGCGCAGCGTGAACCTCGCTCGGCAGATTCAACTGCCCGAGAACGCCGCCGATGACGGGGTTCAAGCGGTTCTGGCTGACGGTGTGCTGACGGTCACGGTGCCGCAGCGGCCCGAAACGCAACCGCGCAAGATCACGATCGGCTAACGATTTGTCCGTTCGTCAGCCGAGGCCAACGCCCGGGAGTGCGCTCGCGTCGCACTCCCGGGCGGCGGCTCGTGGTGGCAGCTCGTTCGCCTACGTCGGCGAGGCGTCGGAGTGTGGGGGCGCTTCACCTAAGACCCTGAGCGCCACCAGCATGAGTTCGGAGAGAAAGCGTCGGCGATTGCCGAGACGTTCACGTTCTCGCTCGAGTGCTGGGAGCTCGGCCAGACGGCTCGGGCCGAGGGTGCTCATGGCGATGGCATTCGCAATGAGGCCCTGGACCACCGGCTCATCCTGCTCCCTCCACCGGGCTGCGATCCTATCGATCATTGCGATGCGATCAGCATCACCGGTCAGGTGCGCCGACCGCTGTGCCCGCGCGAGGGCGGCGACCACGGGTGGTACGGAACCGAACACATTGGGAAAGGCCTCGTAGCGCCAGAGGTCTTCGATCTCGGCCCTGCGGTTGGGACTGGACGCGATGGCAGCATCGGCGGCAGTTCGAATCGCCGCGGCAATCCGATCTCGAAAGCCGGCATCGCTGGCGTCCAACTCCCTCGCGACAACCGCCCGCTCGCGTTGGATGGCTTCGCCCGCTTCGTCACGCGTCCACATCGCTCGGAGCACAAGAAGCCGCTCGCGGCTGATGGCATCGCCGAGGGCATTGGCCCGTTCGCGGCATGCCGTGCCCAGAAGCTCCAATGCAGCGGCAAGGGCAGTCAAGGTGAGGTCGTCCCGTTCGCCTGAATCCATCGCGATGCGGATGAGTCGTTCGACCTCCACGAGATCGCGTCGATCTCCGGACGAACGTGGCTCACGGGCGATCACCGCCTGGTCGCGGTGAATGGCTCGAAGTCGGCGCTCGATCCGGCTCGCCAGGGTCTGACCGCCAAGCCGGCGGTCCAACTCGTCGAACAACGCTTCCTCCCTGGAAGAGAGAAACTCGATCTGGCTGCGGGCAGCGTTGGAGAGTTCGAGTGCGACCCCCATGTTGAACCGATAGCCGTCGTCTGGCGTGAATTCCCATGCGTTTCGCTCAACGCCTGGTGCGTCAGGTCGCTCCTTCACGGCGATCACGCGGGTGACGACCTCCGAGCGAAGGGAGGTCGTCACTGCGGCCCACCAAGCGAGAGTCTCGTCATTGAGTCCAACGCTGGAAGCGATCCGCTGTGCGGCGGGCTCGCTGATCGGTCCAGGGTCCATCGCAAGCCGCTCTCGGTCGTGACTCGGGTCGCGAGGAAGAAAGAACGGAGATGGGTCCCAACGCTCGGGAGCCTTCTCGACGCCGCCCTTGTTGAGGCGATCGCGGCCAGAGGTCAAGAGGGCCTTCAGTCGTTCGCCAACGACCTTCTCGATCTCCTTCCGGGCAACCGCGTCGTTGGCAAGTCGCTCCTGGTCAATCAAACGGATGTCCAATTCCATGGCGTTCGCCTCGATCGGCTCCTGCCAGCCGCTTCCCAAGAGCGGCCAGTAGGGAACGCGCCCGTCGCGAGCCGTTGCATAGGCCCGTTTCAGGAGCGGCAGTTCCTTGACCAGCCACGCGCGGCGCGCGGATCCAATGCGATCCCGTTCATCGGACGAGCATTCGGGCGAGGCGAGCAGCATCGCGAACTCTGCCGCGGGCGGCGGAGCCCCCTCGACGCGCCAGACGCCGATCGACTGTTCCAACGCCGCCCGGTGCAGCAGATCGCCCTTCTCGCCTCCGATGCGAGTCGTGATCTCGTCGATCGCCCGCTCCTGGTTCCTAACCGCCGCATCGAGCACCGTGACGAGGGATGGCACCGACGACCCCCAGAGTTCCCAGGCGTTCGGCATCCACTCAACGCGTGTTTCGTAGTCCCGCTCGGGCTCGATTCCCATCGCCTCCAACCCGCGTTCGAAGCGATCGAGGGTGGCCCGGTACGCCGTCACCAGCGAGCGACGATGTTTGACATCCTCGGCGAGCCAGCGGGCGAGAGGCTCGTCGAGGCGAGATCGTTCTTCGACAGTCATGTCAGCCGCCTCGACGAGCGAGGCAAGGTCGACCAGCGCCCGATGCGGGAGGTGCGTGGTGTATGGTGTGGTGGTCCGTTCCCAAGCGATCGCTGCCCGCGTGATGGCCTCGGCGTAGTTTGGGAGCCGGGCCGCGAGATCCTCAAACGCACTTCGGTCCGCGGCCCGCGAGGCGTCCGTAGCAGCATCTCGAAGCCGGCGGTTCACCTCCCTCTTCAACCCCGGCCAGTTGAACCAGTACTGGCCTCCTGTCGCAGCGGCGAGCGATTGCACTGCTGGCTCGACCTCACGCTCGACCCGTTCTGCGTGGCTCAGAAGCGCCGCCTCGATCGAAGTCCAGCAGGCCGGCATCGCCACGCCTTCGCGATGGAGAAGGCGATAGACGTCGAACGGAGCAAGACTTGGCGGAACGCCGCCAACGCGATCCACCGCGAACGCCGAGGCAGCGACCGCCCACACGCTCAGGACGAACAAGTGGATCCATTGGCGATGCGAGCGGGTGCGCATGGCCGCCCAGCCTCGCAAGGCCGAGCCCGTGGAACAAGGGCTTTGTTCGCCTCCGTGACAGAGCCGTGACGCGAACTCAGAGGAAGAGCCAGTGAACGAGTACAAAGAGAGGCAGGAGAATCGCCCCGGACCAGAGCATGAAGCCGAAGAAGCTCGGCATCTTCAGGCCACTCTCCTCGGCGATCGACTTCACCATGAAGTTGGGGCCGTTGCCGATGTAGGTGTTGGCGCCCATGAAGACCGCGCCAAGCGAAATGGCGATGAGAAGCGACTGCGAAATGTGGTCGCCGCCCATGAGGCGGAGTTGGTCCGCCGACTCCGGCAGGGCCATCGCGGCGCCGAAGAAGACGACATAGGTCGGAGCGTTGTCGAGGAAGCTCGAAAGGATACCGGTCAGCCAGAAGAACTGCCCGGGCGTCGAAAGGCCGAGCTGGCTTCCCTTGTCATGCAGGACCTGCAGCGGCACCTGCATCGCGACGAAGATGCCGATGAAGATCGCTGCGACCTCGAGAATCGCCCCGAACGAGAAGCGGTTGGCGGTTCGCGTGGCCTTGGGCGTCAGGGCCATGCTCAAGCCGGCGAGGGCGAGGAGGAGAAGCTCGCGGCACATGCGAAACGGGGCCCATCCGAGTCCGGGGATTTCCTTGGAGGGATCGACGAACGCGACGGTGAGGATGATCAGGGCCAGCCACAGGACATTGAGCCAACCGCTGACGCGCAGTGGTGTGCGGCGCAACGGGTCAGCCAGAAGCGTCTCCACCGGCTCGCGCCGCCAGAGAACCGAATCGATGACGTAGTAGATGATGAGCAGAGCGACCAGGCAGAAGAGCCACTCCTTCCAGAGGACCAGCGTCCAGAAGAAGGGGACGCCCTTGAGGAATCCCATGAAGAGCGGCGGATCGCCGATGGGCAGAAGCGTTCCGCCGATGTTCGAGACGATGAAGATGAAGAAGACCACCGTGTGGACGCGGTAACGCCGTTCGGAGATGGTCGAGAGAAGCGGCCGGATGAGGAGCATGCTCGCCCCCGTGGTGCCGACCAGGCTCGCGATCGCTCCGCCGAACGCGAGGAACGCCGTGGTCGTGCGCGGTCGGGCGAGCAGGTCGCCTTGGATCGCGATCCCGCCGGTCACGACATACAAGGCGAAGAGGAGCGCCATGAAGGGCACGAACTCATCGATGATGGCATGCTTCGCGGCGATGGCCGCCGGTCCCCCTCCGGAGGTGGCCGCGAGATACATGAGCGTCGCGAAACTCACGACGACCGAGACAAGCAGCTTGTTTCGGTTCTGGTGCCACCATCCTGCGATCGCCGGAATGAGCGGCAGAACGGCGATGGCCAAGAGGATCGCCGCGAAAGGGATGCAGCCCAACAACCAAGATTCAGCCAGCGGAGCATGCTCCGCGGCGCCGGCCGTCCCCATGCTCGCACGAACGCCAATCCCGGCGATGACCACAAGAAGGGCAGTGCCGAGGGTCGCCAAGGCAACCGGCAACGGCCCGCTCCGGGGCCCGATGGGGTGGGGATCATGCGACATGGGGGCGGGAGCGTAGCACCGCGGCGGTGGAGGAGCGATCTCGGGGGAACGGGAAACGAGCCTTACTCGTCGCCCTCGCCGTCCACCACCGTCACCTGCTCAAGAGCATAGTTCTCGCCGTACATCTGCCCGACCGATGTTCGACGCAAGGTGAAGTCCGTGGTTCGGGCCCACACCCCTTCGATGTGACGACCCAGGCGGCTTGCGTCGTTGGTTATGCCTGTCGAGGCGCTCAGCCATTCTGACGGGATGGCGTCGACCGGCTCGGCGGTCGGGTGGTATCGCAGGGTGAGCACCTCGGGCCACCCATCGGCGGGAGGTGTCACGAGGGCCGAGCCCCAAGCCTGTCGGTACTCATCCCAACCGACGATCGCCTGGAGCGGATAGTCGACCTCGCCGCAGCGCAAGTTCCACCGGCCCATCAGGCGCAGGCTCGTGTTCGGGATATACAGCAATGCCACGTGACGGGCACCTGCTCCTTTCGGCCCCGTCTGAATGCGAAGGAGTGGCCATTCAAGGATCTCATCAAAGCGAGCGCGGGCGGGATCGACGACCCGTTCGAGTCGTTCCGGTCCGTGGGCGACCGTCAGGGTCCGGCGCTCCCGTCGCTCGCCCTCCCCAAGTACCCACGTCTGGTTGACTTCCCAACCTGCCTCCCAGCGAATCTCGACCTCGTACTCCCCGGCTTCTGTAGGCGCCTCGAAGGACCAATACTCCTTGGTCACGGCACGCGTGATTCGCGCCGGAAGCGGGCGTGACATGCCGGTCGGCACCTTCGACGAAACGGTCACATCGTGCACGATGATGATGCCATTCGTCGCTCCGCCCGGGATCGCATACTGGAGAACGACTTCACTCGACGGCTTGGCCCGCGGCGTCATGTGCAGGGTCGGGTGCACGTCAAAGGAACGAACGATCGTTTGAAGCTGATCCAGCGTCATCGCCTTGCGGCGCACGAGTTCGGCCCCGATCGCAAGCAACCGCAGGTCCTTGCTCTTGCGGTCGCTGGCTCGGATTCGAGCGAGGAATCGGTCGAAGATCGCTTGCAACTCCTCGGTGCTCCACTGGTCCGGGGACGCTTCGATCGTATACATCATCCGCTGCATCTGGAGATCGTCCTCGGTCGTCGCTGTGCGGGCTGCCCGCGTCGAGAGGAGTTCCGGCATCCGGAGTGGCTTGGTCGTGATAGCCAGCGGCGAAAGGACCATTCCCAAGCCAATCAACGTCAGCAACATCGAGACCGCCAATGTTGCCAAGCGCCGCAGACCGCGATCGGAGGGAAAGGCCACCAGACGAATCGCATGGTCGTTCGCTGTCGCGACGCCGCATTCAGCGCAGTGGTCGGGGATGGCCTCGCCTTCGCCTCGCACCGTCGAGCCGCACGCCCGACAAGAGGGCCGCGTGATCGCAGCGCCGCCGCGACCGAGTCGTTCGATCAAGAGGCGCATGCGCCCGACCAGGGCACCGACCACAGCAGCGATCACAACGCCAGCTACCAGGAGGCCGTAGAAGGCGCCGCTGGCGTAGCCGATCGAGAGCCAGTTCGGAATCATGGCGACGGCTCCGGCGCGATGTCCGTCGCGAGCGGCGGCGGGATCGGTATCGACAGCGTTACCTCTGACCCAATTGCTTCGATGCCCCACGCCTCGGGCGGAGCCTCCCCATCGATGAGCGGATCATGCGGGCCGATGGCAGACCACCAACCCGCGTGCGGTGAATGGGCGAGCAGCACCCGGAGTGTGAGCGTGCCACCAGTCGCCGCGACCGGTTTTGCCGGAATGCATCGCAGGACACAACCCATCAGGAAGACGCGTCGACCAACGACCGCGAGGGAGTTGGTCGGCGAGTTCACGCCGCTGTTCACGTCGGAGGCAGGCACCAGCGCCCATTCGCACGGCTCGCCGTCGATCAGGACCGACTCGATACGCGAGATGGGACGCGATGCCAGATTCGGACCTGGGGCGAGCGTCTCAATCGCAAACGAGACCGTTCCCGTTGGTTCGGGACCGTCGGTCCAAACGGTAGTGGTGACGCGAACAGCGTTGGGAGCGGCGAACGCCGCCAAGATCGATTCCGTATCACGCAGGGCCAGCCGGAAGAGGGCCTCTTCCGCGCCCCATCCGATCGGCGACTCCCACGCCGCGCCGCCCTTGGCGGTGAGCAGATCCCACGCTTCACCCGGCGTGACCTTGCCTGCGTTCGCCCGGCGCTCGAGTTCCACCAAGGCATCGAGGGCCAGGGTGGACTGATTCATGATGGAGGAGCACCAGCGAACGACCCCCAACGGGGCAAGGCTCAACCAGCTTCGGTTGGTGAGATGAAGAAGGACGTCCGCACCCAGAAGGAGGGTGACGACCAGCGCTGCCGCACGCGACGCCCGCACGAGCCGTCGCACCGGTTCGTGTCCGATCGTTCGCACCGCGCCGGCACGGGCGAGGTCCGCGCCGCAGACGCAACGGACACTCGTTCCGTTGTCCTCGCCACGCCACGCCAAGGGCCTCACATCCGCCCCGCACTGTCGGCAGGTGCCGCGATCGCCGCGCGGTCGTGAACGCCGACCGAGGCAGCGATAGAGCCCGCCGAGATAGGCCGTGACGAGCAAGACGATCGCAAGCGGGACATCCACGCGAGACTCATTCTCACCGTACAGTGCCATTCATGGAAGCGCTCGTTCTGTTCGCCGCGGTCGCATTGGGCGTCCAGACACCAGGCCCTGCCTGCGGGTTGTTGTCGGGTTTGTTGTCGGGCTCCTCCCAGGCGCCATCGGTGGATACGTGCAAGGTCTTCGGTACGTTTGAGAGGCAATTCGACCTTCTTGAGTCCCCGACCTCGGTCGCCGTGGCGGCCAGCGGCGATTGGGCGGTGCTCGAACGGGATCGTCGTCGCATTCGCGTCCTTGCCCCGGACGGCACCGTTCGACGTGTCATCGGTGAACCTGATGACTCGCAACTTCCGTCGGGCACGGTGTGGGACTTGGCTGTCGATCCCGACGCATCGGGGCCAACGGCCATCACCTTCGGCCCGGACCAGCGCCTGACCATCCTTTCGCCATCGCGCGTCGCCCTTTTCGACCTTGGTCCGACCGCTTCGGGTGTGCCGTGGCGGATCGTTTCGGGGCTGGACCTCGGCGAACCGGTCGCAGCGGCGTGGAAGGGGGGCGATCCCCAGACCACCGCCGATGACGAACTCTGGATTGCCGACCGCCGCGGTAGTGTGATCGTCCTCGATGGCGAGATCGCCCTGAAGCGACGATTGGATCTGGCCAGCGGCTTCCGCTTTCTTCGACCCTCGGGGGTCGCGATCGCGCCTGACGGCAGCGTCTTCGTTGCTGACGAGGACGCCAACGCGATCATCCGTCTTGACGGCGCCGGCCGCGAGGTGGCCCGCTTCGGTGAGCGGGGTTCCTTCCCCGGCCTCTTCAATGCTCCGCGCGGCTTGGCCATCGCGGGCCAATGCCTTTACGTCACCGACGAACTGAATCATCGCATCACGGTCCATGACTTCGACGGAACGTTCCGTAGCTTTTGGGGCATGCACGCCGTGGTGCCGCGCGAAGGCGAAGGCAAGATCCACTATCCCGCCTCGATCGCGATCGCGCCTGACGGCATGAGCGCCTACGTCGCCGAGCCGCTTGAACGCCGGGTCCAACGGTTTGGGCCCTCCGACGCCGAGGCTGCGATGAACTCGGCGATGCCCTCACGCGAAGGTGTCCTGAGCCACTTCGGCCACGCGATCGCCTGCGACGGGGAACTCCTGTTGCTTGAGGAGCCCGAGACGTCGAGCGTCTTCCTTTTCGATCTCCGCGATCCGACACCGATGCACGTGACGACCTTTGGCGGTTCAGGCGAGGGTCCCGACCGCTACTCGCGCGTGAGAGCCCTGCACGTCAACGCCGCCACGCAGATGGCCGTCGTCGCCGACAGCGGCAAAGGACGGCTCGCCCACCTGCGGATCGCCCGCGATCGGACCAAGCCGCTCAAGATCGATCCCTTCATGGTGACGCTGGTTCGCTCGTGGGAACTCGGTGCCTGGAGCGATCGGGTGCGTGGACTTCTGCCGACGGCAGGGCAGGGCACGCTCGAACCCTGCGGCTTTGCGATGCATGGCGGGTCACTTTGGACCCTCGACAGTCGTTTGGGGGTCCTTGTCTCACTCGATGAGACGCTGGCCCCAACCAAGGCCATCGCGACAGGACTGGCGGGAGCGAGCGGTCTTACGGCTCGCGCGGGCGGAGGCTTCGCGACGACGCTGCCTGACCAAGGCGAGGTCGTCCTTCTGACCGGTGACGGGTCCATCGCGAAGCGGATCGGTGGCCGAGGATCGGCGTTCATTCGCCCCACCGCCGTGGCGAGCATGCCGGACGGAACGTTGCTGGTCACCGACGGGGCTGCGGATCGGGTCGTCGTCCTTGGTGCCGATGGCACAGTGAAGGGGTCGATGGGCAGCCGCGGCGCTTCCGATGGGCTGTTCTGGATGCCGGACGGCATCGCACCCTACTCCGGTGCGAGTGTGCCGCCGGAGCAAGGCGACGTTCTCGTCGGTTCGGAAGGACCACGATGCGTGGTCGTCGATCGCGGCAACCACCGGGCTCAGGTCTTCCGGCAGGACGGCACATGGATCATGACCTTCGGCCTTGGACGGGCCTACACACGGCCACGAGAGCGAGGTGAGACATGATGGAAACCGCTCGAGTGGACGCGACGCACCGGTCGGCGAGGGCTTGGGCCGTCGCCCTGCTCGCCCTGCTCGCCCTGCTCGCCATGCTCGCAATGGTGAGCGCGACCGTCGGCTGTTCGGACACGCCTTCGCCACCGATCCCGCCCGCTCGCGTCGAGCAGAGCGATCGTCCCGCATCGCAAGCTCCCCGGTCGCCAGCCGAGACGCCGTCGGCCACGCCAGTTCAAGCGTGGCGCACGGTGCGTTCGGCGGCCGGCACCTTCAGCGTGCGGTGGGTGGCAGCCCCCGACCCGATACCCGTGTCAGACCCCTTCGAACTTGACGTCCAACTGTTTGTCGACCCGGAGTGCACGATTCCGCTGACCGGGCGTAGCCTCTCGGTGGATGCCCAGATGCCTCATCATGGACATGGGATGAACGTCCGGCCATCGGTGACCGAGATCACTCCCGGCCGTTATCGGGTGGCCGGGATGCTCTGCCATATGCCCGGGCGCTGGGAGTTCCTGTTTGATGTGACGGCCGGCGGGCTCCTCGAGCGGGCTCAGACCACGGTCGAGTTGAAGTGACGCGACCCCCGCATCGTCCCTCCCAAGGTGGACTCTCCGCAGGCGAACACAGGCGGCCAAACCTGCACGACTCGCGTACGCTGATGAAGCCGATGACGCCGCAGCGCCGGATCCAGTTGATCGCCCTTCCGCTGGCCCTTCTTGGGTTGGCGATCGGTGTTCTCCTGATGAGTTTCGACCCGGTCATGATCGCCCGGCGCAGCTCGACCTCCTCCATCGCCCGCAGCTCGAGGGGGAATGACGTCCCGGTGCCGCTCATGGTGAGCTTTACCAGCGACGAGTTGGCCACGATCCGTACGCTTGCGCCGTTGCCGTCGCCTCCGGAAGACCCGACGAATGCGGTCGCGCTCCTGCCTCGGGCGGCCTGGCTAGGCCAGTCGCTCTTCTTTGATCCGCGGCTCTCCTCGACGGGAAACATCCACTGTGGAACCTGCCACGATCCGGCTCGGTGGTTCGTCGATCTTCTTCCGGTCGCCCAGACCATTGGCGTCGGCAACCGCAATACGCCAACGCTGCTGCACACCGCCCACAGTCGGTGGTTTGCTTGGGACGGTCGTGCTGACTCGCTCTGGTCAATGAGCCTTTTGCCCATCGAGAACGAGAGCGAGATGGGCGGCAATCGTGTGGCGATCGTCCGACTGCTCGCCAATGACCTTCAGTTGCGAGCAGCCTATGAGGCGGTCTTTGGGCAGATTCCACCCATCGATGCATCGAGGCGAAGTGGCCTGAACCTCCCCAGAGAGGCAAGGCCTGTGGTCGATGACCCACAGGACCCCATGCATGTCGCATGGGAATCGATGCGCGAGGCAAGTCGGGATACGGTCAACCGGATCTACGCCAATGTCGGGAAGGCGCTCGCGGCCTATCAGTCGCTTCTGAACGACGGCGGCTCGACATTTGATCGTTTCGTGGAAGGATTGAGTGAGGACGGGCTGACCTCGACCGATCCGATGACCCAAGGCGAGCTGATGGGACTCAAGCTCTTCATTGGGAAGGCGGGTTGTATCCGCTGCCACAGCGGACCGATGTTCACCGACGAGGAGTTTCACAACATCGGCGTGCCGCCGCGAGAGGGAAAGGTCCCTCGCGACCCCGGTCGCTATCGGGGAGTGGAGCTCCTCAAGCGAAGTCCGTTTCACGCCGCGGGCTTCTTCAGCGATGGGCGCGAGTCGAGCCGTGGGATCATCTCCGAGTCGCTGGTGAACTCGCCCGAGAATTGGGGGCGTTTCAAGACGCCATCGCTTCGAAGCGTGATCAAGACGCCGCCCTACATGCACAACGGGCTTTTCAACACGCTCGATGAGGTCGTGCGCTTCTACTCGACCCTCGAAGGGGCGGTGCAACTGGATCATCATCAGGAAACGGTCTTGGAGCCGCTTCACCTGACGGAGGATGAGATTCGCGACTTGGTCGCGTTCCTAGGCGCGCTGCATGGGCCGGGGCCGCCGGATGAACTGATGGGGCCGCCACGCCGTCCGTTTGGTGGCGTCGCGGCCACCTCGTCGGGCGATTCGAATGGCGCCGCTGCCTCGCCGTAGGCAGGCGATGCACCGCCGATATCAGGAGGTTGTTCCTCCAACACCCAGATTCCGGTGGGAAGATCCTGCAATGGACTCCGAATGTGCGGCCTTGCAAGGCGAGAGCCGCGCTCTGTCGCCCGATCCGGCAACTTCCCGCTTCGATCCACCGAGGGTCGCAGTACACTCGGGACGCCCCCCAGCCTTCCATTTTGCTCTTTGGGGGGACCGCGGGGGGTTCGACGACGGACACGGCTTGAGGCCGTTCGCCCGCAGTTCACTTTTTCATCCGTTGATCCATCCCATGCCGACCCACTTTGCCCGCTCCGCATCGCCGCGAGGCTCCTCCCTCTGCCAACCTCTGATTGGGGGCGCCGCGAAGGCCGTCTTCCTCTCTGCTCTTGCGGGCATGGTCGCCCTGGCGAGTGCGCACGAGGGAGATCCGAAGGCAACCGAGAAGCACATTCCTTACATCGGTCCCGCGTGGAGACAAGCCGACGGCGGCGTCGCCGGCGAGACATTCGTGTCCAGCGGCGTGTCGCTCAAGGCGTGGTTCCCGGCGAACACGTTCAACCAACGGGGCGTGACCAACACGAGCGGCAATGACTGTTGGGGATATGTGACGCCGCTCGGCAAAGAGATCGCCATCGTTGGTCTCTCTGGTGGAACGGGCTTCGTCGACGTGACCAATCCCGCCGCGTCCCAGATCGTCGCCTTCGTCGCTGGCCCGAACAGCCTGTGGCGAAACGTCAAGACCTATCAGCACTACTGCTACGCCGTAAGCGAAGGCGGCGGGGGCATCCAGGTCTTCGATCTCGCCGGTATCGACAATGGCGTCGTCACCCAATTGCCCTCGGTCACCACGGGCGGAAGTGCGGCGACGCACACGATGATCATCAACGAACAGACGGGATACCTCTACCGCATGGGAGGCGGCAGCAACGGCATCCGCATCTATAGCCTCGCGAATCCGGCCTCGCCGACCTTCGTCGGTCAGTGGCAGGACAAGTACACGCACGACGGCTTCGTCCTCAGTTACGACAGTGGACCCTACGCCGGCAAGGAAATCTTCTTTGCCTGCGGTGGCCTCAACAACGGTTTCGCTGCGACGGGACTGGACATCATCGACGTCACCAACAAGGCGAGCCCGGTGACGCTCGGAAGTCTTCAGTATCCGCAGGCCGCCTACTGCCACCAGGCCTGGATCACCCAGGACCGCAAGCACATTTACATCAATGACGAGATCGACGAGGCCAACTTTGGCCTGCTCAACGTCGGCCGCATCGTCAACGTCGAGAACCTTGCCGCTCCCACGCTCGTCGGTACCTATACGACGGGCCTCACCAGCGTCGACCACAACCTCTACGTGAAGGGAAACACGCTCTTCTGCTCCAACTACAAGACCGGTCTTCAGATCTTTGACGTCTCCAACCAGCTTTCGCCGCAGAAGATCGCCTATTTCGATACCTACCCGGATACCGACGCGACCGGCTACGCGGGCCTCTGGTCGAACTATCCGTTCTTCCCATCGGGCACCGTGATCGGGAGCGACATCGAGCGCGGCCTGTTCGTCTGGCGCATCGAGCCGCCGGTGGCCAGCTTCGGCTATCCCAACGGTACCCCCACCTTCGTCAACCCGGTCGGCGGCGAAACGCTGGTTGTGAACGTGACGCCGATCAACGGCGCGACGATCGCCGCCGGGAGCGAGAAGCTCGTCGTGAAGGTCGGTGCCTCGACGACGGAGTACCCGTTGACCAGCCTCGGATCGGGGAGCTATCTGGCGACGTTCCCTGCGTTCGCTTGCGGAGAGGCGTTTGAATACTGGGTGAGCGTGACCGGCGAGAACGGTATCGTGACGACCGATCCGCCGGGCGGCGTCGCAGCGATTGCGGCCTTGAGTGAGCCGCTCCTTGTCAACGACACGATGGAAGTGCCTTCAGGCTGGATCGTGGGTGCCCCTTCTGACACCGCCACGTCGGGAATCTGGGTGAATGTCGACCCCAATGGGACCAGCGCTCAGCCCGAGGACGACCATACCACCAGCGGTACGAAGGCTTGGGTGACCGGTCAGGGAGATCCAGGTGCCGCTGCCGGCCAAGCGGACATTGACGGCGGCGTGACCACGCTGACCTCACCGCGGCTCTTCCTCGCAGGCGTTGATGATCCTGTGGTGAGCTATTGGCGTTGGTACTCGAACAACCAGGGCGGCAACCCGAACACCGATAGTTGGCCAATCGAGATTAGTAACGACGGCGGCGCCCATTGGGCTCAGCTTGAGCTGGTGACGGAAAACGCCGGCGCGTGGGTGAAGCGAACGTTCCACGTCGCCGACTTCGTTCAACCCACCGACAACGTCTATGTGCGGTTTGTTGCCCGGGACATCGGAACCGCCGCCTTGGTCGAGGCCGGCATCGACGATTTCACGGTGAGCTACTTTGAATGTCCGGAAGCCGTCGTTGGCGATCTCGACGGTGACGGCCATGTGGCTGCGGCCGATCTCGCCATTCTCCTTGGCCAGTGGGGCGGGCCGGGCACGGCCGATCTAGATGGCAACGGGATCGTGCAAGCGCCCGACCTTGCGATCCTGCTCGGCAACTGGGGTTGATAGAAGACGGGAGCCACACCACGGGACGAATGCGAATCGACTCCGGCGCCTGCTGGGGTCGATTCCCTTTTTGCCTCGCTCGCCTTGCGACATCAAGTGGACCAACGCGATGATGCAACTCCCATGGCGGAGCCCTTCGCGCGTCTGCTGGCGGCTCGCTGCCATGGAGTGGAGTTCATGCGATGACGATGGCGACTGGGCTGTGCGGACTCATTGGAATGGCGTTGATCAGCGTGCAGGCGCCGACCGACCATCAGACATCGCCGGCGCCAGCTGCCCACCCCGCTGACAAGTCGACTGGCAAGTCGACTGGCAAGCCAGCCGAAGGCATTGCCCCAAAGAAGGACGCTCCTTCGGCCGCGGCGCCCAAGGCCTACAGCGAAGCCCTCAACGGGACGACGCTCACCTTCAACATGGTGCCCTTCACGCCGAAGGACGGTTCGAAGCCGTTCTACGTCGCGACCTGCGAGACGACCTGGGACCTCTACGACGTCTTCCTTTTCGGCTTTGATCAGGAGCAGCCCAACGGTTCGACCCCTGAGGCCGATGCGGTCTCGCGTCCGAGCAAGCCCTACATCTCGATGGATCGCGGCTTCGGCCACGCCGGTTTTCCGGCCATCTCGATTTCCTACTACGGCGCGAAAATGTATTGCGAGTGGCTCTCGGCTAAGACCGGCAAGACCTATCGCTTGCCCACCGTGAGTGAGTGGAAGGCTCTCTGCGAGCAGGGGGCAGTGAGCAAGGAGAGCGCAAAGGAATACGCCTGGTTTGCCGACAACGCGGACGCCAAGACCCATGCCGTCGGCACCGCGAAGGCCGATGCCAATGGCTGCTTTGACCTCTGGGGCAACGCCAGCGAATGGTGCACGAACGAGAACGGCAAGGGCGTCACCCTCGGCGGCACATTCAAGGATGGAGGCGACGCGATCGGGTGTGCGTCGTTGGTGCCCTCGTCGGCGGAGTGGAACGCGAGCGACCCGCAGTTCCCCAAGAGCAAGTGGTGGCTGGCCGACGGCGGCTTCGTCGGCTTCCGCGTGGTGTGTGAAATCAAGTGACCGACAGGCCCTCGGGCCATTCGATAGCGGCGCCGACGGCGCCATTCTGGAGCGACCATGATCGAGTCAAGCGAGCAACGTGAGTCCGGACAGGACGTCTCACGACGGGATTTCGTGCGCACCGGGGCCGTGGCTCTCGGCGGACTGGGCGCGATGATGGGCGTGCCAAGCGTCTGGGGTTCGCTTCGTGCGGACGATCGAATCAGGGTCGGCCTGATTGGCTGCGGCGGGCGCGGCACGGGCGCTGCGGCCCAGGCACTGGCCGCCGACAAGGGCGTCATCCTCTGGGCCTTGGCCGATGCCTTCCAGGATCGAATCGACGGCTGCCTTGGCCAACTCACCGCCGCGGCCGACACCGGCGACGGCTCAGTGGCGGCCCCCGAGCACGCGGCCCGCGTGACCGTTCCGAAGGAGCGGCAGTTCAGCGGCATCGATTGCGGCGAGAAACTCATCGCCAAGGGCGAGGTCGACGTGGTCCTCCTCTGCACGCCGCCGCACTTCCGGCCGATGCACCTCCGCGCCGCTCTCGAGGCCGGGAAGCATGTCTTCTGCGAGAAGCCGATGGCCGTCGACGCAAGCGGCGTCCGTTCGGTGATCGAGAGCGCGAAGCTCGCCCGCGATCGAAAGCTCAATCTCGTCAGCGGATTCTGCTGGCGATACTCGAGCCCCGAACGGGCCGTCTACGGCAAGATCCTCGGCGGCGAACTCGGACCGGTCCGCTCGGTGCACGCGACCTATCACACCTCGCCGGTTTGGACCCGCAAGCGTCAGCCGAACTGGACCGAGATGGAGTTCCAGCTTCGCAACTGGGTGCACTTCCTCTGGCTCGGCGGCGACCACATCGTCGAACAGGCCTGCCACTCGATTGACAAGATCAACTGGGTGATGGGCAACCGTAAGTTCGCCCGCGTGACCTGCCTCGGCGGCCGCGACCTGCGCGAGGGCGAGGAGTTTGGCAACGCCTACGACCACTTCTCGGCGATCTACGAATACGAGGACGGGGCCCGGGCGTTCCTCACCTGTCGCCAGATGAACCACTGCTCCAACGAGAACAAGGACTGGGTCGCCTGCGAGGGCGGCCACGCCTTCATCAACGGCTGGGCGCCGCCGGAAACGAAGCTCACCGGCCGCGTGAACTGGAGTTACTCGGGCCCGACGCCGAACATGTATCAGGTTGAGCACGACGAACTCTTCCGGGCGATCCGGGCCGGCAACGTGCTCAATGACGGCGACTTCATGGGCCAGTCGACCCTCATGGCGATCGCCGGCCGCGAGGCCGCTTACTCCGGCCAGTCGCTCACCTTCGATCAGGTCTACAACAGCAAGCAGTCGCTGGTGCCGGAACGTTATGCGATGGACGCCTCGCCGCCCGCGCCGACCGTTCCGTTCCCGGGCAAGTACACGTTCGCCTAACAGCCCGTTCAACGTTCCGAGTTCGCACTCCTTTCGGATTTCTCCCATGACCACCTTCCATCCCAGCCGTCGGGCCGTTCTTGCCGCAAGTGCGCTTGCTCCCTTTGCGATGTCGGAGTTGCTTCGGGCCGGCCCCTCCGCGGGGGCTGACACGCTGCGCATCGGTGTGATTGGCTGCGGTGGACGCGGCACCGGAGCGGCGGCGGACGCTCTCGCCGCCGGTCCTGACGTGCGGATCGTCGCCTTGGCCGATCTCTTTCCCGATCGGGTGGAAGGCGCCCGCAACGGGCTGAAGGAGCACGACGCCGCTCGGGCCACTGTCGACCCGGCTCAGTGCTTCACCGGCTTCGATGCCTACAAGGCGCTTCTGGCCACCGACGTCGATCTGGTGATCCTCGCGACCCCGCCTGGCTTCCGGTCCATCCACTTCGCAGCCGCGACGGCAGCCGGGAAGCATGTCTTCATGGAGAAGCCGGTGGCTGTCGACGCTCCCGGCATCCGACGCATCATCGACGCCTCGCGCGTCGCCGACGAGAAGAAGCTCTGCGTTGTGGCCGGCACTCAGCGGCGTCACCAGCGCAACTACGTCGAGGCGATCGAGCGGATCCGTCGCGGCGACATCGGCGACGTCGTTGCCGCCCGCTGCTACTGGAATCAGGGCGGACTCTGGAACGTCGATCCGCAGAGCAGTCGCAGCGAGGTCGAGAACCAGATCCGCAACTGGCTCTACCACAGTTGGCTCTCGGGCGACCACATCGTCGAGCAGCACGTCCACCAGATCGATGTGATGTGCTGGGCCTTCGGCAAGCACCCGACGCGAGCGAACGCCGTCGGCGGCCGCCAGTCCCGCACCGATCCCAAGTTCGGGCACATCTTTGACCACTTCGGCGTCGAGTTCGTCTGGCCCGGCAAGGAAGGCTACGGCGACGTCTTCGCCCTCTCGATGTGCCGCCAGCAGGACGGCACCGACGGCAAGGTCGAGGAGATCGTGAGCGGGACGTTAGGTGTCGCCTCGATGCGACCGGGCTTCGCCAGCATCAGCGGCGCAAAGGCCTGGAAGTTCGAAGGGGAGAACGCCAATCCCTACGTCGAGGAGCACAAGCACCTCCAGGCGGCGATCCGATCGGGGAACCGGATCAACGAGGCGGTGCAGGTCGCCGAAAGCACCCTCGCCGCGATCATGGGCCGGATGGCCGCCTACACCGGCAAGGAAGTGACCTGGGAGCAGGCCCTGAACAGCAAGGAAGAGCTCATGCCGGAGAAGGTCGAGTTCGGCCCGCGACCGCAGGCGCCGGTGGCGATTCCGGGCCAGACCAAGCTGAGCTGAATCGGATGGGCCGCCCGTGACCAGCGTGCTCGCACCGGTTGCCGTTGCGCTGAGTCTCTTCGCTGTCCTCTTCGGCGCGATGGAGCTCGGCTTTCGGCTGGGGCGTCGCGTCAAGCGCGGCGACCCGCTGCCGCAACTGGGGGCGATACAGGGCGCGACCCTCGGCCTCCTCGGCCTCCTGTTGGGCTTCGCCTTCGCAGGCGCTGCGAGCCGCTTCATCGAGCGCCAGGACGTCATCGTTCGGGAGGCCAACGCGATCGGAACGGCGTACCTGCGGGCGGACCTGCTGGCGGAGCCCCATCGGACCGCCCTGCGAAGCGCGGTGCGGAGCTATACCGAACTGCGGATCCAGCTCTTCCTGGCGATCGACGATGCCGAGATCGCCAGGGCGCTGAACGGCCTGGACCAGGCGGAAGAGGCGATGTGGCTCGCCGCGATGGCCGGCGTCGACCGGGATCGCTCGACCATGATGGGCGTCCTGCCGCCGGTCAACGAGGTCTTCGATCTCCTGGCGGTACGGAACGCGACGACCGACCGCCATCTTCCGATCACGGTGCTTGTCCTCCTGATCACCTGTTCCTTCGTCTCGCTCCTCCTCATCGGCTACGGCTGCGGTCGCGACCGCAAGCGGCAGCTTCTCGCCGCCGGTTCCTTCGCGTTCCTGGTCGCGGCGGCACTCTCGGTGACCTTCGATCTGGACTATCCGCGCCGCGGGATCATCCGCATCAGCGCCCGGCCGCTGGAGGCGGCGCTGAACGGTCTGCGCCCGATGGAGTCGCCACCGGTGAAGGAGGGGCGGACGGAGCCATGATCGCGCGATAGCGATCGCCGTAGCGGACAAGGAGCCGGCGGACCGTCTCCTCATCGGCGATGCAAAGGGCACTCGAGAGCGCGTCCACGGTCGCCCCGTCGGGGCCGATGACCGTCACCTGGCGCTGGGTGGTCGAGCCGATGCCGCTGCGCGGATCCAGCAGGTGCGAGTAGCGCACGCCGTCGCGCTCGATGAACTGCTCGCGGTCGCCGCTGGTCGAGACGCTGGCATGGGCGAGATCGATGGACTCGCGGGTTCCGTCGGGCCGTTCGATGTCGACCGACCAGCCCGAGCGCCCCGGAGGCGCTTCGCCGGCTGCGATGTCACCGGCGATGGCGACGAGGGCTTGGGGGAAACCCGCATCGGCGAGCGTCTCGATGGCCTTGGCGGCGCCGAAGCCCTTTCCGATCCCTCCGAGATCAAGCCGCATCTGCGCACGGCGGAGGGTCACCGTTCGTTCGTGCGGGTCAAGGACGATCGCGTCTCCGCCGCAGCGCGTTCGGGCCTCGGCGATGGCCGCATCGCTTGGAAATGCGCCTCGATTGCGGGCCTCGCGCCAGAGGAGCGTGAGCGGCCCGACCGAGATGTCGAAGGCGCCGCCACTTTCGCGCCGAATCTCGTCGGCTCGGGCCAGCACCTCGAAGAGATCCGCACTCACCGGGACGGCGACGTCGTACGTCGCACACAGCCGCAGCAACTCGCTGTCCGGTCGGTAGTCGCTCATCACCTGTTCCAGCTCGGCCAGCCGCGCGAAGGCCAACCGGCCGCCCTCGACGGCCCGAGTCTCGTCGTCGCTCACGATCGAGACCGTCGTTTCGACACCCATGACGAGCTGGCGGTAGCGATAGGTGTGCGACGGCGCGCAGCCGACGAGGAGAAGGACCGCCAGAAGCAGCCAACGCCCGATCAGAACGGCATCTCTCCCTGATAGCCGCGGATGTGGCAATGGCCGCCGTTCCGCAGGTGATAGTCCTGGTGATAGGCCTCAGCCTTCACGTAGTTTCGCACCGGCTCAACCTTGGTCACGATCGGCGTGCGCTGGAACTGCGGGATGTCGGCGAGCTTCGCGATGATCTCCTTGGCGATCTTCGCCTGCTCATCGCTGGTGGTGAAAATCGCCGAGCGGTATTGCTCGCCGATGTCGGGCCCTTGGCGATTGAGCGTGGTCGCGTCGTGGACGCGGAAGAACTGCTTGACCAACTCGCGATAGCCGACGACCTTCGGATCAAAGGTGACCTTGACCACTTCGGCGTGGCCGGTATTGCCGTAGCAGACTTCCTTGTACGAGACCGTCGCTGACGCGCCGCCGGCAAAGCCGCTTTCGGCATCCATGACGCCGTCGATTGAGGCGAAGGCATCCTCGACGCCCCAGAAGCAGCCGCCGGCGAAGTAGGCGGTCTCGGCCTTCACCGGAAGGGACTCAGCCGGCAGGTCGGTTCCTTTGGGAATGAACTTGAGGGCCGCGCTATTCAGGCAGTAGCGTCGACCGGTCGGGGCTGGGCCGTCGTCGAAGACGTGGCCGAGGTGGGCGCCGGTGCGTGCATCGAGGATCTCGGTGCGGACCATGCCGTGGCCACGATCCTGCTTCTCGATGATGTGGGCCGGATCGAAGGGCGTGTGGAAGCTCGCCCATCCGGACTTCGAGATGAATTTGTGCTCGCTCTTGAAGAGCGGTAGCCCGCCGACCACGCAGACGTAGATGCCGTCCTGCTTGTTGTCGGTGAACTGTCCGCAGAAGGGTGGCTCGGTGCCGGCGTCGAGGACGACGTGACGGATCTCTTCGGTGAGGTTCGTCGCTGCGGCAGCCACCTGCTCCTTGGTCCAGGGCGTGATGTCATAGCCTGAGGCGGAGTAGCGGCGCTTGGGAGCCGACTTGGAGGCAGTCGCGGTGGGTGGGTCCGCGCTACGAAGGGTCGCGTCGGAGGAGGAGAGTCTTGGCGTCATGGGAGTTTCCTCGGTCGCGGGCTGCATTCCCCCATAGAGGAGAAGGGCGGCGCCAGCGCATGCCAGACCCGAGACCAAGGCGATGGTGACGGAGGAGGACACACCGGCGAACGAAAGGTGCATGGGGGAATCTCGTGCGAAAGGAATGCGGACTCGACCGGTCACAGGGGACCCGGACGAGATGGGGCAGCCGCTCGAAAGGCCGTCAGCCAGGCAGGCGGCGATGCCCGCATTCCGATGCGGATGATAGTGGTCAGGTTTCAGGCTGATCGCCAAGTCCGCTCGGTTTCCGGAGCAACGGGCAACCGCCTCACGGCAGTTCGACGCACCTGCGTCCGAACTTCGACGTGAATTCGTCCTCCGATGCACTTCCTTCCCGAAGCGGCTCGACTCGGAAGGACTTGGTGCTATCGTCACGCCATGACCTGACCCGGGGGGGCCTCCGGAGTCACGCATGGTCCGTACATCTTTTGCCACGTCAGTGTGGATGCTGGTCGTTGCCGGCATCGCCGGGGCGGGGCTCAGCCCGCTTGCCGCTTCCCCTCTCGCCGCGACACCGAACCTGAGCGCTCCTCCGGCGTTGTCGCCCGAGAACCCCTCGACTACGAGCTATCGGCTGCGCCAAACGGTGCGACTTCGCGAGGTCCCCGAGGGCGCCAAGACCGTTCGCCTCTGGGTTCCGATTCCAAGCGACTCTGCGTACCAGCGAGTCCATGACCTTCGGGTGATCGAGGCCCCGGCAGATTGGCGGATCGAGCGTCAGGATGCCGCCCGCGGACAGATCGTCTATTGCGAGGCTCCTTCGCCCAAGGGGCCGGTGAGCGTCACCATCGAGTGCATCATCAGCCGCGACGCGGTGCGCTTCCCACTCGAAGCGGATATCGGCGAGGTCGATCCGCCGGACGCTCGCGTCTATGCCGGGGACCTCGTGACCGACGCCGCGCTCATGGAAGCGACCGCCGAAGTACGGACAATGGCCTCCGACGCCTGTCGAGGCGCGACGAACCTTCCGCAGAAGGCGATTCGGCTGCTCGAGGCCGTCGCCATCAGTGCCGACCACTATTCGAAGGACAAGACCAAGCCGACCTGCGGACGCGGGGCGGCCAGCGACTGCCTTGCCCATGGCGGAGGGTGCTGCACCGATCTCCATTCGCTCTTCATCGCGATGGCTCGCTCGCAGGGGATTCCCGCCCGACTCCAATTCGGCTACCGCCTGACCCCGGCCAACGAGAACAAGCCGGACGCCGATCCCGGCTACCGCTGCTGGGTGGAGTTTTTCCTCCCCGGGCGGGGCTGGGTGCCGACTGACATCGTGGTCGCCGACAGCGGTGACGCTGCGGCAAGGCCTAGCGCCTGGGGCACGCTCGACGACCGCCGGGTCTGGCTCTGGGAAGGGCGCGGATTCACCCTCGCTCCCGCGCAGACAGGCGGCCCGATCCAGACGATGATCGTGGGCTACGCGGAGATTGACGGGACGCCCGTCGACCCGCTGCCCGCTCCCGACGGAACGCCATCGAAACTCGAGCGTCGCATCACCTTCTCAGTGCTCGACCCCAAGGCGCAGGCGTCGGCGACATCAACGAATCGTTAGGACGCGCGGACGCCGCGCGACGGTGCATGAGACGGAACGCGCTCGCCCTCTCCTTGGTCCTGTTGCTCTCATCCGTCGGCTGTGCCCACAAGCCGGCGGCTCGTCCTTCGGTCGCCACCGAGGTGGTCAGCCTGGTCCGGGCCCACTTCTACGATGCAGAAGCCGCGCAGCGCTGGGCCGAGCGTCACGCCGATCTGGGCTCGGCGCAGGCGGCCGAGGTTCGGGCGGCGCTGGCGGAACTGCGGGCTTCGCACACCGATCTCATCACCGCCGATGATCCTCGCCACGCGGCGATGCGGGCGATCTTCGATCCGGAGCGCTCGGCGGTCACGCAGGAGTCGATCGGAATCGACGCGGTCGAAGACGACGGCCGTTGGTTTGTCCGCCGCGTCTTCGCCGGTGGCTCGGCAAGCGCGATGGGCGTCTTGCGCGGCGACGAGATCGTGGCCGTCGACGGGAGGCCGTTTCAGCCGGTCGACTCGCTCCGGGGGCGCAGCGACGTGAGCCTCACGCTACGCCGCGCGCCCGAGGAGCCGACCCTGTTGCGCACGTTGGCAGTTCGTCAGGAACCGGTTCGCACCGCGTGGCTGGAGGCCCAGCGCAACGGCACGAGGGTCATCGAGAAGGACGGCAAGCGGGTAGGGGTCGTCCCCCTCTACAGCGGGGCAGGCGAGGAGTACCTCGAGGCGATCGAAGAGGCGATCCGGGGGCCGCTTCGCGCGGCTGATGCTCTCGTCTTGGACTTTCGCGACGGTTACGGCGGTTGCACACCCAAGTACGTCCGCCCCTTTCTCGACGGTGTGCCGGTCATCCGTTCGCGCGACCGACTTGGACACGTGGGCGTCCACGACCCGCAGTGGCGAAAGCCGCTCGTGGTCCTCATCAACGGCGGCACGCGAAGCGGGAAGGAAGTGGTCGCCTTCGCCCTGCAAGGTCGGCCCGGACGGATGATCGTCGGCGAGCCTAGCGCCGGCGCGGTTCTCGGTGGGCGTCTGTTCCCGCTCGGCGACGGTTCGCTTCTCTACCTTGCGGTGCAGGACATCGACGTCGCCGGACAGCGGCTCGAGGGCGTTGGCGTCGCGCCGGACATCGTCGTCGCGGACCAGCTTGCCTACGCGGCGGGTCGGGACGTTCAGTTGGAGGAAGCGCTCCGCGTCGCGGCATCGATGGCGTCCGCGTCGGGCGGCGACGGCGTCGTGCCCGTACCATCCCTTCAGGGGCTCGTCGCGGCTCACCGCTGACCTTCGACCCTGATCCGACGACCCTGATCCGACGACCCTGATCCGACGATCCTGATCCGACGATCCGAACGACAACGAAAGAATCCTGATGAACGATACGGTCCTTCGCCTCTATGACCAGTTCCTGCGCGAATTTGAACCGCTCGCCGACGCCATTCCCGCCGATCGGTTTGATGTCGTCGCCTACCCCGGCGGTCATGACGCCTGCTGGATCGTCGGTCACCTGGCCGTTGGCCTCGACTTCGCAGGGAGCCTCTTGGGTCTCGGGCACAACGTGGCGGTTGAATGGGGCAAGCTCTTTGGTCCAGGCTCTCCCGGCCATTGCGGCGAATCGGGGCCGTCGAAAGAGGAACTGGTCCAGTCGCTTCGCAGGCTGCACGGACTGGTAGGCGAGGCGATGCGAAAGGCCGACCCTGCGGTGCTTGCCCAGCCGCATGGGATGAGCTTCCTGCCCGCTGACGGTCCGCTTCAGTCGATGGGTGACCTCATCGCCTACCTTGTGACGACCCACGCTTTCTACCATCTGGCACAACTCAGCTCGTGCAAGACCGTCGCCGCCGCCGGCCGGCCGTAATCGATCCGAACGAACCGCGAGGAGATCATCATGACCACCCGACACACGCCCATCGAGCTCTCCCGCCGTTCACTCCTGGTCGCGGGCGCCCTCGCGTTCTCGCCGTCGTTGGCCTTTGCTCGGGCCGCCACTCCTCGGCGACCGCTTGCCGCCGACGACACAGGCCCAGCGGGACCCGCGCGGTTCCATCGCTTCAAGGTTGGTTCGATCGAATGCGTTGCGGTCAACGACGGTTCGGTGACGCTCGGATCCGTTCAGCCCACGTTCGCCGCCTCGGCGTCGAAAGAGGCGCTCGATGCGGCACTCGACAAGGCGTTTCACCCGCGCGACAAGGCGCTGCTTGAGTTCAACGCCATCGCCCTCAAGCTCCCGACCGCGGGCGGCGGCACCGAAACGGTTCTCGTCGACTGCGGCTATGGCGATGCCGGCGCTCCGGCGTTGGGACACGTGCAGGCCAACCTACGGGCTGCGGGCATCACGCCCGAGTCGGTCGACACGATCGTGATCAGCCACGCCCACGGTGACCACGTCAACGGCGTTCTCAACAAGGATGGTTCACTCGCCTATCCCAACGCCCGGTACGTGATGTCCAAGGTCGAGCACGACTTCTGGACCGGCAACCCGGATCTCTCCAAGGTCGGCTTCCCCGAGCAGCAGAAGAAGGAGTTCATCGCCGGTGCCCAGAAGCACATCGCGGCGATGAAGGCCTCGGGCAAGAAGCTCGAACTCATCGACGGTTCCTCGAAGGTCTTCTCGGCGATCGAGTTTGTGCCGACGCCCGGACACACGCCGGGACACACCTCCTTCGTGCTGCGAGACGGCAAGGACGAACTCTTCATCCTGGCCGATGTCGCCCACAACCACGTCGTCATGTTCGCCGACCCGAGTTGGGGACCAGTCTTTGACACCGAGCCCGACGTTGCCACCGCGACGCGAGCCCGCATGTGGGATCGTCTCGCCAGCGACCGCTCGCTGGTCATGGCCTTCCACCTCCCGTGGCCGGGCCTCGGACACGTCCGTCGTGACGGCAAGGGCTACGAGTGGGTGATCGCCGCAACGGGGCTGTGATCTGCTGGCCGTGGCTGGTCAGCTCAACGGCCAGGTGGGATAGCCCTCGGGGGCGATGCCCGGCTTCACGTACATGGCCATCTGGATCATGTCGTGATAGGTGCCGTCGGTTTCGAGGGCCGAGCGCTGGATGCGGGCCTCTTCGACGAACCCGACGGCGCTGTAGAGGCGATGGGCGTAGACGTTTGCCGGGTAGACCTTGAGCATGACCTTGGTGATGACCGGGCAGGTCACGGCGAAGTCGAGAAGCGCCTCGAGCATCACCCGCCCGATACCCATCCCGCGCATGTCAGGGTCGGCACCCATGCCGACCTCGACTGTATGGGCGATCTTCCGCCGGGAGGCGGTCATGAAGATCGCCATGGCCTTCACCTCGGGTCGGCCGCCGGGAGCCTCGGCATCGCGTTCGGCGATGAGGGCGATGGCCGACTCGTGGAAGAGCCAGTCGTTGAGGAGCCGCCGTTCCTCCTCGAGGGGAAAATCGCATTCCTCGGGGGTGCGAAGGATCCAGGGTGCGTCAGCCGACATGCGCCGGAGGTGAGCGACCACCGCCTCCGCGTCCTCGGGCAGGGCGGTGCGCAGGAGAAGCGACGAGCCTCCCTTGATCGTGATCCGGCGGGGCTGAATGCTGGCCATGGGGCGTGAGCGGGCAAGTGGAAGCGGCGGGGGTGCGGCCGACAGGATGCAACTGCCTTCCTGCTGCACCGTACACTGCGACTCCGATTCGTGGAGTTTCGGCACCCAGTCGCCGCGCCCCGCACCGATCGCCCCGGAGTCGCTTGCATGCACCGTCCGCTCCTTGCCTCCCTCGTCGCCGCCGCCCTGACCGCCTCAGGCTGCGCGTCGCCCCAGGCCGCTACGCCCTCGGCACCGTTGGCCTACCCGCCCGCCAAAACCGTCGACGTCACCGACAACTACCACGGGACGGTCGTCGCCGACCCCTATCGCTGGCTCGAGGAGTACAGCGACGAGACCAACTCGTGGATCGACCAGCAGGAGGCCCTCGCCCGGGCCTACCTCGACGCGATCCCGCAGCGTTCCGCAATCCGCTCGAAGCTCGAGGCGCTCTGGAACTACGAGCGGTTCGGCATGCCCGAGAAGGCCGGCTCGCGCTACATCTACTCGCGCAACGACGGCCTCCAGAACCAGAGCGTCGTCTACGTGACCGATTCGCTCAATGGCGAGCCGCGGGTCTTCATCGATCCGAACACCCTCTCGAAGGACGGCACGGTCGCCTTGGGCACCATCTCGGTGACCGACGACGGCAAGTACGCCGCCTACTCGGTGGCCGAGGCGGGCTCTGACTGGAACATCATCAAGGTGCGCGATGTCGCCACCGGCAAGGACCTTTCGGACCTGGTCGAGTGGGTGAAGTTCTCGGGGGCCACTTGGTCCAAGGACGGCAGCGGCTTCTACTACAGCCGCTTCGACGCCCCCGCCGACGGCAACAAGCTGAAGGCGGTCAACGAGTTCCACAAGATCTACTGGCACAAGCTCGGGACGCCGCAGAGTCAGGACGTCCTCGTGTACGACCGCAAGGACCAACCGCGCTGGTACCTCGGCGCCGGCGTGAGCGATGACGGCCGCTGGCTCATCATCGGCATCGAAAGCGGCGACTCGGTGAACAACGCGATGGCGTATCGGGATCTCAGCAAGCCCGAGGCGCCGCTGGTGGAGCTCTTCAACAAGTTTGACGCGAAGTACAACTTCCTCGGCAACGACGCGACGACCTTCTACGTGCAAAGCGACCTCGATGCCCCGCGCGGGCGGGTCTGGGCGATCGACGTGGCCAAGCCCGAACGGGCCAATTGGCGCGAGGTCGTCCCGCAGACCAAGGACGCCCTCAGTAGCGCGACGATCGTCGGCGACCGCCTCTTCTGCAACTACCTGCAGGACGCCAAGAGCGTCGTGCACATCTATTCGCTCGACGGCAAGAAGACGAGCGAAGTGCCGCTCCCGGGGATCTGCACCGCGACCGGCTTCGCGGGCAAGCGCACCGAGCGAGAGACCTTCTTCGCGACCAGCGGCTACACCCTTCCGCCGTCGGTCTACCGTTACGACCTGGCCAGCGGGAAGGCCGAGGTCTTCAAGGCCCCGAAGACGCCGTTTGATGGCTCGCAGTACGAGACCAAGCAGGCCTTTGCGACGAGTAAGGACGGGACGAAGATCCCGATGTTCATCACCCATCGCAAGGGGATGAAGCTCGACGGCAACAACCCGACGATGCTCTATGGATACGGCGGCTTCAACATCCCGCTCACGCCGGCCTTCTCGCCGGTGAAGTGCGGATGGCTCGAGATGGGCGGCGTCTGGGTCGACGCCAACCTGCGCGGCGGCGGCGAGTACGGCGAGGAGTGGCATCGCGGCGGGATGCGCCTGACCAAGCAGAACACCTTCGACGACTGCATCGCCTGCGGGGAATGGCTCGTCGCCAACAAGTTCACGACCTCGAAGCGGCTCGCGGTGCAGGGCGGCAGCAACGGCGGCCTTCTCGTCGGCGCGGTCATGACCCAACGGCCCGACCTGTGGGGGGCGTGCCTGCCCGCCGTCGGCGTGCTGGACATGCTCCGCTTCCAGAAGTTCACGATCGGCTGGGGCTGGGTCGGCGACTACGGCTCGAGCGACAACCCCGAGGAGTTCAAGGTCCTCTACGGATTCTCGCCCTATCACAACGTGAAGAAGGGGGTCTGCTATCCGCCGACCCTGATCACCACGGGTGATCACGACGACCGCGTCTATCCGGCCCACAGCTTCAAGTTCGCCGCGGCGATGCAGGCCGAACAGGCCAAGGTCGCTGGCTGCACGAGCCCGATTCTCCTGCGGGTCGAGAAGCGAGCCGGCCACGGGGCAGGCAAGCCGACCAGCAAGCGGATCGAGGAAGCCGCCGACATGTACGCCTTCGTGGCGAAGATCTTTGGGATGGAAGCGAAGTGACCGGCGACTGACCGGTCCTTGACAGGCTTTCGACGAGGGCCCCGAATTGGGGCCCTTGTTCGTTATGGAGAAGGCTCTCGAGGAAGGCCGACGGTCAACGGCCATCGCCCCACTCACGCTTCGGCCGGCGCCCAGCCAACGTCCTTGGGGGGCGCGAGGAGCATCTCGATCTCGCTGTGACGGACATCATCCGGAGGCAGGGCCCCCTGAAGGTGCTTCAGGAATCGAAGGAGTCGCCATGTTGGCGAACGCCAGGCCGTGTTGAGGGCAGCGATCGAGACCAGGTCGACGACGCGAGCATCTCCGGAAGACCGATCCAAGAGAGCTTGCAGCATGAACGCGAATTGGGGATGCCGGTCGTGGTGGGCGAGCCAACCCAACGCATGTTGCTGTACGCGAGCAAAAGACTGGTCCCGCTGTTGATCGGGGCCCAATGGCGATGCGAGGCAAAGCCGCAGGATCTTGGCCGGAACGCCGCCGCCGAGGGAGGAGTGGATCTCAACCCAGGAATGGGCGAGCGCGAGAAGCTCGGACGGTAACCCTTGCGAGCCGTGGCGAGCGCACCATGCCACGAGCACGTAACCCGCCTCGGTGGCGCTGGCGTGAAGACGAAGCCAAGCGAGAGCCGAGTCGAGGACCTCCGTGACCTGCTTGTCTTTGGGGACGCTTGGAACGAGTCGCTCGATGAGCTGAACCAGGACGAAACTTGCCTTCGGCTCCTTGGCATGATGCACGAGCCACCGATGCGCCCACTCCACGGCACGCTGGAGGGTTGCTGCGTCGAGATCCATCCGGTCGAGGATTCCGCAAAGGAGGAGGCCCGCGTTGGTGTCGCTCCCGTGTGCCTCGAGCCACGGCCAGGCTCTCTCAAGGATCTTGGGCAGGACCGGCGCTGGCAGGTCCATGCGATCGAGCAGGGCGGTGTAAACGATGATCGCCAGCGGATCCAGTGAATACCGGCTCAGCCAATCGAGCGCGAGCCAGATGCCCACCTTGTTCGCAGGTCCGTCGAGCTTCGGCCGGGCGAGGAGGGCCGCCAGCATGTGAGCCGAGTGCACGTCCCCCCGGGCGCGGGCGATGAACCGAAGACACAAGCGAGAGACCTTGGTGAGTTCGTCGCCGCTCAGGTCGTCGCGTTCGATGAGTTGGCGGACGACCCAGTCAGGCCGTTCGTTGGGCGCTTCGAGCCAGGCGAAGGCGGTCGTCACCATGCGGTCGCGAAGCTCACCAAGCAGGTCGGCTCGTCCGAGCAGCGGCGCCAAGACGAATGCAAGTTGCGGAGCCTGCTTGTGCTGCTCGACCCATTGCGCCGCCAAGGCGATGAGGTCCTGACCCTGTCGTCGGTTGAGGCCGCTCCGTTCGAGAAACGGCGCAAGCACATGGGCTGCTTCGGCAAGAGTCGGATTCGCCTTCAGCCAAGCCCATGCCTGCTCTCGGGCGGCGGTGGCAGTGTCGGTAGGAAGATCGACGCGGGCTAGGAGCGGAGCGAGCAGGTGGGCGCCATCCGCGTCCAATCCCCGGCGCTCTAGGTAAGCAAGGGCCGCTTGCGCTGCGGCGACGACCTGTTCGCGCTGAAGGTCGTCGCGGTCGAGGATCCCCTTGAGAATGAAGTCGAAGTTGTCAGCAACGGTTGGGCCGGTCATCAGGTCCAAGGCCAGCCGCACGACAGCCTCGGATCCTCGTCCCTTCAGCTCCTTTCGCATGAGGAGTCGGCGAACGATAAAGCTCGTGCCCTCGGCCGCAGGAAAGAGTTCGAGCCAACGAATCGCCAGTCGGACGGCCTGGGAGGCCGACGCCCCCGTGAGTTCGGGGCGTTCCAGGAGTCCGCGCAGGACCCAGCCCGCCTCCTTGGTCTCCGCCGCAACCTCCAGCCATCGCAACGCCCGCTGGATCGCGGCGTTCGCGTCGACGGGGGAGAGGTCATCGCGCTCGAGGACGCGACGGAAGAGGTAGTCCGCTTGCCGCTCGGCCGGCGGCGACTTCAGCCACTCCAAGGCCCGGTCAATGGCGATGGCGACCACCTCGGGCGGCACGTCGGACCGCTTCAGGAGTGGTGTCAAGAGATATTCCGTCTCGGCGGCTCCGCGATTCCGCTCAATCCAGGCCATCGTCCACTGAATGACGCTCGTTGCATCGGAAGGGCTGAGGTCCCGGCGTCCCAGCACCGCATGCAGAACGCCGTGCGAGGTGAGTTCGGCATGGAACTGGCGCAGCCACCGCATGGGCATGGTGGCGGCCTCTCGGGCCAGGGCATCGCCAAGATCGTCTCGCGACAGAAGAGAGGTCAGCACCGGGCCGGCGCTCTGCTGGTCGAGCCGAGTGGAGAGCCACCGGATCGCGATGCGTGCGGCCTCTCGCGCCGAGGTCGCATCGACCTCGGGGAAGCTCAGGATCGTGTGGAGGGCGTGGTAGGACTCCGGACGTTCGCCGTACATCCGAAGCCACCGAAGGATCGCAGCCGAGAGTGCGGCGAGGCGCTCGCCGGTGAGGGCGTCCCGAGACCTGAAAGCGGTGATGACGAATTGGGCGTCGAGGCGGTCGCCGTAGCGGGCGAGCCATTCCAACGCCCAAACCTCCAACTCCGAACAAGTGGCCGGCGCAACCTGAAGCAGCGGTGCCAGGACGAACGATGCCTGAAACTCGCGTCGCCACTCACCCAGCCACTCAAGGCCAATGGGGATCAACTCCTCGATGACCGCTTCGTTCTGCGAGCGCAACCCGCGGAAAAGAAGATGTCGAGCCTCGAAGCGGTACTTGTGGGCCTGGAGCCAGGGGCCGACGACGCTGTGCCAGTTCCTGATGGCCGCTTCGGAGGTGATCGAACCGCCCACCATGGCCCCGAGCGCATAGGAGCCGGCATCCGTCTCCTCTGTCGAGAACATCGCGCCCAATTCGTTGGCGCGCAGGTCGATCCAAGACCTGACCGCCTTGCTGAGGGCGTCACTCTTCGGCCCTGACAGTCCTCCGGCAATGCGAGTCAGATTGCGGCCCAGTCGCCCCATGCTGCGGGCCGACGCCAATCCGGGCGAGAGCACGGCCAGGAACTCCGGGCTGCGGAGGCGATCGAGCTCGAAGGCAGCCTGATCGACGATCTCGTCGGCAACGACATCATGCACGACGGCAAGCGCCGACCCGTCGTTCTCAAGCCACCCCACTGCCTGGAGGGTTCCCACGATCCGATGCGCCGCATCCGCGGGCGCGTTCAGGGTCTTGAGGGCCGCCGCACCGGCGCCGACAAGTCGAGCGTGATCGTCCGGCGCGCAACAGAGGATCGCCGCGGCGGCCGTCAGGTGCGGCGGCACTCCGACCGATTCCCACATGCTCCTCCCCCGAGGGACGAGGAGCTGGTCCTCGGCCAAGCGACGACGGAGCCAGTGTCCCAGGTCGCCGGTGCGGACGGCACTGAGGGTGTTCCGCTGAAGCGTGCCGGCAACGGCCAGCAGTTCCAACTGTTGGGCGACCAGGAGTGCGATGATCGGGCGTCGGCCGCAGAGCCGTCGGAGCTCCGATTCGCCGAGGATCTCCATGGCGCGCGGGGCCGAGTGTGCCGCGACGTAGCGGGAGAGTCGATCCGCCTCGTTCTGCTGCATCTCCAGTCGAACCGTCTCGAAGCAAGCCTCGCGCTCCACATCGGAGACGAGTAGAAACCCCGGGCGAGCATTGGCGATGATCCCGAACCGGATGTTCCGCTGGGCGCAGGTGCGAATGAGATGGCGCTGCAAGGCGCCGATGTCCAACGAGTCCCGCATCTGGTCGAGGTACTCGATGGCCACCATCGTTTTTCCCCGGTCGAGTGCGAGGACCGCCTCGATCAGCCGCTCCGCGGTGACGACCGGTTGGCCGGGAAGGGCGTAGAGCACCCGCCAGCCATCCTGTTCGGCCAGTTGGGCGGTCTCGTAGGTGGTGCGCGTCTTGCCCACCCCGCCCGCTCCGACCAGGAGGATGCCGCGCCCATCGTCGCTGGTCTCCATGCGACGAAGCAGCTCGCGCGGATGGCAGGGGTGGTCCGCCGGAGGGGCCTGAAAGGGGAGGTTGTCGGAGGAGAGGAAGCGACGAAACCCCCCCAGTCCCGCTCGGTAGTCCTCGAGCGAGAGGACATTGGACAGGGCTATCTCGCTCCGCGCTCCGCCGCTGAGCAACTCCCGCAGGTGACTCAGCCGCAGGCAAAGCTGAACGGCGCTCTCGAACTCGAACTCCGGGAAGCGGCCGTGTTCGGCAAGGGATTGGAGATGTCGGAGTTGGTTCGCACGCTGGTGCCGGGTCGCGTCCGTCAGCGGCGTATCGGGTCTGGCCTGCGGTCCCGCGCGGGCGATGATCAGCCGCTTGCGGTGGTACACGGCCAGCCAAGCCTCCCATTGGGTGTAGCTCCACTGCTGAAGCTGCGTGAGGTCCCGCCCCAGGGCTTCAGGCAGCTTCGGAAGGGTCTCGACGAGGTCCTTGAGCATGAGGGACGTGGGGAGGCCGCCGTCCTCCTCGTTTCCCGTGCGGTCGCCGACCAGGTGAACCACGGCGTCGCACGCCTGGATGTACTCCGAGAGCTTGACCAATGTGCTTCGGCCGAGGGCCAGAAACGTCTCTTGAACCTCGATCCGAACGCCTGGCCAATTCAGCGACCTGTGCGCCTCATCGCGATACGACCTGAATTCGTCGGTCACGGCGGAGATGAAGAGCTGGATCGTCGACTTGGGCATGGGAGGGCAGAGGACATTCGGCCAAGCGATTCCGGCCTTCTCCACAAGCGGAGATCTCGCCATGAAGATCGAGTTGAGCGAGTCGATCGGCCTGCATCTCGCCTCCACGCCGTCTCGAGCTTCTGCAGAGTGGGACCGCTCCTCGCCGAACCTCGCCACAACGGCCGGCGGAAGGCGGTTGCATTATGGGCAGCCTCGGCACGCGGGGCAACACTTCGATCGACGGAGGCGAATGGGCCTCTCGATTGGACCTTCCAGAACAACACAACAGCCCGCGGATCGCTCCGCGGGCTGCTGCTTCCTGATCTGACCAGAGAGATGGCGAGGCTGGACACCCCGCACGAACTCAGCTCCAACTGCCGATCAGAAGGGCCAGGTCAACCGCATCGGTGGTTCCGTCGCCGTTGATGTCGCCGAGCCCCGCTCCTCCCCACGCCCCGATCAGGATCGCCAGATCCACTGCGTTGACCACACCGTCGCCGTTGAGGTCGGCGGGGTTGGCCGGCGGCATGCAGCTCTCGTTGAGGAGAAGCGTCACGTCGTTGGAGAGGGCGTTGGTCACTGCCAGATCAAGCGTCGTGTCGCCGTTCAGCTCGGCGGCAATGAGCGTTTCGGGCGACGTGCCAACCGGCACCAGTGTGGCTGGGCCGTAGACGCCGGTGCCCGAGTTGGCCAGGATCGACAGGTCGTTGGAGTCGGTGTTCCGGGTGATCGCGTCGAGGTCGCCGTCGCAATCGAGGTCGGCAAGGATGACCTTCGAAGTGTCAGCGCCATCGGTCTTGTAGATCTTCGAGATCTCGAAGCCCTTCGGCCCGGCGAACAGGACATTGATGCTGTCCAAGCCCGGCACGTCGCCGTTCGTAGCCGCAACGAGCTCGCTCTGGCCGTCACCGTTCAGGTCGCCCGAAGTCAGGCCGTCAGGACGGATCTGGTCGTTGAGGAGGACCGAGCCGGCCGCGACGTAACCGCCGCGACTGAGGCTGAAGAGCGAGATCGAGCGGTCATCGTGGCTCGCAACCGCGAGTTCAAGGCCGCGGGCCGGGCTCCACTCGCCGAAGGTGATGCCACGCGGATCGACGCCGGTGGCGATGGTCTGGGTGACGAAGCTGAACGCGCCGCTGTTGCGAACGAATGTGGCAGTGTTTGAGTCGCGGTTGACGACCGCAAGGTCGAGCGTGCCGTTGCCGTCGACGTCTGCAGCGATCATGTCGCGGGGGTTGATGCCGACCGAGACCGAGCCGGCCGCGGTAAAGGTGCCCAACACGTTGGCGAAGAAAGCGATGAGCTGGGTCTGCTTGTAGACGATGGCCATGTCGGCGTCGCCATCGCCATCGAGGTCGCCGGCGATGAGGGCGCCTGGGCTCGCCGATGACGCGAGTTCGACCGTGGGGCCGAGCTCGAAGTGCCCGCTGCCGTCGTTGACGAGAAGTTGGATCACGTCAGGGGCGTCGACGGCCACGGCGAGGTCGTTGTCGCCGTCGTCATCGAAGTCGATGGCCGCGATGCCGTCGGGATTGGCGCCGGCCAGCAGCGAGCTTGCCGCGAAGGAATAGCTGCCTTCGGGGCCCGGGTTGCCCCCGGCCAGGATGCAGTCGATGCAGTTGGGATTCTCGCCTGGCTCGCACACCAGGTCGCCGCACACGATGCCGCCGCCGCCGCCGGTGCCGCAGCCCATGAGCGTGATCGTGATCGTGTTGCTGGTCGTGTTCGGGACCGCGACGTCGAGATCGGTATCGGTGTCGGCATTGCCGATCGCCAGTCCGCTCGGGTCGATGTCGGTCGCAGCCATGACGGGGGCCAGGAAAGTCCCGTCACCGTTGTTCCCGAGGAGTCCGACCGAGTTGGAATCGACGTTGACCACCGCAATGTCCAGGTCGCCGTCGCATTCGAGGTCGCCGAGCTTGATCCACGTCGCTCCCGCGCCGCCGCTTGAGTAGCTCACTGGCGTGGCGAAGCCGCCCGCGATGCCGCGGAAGATGACCACGCCGCCGGTCACGCCGGCGTTGGCCGCCGCGGCGATGTCCACGAGGCCGTCCCCGTTGAGGTCGCCTGCTGCGAGGCCGTCCGGACGGGCCACGCCGTTCATGTCGAGGGTCATCGACGCGGTGAAGGTGTTGGCGCTGTTGGTGTAGATCTCGATGAGACGGTCGTCGTGGCTGCCCACGGCGAGGTCGAGGTCGCTGTCGCCATCGATGTTCAGGAATGCGACGCCGCGCGGTTCGCCGGCCACGTCGAAACTCGTCACCGAGTAGCCGATCGTCTCGCGGCGAAGGACGCTCACGGTGTCCTCGGCTCGGTTGGCGACGACCAGATCGATGTCGCCATCGTTGTCCATGTCGCCGGCGGTGATGCCGACGCTCTCCTCGCCGGTGTGATAGGCGCCGATCGTCGAGAACTCACCGAAGCCGTTGTTGCGGAGGACGAGCACGTCGCTCAGGTTGGTGCGGCAGACAGCCAGATCAAGGTCACCATCGCCATCGGCGTCGTAGGCTGCGAGGTCGCCCGCGCCGGTGCCCGAGCCGATCAGGAAGGAGGTGCCGAGGACGTAGCTCCCGATGCCGTTCCCGACCAGGAGTTGGATCCGGTCCGGGTCGTCGGCCGAGGTCGCAATGTCCGGGAAGCCGTCGCCGGTGAAGTCGCCGATGGCGACGCCGTCGGGCCCGTTTCCGGTGGTCAGGGTCATCGAGGACCCGATGCTGATCTGGGCCTGAACGGCGGATGCGAAGGTGAGAACAAAGGCCACAGCGGCAAGGCGCTCTGGCCAACGGCGGGTTGGCTCTGACATCATGGGTGTAGTCCGAGGTGTGGCGACTCATCCCGAGCCGCGTGTGTGCGGAAGGAGAGTCACGCCCCATGCTGCAGATACAACACGCCGTCAACTTCTGCTTCGAGCCGCCGATATCCCGTGTTCAGGCGGCCTGTCTCGCCAGCGGGCGGGATGGGGCCTTGGCTGGAGGCCGTGGGGTCGCGGCTTGGCCTGGCTTCTCACTGCTCGCCGTTTTCCCCTGCAGCGTTCGGACCGAGCCGATGCTTTCCGATACCTGTTCGGTGTTGTGCCGAACGTCGGCGATGCTGGCCGCGATTCCCTGCGTGGCGGAGGCCTGATCGGCGACGGCCCGCGAGATCGTCGCCGCACTCTGTGAGACGCGCTCGGCCGACGTGTTGACGTCGCCGATCAATGTCACCACTTGCTGAAGGATGCCGCGCATCGCGCTGATCTGTTCGCCAATCTGACCGCTTGCCTTGGACACGCTTTGCGAAAGATCCTGAACCTCGCGGGCCACGATCGCGAAGCCGCGCCCTGCCTCGCCAGCCCGTGCCGCTTCGATACTCGCGTTCAACGCCAGAAGATGGGTCTGTTCGGCGATGGTGCTGATCACGGCGATGATCTTGCTGACCGCCTGGGCCGAGGTTCCCAGTTGTCCCACCGCGGCAGTTGCTTCGGCGGCCTTCTCTACGACGGTCTGGCTCTCGCGCGAGGAATCCTGCACTTGGCTCACGATCTCGCGACCTTCCTCATCCAACTGCTCGCAGGCCATGGCCACGGTCCCGACCGAGCTTGCCGTATTGCGGGCGAGCGTTCCGATCTCGGCAAGCTGTCGCGAGTTCTCGCGCATCTTCCGACCGGCCTCGTTGATCACAAGCGAACTCTGACGGAAGCCACCATGAAGTCCACGCAAGAGAATCGGGCGATGGAACTGTTCGCGGCTGCAATGGGCCATGGCGGCCGACGCCTCCCGCACGAAGGCGTCGGACATGTCCAGCAGGTGGTTGATGGCAACTCCCATGCGGCCGAGATCGGTACTCGCATCGAGGACCATGATGCGGGCCTCGGCGTCGCCACGCGACGCTCGCTCGCAGACATCGATGATCTCGGCGGTGAGTTGGGCGTCGCTCTTTGTCCGCGGGCGACGGTCTCGCAACCCGGGGATGAGTGCGATGGCCTTGGCGAAGGCACCGCGAAAGGGGGTGAGAAGCGAGTCGGCGAGTCGAGCGAAGAGGGGCCGGAGAGATGTCATGCTGCGGCGTCCAAGGTGGTGTGGCGGGAGAGGCTGAAGACAAACTCGCCGTAGCTGATGTTGTTCTGTTGGAGCAGGTCGACGACCGCCTTGAAGCTGGCGGCGATTCCTGCTCGAGGATCGGAGTGGGAGCTTTCGACACCGCGCAGCGTCTTGTAGAGGTCCCGAACCTTGGGCAGGGCGTCGGGGTAGGGGACGCGGCGGCTTGAGTGGTAGCCGATCATGCGGCCTTGAGCGTCGTAGCTGGGCGTCACATGCGCGAAGACCCAGTAGTGGTCGCCGTTCTTGGCCTGGTTGATGACGTAGGCGAATATCTCCTGTCCGGTCGAAAGCGTGTCCCAGAGGAGCTTGAAGACGCAGCGGGGCATGTCCGGATGGCGGATCAGGTTGTGCGGCTGGCCGACCAGTTCGCTCGCGCTGAAGCCCGAGACTCGTTGAAAGACGTCGTTGGCATAGGTGATGACACCGGCCAAGTCAGTCTTGCTGACGATGATCTCGTCCTGGCCGAAGGTGACCTCCCGGCCGGAAGGTGGAATCGCAAGGCGTCGCATGATTGCCCTTCACATCGGTCAATTGCAGACGCATCCAGAGCGGCATTCGATCGGCGGCATCGCTCTGCTCTATTTCTAACGCGGAGCGGGCTTCCGGAATGTGTTGCGATACTCAAGCAGCGGTCCCGGGGATTGGGGCTAACGAGGCTCAAGCTCGCTCGATTCGCCTCGCGAATCCGGCTGGGGCCCGATTCGGGAGAGCGTGCGTTGGCTCCAATGATCCCATCGCCTGAGATCCCATATGACGGACTCTCCCCACGCGCCGGCCACAGCCATGCGCATGCCGTCGGGGGACATGGAGCAACCGGTGATGTCGCTTGAAGGGAAAGGGTCGAATTCGAAAAGGACCCGGCGGCTGGTCACGTCCCAGACCCGCACCGACCCATCCGCGGCGGAGGCAAAGACGAGCGGTGCCGCTCCCGGTGCCGTTGGAACCCATCCGGCCCGTGTTACCAGGGCAACCGCGCCGTTGAGTTGAGCGATGACCTCCAGGCTCCTCGCGTCCCGCAGCTCGACGTACCGACCCCACGACCCAACGGCGAGCGTACTGCCATCGGGGGAGAACTCCACCGACCATGGCGTAACCAATCCGGCTGACCGCGACACGATCGGATCGCCTTCAACACTCCAAAGCCGAATGTGATGATCACGAGCGGTTGTCGCCAATCGCTGACTATCCGGGGACCAGTTGACGCTGATTCCTTGGAGGGAGCCGAGTGGGAGTGATGCGAGCACCGAGAGGCTCGGTACCTCAAGGAGTTTCGCGGTCCGGTCGCGGCCAATGATCGCCAGTCGGCGTCCATCAGGAGAGAAGCTCACGCTCAGCGCCGAGGTCGGATCGACGCCGTAGAAGAGGCCGCGTGGCGCGCCGTCGCTCGCATTCGAGAGCCAGAGCTTGCCATCGTCGCCGCCACTGGCGAAGTACTGCCCGTCCGACGAGAAGGCCAACGCCTTGACCCTGTCGAGGTGTTGGGGCGGCGTGGCGAGTGTGTCGCCTGTCCGGGCATCGATGATGCGGGTTGTGCCGAACCCGTCGCCTAGAGCGAGACGCACGCCGTCTGGAGCAAACATACATGCCGACCGGCCGCTGAGCTGCGGCCCCGGGACGCCCCCGGATAGGCGATCAAGCGACCACGTGCGAAGAATGCCCTCCGCATGGCCAGAGATCGCGAGGTTGCGCTCGGGACAGAAGTGCGTTGTGAAGTTCCCGGTCGGAAGGGAGCCAATGCGCTCGCGAAAGTGGGAGCCCGCCGTCCACCGATCAATGGTCCACCAACCGCTGACCAAGACCGAGCCGTCGCGGCCGTCGACGGTGAGGGCGGGCGGCTTGCCGTTCATGGCATCGAAACTGTCGATCTCCATGCCGCGTTCGAGGTCCCAAATGCGCACCAGCCGCTCGTCGCCGACGCTGTAGCCCCGCAGGGAGACCTGATCGACATGGAGCGCGGAGACGCCGCCAATGAAATGTCGGCCCAGGAAGCGAAGCTGCCCGCTGGCGATATCAGCGGTCATGACCACGCCGTCGCTGCGTCCGATGAGGAGGCGTTTGGAATCGATGAAGTCGAGGCGTGAGGCCATCGGCTTCGCCGCGATCGCCTGCGACGTGCCAGTCACGGTGTCCACGACGAGGACATCCCCTGATTCTGAAGAGTAGGCAACCAGATGCGCTGCGTCGTTGTTGAACGTGGCGATGTCCCGGATGCGTCGAGGGAGCGGAGGGAGATCGGTGAGGTGCTCAAGCCAGGGCAACGTGAGAGCGTGCAGCGTCCCGGCAACTGTTCCGACGTAGGCGATGTCGTTGGTCTCATCGACCGTCACCCACCAGCCGGGGCTTGCGAGATCGATCCGACGGAGGAGTTGGCCGTCCAGGTCGCTGACGGCGACGCACCCATCGGCTGCGCAGGAGACCACAAGATCCATGCTCGGGGCGAAGCCGATCGAGGTGACCTCGAGGTCATGCGGTTGCCAATCCACCATGCGCGGATGACGAGCGGCGATCTCGCGACGTGCCCAGATGAGCGGCACATCAGGGCCGCTCCGGACACTCTCGCCGGTGCGTCGCCGGAGGACCTCCTCGGCGCTGGCCACGCTTCCGCCACGGGCGAGAAGGCGGGCCTGTTCAAGCTGGCTCGCGTCCAACTCCGCAGCCAAGGCTCGGCCGGTGGCCTCGGCGAGACGGGTGGCCTGTGACTCGGCGAAGGCGAGCTTGGTCAGCCGTTCTGCTTCGATCATCGATCGCACCGCAAGGGCGATGACCGCGAACACAATCACCCCGATGAGACTCAGCGGCCAGCGATGCCGTCGGGCTTGCCGCATGAGAACGTAGAGCGATGCGTCGGCCCGGGCAGCGACCGCCTCGCCGCGTAGGTGCCGTTCCAGATCAGCCGCAAGGTCGGCCACCGATTGATAACGCCGTCGCGGTTCCTTGGCCAGGGCCTTGCGTGCGATGGCATCGAGGTCGCCGCGCAAGCTCGGGTCGATCGAGCTCAAGAGCGGCGGATCGGTCTCGCGCAAGGTCGTGATCGCTTCGGCAAGCCCCTTACCGCGAACGTCGTAAGGGCGCTTTCCGGTGAGCAGCTCATAGAGGATGACACCGAGGGCGTAGACATCGGTGCGGACATCGACGGCATCGGGGTCGCCCGAGACCTGCTCGGGGCTCATGTAGGAGAGCGTCCCGACCAACTGGCCCGGGCTGGTCAGGATCGTGGCCGCATCCCAGGCTTCTCCCAGAACGCGGGCGACGCCGAAGTCCAGGACCTTCGGCCGCCCCAAGGCAGCGTCTCCCGAGGCGTCGGCATCCGGCTCGGCGAGCAGGATGTTGCTTGGCTTGAGATCACGATGAATGACGCCACGGCGGTGGGCGAAGGCCACGGCATCACAGACCTGGAGGAAGAGTCTCAGTCGTGACGACCGGTCAAGCCCACGTTCGTTGGCTGCCACGACCAGCGGCTTCCCGCGCACCAGTTCCATCGAGATCCACGCCGGACCTTCTCCCACTTCATCACCGAAGCCAGCCTCGTGGATCTGGGCGATGCCGGGATGTTGAAGCCGGGCCAAGACTTCGGCTTCAAGGGCGAAGCGCCGAAGGGCGTCGTCGGCGTCCGAACTTCCCACCCGCAGGGCCTTGAGGGCAACGAGACGGCGCGGCGTCGCCTGCTCCGCCTCGTAGACCGTGCCCATGCCGCCTTCGCCGATCGTTCGGATGATGCGGTAACGTCCCTGAAGTACCGGCGGACGCTCGAGTCGACTCGAACCTCGCTTGGCTGCCGCATCGAAGACCGCTCGGACACCGGCCCCCGTCGCGACCATCGATCCGGTGCGGGCCGGGTCGTCCTCAGCCAACATGCGTTCAACCGCGGCCCGCAGAAGAGGGTCTTGACCGCAGCGGGCACCTAAGGCGGCGGCTCGCTCGGCAGGAGGGAGATCACAGACCTCTAGAAAGAGATCAAGGGCCGCGCGGACATTGGCCGGGCGGTCGGGTTGCGCCGACGGGGCGGTGTGCTCTCCTGCAGTCGCGTCCACGGTCGACTACGGTACCGTCGTTGGGACAGGGATCTAGCAGCCCGTGGCGAAAATCATTCGGGCTGCGGACGAAGGGGAAGGCAGATTTCTTCGGCGCCGCAACTCGCTCGTATCGCTGCGGATACTGCTTCGTTGCAGCTTCTCGAACTCTGCCTTTCCCTCCGCCCTCGCTACCAAAGCACTTTCGCCACGGGCTGCTCGTCCGCATTTTCCGTGGTTGGTGCGGGCTGAGAGACTTTTTGGGCGGGGAGCCGACATCCGGCTGCGCCTCGCTAGGGCCTCTTGCGTGATCGTCCGGCCGATGTCTATCCATCGCCATCCTCTTTCGTCCTCGGGGGCTGTCCCGGGCCTCAAGCCTGACTTGGAGCTGGCCGAGCGGCTGGAGAAAAGTGCCGCCCTCTGTGTCCCCTTCAGCGGTCGCTTCGCCGAGCGGTTCTACGACCGGCTGTTCGCCCGCGTGCCACCGGTCCGAGCGATGTTCCCCGCAGACATGACCAAGCAGCGAGAGAAGCTTGGGCAGACCCTCGATCATGTCATCGCCCACATCCGCAGTGCCGACGACCTCTCGAAGGACCTCAAGGAACTCGGTGACCGGCACGTCGGCTATGGGGCGAAGCCTGAACACTATGTCGTCGTCATCGAGGAACTCGTCGCGACCATGGCCGAGCTCGGAGGAGCCGGGTTCACCTCCGAGGATGCCGAAGACTGGAAGCTGGCTCTGCGGGTGATCTCCGAGCGCATGATCGGCGGAGCCCTCCCTTGACTCTTCCAGACCCCCATGAGGCGACGTTGCTGTTGAAGGCCGCGGCGGCAGGCGACTCGGTCGCCGCCGAGAAGCTCCTTCCCCTTGTCTATGGACGGCTGCGAGCCCTCGCCGGTTCGTATCTCCAAGGCCGCGTCGAACACATCCTCCAACCGACGGCGTTGGTGCATGAGGCGTACCTGCGGCTCTTTCAGATGCAGGAGCCCGCCAACGACCGGTCCCACTTTCTCGCCATCGCGGCGACGGCCATGCGGCAGATCCTCGCCGACCATGCTCGACGGAAGAAGTCAACGAAGCGAGGCGGAGATCGGGGCAAGCTCGAATTCGACAAGGCCCTCGTCAACGACCTTGCCGCCGACGATGGCGACCGCGACGGACTGGTCGCCTTGCATGAGGCGCTTCAGGCGCTCGCGTTGGCGGATGAGCGGCGCTACAAGGTTGTGGAGCTGCGGTTCCTCGGCGGCCTTTCCGTGGAAGAGACCGCTCGGACGCTAGGTATCTCCGAACGCACCGTCGAAAGCGACTGGCGGGCGGCTCGGGCGTGGCTCAAGATGGCCCTGGCGGAGTGATGGCCGCCCGCACGATCTCGATCGGATGCCGCGCGTGCCGGGCCGAGCCGTCGAGGATCTGGTGACGGCAACTCGTTCCGGGAGCGCAGACGATCGCTTCCGGCGACCGGGCGATCGCGGGCAGGACGCCGAAGCCAGTGTCGAGATTCGCAATCGCCATCGACAGCTCGTAGCGATCGCTCGTGAAACCGAACGAGCCGGCCATCCCGCAACAGCCGGTGGCGAGGACGTCGAGCTTCGGCCCGTAGATCCGTCGCAACAGCGCCGCCGAACTTTCGACGCCCCACAGGGCCTTCTGGTGGCAGTGACCATGGAGTACGACCTTCGACTCGGTCGGCTCCAGCCGCGGTCGCGTCGGATGTTCGTCCCAACGTGATTCGAGAAACTCCTCGACGAGGAAGCACGTGGCCTTGAGTGCGTGCAGCGCCGCTCGGTCCACATCCATTTTGAGTTCCTGCCAGTCGTCCTTGATCGCCGACAGGCAGCTCGGTTCCATCCCCAGGACCGCGATGGCCCGTTCGCGTTCGACCGCGGTCAGCAACGCCCGGGCGGTTGCGACGCAGAGCTTGGCGGCGCCGGCCAAGTTGCCCATCGAGATCATCGCCCGACCACAGCAGCCCAGGTCGGGCATCACCACGCGATAGCCGAAGGCTTCGAGCGTTTCGATTGCCGCGTCGGCGATCTGGGGTTCGTTGTAGGTCGAGAAGCAGTCGGCGAAGAGGAGGACCGTGGGGCGCGATGCGTCGTGGCCACTCGGGGCCCGCTTGAGCGCCGAGCGGGCGAAGGGCGGCAGGCTCCGTCGACGGTCGATCCCGAGGACCGACTCGAGGACCGCCCGCACCGGAGCGAGGTTGGCGACCGCGTTGGCGATCGGATGAAGCGCCGAGCCGAGCCGGTTGAGGGTACGGATCGCCCCGAACGCCTTCGCCTGAAGCGGCAGGCCATCCTGTCGATAGCGCTGGGCAAGGTACTCGGCCTTGAGTTTGGCGATGTCGACGTTGCTCGGGCACTCGGACTTGCAGGCCTTGCAGGAAAGGCAGAGGCGAAGCGTCTCGTAGACCTCGGGGTCTTTCCACGATGGCGTCGTCCCGTCCGCTGAAAGCTGGCCCGAAACGGCCAGTCGCAGGTGATTGCCGCGGCCCCGCGTCGAGTGGCGTTCGTCGCGGAGCGCCTGGTAGCTGGGACACATCGTGCCCGCGCTAATCCGCCGACAGAGGCCGGCCCCGTTGCACATCTCGACCGCGTGGCCGAAGCCATGCTCGCGTTCGTAGGTGAAGTGGGTCTCTTCACCTGCAGGACCACGATCGGCGAAGATCGACTGCTCATCCATCGCCAAGGCTCGCCCGGCCGGCTTCACCCGTAGCTTTTCCGTCAGCGTGCTCGGTTCGGTCCAGTCGACCTTGTTGCCTGGGTTCATCAGGTTGTTCGGATCCCAGAGTCGCTTGATCGCTCGCATCGCGTCGCAGAGCGGCTTGCCGAAGTAACGCTCGGCGAGGAAGGACCGCGAGCGACCCGAGCCATGCTCGCCCGAGAGCGCCCCCTTGTGACGCACGACGAGATCGGTGATCTCCTCGGCGATGGTGATCATGCGGGCCCGATCGGCCTCGTCCTTCAAGGTCAGCAGGGGACGGATGTGCAGGCAGCCGACGCTCGCATGGGCGAAGTACGCCGCGTAGGTGCCGTGTTTGGCGAGGATCGCCTTGAAGGAACGGATGAAATCGGGAAGTTCGCCCGGATCAACCGCCGTGTCCTCGACGAAGCCCACCGGCTTGCGCGAGCCGGGGATCGCATGCAGCAGCGGCTCGCACGCCCGTCGAAGGGTCCACGCCCGCTTCATCGACGGGGCGTCGGTGAGGAATTGGATCGGGGCCTCGGGCAGTTTCGCCTGAAGCTCGGCAAACTTCGCTTCGACATCGCCAGGCGCGTGGCCGAAGTACTCGACGTACATCACCGCACCGAGCGGCTTCCCGCTGGTCGGCTGCGGCATGAGCGTGACGTAGCGGGCGTATTCGGTGTTCTGGCGGGCGAGCCCGATGATCGTGTCGTCGACGAGTTCGACCGCAGCCGGGCTCGTGGAGAGCATGACCCGCAGGGCTTCGAGCGACGCGTCCACCGAATCGAAGCCGGCAATCGCCAGGCCGGTATGCGTCGGGGCGTCGACCACGTTGAGTTCCGCCTCAAGCACCGTACAGAGCGTTCCCTCGGAACCGGTCACGAAGGTTGCCAGATTGACCTTGTCGAAGGTGCCCGGCGTCGAGCGCTCGAGCTGATCAAGAAGGAGATCCAGGTTGTACCCGTCGACGTGGCGGACGATCGTCGGATAGCGCGAGCGGATTTCGGCCTTCAGCGGCAGGACGATTTCGGCCATGCGTCGGGCGAGCTCGCGTTGGGCCGGGTCGCGCTCGCAGGAGCCCTCGTCGAGCCGGTGTGTCGAGCCGTCGGCGAAGACCACGTCGAGGCCGAGGACATGTTCGACGCAGCGCCCGTAGAGAATCGAATGGGCGCCGGCGGAGTTGTTGCCGATCATCCCACCGATGTTGTTGTGGCTGCCGGTGTTCGGATCGGGCGCGAACATCAAGCCCATGGGCTTGAGGTGATCGTTGAGTTGGTCAAGAACGACGCCCGGCTCGACGCGGGCCCGCTTTCGGGCGCGGTCGACGGCAAGAATGCGCCGACAATGAGCAGAGAAGTCGAGGACGATCGCCTCGTTGACCGACTGGCCGTTCAGGCTCGTGCCGCCGCCGCGCGGGAGGATGGGGAGGTCCTTTTCCGCGGCGTAGCGAATCGCCTTGATCGCGTCGTCGGGCGTTTGCAGGACCACCACGCCGATCGGATCGACCTGATAGATGCTCGCCTCGGTCGCGTAGAGCAGGCGTTCGCTCCGGTCGAAGCGAACGTCGGTAAGGCCGAGGGCTCGGAGATCCTCGGCGATTCGGGCTCGCGCCGACGGTTCCCCCCAAGACTCGGGGGCGGGGCGGGCGACGGGGAGTGAGACCGTGCGTGGTGCGGGACCGGACATCGGGAAGGAAGCTTATACCCCGTTGCCGAAGCGCGCATCCTCGGCGGCGATACGCCCCGTTCACCTGCGTCAGCAAGCCAAATCGCCGGGGCGCCGTGGTAGCCTGTTCGCATGGTTCCGAACGCACCCCGTCGTGACTTCCTCAAGTCGACTCTGGCCATCACGCTTGCCGGCGGACCCTTCGGTGCGGTTGCCGCGGCGGGCGCGCGAAGCGCCCTTCGCAGCGGCCCCAATGGCAAGCTCGCCATCGCCAAGATCGCTTGCGGTGGCATGGGCCAATCGGACCTCGGGCAACTGGCCAGTCACGCCGGCGTCTCGATCGTCGGGCTCTGCGACATCGATCGCAACACGCTCGACCAGGTCGGCAAGGACGACAAGGGCAACGACCCCTTCAAGGATGTTCCGAAGTTCCAGGATTGGCGGGAGATGCTCGCCAAGCTTGGCGACAAGATCGACGCCGTCTGCATCTCGACGCCGGATCACTCCCACGCCATCGCCAGCATGAAGGCAATGGAAATGGGCAAGCACGTCTATACCCAGAAGCCGCTGGCCCGGTCCGCCGGCGAGAACCGCATGCTTGCCGATGCCGCGAAGGCCAAGCCATCGCTCGTCACCCAGATGGGCACCCAGCGTTCGGCCACCGCCGAGCGTCGTTTGGCCTATGAACTGGTTCGCAACGGGGCGATCGGCAAGATCAAGGCGATGCACGCCTGGACCGATCGTCCGGCCGGCTGGTGGCCGAGCGGGAAGCCGCGCGCCGAAGGCAGCGATCCGGTGCCGGCCCACGTCGCGTGGGACATCTGGCTCGGACCGGCCCCCGCGCGGCCCTACAAGAAGGATCTCTACCACGCCTTCAACTGGCGCGGCACGCGCGACTTCGGCACAGGCGCTTTCGGCGATATGGCCTGCCACATCGTCGACATGCCCTACTACGCCCTCGGCCTGACCCATCCGACCGAGATCACCTGCGACGCTCCGGACGGAACCGACGACCAGTATCCCAACGTCGAGACGGTGCGGATGAAGTTCGCCGCCAACGAGCGCACCGCAGCCGATGGCATTGAGTTCATCTGGTACGACGGCGGCCGCTTGCCCGACTTCAAGTCCCTCGGCCTTCCCGAGACGCTCGCCCCAAGCGACCGCAAGGAGAAGGACGCCCACGGTTGCCTGCCGCTGCCCAAGGACGGTGCGGTGATTTTGGTCGGCGAAGGCGGCGTCCTCGTGATCCCGATCCAATGGCAGTTACCCTTCGCCTTCGTTGATGGCAAGCGCAAGGACTTCGACAACCCGCACAAGACCACCAACCACTGGCATGACTGGGTCGATGCCTGCATGGGCCAGGGCAAGGCCCGCGCTCCCTTCGAACTCGCCGGTCTCATGTGCGAGTCGCTGGCGATCGGTGCCGTTGCGTCGCGCTATCCCGGCAAGACGTTGGTCTACGACGCCGCCTCGTTTGCCTTCAAGGGGCACGCCGATTCGACGACGCACCTGAAGCCGACGTGGCGAACCGGTTGGTGATTCCTACTCGCCTTCGATCGTGAAGGTCACTTCGACGGAAGAAAGCGGCGCGCCGTTGGCGGCGCGGAAGCCGTTGAAGCGCTCGCTGTTCAGCCAGAAGTGGTAGGTCCTGCCCGGGACGAGTTTCACCGTCGCAGTCAGCGTGGTGGCGTCGGCGCTCCACGCCGGAGCGCCCACCATCTCGGGCACGTCGTCTTTGCTACCGACGAAGGACCAGCTTTTGGTTGACATCGGTCGGTCGAAGCGGAGGACCATCGTGGTCAGGTCTTTGGCGACGTCTTTCGCACCGTTGGGAGGCGTGATGCCGAGGAGTTTCGGGGCGTTCTTCTCGGCAGCCGCAGCCTCGGTCACCATCGACTCGGCCTTGGCGTCGAGGACCGCGACGATCTCGGGGAGGAAGGCATCGAGCGTCGGGTAGCGATCGCGGGCCTTCGCGTAGGTCGCCAGCCGCTCGGCAACGTCCGGCACCCAGGCGAAACCGGTCTCCCGCTGCACCGAAGCTTCCTTCGCTGCCGCTTCGGGCGACTGGACGTCGGCGAGGTATCGCACGACGCAGGCTCGGACGAAGGTCTCGTACATCATCGTTTCCCACGAGCCGTAGGCCATGCGCGACATCCGTTGGGCGACGATCGGGTAGAGCCGCGTGCCCGCGGGGCGAAGGATGTCGAGGTGGCGATCGACGATGACGTTGGTGTAGGAGTGGCAAAGCTCGTGGACGTAGGTCTCAACGTCGCGCTCGCCATAGGCGGGCAGTCCTTCGGCGTCCCAACGATAGATCCCCAGGACCGGGCGGATTTCTTCCGGAGCCCCGTCAAGAAAGCGCACGCCAACGCCGTAGTTGCCGCCGCCGCACAGCAATCCCGGAATCGCCTGATAGCTCGCTGCAGGCTTGCTGCCGAAGAACCTATCGAACCACTCGACGGCGTTCGCCTTGGCCAGCACCGGTGCGACCTTCGCGGCACAGTGGTCGTAGAACGGCTGCTCGGCGGCGAAGAACGCCTCGGCCTTGCTCTCAACGACGAAGGCCCGCAGGGCGACGAGGAAGGCGCGGGTGGGTTCGACGGCCCAGCGAGCATCCAGTCGCGGCGGCGAACGGTCGAAGGGGATGCGCTCGGCAAGCGTCGGAACGCCATCGAGGTGCAGGGCCAAGGAGGCAATCGCGTCATACGACGCCCCATGCTCGGCCCGAATCGCCTGATAGGCCTTCACCGCCGCGTGATTCTGAAAGGGCCCAAAGTGGGCTGCGACCCGCTCGGCGTAGGGCGACTGGGAGTTAGGCATGAGGAACTCCCTCGCTCCGGCCAGACGGGCCACGATGGTCAGCAGTTCGACACGCCGGTCGACCGCGACCGAGACCTCGGTGGCGGGCGGGGAGGTCGGTGACGCGACCGCGGCGATCGGAGGAGTGGCGACCGCGGTATGGGTCAAAAGCGTGAAAAACGCGGTCAAAAGGGCGAGGCTGAGGGGAAGAGATCGAAGCATGGAGGGCTTCCGCCAGGTGGCAGTTGTGCAAGACAAGCGAGGCAAATCCAAAGGGGACACTGACGAGGCCGTAACAGACCGTTAGGCTACTCTTCATGGTCGGGGTTCGGCTCGTGGGTGAGCGGCCCCAGCAACGCGCCCCATGGGTTCGCTCTATGGGAAGTCGTCACACGCATCGTTGGGCGTGACATGCTACGGATTGTCGCTCTACTTCTGATCGTCTGCTTTGTCTGCACCGGTTGCACCATCGGTGGCCCGAAGTCGCGCCTGGGCAGCTTGCCCTTTCCGGCGGCCCTCTCGCTCTGGGACGCCGCCGATCCTTCCGACTTGGGCGAGCACATTCACGAGGCGGGGACGTTTGAAGGGTTGGCCGAGTCAAGCCGCGGCACGGTCTACACCTGCAAAGCCGGCTTCGTCGACGTCGCTCACCTGCGCGAGTCGGCCGATTGGACCAAGTTCGCCTACGACGAGGTGCTCGACGCGTTGCGACAGGGGAAGGGCTACGCGACCTTTGAAGATCACTATCGCGCTGAGTACCGCATTGCCTTGACCGTACCCGCGGTCTGGTCCCGCTATTCCGCCGACGCCCGCCGCAGCGAAGAGGAGCGAGCCGCTCGCGTCGCCGCCCAGCGGATCGCCTATCTGGCGATGACCTGGCACGAGGTCGCGACCTGGTTCGGCGAACGGATCATCCCCTTCATTCCCGAAGACCGTTCGAGCTTCACCTACGACGACACGATCGCCCACATCATCGGCGTCCGCCTGGGCGGCGAGGCGCTCGGGATGGTTGCCAGGAAGGAGGCTCCGGATTTCGACCAGGCGATGACCATTGCCCTGAACCGAGAGATGACCCGCTTGGGGGCGCTCTCCACCGAGGAAACCTATGACGCCGCCCTGGCCGTCGAAGGCCGATGGTGGAAGGGCGAGGATTGCACCAAGCGGCAGTTGGCGACCGGCCTCGACGAGGGCTTCATGACCCCGTGGATCATCAACGGCTTCGAGCCTTGTCCGGCCGCGGTTGCCGAGAAGCAGAAGCTCGCGTGGGAAGACCGCGGCACCCTCCGGAGCCTGAACCTGATTCTCGGTTCGGTCGAGATGCGAAGCGAGAGTTACGCCGAAACGCTCGGCCTCGTACCCGGGCACGTCACCCGGGGCCCCGCAGGCGAGAGCGACACGCTTCCGACGGTCTCAGCCGACGGCTGGGTCTTCGCCAACGACTTCATGCGCCGCTCGGTTGATGTCCTTCGCGTCTCGATGCGCGAGAAGTTCGGCGAGCATTTCGATTCGCCGGAGTGACGATTGCGTGAGGTGACGGGCTATTCACCGCAGAGGCGCGGAGGACGCAGAGGCCCGAAGGAGAAGATTGGATGGATGGAGGGGTGTGAATCCGGGGACCGGACAACCATTCCGTTCCTCTGCGTCAGACTCCGCGTCCTCCTCGCCTCTGCGGTGAACCAGACCCGCCCTCCCCCCCGAACTCGCTACGCTTCCCTCACGCATGGACCTGGCCGCACTGGTTGAGGCGATGAGCGATCCGCGGGTTTACCCCGACCGTCATGACGGGCCGGTCGAGGTGGTGCAGACCCACGCGAGCGTGGTCTTTCTCGTCGGCGACCGGGCCTGGAAGATCAAGAAGCCGGTGGATCTTGGCTTTCTCGACTTCTCGACGCTCGAGCGGCGGAAGGCCGATTCGCTGGAGGAGCTTCGCCTGAACCGGCGCATGGCACCTGATCTCTATCACGGCGTCTGGCCGGTGATCGCGGAGGGAGCCGGCCTCGCCATTCGACGTGAGCGATCCGTCGCAGTCGACGCGAAGGCGATCGAGTGGGTGGTCGAGATGAAGCGATTGCCTTCCGAGGGCATGCTCGACGCGGTGATCGCCCGTGGCGAGGTGGACCGCGCGGCGCTGGAACGCTTCGCCCGCGACCTTGCGACCTTTCACCAAGGCGCCGAGCGCGGTCCCTTGGTCGAGCGACATGGTTCGGTCGAGGTCATCGAGCGTCGGGTTCGAGCGAACCTCACGCGCCTTGCGGAGTTCGCGACGACGGCGCGTGGGTCCGTCGCTCCTGCACTGACGAAGCGATTCGTCGCTCTCCTTGAAGGGGCGACGCTGGCATGGCTGGCGACGCTCGCGCCGACCCTCGAGCGCCGCCGCACCGAGGGACGGGTCTGCGATGGTCACGGCGACCTTCACGCTCGCAACCTCTGCCTCGTCGACGGCGTCATTCGGGCCTATGACTGCTTAGAGTTTGAGCCTGCCTACCGCTGCGCCGACGTGGCCATGGAAGTCGCCTTCCTCGCCATGGACCTCGATCGGCTGGGGCATCGGGAACTCGCGGACTCCTTCGTCGGCGCCTATGTTGACGCCTCCGGCGACACCGGCCTCATCGAGCCATCACGCTTCTTCCGGCTCCACTACGCCATCGTGCGGGCGATGGTTGAGGCGATTCGGTTGAGCGAGCCGGAGACGCCCAACGAAGAACGCGCCAGCATTCGCGACGCGGTGCGGTCCTACGCGGCGCTTGCCGCCGGCTACGCGGTCGAGCCGGCGACGATTCTCATGATGGGCCTTCCTGCGACGGGCAAGAGTACGCTCGCCGCAGTGATGGCCAGCCCGTTGCGGGCGACCGTTCTTCGCAGCGACTCGGTGCGAAAGACGCTTTTCGGCTTGCGCCCCACCGAGCGCGGCGGCAAGGAGATCTACGGCTCTGAGGCGTCGAGCCGCACCTATGAATCGTTGGCTGCCGCCGCGGTCGATGAGCGCGGCACGGTCATCCTCGACGCCGCCCACCTCCGCGCCGACGAGCGGGCCCGTTCCATCGATGCAGCCCGCGAGCGAGGCGACCGCTGGGTGCTGGTGGAACTGACCATCGAGGAATCGGTTGCAGCCGAGCGACTCCGGCGGCGAGCGAAGGACCCGTCCAACATCTCCGACGCCACAATCGACGTGGTTCATCGCCTCGCCGCCATACGCGAGGAGCCGACGGAGATTCCGGATGATCGTCGGCTTCGCTTTGACGGCGATGTGGAAGAGATCGATGTGATCCTCGCGTGCTGCGAGGAATTGCTAGCGGCCCGCCAGGCTACAGAACGCGCTCCGCCCGCGGATAGCTTCCAATCACCTTGAGTTCGACGCAGTGCGAACGGGCTTCGGCGAGCGATGGGCCGGTGTTGGATTGTACCAGACCGTACGGTAGGACAATCACAAATCTCCGCGAAGCCCACGATCGCGTGGCGAGCCTCATCAAGCTCCTGTTCGCCAGTATCGAACGGCGCCGGATACTTTTTCGATTCCGCCGAAGCTGTTGCCCATCCGGAACGCGCTGAAGCGTAGATTATCTTTGACCGATGAGCGAAACGCCGTGATGCTCATTCGCGGTAGCGGTCGTTCGCCACGCAGGTCGGCATTCAGGTCGCCTTTCAGGGGGTTTACTCATGTCACAGACGAAGAGCCGGAACCAGAATCGTGAGGAACGGGCCGTTAAGAACGACGTAACTCACACACACACACACACTTGCATAAATCGCGGCAGCGCGATCCCACGCGGAATCGCCTGCGCTGTTGCCGCTCTGATCGCGGGCCCCGCGGTCGCCACCACCTACTACGTGCGCCAGTACGCCACACCACCCCTGTCTTACGACGGCCTGAACTGGTCGACGGCGTTCCCCAGCATTGATGCGGCGTTCGCTTCTGGAGCGTTCTTGCCTGGCGATCAACTCTGGGTCGCGGCCAGCGGAGCGACGCCCTACCACCCGACGCAGAACATCGAGTCCTCCGACGAACGAACGGTTCACTTTGAGATTGGCCTGAACTTCTTCTCTCTCAAGGGGGGCTTTCCGCCGAACCCGCCGGATGGGTGGAACGAGCGGGACATCTCCGCTCACCCGACGGTCCTCTCGGGGGACTTGGACGACGACGACCCGCCGTACGACCCCGCGACCTACGTTGATAGCCACGATCACCTCCTCAACAACGCCTACCGGGTGGTCAAGGTCGTCGGAGTCGGTAACTCCTGCCTCATCGACGGGTTCGTGATCCGGGACGGGCACAATTGGACGGGTGTGGGACCGGATATCGGCGGGCCAGGCTATATCGGCCACGGCGGTGGAATGCAGCTCATGTCCGAGACGCCTGGTCAGTTTGCCACGCCGTTCATCCAGAATTGCAGGTTCCTCGACAACTTCGCTGCACGGGTGGGTGGCGGTCTTTCGGTGATCGCGAAGCCGGTTGGAGATCCGCCGAGCCAGGACCCCGAAGACTACCCGTCACTCGTCAAGATCCGGACGTGCGAGTTTCGGGCGAATCGGGTGAAGAACGTCACGGGTGGTGCGATCGAGCTCTGGGCGGGCGGCTTGGACATGGCCGGAACTCTGGTAGCGGACAACTTCGCGAATAGTCACGGCTCGGGAATCCACGCGTTCATGCCAAAGCCGCTACTCCTCACCAATTGCACCGTCAGCAACAACAACGGAAGCCACAGCGCCTCCGGCATCGCGGTAGGGAAGAGTCCACTTCAACCGCCTGAGCCAGAGTTGCCGAGTGATCCGGCTTTGAACATCTTCATCGTGCGAAACTCGATTGTCTCGGGCAATCGCGATGACCAGCTTCGCGACGGAAGCGGCGACTTCACGAACCAATTGGGGCCAGGCAAGCTCGGTGTGCCCACGAAGCCCCAAGTGGACTACAGCATCGTCTTTGATTCCGTCGGGCCGGTGACATACGGCGTCGGCAACCAGACCACACCCGAGTATGACCCAGACTTCTTCTTTGACCGCGAGAACGAAGATGTCCTTCTTCGCGACTATCGCGTCACCATCACCTCGTGGTGCGGGGTACCGATCGATCGAGGGGATCCGGTGACCACCAACCTTCCGGCGGACGAGCGTGACGCGGACGACGACGGGAACTTCAGCGAACCGCTCCCGGACGTTCGGCTTGAGGAACGGGTGGAGGCGGGAATTGCCGGAGCCTTGCCTCGGGTAGACGTTGGTGCATACGAGATGAAGCAGGAGGACCTGCCGCTCACTTGCCAGGCGGATGTTGATCTGAACGGCACGGTTGGTGCGAGCGATCTGGCCATCTTGCTTGGCCAATGGTCGCAAGAGCACGGGCCTTGTGCGTTGCATTGCTGCACGGCGGACTTCAGCCTCGATGGGAATGTCGACGCCAGAGACCTCGCCATCCTCCTCGGCGCGTGGGGACCGTGCCCGGTCCCCAACCCGATGGAAAGCTCATTCCTCGAGACGGAGTTCGCTCTGCTCGATTTCCTTGAGGGGTCCACGTTGGCCCCGCAGGAACTCAGCGGGATTCTCGGCTTCGCATCGCTCGAGTCGTTCGCAGATTGGCTGGGAAGCATGTCGCCCGAGGCACGAGCTGCCGTACTCGCCGCAATTGGCCTGTCGGGGGGCATTTCGGGGGGTGAGCTGTGAGAGTTCACGCTGTAGTCGCCGCTCTCGCCGTCTCTTCGCCCGTGATCGCGCAGTGCCAGTACGAGGCGATCGCGATGCCTGAATCCTGCAACGGGGCGTGGACGCCTTGGGGGACCAACGACCAGTCAGTCGTCGTGGGCTACCAGACCGGCTGCACCTCGGCGAGCTGGAAGCCATTCATCTGGACTGCCGAGACGGGCACCAACTACCTGCCGATTCCGTCGGGGCAGGGCATCCTAGACGCTGCAGGTGTTCGCATCGCCGAGGACGGCACCATCGCGGGATTCGCAAAGAAGTCGAATGGGCTCAACAACCTGATCGTCTGGAAGACGGATGGGACAATCACCGTCTACATGCCCGCGGGCATCCCGGCGACGGTGAATCAGCCGGCGTTCCGTTTCGATGGTGCGATTCTCGGCGAGTACCAGACCGGCTTTCCTGGCGGCATGAAGGGCTTCATCCTCAAGGACGAGAAGTACCTCCCGATTCCGGAACCGCTCGCGCAGGATCAGGGGGGATTCAGGGCCGTCAACCGAAGCGGCTGGGCGACGGGACGTCACTTTGTCACCTCCGGGATGGAAGACCAGCCGATCTTTTGGGATGGCGAGTCCGATGCCATGCTGCTCGGACTGCCCTCGGGCTACAGCCGAGGTTACGGCATGGAAATCGACTGCTTTGCCCGCATCGCCTGCGAGTGCAGGCAACTCGCTTCGCGCCAGGTGCCCAATCCGGCATGGCACGCGACCGTGTGGGAAGGTGGGACATTTACCGTGCTCCCGCTCCTCCCCGGATTCCAGTGGAGCAACGTGCGCGGCATGAACGACATCGGTCAGGTCATCGGAGAGTGCTCGAAGCCGGGATCACCACGGGCGTACCTCTTCCAGAACGGGACGACGAAGCTGCTCCAGTCGCTCGTGGCGAGTCCGTTCTCCGACGACCTCTCCAATGTTCTCGACATCAACGAGAAGGGCGAGATCACGACAATAAGTGCGATTCAGATGTACCTCCTCCGCCCGATCGGCGTGGTTCCCGCCGACGTGGACATCAACTGCCGGGTCGACGTGAACGACCTCAACTACGTCCTTCGCTGTTGGGGACCGGCGGGCCCCACCACCGCCGGGCGAGCCGACGTGAACGGCGACGGCTGGGTGGACGCCTCGGACCTGGCCGAGGTGTTGGGGGCGTGGACGCCGTAGCCCGGATCATTCACGGCCTGACTCGATCGGTGCCGTGATCGGCCAGTGATTCTCGAGAACTGAGTCAACTTTCATCGGCGGAGCAGACTCGCAGAGTCCGCCAGCGCGGGCTCGCCCGCGGATCGAGTCAGGCCGTGAATAGCCCGGGCGAGTGTCGTTATGGACCGTCCCCGCGCCGCGTTCGGCAGCGTGAAGGAACTCATCGCGGCGATCGAGTCGTACATCGCCGCGCACAACCGGGGTCCTCAAACGTTCTCGTGGACCGCGAAGGCAGAGGCGATTCTCGCAAAGGTGCGCCGCGCGGGCGATCGTGGATACGTTGCAATCAGCGTGACGAACTTCACTAGCGCACGGCCGGTCGGCCCGGGGTGAGGTCGTCCGGCCGTAGCGATCCGTCCGAACGAACGATGTACCGCCCCGGTCGGAGATGCTCGAAGCGGCTGGTGGTGCGCGTCCCGTTCGCCGTGCGGTTCGGCCAGACGACTTCGATCGACGTCGCTTCCGACGCCGAGGCAAGCCCGATGTGCACCATCGCCTCGCCTTGCTTCCCCGCGTGACCGCCCGGGCCGAGGAGCTGATGCACCTGTGTGGTGGGGCTCGACCCCGCTGTGGCGGCAAGCGTCGCCCGGACGATCGTGCCGAAGGCTTCCGTTGCGACGCCTTGCTCGGCGAGTCCTTCGAAGCGCAGGTCAATGCGCGGCGCTGGTGTCTCTGGGCGGATGGGCTCGGCCGAAATGCCGGCCCATGCCTGCCCGCGGCTGTTGCGGAAGACCCGCAGCGTCGGCGAGCCGCCAGCCGCTTCGATCATGGCCGGAGTGAATCGATGAAAGGACTGCCCGGCAATGATGTCTGGCCAACCGTCGCTGTCGACATCGCACAGGGCAAGCTGGCCGCAGCCGGGATGGTCGAACCCGTTTTCGTGCGTGGCGTCCCGCAGGCGGATCGGCTTCGAGGCATCCTCTTGCAGGAAGAGGCGAAGCCGTTGGTCGAAGGGCTTCGGATCGGGATAGTCGCCGCTGCCGAGGAAGAGGTCCAAGTCGCCGTCGTTGTCGACGTCCGCGAGATTGCCGAAAAGGTCCCCTTGGTTCCATCGTTCCTTGACGTCGGCGCCGTCCTGAGGAGCCGCCGCCGGCGGGATGCGGTCGAGACTCCAGGCCGGCGACGTGTCGTACCGAACACCGGGCCAGCCTTCGACGCGTTGGGCGAAGAGAAGCCGTGATCGGTCCGAGGAGGGACCTGCCCACGAGTGGGTGATCTCGACCACGAGGCAATCGAAGAGCCCGTCGCCATTCACATCGCCAACGGCACCGTCAAAGGTGTTGCCGTTGGAGCGAAACGGCTTCTCGTTCTCACGACCGGCCCAGGCGGGATAGACGCCCGAGCGCTCGCCGTCGGCGTCGAACCCAACCTGCGGTGCGATGTCCGTCCACGCCCCCTCGTGATAGGCGTAGAGTCGATTCCAACGTCGACCATAAGCAAAGGCGATGAGTTGCGGCCGTTCGCTTTGTCCCTCGGGAAGAAGATCGGCAATCATCACCCCGTAGATCGGTCGCCCGGCGAGATCGCGCTCCTCATCGAATGTCGTCGCGTCTTCAGGAAGCGACACGCGTTCGAAGCGGGGAAGGCCATTGTCGCCCTTGCGATTGAGAAGGAGATCGGCCGTGAAGGCTTCGGCGCTCTCGCCGTAACGGGTGTACCAGTTTCCAACGAAGAGGTCCGTTCGGCCATCGCGGTCGATGTCGCCAGCGGCGATGGCACAGGCGCTCTTGGGGGTTGTCGCCTGAATCGGGATCGGCGGGTCGAAGCGCCCCGTTCCGAGACCGCGCTGCCACCATGCGTGCGGTGGCCGCGGCGCTGCGTCCGTTGCCGCACTCGCTTCTGCCTCGCCTTTCTTCACGTCAACGTTGCGGAAACTGACGGCGTCCGGACTGCGATCGCCATCCAGATCAACGTAGATGGTCACGCCATCATCGCCCGGCTTGACAAGCCCGCAGTCGGGGAGAAGGTCAAAGGACCCTCGCGCGTTGCCGAGGAAGACCGTTTCCCGCGACGAGATCAGGTCCGGTCGGCCATCGCGATTGAGGTCAGCGACGGCAACGCGCTGAGCCTTCGAACCGCTGGGCGCGTCGTCCCATGGCCGGGATTGAAACCCATCCGTGCCTGAGGCAGGTGCATGAACAGAGGCAAGGAGGACGCCGAGCGAAAGTGAGCGCAGCATGGAAGCTCTTTTCTGAACACGGATGACCAAGCGAACTGCATTCTGCACGATCTGGGTGCCTCCATGGAGCGACCGAGCGGCCCAAGAACACCGCTTTCACCCGCGAAAGCGGGGGAGAGCGGTGGAGGCGCGTTCGAAACAGGGCTGAATGCTGCTGCGCGGCTCCAATGAATCTGGTCCGGCCTCACAGCCGGTTGTACTTCACGTTGCGGCCGCGCGACTTGTCCACCGGGTAGCGGGCCTCGTTCACGGCGAGCTTTCGCCGAACCGCTTCCGCTGGGTCGATGCCCATGCGATCCGCGAGTTCAAGGGTCAGGATCAGGACGTCGGCGATCTCCGCGTCGACCTCCGCCCGCACCTCGGGGTGCTTCACCACGTCGTTGGATTCCTCTTCGCTCAGCCAGCGGAAGTGGGCCAGCAGCTCGCCGGCCTCGACCGAGATCGCCGCGGCGAGGTTCTTAGGCGAGTGGAACTGGCCCCATTCGCGGGCCTCGACGAAGGCCTGGATCTGGTCCTGGATCTCGCGGAACGTGGAAGGTTGCATAGGGGCATTATGGCCGCAAGCAGCGATGGACCTGCGACAGCACACCCAATGCCAGACCAATGCCAGACCAATGCCAGACCAATGCCAGACCAATGCCAGACTGGACGGCAACGCAGACCCGAGGACAATGGCCGGGTGGTCGGCGCCGATTCCAACGTCCGCGCGTGGCTTGAAGCCATCGAAAAAGCCCTCTGGAGGGAAGGTCCGTGGTCTGATCCCACTGTGGCCGAGGTCGCCAAGGCGGTGTGCAGCCTCTCCGACCTCTACACGCTCGAGCGTGGACTCCTCTCTCGGCGGCAGGGGGATGACGCGCACCTCCTTGCCAAGACGCTCTACTTCCTCGCCTCTGACGCTCCCAAGGTCGTGATGGCCCTGGACGAGTGCGCCGCGCGGGATGCCCGCTTCGCCTTACCGCGGAACATCGTCGACGTCGGCTGTGGCGTCGGCGCGACCAGCGTCGGGTTGCTTCTCTCGTTGGCCCAGCGCGGCGCTCGCGCCGTCACGATCACCGGCGTCGATCACGAGCCCTCGGTCCTCGCCCTCTGGGCAATGGCGGTGCGCGTTGCGGCCCGCGTCGTCAAGATCGATGTGACGCTGCGCACCTTCACCGACGACCTTCTCACCCGGCCGCTGCCGAAGGAGACCGATCTGGTCCTCTGCCAGACGGCACTCAACGAGCGCCTTCCGGGCAACCGCAGTGGAGAGTTGACGCACGATGCGACGACGCTGGACCTGGTTGAAGGATGGGGCCAGGCAGCTCCGACCCTGCTCATTGAACCAGCGCTCAGGGCAACGACACGCGCCCTCCAGCGGCTGCGTGACCTTCTCGTGGCCCGCGGCCACGTCGATCTCATCGCCCCCTGTCCGCATCGACAGGCCTGTCCGATGCTCGCCAACGAGCGCGACTGGTGTCATGAGGCCCGTCGCGTCCCGCCGACGCCGTTGGCGGCCGAGGTGCAGCGACTCACCCGTCGGCGCGACGAGACGAGTCTCTTCTCGATGCTGGCCATCGCCCCGCGTCTGCCGCAACGCGGGCCGAACGATCCGACGGACTCGCCTCACCTCTGGCGCCTCGTGAGTGACCCATTAGGCAGTCGCGGCAAGACCGAGCGATGGGTCTGCTGCGGGGACGGTCGCCTGCGGCAGGTTCGGGTGCTCGATCGCGAGAGGAGCGACACCAACGCGCTCCTCATCGAGGCTGAGCGCGGGACGCTCGTTCGCCTTCCGGTGTTGCCGGCCAGCGACCGCATCGCCCCGAGCGATGTGGTTGAGCGGACGTTGGGCGGCTAGCCCGTTTCCACCAGATTTAGTCCCACAACCCAAGCAGGATCGAAAGGTCCATTGCATTCACCATGCCGTCGTGGTTGAGGTCTGCCGCACAGCCGACGCATTGGCCCCAGGCGCCCAGCAGGACGGCGATGTCGCTTGCGCCCACCACGCCGTTCAGATCGATATCGCCGGGTTTGGGCTGAATCGGGCCAAGTGCCGCGGCGGCACCGGCGCTGATGCGCCCGACGCCAAGGAGGTCCTCGTACTGTGGGTTGTTGCCATTCAGGGGTTCAGCGGTCGAAGCGAGCGCCCAAAGGGTCTGGTCCACGACCTGATCGATAGGCACGCTTGTGTTTGGCCACTCCGGATGCTGAGCACGGACCAGGGCCAACGTACCGCTGACGAGTGCGGTCGAGAGGCTTGTGCCCTCCCACGTTGCCCAACCGCCGCCTGGAATCGCCGAGATCATGCTCTTCGTCGGATCAGCCTCGCCGTTGGGAAGGAACTTCGTGTCGCCCGGCGCCGAAAGCGCGAGCTTGTCGTTGTAGTTGGAGAAGGGCGCCTTGAGGTCCAGTTCGTCGGTGGCGGCAACGCCGATCGCGTGCGAGTCGCAGGCCGGATACTCGCGAGGCTTCTCTAGGTTCAGGTTGCCCGCCGCGCCGACAACCGCGATGCCTGCGCTCCACGCCTCGATCGCGGCCTCTTCCATCCCCGCACCCTTGTAGGTCGAGCCGAGGCTCATATTGATGACGTCGACCTTCTGATCGATCGCCCAGAACATCGCTTTGGTGATGCGGTAGAGATCTCCGTAACCGTCGTCGTCGAGGACTCGCACCGCGAGCAACTTGGCATCTGGCGCGACGCCGGCGATCAAGCCCGCCACGAACGTGCCGTGGCCGAACATCTCGGCAGGGTTTCCGTCGCCGTCGACGTCGATCGAGTCGGCGACTTCCACCGTCGCTGGGAGCTTGCCCACGACGCTGTAGCCAAGGGGCAGCACTCGCCCGGCAAGGGCCGGGTGGGAAGCGTCGATCCCCGTGTCAAGGACCGCAACCACCGTGCCGTAGCCCGTGGTGCGGTCGTGCGCCGCTGAAAGTCCGATGACCGACCAGGCGTATTGGCTCTCGTATTGGCTTCCGCCGATGCCACTGTAACTGACCCAAAGGCTGTCGGTCTTGCCTTCCGCGGTTTGAGCGCCGTAGTTCAGTTCGCCCCACAGAATCGTTTGCTTCGCCTGTAGGACGGTCAGGGCCTGGAGGAAGGTGTCGTCACTCTGTCGGCCGTTGAGGCTATAACCGAGCAGGTGGATGTTGCGGCCGGGGACCGTGTCGAGCACGGCGACGGCCGGAAACTGCTTGGCGAGCTGGGCGAGGCACTGCTGGAGATGGGCGTCGTCGACCACCCGGATCGAGGCCTCGCCATCGATGGCCGGATCTTGCGGGCCACCGCCCGCCCATGCCACAGCTACGGGAGCAAGGAGGGCGAGGAAGCCGAACGGAATCAACGAGCGAGCGTGCATGGGGGAACGGTGGACGGCAGACGAGTCTGGCGGCGATTGGACCGAAGGCAACGGGCGCGCGGGGAGTTTCGGGAAGAGTTCCGCCCTTCACCTCTGCTGAGGCGGCAAGGTCGATCCAAATACACCCATCCTCATCTCGCGCTTCCAACGTCCGTCGGCAACCATAGGCAGCTAGCCGAGCCGAACTGCCTGCTCGATCGCGATCCCCAACGCCATGAGCAGGAGGAAGACGGCGAATACCTGCCGCAAACGCCGTTCGGGGAGGCGCCCGGCGAACCGGCCGCCAAGGAGCAACCCGCCGATGCCAACGGCCGAGAACACCACGACCGTCGTCCAGTCGACGGAGAGGGGGCTGCTTGCCCCGGGGTGGTTGCCTTGGGTGAGGTACTTGGCCACCCCAACCCCAGCGTTGAGGGCGATGACGAGGAGGCTCGTCCCAGTTGCCAGGCCCATGGGAAGACGGCGAAGGAGAACGAGCGTTGGCACGATGAGGAAGCCGCCGCCGACCCCGACGAAGCCGGTGACGAAACCTAAGGCGACACCGATCGAGAAGCCCTGGATGGCGACGAGAGTGGACGACCGCGCGGGCGCTGCCTCGATTCCGTCGTCGCTCGCAGGCCTCTCGTTGCGAGGCCTCAACATGAGCAGAGCGGCGATCAGCATCAGCCCTGACAGGACTGCCAGTTGCACTCCGCCATGGACAAACTGGGCGACATGGGCGCCACCGGCCGTTCCGATGAACCCCGGGATGGCCAGGAGGAGGGCACTTCGATAGTCGACGCGTTTGGCCCGCCCCGCGCGGATCGCTCCCACGAGGGCGATGGAGCCCACGATGGCCAACGATTCCACGATGGCGCTTTTCTCATCGTGCCCGACGAGAAAGGTGAGGATCGGCACGGTGAGGATCGCCCCACCCGACCCCAAGAGCCCCAAGCTGACGCCAACGAGGAGAGCCCCTACGAGCGCGGCGAGGAGACTCCAAGGCACCGCGCCCGACGAGGTCAGCGCGGTCGTATCGGCGAGAACGGCGAGACCGATGGCAGCCCACGCGGTCATGGCGCGGCGCCTTCACCGGTCGGCGCGGCAACGTTCGAACCACCTTCAAGGCCGATCGAGGCCCTCGGCGATTCCTGCTCGCGCGTTTCGGCCGTCGCGTAAGAATATGCGACTCGTCCCGACGCGACGCCGGCGCCGACGAACGCAGCCACGACCGCCTCGGCCCGTCGCTGGGCCAGGTCGTCCAACATCGTCTCCGTGAATCCAACGCGGGCAAGCATCGCCCGTTCCATCGACTCGAAGCTCGGTTCCTCAGGAGCTTCTGCGGCCGCGGCGTCCTCCTCGCTTGCTGTTTCGCGATAGAGAACGCCCACCAACCACCGGTAGCTGGCCTCGTCGAGCGTCTGGGTCGGGCGGGCGGTGTTCTGGGCTCGCTTCAGAGCCAAGGCACGAAGAAGCATCCGACGGATCGCCTCGCCGTCGGTTTCGGCGTGCACCTGTCCGATGACCGAAAGCGACAGACTCGGCCGCTCCTGCAGGGCCCTGGTAAGGAGGTCGACCCGATGGAGGGCATCGCTTCCGAGTCGATCGCTGCCCGGCTCGAAAGGGATGTGGGAGAGGTCGATCTCTTCGCCCCCCGCGAAGGCCGAGGCGAGCAGTTGGAAGGGAGCCGTCGCGACCTTCCCGATGAAGCCGATGATGACGTCAAAGATGAGTCCGCGCAGCGAGAAGTCTGGATCGGTCACATCGCCCGAGAAGGGGATCGACCCGCGGACCTGGCCGTTTGCGTCGCGCAGGATTGCCAGCGCAAAGCCAAGGGGCAGGCTCGGGGCATCGGGGTGTTTCGAACGCTCGCCCAGCTCGACGGCGTCGAGGGTGAAGTCAAGCGTGCCGCGCATCGTGCCACCATCGATGGTGGCCGGGATCCGCGTCGAGAGGCGGCCCGCGGCGAGTTGATAGCCCACGTAGCGCGACGCCAGCGGATCGACCGGTGGCAGGGGCATCGTTTCCAACGTCAGGACCACGTCGGCCATCGGTGGCTGTTGGAAAGGGTCAATCGTGCCGGAGAGGGCAAGACGCCCCGAACCGACGACGCGCCCCGTCATCGTCACCGCGCCGCCGCCGGTCGGTGCGTCGGCGCGAACATGGGTGCCGTCGGTCGAGAGGTCGTCGACGAGCAGCTCAAGCTGGTCAAGGGTGACGGTGGTCGGCGTCCCATCCGCACTTCCATCGGGCGTGCCGCTCAACCGCACCGAGCCGTCGGTCAGGGCGAACTGACCAAGTCGCACGGTCAGCGGGTGCCCGAGGAAAGAGATACGTCCCTGCAGCGGCTCCGGTTTGGACGACGCCGTGGCTCGTTGGTCTACGGAAGCGTGGTCGGCGTCCTTCTGGCTGCGCGGGTCTTTCACCGGCGCGTCGATCGTGACGCCATCGATTGCGAGCCGCTCGGCGGTCAGGAGTGAGGCGCCTTCATCAAAGCGGAAGCGACTCAGGTCGATCAGCCGCACCTTGCCCGTGGCGATGGCGTCCTCACCACGCGACGCGGTGAGTCCGGCGAGCTGGGCCGAGCCCTCCACCCCGGTCGTCGCTGCGGAACCGATGTCGACGGCGCCCTCGATCCGCAACTCATCGCCCGAGGCGTTGAGCCGCGATGCGCCGGAACCGTGGGAGCCACGGAAGCCCTGCGCCGCCAGTTGGCCTTTCCACTCGACGAGGTGGCTCACGGGCTCGTGGGCGTTCTCCATCCGCCGACGCAAGCGAAGATCACCACCCAGCGCCGCTTGGGCGATCGACGCGATGCTCTCGTCGCCAAACGATCCGCTGGCGCCGGTCGCCTCGCCCTCGACCTTCCCAACGAGGGATATCGCTTGCTCGTCGGCCTCCAACGTCAGTTCGCTCGTGCCGGTGATGCTCCCGACCTCGGCATGGAGGGGCTCACTCGCCGGGTGGCTCACGTCGCCGTTCACGATGGTCAGCGTCGCTCGTCCGGTCCAATGACCACGCAATTGCTCGGCGCCTCGCTCGACGGGGGCGTTCACGGGGGCGTACTGACGTTCCAGCGACAGCATTCCATCGAGTGTGCCCTGACCGAGTCGCGCGACGACTTCCGATCCGTCGGCGGCCTGCCAAAGGTGGCTGGTCGCGGTGGCTGTGGCGACGCCCTGCCAATGCACCCGTTGGCCCGTCGCATCCATCGAGGCGTCGCCCTCGCCGCGGGTGAACATCGACTCACTCTCGGCGAAGGGTTCGCCTGGGCGGTCCGAGCGGGCCACGGCGGTGTCGCTGGTCTCCGCCATCGCGCTCCACCCGAGCGAGATCGTCGGTGCATCCGGATCGCCGGAGATCTGACCGTTGGCTCGACCGAGGAAGCGAAGGAGGTCACTTCGCAGAACGAGCCCCGGCCCGCCACCATCTGATGGCGTCTGGGCCTTGGCGCCCGTGATCGAACATTCGGCATCAAGGTGCACCTCCGCGCCGCCACCGGCCTTGAGATGGGCCTCGAGGGCCCCATCGAAGCGCCCCGCTGTCTGGGTGAGGACCAGGGCGTTGATGCCGCCGCGTTCAAGCGAGGCCTCGCCGAGCTGAGCCGTCCCGCGCCAAGCGGCCTTCGCTGGGTCCTTCTGGCTGCGGGCCATCATCCATTCGCCACGCACGTTGGCATCCTGCCCGACGATCCGCAACGCCTGCTCGTCCTGACCGACGTTGGCCTCGAGCGAACCCAACGTCGCAGCGCCCGTCCAACCCAACGTCACGACGTGCTCGTTCGTCAGCCCAATCGTCCCTTCACCATCCAACGCGCAGGTGGAGGTCTGAAGTCGAAGGGGATCAGCGCCGGTCGCGTGCACCTTCGCGCTGTCCAGAGCGATCGAACCCTTCCAACGTCCATCGATGCCGCCTGCCCGCTCCCCGTGACGAACAAGCGTCAAGTGGGCGTTCAGCGTGCTGGTCGCACGCGTCGCATCAACGGCGAGCTCGGCTCCCGAAGCGCCACCGGCGAGAAGGTGCTCCGCTGCGAAGGTCGTCAAGTCGACGGTGCCGTCCCAGACGAGTCGTGTATCGCTTTCGTGTGGCCGGGCGAACGTCGCTTCGCCCTTCACATGGGCCTCGGCCAGCCGGGCATGCCCCTCGCCGAGTCCCCAACTGGAAAGCAATGCCGGGCCGGCGGCGCCCTCCCGAATGTCCAGCGTGCCCGTGCAGGTCCCGACGATGCCCTCGGCTCGGCTCAGGTCTAACGCCGCGGTCCCCTCGGCCATGACGAGGCCCACGTTCACCAATGCGCCGCTTGGCGCCGTGCCGGCGACGTCGCGCAAAAGAAACTCGCCATCCCACGAGCCTTGGATGCGCGACGCATCCGGTGTCGCCAGCCGCATCTGGGCGCCGACCGTCAGCGTCCCGTTCGAAAGGTCCATCTGGTCGAAGGGTTCGATCGGAACCAGCCTGAGGTAAGGAGCGAAGGGCAGGAGTTCGAGGTTGTTCGTCTGAATCCGGGCATCGAGCGTGCGGGCGTCGACGGCGAAGAGCCCCTCGGCGGAGAGGTCAGTCCCATTCAGGGCCGTGGTCGCGTCGAAGGGAATGACAAAGCCGTCGGCTGTGCGGATCGGGCCGGCGAGAAGAAAGGTGTCGCGAAGCTCGGCATGCACCGGCTTGGCCCCGTACCCGACCGGGAGGCGATCATCGATGGTGATCGACTGGCGGGCGATCGAGAGTTCCTCGACGCTGATCGTCCACGCCCCGGTGAGATCCTCAAGCAAGTAGCTCACCGAGGTCAGCAACTGCTGGGCCGGATCGACGAGCCTGGTGACGTCAACGCGGGGCCGTTGAACGTCGGTCTGCTGGCTGTTCGTTGTCGCGCTCGGGGCCGCCGGTCGTTCGCGAAGCATCCGGGCAAGGTTGAATACGCCGGACTCGTCGCGCTCGACGACGAGGTCGCCGCGATCGATGTCGATCAGGGCGATCACCGCCGTGCGGGCGATCGCATCGATGTCCGCCCCGCGGATGAGAACCTCGGGAACGTTGGCCAGGGGCGTGCCATCGCGCGACGTGACCAACCCTTGGATCGTCGTATGGGCGAGCGTCGCCCGGACGATCGGCGGCAGGGGAGCGGGCGCCGGCAGCGTCGAGTTCGGGTCATGCGGCGCAGCCTTCGGAATCGGGGCGATGTGGTAACTCAGGAGCGCTGAGAGCGTGCCGGCCTGAATCTGCACGTCGGTCAGGCGCGTGGCGTACGCGCCGATGTTGGGTAACGACGCATCGTTGACCACGATCACGCCCTTTGACTCCAGCGGGTCCAGCGACAGCGTTCCCGTCCAACGAATCGTCGCCCCGCTCTCGGTGGTCGCCACCATCGAGTGCATGCTGCCCTCGCCAACCAACGGGTCCGGAGTCGTATCAAGGTGCTCGACGCGGAAGGTCACGCCATCGAGGCGCGAGACGACCGGCTGGGCGAAGGTCCGATCTTCCAGTCGGGCGTCGCCGTCGCGGATCTCAAAGGCGCCAATGATCAGGCGCGGCATGCGGAAGGACTCGTCCGCGACGTCGGGCGCAGGAGGCTTCTCCAACGAGGTCCCCGCGAGCATGCGAGAGAGGTTGAGCCCCTCGCCTAAGGCGTTGATCAGATCGACCGACGGCTCGGTCAAGATGATCTCGTTGAAGCGCCACCCAGGCAGCACCAGCGAACTCAGCGGATTGAAGTCGATCTCGGCCCGTCGGCAGGCGATGGTCTCGTGGCCGTCGGGATCAAGCATCGACAGTTCGTCGAGCCCCAGCCGCCACGTGTAGGGATTGAACTGGGCGGCAGCGAGGGTGACACGTCCGTTGAGCCGTCGCTCGATGGCCGGGACGATCACGTGACGGAGAAGAAGCGGCACGCCGAGAAAGCCCACTATCGGCTGCAACACCAAGACGATCGCCAACGTCCAGAGGAGTCGCCGCGTCCAACGCGAACGCCGTCGCCACCCGCCGCGTACGCCCGACGCGGAACCTGCGGCCTGAGAGGCCTGCGGCGTGGAATCCGCAGACGAAGGGCTCAGACGTTCAGGGGGCGCGTCGCTCATGGCGTCGGATGGTGGTCCCTCGGTCCGAGGTCAATCGGCGGTGCGGCGGTGGGAACCTCGCTCTGCCAATCCACTCCCACCGCGCGGGCAATGGTCGCTGCGATTTGGGCCTGATGGATGGTGACATCGGTGGGCGCCGCCGCGGGCCGAATGCCTGGTCCGATGATCGCCAACCACATCTCATGCGATCCGCGGGTTCGGGTGTTGTGGCTCGACCATTCCGTGAGGCCGACTCGGTTGCGCCACGCCCGTGATCGGCGGTGATCACAAAGGTCGTCCGATTGCGGTACTCGGGCATGGATTGCATGAGCTGCCACAACTCCGCGATCGACGCATCGGCCCGGTGGGCGGCGTCGAGGTACCTGGCGTAATCGGTCTCGTGGGCCCATTCGTCGGTCTCGCCATAGGCGATGAAGAGGGCCCGCGGCCGACTGAGGCGCGTCCATTCCAGGACGATCGGAGCGAGCATCGCATCGAAATGGCTGCCGGGCCAGCGGCGCGGGACGTCCCGGCGCAGGCGGTTCACCGTCAGGATCGTCTCGGAGAGCTTCGGCGAGCCCGCCGGCGGGGCGAAAGGACCGATACTGTCGTCGACGTAGAGGCCGTTTCGCTCGCTGCCGAAGATGAACGGGAAGACGTCCCAGCAACCGAAGGCCCAGACCCGGCCGCGAAACGCAGGCTTGGCCGCGAGGGCCTCGAAGACGTTGCGATTGGGGTTGACGACCTTGGCGTTGCCCTCAATCGACGGGTCGACGATGCCGCAGATCGTCTCGCTGTAGCCAGGGTAGGAAACGAAACGGCCGTTGGTGCATTCGACCTTGCTGCCCTCATCTCGGTTGCCGAAGAAGCGACCTTCGCTCGCGACCGTGGACCAAAGGAACGGCATTAGCTTCGCCCGACGCTCGCTCGGGCTGGCGCCGCCATAGGTCCGATGAAGCGCCTCGGCGTCGGCTACGTTGCCGCGCTCCTTGGTCGCCAGCGCTTCGTCGAGCCCCCGGAAGACCTCCTGCCAGCGCAGTCCGTCGATCATGATGAGAACGACATGGCGATCGGCGGGATCGCCGGCATCCGACGGATTGGCCGCTCGGCTCCCTCCGACGGCCAGCCCCAGGATGGCGAGGGCGAGGGCAACGAGCGAAGCTGCGCGAGCGGGCATGATGGGCGAATCGTACCGATGAGGCGCACGACCCGGAACGCGCGACCTGTTACGCTCTCGCTGAACCCAACCACACGAGGAGTTGCATGGATTTCGTTTGGTTTCTCCTGATTGGACTTGCCGCCGGATACCTCGCCGGGCAGATCATGAAGCGGGGGAGTGCCGGCATCGTCGGCGACCTCATCATCGGCGTGATCGGGGCGATCCTCGGCGGCGCGATCATCGGCTTCCTCGGCTTCCGCGGCTCAGGGCTTCTCGCGAGCCTGATCACAGCGACGGTCGGAGCGATCGTGTTGCTCGTCGCCCTCAACTTCATCCGGAAGCGATAAGCCGCCGTCGCGCGAACGAGAACGAGGCCCTGCCATGAGCTCATCGCGCTACGCCGACGTCGCCCGGATCTTTCACGAAGCGATGGTGCGCCCGCCGGAGGAGCGCACCGCCTACCTCGATCTCGCCTGTGGCAGCGATACCGAGTTGCGTCGCGAGGTCGACTCGCTCATCGCCCACGACGAGTCGCCGCACGGCATCCTGAGTTCGGGCGAGGTCTTCGCCGCGGCGGTCGGCGACGGCAGCGACCTGAACGTCCACGGCGCCGAACGCGGCTCGCTGCCGAGCCAGATCGGCCGCTATCGCATCCGAGGTCTCCTCGGCGAAGGCGGCATGGGCAGCGTCTTCCTTGCCGAGCAGGACACACCGCATCGCACGGTCGCCCTCAAGGTCATCCGCTCGGCGTTCGTCATGCCCAGCGCCCGCCGTCGCTTCGAGCGCGAGACGCGGGCCCTGGCCCGTCTGCAGCATCCTGGCATCGCCCAGATCTACGACGCGGGAACGGCGACCACCGAACGCGGTTCCTGTCCCTTCATCGCGATGGAGTACGTCCGCGGCCTGCCGCTGCCCGAGTACGTCACCGCACGTGGACTGTCGGTCGAGGGGCGCGTGCGGCTGGTGATCGACGTCTGCCTGGCCGTTCAGCACGCTCACGATCAAGGCATCGTCCATCGCGACATCAAGCCCTCCAACGTCATCGTCACCGACGATGGCCGGGCGAAACTCCTCGACTTCGGCATCGCCCAGATGCAGGACGACGCCCATGCGCGGGCAACGCTCGAGACGCGGCCAGGCCAGATCATCGGCACGCTGCCTTACATGAGCCCCGAGCAGTTCGCCGACGCGCCGGTCGCCGACGCCCGCAGCGACATCTACGCCCTTGGCGTCCTCCTCTTTGAGGTCCTCACCGGCGAATTGCCCCACGACACCCGCGGCCGGGCGATTCCCGATGCGGTGCGCCTCATCACCGAAGGGTCGCCGCGGCCGCTGGGGGTGTTCGACCGCTCGCTGCGCGGAGACCTCGAGACGATCGTTGCAGTCTGCCTCTCCCGCGAGCCGGGGCGCCGCTACGCCTCGGCGCTGGACCTGGCCCGCGATCTCGAGCGCCACCTCGAAGACCAACCGATCGTCGCCCGCCCGGCCAGTGCGTGGTACCAACTCGCGAAGTACGCGAAGCGCAACCGCACCGTGGTCGTCCTGGTGATCGCGGCGCTCTTGATCCTCGTTGCCGCGACGGCGGTGAGTATTGCGTGGAGTATTCAGGCGGAGGAAGCGCGGGCTCTCGCTGACGACGCCAAGGGCGAAGCCAAGCGCCAGGCGGAGTTGGCAGATCGACGTGCGTACGTCGCCAACATCGCCGCCGCGTCGGCGGCTCTCGATTCCGCCAACATCGGTGCGGCCCAACAGCGGTTGAATGCGATTGAACCGGCGTTGCGCGAGACTTGGGAGTACCGTCACTTCGCGGGGCGGCTGAGCGATGCGGTCGCGAGATGGAACTACGCCAACGCCCCGATCCTGGCCCTTTGCCCAACGGGGCGCGGGTCCGAAGTGCTGGCCTGCACCTGGGATCGGATGGTGCACCTCCTCGACGGTGGCTTGGCAGGGCGGCAGCGGGCGTTCGGCCCGTTGGCCCATCGCGGCGTGTCGATGGAGATGGTGCCATCGCGCGGATGGGCCTTCATCACCTGTTACGACGGTCACCTGCGCTGCATTCACATCGAGAGCGGCAGGATCGTCGACGCCGGCGCGGTCCTTCAGGGGCCAGGATTCGCTCTTCGCCTCACCAGCGACGCGAGCCTCTGCGTCGTCTGCGATCGGGACGGCGATACGCGGGTCTACCGCGTGCAGTGGCTGGTGAGCGCCGACCAGCCGTCGTTGGAGACCCCGCAGTTGGAGTTCGTGCGCGGCTTCCAGGGTCGTGCGGCGTCCATCACGCCGGACGGCCAATTCGTCTCGACGGGTTTCGGTGTCGGAATCGAAGTGCGCCGGATCTCCGACGGCGACCTTGTCGGCAAGGTCGATGGCTTCGGCGGCGGCATCTGGATGACGGAGTTCAGCCCGGACGGCAAGCGACTCTTGGTGGGCTCCGACGATCGCTGCATTCGGGCCTTTCGCGTGCCGACCACGCCGCGCAGCGACGGCGGTCTGGAACTCCTTTGGATGCAGCAGACCAGTTCCGCCGTGATGCGCGTGGCCTGGTCTCCGGATGGCACGCGCTGCGCCGCGGCCCTCTGGAACGGCGCACTCCACACCCACGATTTCACGACGGGCCTCGATCTGGAGTACCACGGGCACACCGAAGTGGTCGAATCGATGGCCTACCTTCCCGACGGCACCCAGTTCGTGACCGGTTCGCAGGATCACACCATCCGACTTTGGAGCGCCACCTCGCGGCCCCTCGACCATCCGCTTCCGCGCCAGCGTCGCGGCGTCGGGCGGGCGGCCCTGAGTGGCGATGGCCGCTTCGCCTACGTCGTCACCCGCGACAACGCCTTTCGCATATTTGATGTTGACTCCCAACAGGAACTCCGCGTCCTGACCACTGATCCGCCGCTCGGCACCCAGTTCGTCGTCTCTGCGGATGGAAAAGAGGTCTACCTCACGCACCCCAAGGCGGAACTGGGCCGGTGGGACATTGCCAGCGGCGCACGTCTCGCGTCGCAGTCGTTCCAGAGCGAACGCGTCGATGCCATGGCCACCGACGATAACGTCACGCGCCTGGCCATCGGCCTGACGAACGGGCGTGTTCTGATGCTGGACCCCAAGTCGCTCGAAACGCTTGGCGAGATTGGTCGCTGCGAATCGCAAGTGCGGAGCCTCGCTCTCTGCCCCGATGGAAATAGCTTGCTCGCCGCCGGCGCCAATGGTGAGGTCATGCTCATGTCGACGGCGGTGGACGGTCCCAACGCCGGCACCGCCGTGCTTCTTGGGCGTGTCGCAACGGCGGCGACCTGTGTGGCGGTCTCGCCCGACGGTGAGATCGGTTACGCCTCAAGCACCGAGCGCTTCGTTCGGGCATGGAGGCTGACCGGACCCGACCGCGGGACGGAACTCTTCGCGGCGTCAACGTCGGGCCCGATCCTCTGCATTGCGGTGACCCGGGACAGCACGCGACTGGTCGGTGGCGTCCAAGGGGGCCGTCTTCCGGTCTGGGACGCCAAGACGGGCGAGTTGCTCGTGATCCTCACACCACACGACCGTTCCATCGAATCGGTCGTCTTCGATCGAAGCGGTCGGCGCCTGCTCTCGGCCTCGTCAACCGGGACCATCAACGTCATGGACCAGCCCGCTGACATGCCCAAGGCTGCTCCGGAACAAACGACGAAGGCTCGTTGATTGCCGGTCGCAGACGCGTCCAGGCATCGTCGGGTCCCTACGCAAATTGTGTTTAGGTTCGACGCGACAAGCCCTTGGAGTCGAAGTCGAGGGTGGCCTCGTCGTAGAATGACGATCCGACCAAAAGTCCTCGCAGAGGAGATTCCCGTGCGATTCGAACTGATGCTTGGTGACGAGGCGGCGGCCCGCGGCGCGATCGATGCAGGAATTGGAGGTGCCTTCTCCTATCCCGGTACGCCCGCGACGGAGATCTTCGAATACGTCGAGGAATACCTCCGAAACTCGCCGCAATACGCGGGGGGTGGCACGGGGGCCGACAGCCTGGGAATCAGCGCCCTCTGGTCGGCCAATGAAAAGGTCGCCTACGAGGAAGCCCTCGGCATGTCCTACGCGGGACGCCGGGCCCTCGTCAGCATGAAGCACGTCGGCGTGAATGTCGCGGCCGATCCTCTCATGAGCTCGGCGATCACCGGGGTCAACGCGGGCCTCGTGCTGGTGGTCGGCGACGACCCGGGCATGCACAGCTCCCAGAACGAGCAGGACACCCGTTACTACCACGACTTTGCCCAGATCCCGCTCTTCGAGCCAGCCAACCAGCAGGAAGCCTACGACCAGGTGATCGAGGCTTTCGAGTACTCCGAGGCGGTCGGCCTGCCGGTCATCGTGCGGATGGTGACCCGCCTCTGCCACAGCCGCTCGAACGTCCGACTGCGCGAACCCGTCGGCATGGCCGAGCGCGGCGAACCGACCGTGCTGGCCGGCAAGCGACTCCCCAACCGGCCCGAGCCCAACGACTGGGTGCTCATGCCCTCCAACGCCCGGCGTCGCTATCGGCGCCTGCTCGACCTCCAACCGCGGCTCCTTCGTGACTCCGAGGAATCGCCCTGGAACTCGATTCGCCTTTCCGGCAGGCGCGGCATTATCACCTGCGGACTCGCCCGCAACTACGTGGACGAAGTGTTAGGTGACAGCGACGACGATTCGCGACTGCACATCGGGCGCTATCCGATCCCGCTCGCGCTCCTTCGCCGCTTCGTCGACCACTGCAACGAGATCCTCGTCGTCGAGGACGGCTATCCCTTCATCGAGCGGAAACTCAACGGACTGCTCGGATTGCCGGGCAAGGCTATCAAGGGACGACTCACGGGCGATTTCGCCCTCGATGGCGAACTGACGCCGGACAGCGTCGCCGCCGCCTTGGGCGTTCCTTTCGTCAGTGCCGCGCTCCCGCTCGGTGACCTCGCCGCCCGCCCGCCGCAACTCTGCAAGGGCTGCCCGCACGCCGACAGCTTCAAGGCCATCGTCGAGGCGGCCGCGCCGCTTGGTGACGCCTACATGTTCAGCGACATCGGCTGTTACGCCTTGGGCGTCCTGCCTCCGTTCAGAGCCGTTCACTCCTGCGTCGACATGGGAGCCTCGATCGCCATGGCCCACGGGGCGGCCCAGGCCGGCGCCCATCCGGTCATCAGCACCATCGGCGACTCGACCTTCGCCCACTCGGGCATGACGCCCCTCATCGGCGCGGCCCACGCCAACGCCAACATGACCGTCTTCATCCTCGACAACGCGACCGTCGGTATGACCGGCACGCAGGAGTCGATGGCCTGCGGCGAGCGGCTGGACCATCTCATCCAGGGGCTTGGCGTCCACCCCGATCACCTGCACGTGATCGAGCCGCTGGCCAAGCATCATAGCGCCAACGTCTCTCTCATCCGCCGCGAGATCGAATACCGCGGCCTCAGCGTGATCGTCGCCCGTCGGGCGTGCATTCACGTGAAACGACAATCGACTGCTCCCGGAGGAGCCCCGCAGCGCGAGCGCGCCGCCGAGGGCTCCTGTGGGGCGTCGTGCTCTTGTACGCCTCTCACCGTTCATGCGGAACACTCCGACTGAACGCGGTCGCCCCAGCACCCTTTGCCGGGGCGTCAGAAAGTCAGCTCTCGCGATGCAACAGAACATCATCCTTGCAGGTGTCGGCGGTCAGGGAATTCTCTCGATTGCCAAAGCGATATCGGGTGCTGCGGTGGCCCGCGGCATGCACGTGAAACAAGCCGAGGTCCATGGCATGAGTCAGCGCGGCGGTGCGGTGCAGTCGCACCTGCGCATCTCCGATCAGCCGATTCACTCCGACCTCATTCCGGCCGGGAAGGTCGACCTCCTCATCGCCGTCGAACCATTGGAGAGTCTTCGTTATGCCCACATGCTTGCGCCTGATGGCGTGATCGTGGCGTCGGCCAACGCCTTCATCAACATCGGAAACTACCCGCCGGTCGAGCAGGTGATCGATCGGATCACCGCCTTCCCGCGGCATGTGGTTGTCGATGCTGAACGGCTCGCCCGCGCCGCCGGTTCCGGCCGCTCCAGCAATATGGTCATGCTCGGCGCCGCGTCGCAGGCCCTCTGCCTGAGCGAGGAGGACCTCGAGAAGTCGATCGGCCAGATGTTCGCCTCGAAGGGCGATGCGGTGGTTGAGGCCGGCAAGCGAGCTCTCCGCTTCGGCCGCAGCGCCGCCTCGGCCTACCAGCGCGGTCTCGATCGCGGCGGCACGTCGCGGGCGGTGCGGCAGTGGGTCGATACGCTCGCTCCCGAACACCTCGCCGCCGCCGAACGGCCGGACAGCCCGGTGTTTGACGTGCTTGCGACCGACGACCGCCTCTCCGGGGCCGAGGCCCACGCGGTCGAGCGGCTCCTGATGGAGGTCTACGAATCGGATCGTCGCCAGCTTTACGAGCACGAGGTCTATCAGATCGTGCAACTCGTCGGGGCGATCTCGCCGCCGCACCACCTCTTCCTGACCGTCGACAACCTCATCTCGGAGGAGGCGCTCGCCGCGTTCCCCGGCGAACAGGTCGTCCTCAAGATCGTGTCGCAGGATGTCGTGCACAAATCCGACGCGAAGGGCGTCGTCTTCTGCGCGAAGCGTTATGACGCGGTGAAGCGCGAGATCGACCGCATGATCGAACTCCACCGCAGCAAGGGCGCCCGCGTCGATGGCGTCCTGGTGGTCGAGTTCGTCGAGCGCGGCGGGCAGGGGCTCGGCGAAGAGCTCTTCGTTGGCATCCGGGCGACGCGCGAGTTCGGTCCGGTCATTGCCGCCGGCCTGGGCGGCGTCGACACGGAATACCTTGCTCGGGTCATGCAGCCCGGCGTCGCCGTCGCCAAGGCGGTCGCGACCGAGACCAACGCCGAGGAGTTCTTCGAGCTCTTCCGCCAGACCGCGGCCTACCAGATCATCTCGGGGCAGGTGCGCGGTCACCGACGGATCGTCTCCGACGGCGAACTGTTGCGCTGCTTCCGAGCCTTCATCGGACTCGCTCGGCGCTTCTGCGTCGATCGTGGTGAGGTCGGGCCGGACATGGCCGAGCTTGAGGTGAATCCCTTCGCCTTCCGGCGGCAGCATCTCGTGCCGCTTGACGGCCGTGGCCGCCTCGCTCCCGCCACCCGCAAGCCGACACCGCGACCGATCGAGAAGATCCACCATCTCCTCGAGCCGAGCTCAATGGCGGTCCTCGGCGTGTCGAACAAGCACATGAACTTCGGGCGGATCATCCTGCACAACGTGCTGGCGTGCGGCTTCGAGCCCTCCAAGATCCGCGTCATCAAGGAAGGCGTCGCCGCGATCGACGACGTCGCGTGCGTGCCAAGCATTTCGGCTCTGCCCGAGCCGGTCGACCTTCTTGTCATTGCCGCGGCGGCGGAACAGTTGCCGCACCTGATGGACGAGTGCATCGACAGCGGCAAGGTGCGTTCCGCGATCGTGATTCCAGGCGGCGTCGGCGAGACGGCCGACAGCCACGACCGCGTGGTCCAGGTGCGCGAGGCCCTCGCCCGGGCCCGCAAGCTCCCCGACGGCGGACCGGTGTTCCTGGGGCCCAACTCACTGGGGCTCCAATCAAGGCCCGGCCGCTACGACACCTTCTTCATTCCCGACAACAAGCTCGACAAGCGCCGCAACGTGCGCGGCCGGGGCGTTGCATTCATTAGTCAGAGCGGCGCGTTCATCATTAGCCGGATGAGCAATTTCGATACACTTGATCCTCAGTTCACGGTATCGATCGGCAATCAGCTCGACCTCACCATCGCCGACATGGTGCGGGCGATGGAGCCCCGCGAGGACATCCACACGATCGGGGTGTACGTCGAGGGCTTCAACGATATGGACGGCCTTGACCTCCTCCAGGCGGTGCGACGCATCACCGAGGCGGGGAAGACGGTCATCTTCTACAAGGCAGGGCGCACCGCCCAGGGTCGCGACGCTGCGGCGGGACACACCGCCGCGGTGGCCGGCGACTACGACATCTGCGAGGCCGGGGCGACCGCAGCGGGGGCGATCGTCACCGAGACCTTCGCCGAGTTCGGCCAGTTGATGGAACTGTCGGCGGCGCTGCACGGGAAGCGCGTCGGCGGAACGCGGCTCGCGGCGATCTCGAACGCCGGCTGCGAGGTGGTCGGCATGGCCGATCGCGTGCACGGCGCGAAGTACGACGTGCAGTTGCCGGCGCTCGACGACGCGTCGCGAGCGGCGCTCGTGACCGAGCTGGAGAAGCACAAGGTCGAACACCTGGTGACGCCGAAGAACCCGCTCGATCTCACCCCGATGTCAGGCGAGCCGATGTACGAGGCCGCGGCGCGAGTCATGCTTGCGTACGAAAAGATCGACGCGCTCATTATGTGCGCCGTGCCGTTGACATCGACCCTCTCGTCGATTCCCGAGGAGATGGCCCAGCGCGAGTCGCTCGCCGAGGTCATTCGCAGGCTTTCCGCCGAGTCCCACAAGCCCATCGTTGCGGTGCTTGATGCCGGGGCGATGTATGAACCGCTCGTACGGAAGATGCATGAGTATCGCATTCCGATCTTCCGCTCCGCCGACCAGGCGATCCGCTCGCTTGGCCGTTACCTTTGCCACCGGTCGAAGCACTCGCCGGAACCATTGATCATCCCCCGAACGGGTGAGCGGTCGGCGTCACGCTCGGCCGCGGGCGAGGCGGGCAGGGAGCGGGAAGGCGTGCTGGCGGGATAGGGAGAGAACTGGCCGGATAAGAGTGCGGGGACGCGCGTGCCTTGCTCAGAGCCTGGCACGCGCGTTCCCATGGCCGTTGGGAAGGGATTGATTTTCTTCGAGTTGGAAGGTTGCTCTAGGCAAGTCGCAAATGCGATTCACTCTGTAGGCCATTGAGAAGAGTGCATCTCGTGAGGAGCAAGCGATGCGGCTCATGGCATGTTTGGCAGCATTGGTCGTCGGCTCGGGAGCCTCGGGGCAGGTCATGCTGGGGCCCGTGCCTTACCTGAGCGGTGATGATTCGCCCTTTGACGTGTCGCATCCGAGCTTCGTGGTTGAGGACTTCGAGGATGGGCTGTTCAACGTCGCCGGTGTCGAGTCGAACAAGGGGACATCCGACATTTATGGCCCCGGAGCGTTGGCCGACTCGGTGGACGGCGACGATGGGGTTTTGGACGGGCTCGGGACGGCGGGCAAGGCCCTGTACAGCGCAACGGGTCCTCAGGGCATCACCTTCTCGTTCAACCCACGGATCCTGGGTGGCTATCCCACGCATGTCGGGGTCGTCTGGACCGATGGCGAAGGGGACACGTCGTTCACGGCATGGGGTCCGGACGGCAATCTGTTAGGGACGGTCGGCCCGATCTACATCAGTGACGGATCGATCTACGGTGGCACCTCGGAAGACCGGTTCTTCGGCACGATTGCGGCGTGTGGGATTTCCCAGATCCACATCTCCAACGCCTGCTGTGGCATGGAGGTGGACCACCTGCAGTTCTCCTTTGCGCCGATCTCACCCGCCGGGCAGGCGGATTTCGACGCCGATGGTTGGGTCGACGCCGCGGACCTTGCGATTCTCCTTGGAGCTTGGGGACCTTGCCCGGGACGGGGTTGCTGTCCATGCGATCTCAACGCGAGCGGCGCTGTGGACGCAGCCGACCTCGCGATCCTCCTTGGAGAGTGGACGATCTAGCAGGCCGCTAATCAACGACTCGCGACCGAGACTGCCGCGTCGATCCCGCGCGATCTCGCGTCACCTCGGATCCCGCGATCCGAAGCGATCCCCGCCTCGCTCGCTCGCCGTCACGCCACCCGGCATTTTGGACACCCACATTGTGCGTGGTTTCGTGACGGCATTTTGGACACCCACATCACCCTGCGCATTTTGGACACCCACATTGTGCGTGGTTTCGTGATGGTCGGGGGACCCGGGGGGACCCGACCTTGTCGCTTCCGGCGGGATCAGCGCCTTGCCTTGCCCGCGACGTTGTTCCGGCCCCGCTCTACGATCCGCTTCGTGCGGATCTCGGCGCGCCACCGCGCCACGGGCAGACCGCCGAATTGCGATCACCCTGACCGGCGCGATCTCGTTTGTTGCTCCGCCATGCCCGCCGTCGCTCGCGTCACTCGCGCAGCGTTGCCCGCGCCGCATGCACGTACGTTCCCCCTCGGCGCAGGGCCTCTCGTCGCATCGACTCCTCCGAGCCGACGACCGTGCCGCGATGGCGGACGGGCAACGGTCCCGCGGCGGTCCCTTCGCCGCCGGCCCGCCCGCGTGCGCGAGCCAGGAGAGTTGTGATGCGGTCCCGCATCGCAGCGGCCAGCCGCCTCGCCGCGGCGATCGCCGGGGGTTCGTCCGGTTCGTGAGCTCGCGTTTCGCCGACGGCTTGTTCGCCCGGTCCGGATGATGCGAACAGCCGCCCCAGCCTCACGAGCGCGTCCTCCGCGTCCGCCGCGATCGAGCCCCGCTTGTCCGGCCTCGGATGCCGCCCCTCCTCGTGGGTGAAGGCGATGAGCATCCCGAGCGTCACGCCCGGCATCACCGGCACGCCGCCGCGAACGAGCCTCGACAACGCGAAGGGGTTCGGTCGCTCGGTCCTCCATGCATCCTCGTCGCGCCGCAG
>JAEUIU010000088.1 GCA_016795065.1 Phycisphaerae bacterium
CTCCTCCTCGACGAACCGACCAACCACCTCGACATCGCGAGCATCGGCTGGCTCGAGGACTTCCTCCTCAAGTGGAACGGGGCGCTTCTCTTCGTCACCCACGACCGCCGCTTCCTGGGTCGGCTGGCGACGCGGATCATCGAGGTCGACCGCGGCAACCTCCGCGGCTGGGCCTGCGACTACAAGACGTTCCTCGAGCGGCGCGAGGCCGAGCTCGATGCCGAGGAGAAGCAGAACGCCCTCTTCGACAAGCGGCTTGCCGCCGAGGAAGTCTGGATTCGCACCGGCATCAAGGCCCGTCGCACCCGCAACGAAGGGCGCGTGCGAGCCCTCGAGGCGCTCCGCATCGAGCGAGGCCAGCGGCGGGAGCGGGCCGGGTCGGTGCGCATGGTGGCTCAGGAGACCGATCGCAGCGGACAGCTCGTGGCCGAAGCGACCAACGTCAGCTTCGCCTATGCCGACGGTCCCACGATCGTCCGCGACCTGAGCACGGTCGTCTCGCGCGGTGATCGCATCGGCATCGTCGGCGCCAACGGTGCCGGCAAGACGACGCTCATTCGTCTCCTGCTGGGTGAACTCGCTCCGAACGAGGGCAAGGTCCGGCTGGGCACCAAGCTCGAGATCGGCTACTTCGATCAGCTGCACGCCGGTCTCGAGGAACGCAAGAGCGTGCAGGAGAACCTGACCGGCACCGACACGATGGTGATCGGCGGCCGCTCGCGGCACGTGATCGGCTACCTCGGCGACTTCCTGTTCACCCCCGATCGGGCCCGCTCGCCGGTGGCACTTCTGTCGGGCGGCGAACGCAACCGACTGCTGCTCGCCAAGCTCTTCTCGCGCCCCGCGAACCTCCTGGTGCTGGATGAGCCCACCAACGATCTCGACGCCGAGACGCTCGACCTGCTGGAGGAGCTGCTCGCCGAGTTCAGCGGCACGGTCCTGATGGTCAGCCACGACCGCGAATTCCTCAACCGCACCGTGACCAGCCTGCTCGTCTTCGAGGGCGACGGTGTGGTCAAGGAGTACGCCGGCGGCTACGACGACTATGTGCGGGTGAGCGGTCGGACGGCCCCCCCGCCGATCGACCGGCGCGAGATCGCCGCGGAATTCGGCAAAGCCACTCCCGTGGTGCAGCCCGCGCCGGCTCCCGCATCCGTCGCCAAGGCCCGTAAGCTCAGCGCGAAGGAAGTGATGGAGCTCGACGCCTTCCCGGGTCGCATTGAGAAGCTCGAGATCGAGCAACGGGCGATCGAAGCGAAAATGGCCGCCCCCGGCTTCTATCAGTCGGCCCCGGCCGAGATCACCAAGGCCGCGACGCGGCTCGAGGCGATCGGCCACGAGATCGAGGCCTGTTTCGCGCGGTGGTCGGAGTTGGATCAGTTCCGGCGTTGACGGGACGACCGTCGGCTCGCGACTCAATCGTCGTCGGTCGACTCCTCGATCGCGGGCTTGCCGAAGATCGCGCTTCCGACACGGACCATGTTCGAGCCGCATTCGATCGCGACCTCATAGTCGTTGGTCATGCCCATCGAGAGGATGTCGAAGCGGTCGCCGCCAAAGCCGGCCCGCTTGATCTCATCGAAGAGTTCGCGAGCCCGGGTGAACGTTCGCTTGAGGACGTCACGGTCGCTCGTGTTGGGGGCCATCACCATCATGCCGCGCGGCTTGAGCGAGAGCATCGTGTCGATCATGTCGACCAGATGTCGAGCCGCGGCAGGAGCGATGCCGTGCTTGGAGCTCTCCTCCGCGACATTCACCTCGATGAGGACCTCGACCGGCTTCTCGCGCTTCTCGGCGGCAAGCTGAAGATCCTCGGCCAGGCGCAGGTTGTCGACAGAGTGGATGAGCCGCACGAGCTCGATCGTCTTCTTGATCTTGTTCCGCTGGAGCGAACCGATCATGTGCCAGCGGACCTGCTGGGGCAGCTTCGACGCCGAAGAGGAGGGCATGTCGCGGCGACGGGTGAGGTACTCGTCGATCTGGGCGGCTCGCTGCTGGAGCTGCTGCACGCGGTTCTCGCCGAGGTCCAGTTGGCCAAATCCGATGAGCTCGCGAATCTGATCCATCGACGCGGTCTTCGTCACCGCCACCAACACGATGTCGCTCTCCCGGCGACCGGACTTCTGGGCGGCGGCGGCAATTCTCGCCTTGACCTCTTCGTATCGCTCCCGAATCGGCCGCTCGGCAGCGTCCTGCGAGCTCGGCGGAATGTCTGTCTGGCTGGCCATGGGATTAGCGTACTGTGTAGCCTGTCCACATGGCCGCCAGCACGCTACGGAATGTCCCGGTCGTCCTCATCATCCGCGACGGTTGGGGGCGCAATCCCAACCCCGAACAGGCCGCGTACGACGCGACGCGTATCGCCCGGACGCCGGTGGCCGACGGCCTCGACCGCGACTGGCCGTCCACGCTCATCAAGACCAGCGGCGAGGACGTCGGGCTCCCCGTCGGCGCCGACGGCCCGGTCATGGGCAACTCCGAGGTCGGTCACCAGAACATCGGCGCCGGGCGGATCGTCGACCAGGAGGTCATGCGGATCACCCGCGCGATTCGCGACGGTCGCTTCTTCACCAACCCGACGCTGAAGGGTGCGTTCGCCCATGCGGCGAAATGTGGGACGAACGTGCACGTCCTCGGCCTGACCAGTGACGGTCAAGTCCATTCCGACCTCTCCCATTGTCTGGCCCTGCTGGACATGGCCAAGCGCGAGGCCTTCCCGGGAAGCCGCGTCTTCGTGCACGCGATCACCGACGGACGGGATACGCCTCCCAAATCAGGAGCGGGGTTCCTTCGGACGCTGAACGAGCACTGCCGCGCGACCGGGATCGGGGCCGTCGCCAGCGTCATCGGCCGCTTCTATGCGATGGACCGCGATCACCGTTGGGAACGGGTGAAGGAAGCCTACGACTGCCTCGTCCACGGTGGATCGCGTACCGCCCCGTCCGCGGTGGCGGCGGTCGAGCAGTACTACGCCAACCCGTCCGACTCGTCGCGCGGGGGCGATGAGTTCGTCCTGCCCACGCTCATCGAGCCCTCGGCCGATCCGACGCTTCCGCTGCGCTCGCGGATCCGCAACGGCGATGCGGTGATCTTCTTCAACTATCGCGGCGACCGTCCGCGCGAGATCACCAAAGCCTTCATGTTCGACGACGCGGCCTGGAAGTCGATTCAGGGCGGCGGGTTCGACCGCGGCCCGCAGCTCGAGAACCTCGCCTTCGCGACCATGGCCGAGTACGAGGACGGCCTGCCGGTCCGGGTCGTCTTCGGGCGACCCGAGAAGATGCCGATGATCCTCGGCGAGACGATCAGCCGGGCGGGCCTCACCCAATTCCGCTGCGCCGAGACGGAGAAGTACCCGCACGTCACCTTCTTCTTCAACGACTATCGCGAGCCGCCTTTCGATGGCGAGCGCCGCGAACTGATCCCCAGTCCGCGAGAGGTCGCCACCTACGACCTCAAGCCGGAGATGAGCGCTCTAGGCATTCGCGATGCCGTGCTGCGGCGCCTCGCGGCTCCCGATTGCGAACCGCTGATCGTCGTCAATTTCGCCAACGGCGACATGGTGGGCCACACCGGCAAGCTCGAAGCGGCGGTGAAGGCCTGCGAGACGGTCGACGCCTGCGTCGGCGCGGTCATCGAAGCCACGCTCCGGCGCGGCGGCTCGCTCATCGTCTTCGCCGACCACGGCAACTGCGAACAAATGTGGGACCCGGTCGCGAACTGTCCGCACACCGCCCACACCAACTACGACGTACCGCTCTACGTCGTCGGCGAGGCGTTCCGCGGGAAGCACCTCCGCAGCGGTGGCCGATTGGCCGACGTCGCCCCCACCGCGCTGGCAATGATGGGCCTTCCGCGACCGAATGAGATGACTGGGGTGTCGCTGATTGGGTGAGAGGCAAGTTGGTTTCGACCTGAGGTCCAGTTCGAAGCCCACTTTCGATCGCCATCCTCGTCGGCTATTCCCGATTGCTCAGGCGTCGACCGGCTCCACTACGAGAGCTTGGTCATCACGGCAATCATGCTCAGACCTAGCGGGAATTTGGTCATTTGGAATGCGGGCCGCGGCAGGCGGCACACCTCCGCCACACCTCGCAGCAAGCAAGCGGCAACTCCATTGCGGATCGCTCGAACATAACGACGTCGTCGGCTGATGTCGTACCACGTGTCGAGATGCTCAAGCCGGAAACCGGTGCGCTCGGCGCTTCGCTTCATGCCGTTCGCCGAAAAGACGAAGAGGTGCTGCGGCGGGTCATACCACTGATTGACACCGGGCAGAAGTCGGTCGAGCCAGTCGTCCCCGATCCCCGTCTGAACGAATAGCTTGCCTCCCGGCTTGAGCACGTTCGCCGTGGCCCTGAGCATCCTGATCGGATCGCGCAGATGCTCGATGACCCCCCACATCGTCGCGGTATCGAACTGGCCAGCGCCACCATAAAGGCTGTAGCTGAGGGCCTTTGTTTCGGCGCCTACGGGGGGCGCTCCAAGCTGATCCAGGCGACCCGGTATCACGTCGAGACCCAATGACGACCTGGCGAATCGAACGGCCGTGTCGGAGAGCTCGATACCAGCGCACTCGATGCCGGCATCCGCGCACTCCTTGAGGAAGTACCCCTTTCCACAGCCGATGTCGAGCAGTCGTCCTGGACGTAACGCAGTGTGCTTCATCACCAATTCGACTTGAACCGGATGCTTCCTGCGCATCTTGGATTCGTTGGCGTAGTTGCCCTCCTCGCCCTCGCCCACGTGGTAGTTCGAATAGAAATTCGCGAGGTACGCTTCATCGGGCATCGGGGCCACGAAAGCCGTCCGACACGACGTACATCGATAAACATAGTGTGCGCCGGCAAGGAAATGGGGCTCGCCGCCTTCATCACAAATGGGGCAGCGAATCGCCCCAGACTTGGCTTCGGCGAGGACGGGCTTCACATGCTCATTCGGGCTCATTCGGTCAATCAAGGCCACAGCCATTGCTCCATTGGACTCGCCTGCGGATGGTCTTGTCTCGCCCGAACGCGAGGATGCGCCACATCAAGGAAAGGCGACGAGACCCGAAACGTCAGCGTAGCATGCCGGCCGAAGGGCTTGACGCCAATCGCATGGTGCTGAATCGTTGCCCAAGAGCGTCCTTTTCCGCAACGCATCGCGGAACGCCTCGACACGCGTTCGGTTGTCCCTCATTACAGAATTATCGCCCATTGGGAGCTTCTCGCCACGACTGTCCGTCGCTCGCCGCGTCGCAGTCACCTATCAGCCCGTGGCGAAAATCATCTGGGCTGCGGACGAGCAGAAGGGCTGCTATCACCCGCCGCGCTTGCCGCGGACCATCGCTTCGATGGCCCCGATCGATCGCATCTTCTCGATGTCCTCGGGGTCGAACTGGACGTTCCCCGCCTGCTCGAGTGCGAGGACGAGGCTGAGGTGGGCGACCGAGTCCCAACTCTCGACGGACTCGGGGGACGAGGCGTCGGTGAGCTGGCCGGCGGGAACGCCAAGCACATCCGAGGCGATGCGGCGGATCTCGTTGGAGAGTTGGTCGTTCACGTTGTTCATGGCAAGGGCGTGCGGCGAGCGGGTCGAAATGCAGAATGGCGTTCAGGCAGGCTTGCAGACGAGGGCGACTTCGTAAGCCTCGTCTTCCATCTTGAGGTTCATCTTGAGCGGCAGGTCCAGCTCGTCCACGATCGCCAGACCGCACTTGCCGGTGCAGAAGTCCCGGACTTCCTGGAGCGAGCGGAACAAGTGAATGTGATCGACCGCCTCGATGTTCACCACGGTGGTGATGAAGAAGAGCGTGTCCTTGTGCGACCGTTCGCGGGCCGCGTTGACGATGATCTCGGGCTTGGCGAGGTGCTCGATGACCTCGGCGATGACCACGCGATCGAAGGGCTTCGGGTGGGTCTCGATCCCCTTCTGGGCGTCGCGCTCGAGCACGCTCCAGCGGGACGGATCGATCTTTGCGGCACCGAGGACCGAACGGGAGTAGGCGACCGAGTGCGGGCTGATGTCCAGGCCAAGGAAGCGGTTCGCCGGGTTCGAACGGAGCTGCCAGAGGGCGAGCCAACCGTGACCGGGTCCGATCTCGAGGCATTCGCCCGGCTTGGCCTTGGCCAGGTACGCATCGCGATACCAGTTCAGCAGGCGATAGTGGTTCGGCCAGGCGACGTAGGTCAGGAGGAGCCCGTCGAGATACTGGGCCATGACCGTCTCGTTGGAGTAGACCTCCTTGTAGACGGTGTCGTAGTCGCTGGCCTTGTACTCACCGGTCTTCGCGAACTCGATCTGCCGCTTGAGGAACTCCATGCTGTGGAAGGCGAGTCCCTTCATGCCTTCCGCCAGCCGATGCGGCTCCGGCGTTTGCGGCCTCGCCGCCCGCATGACCGACCAGATGTCCTCAACCTCGCGAAGGTAGGCCGGAAGCATGTCCAGGGAGAGGGCCTCGAGCATCGGCTTCAAGAGCCACGCCTTGTCCACGTACATCGCCCGCAGAAGCGGCCCGCAGGTCGCATCGGCAGGCAGCGCAGCCATGATGTCATCGAAGGTCACGCAAGGGCCTGCTGGGGATCGGGTGGAAGTGGATGCAGTCGACATGGACGATCTCTTTGTCGGTGAGGAAGTGCCTCGCGTGCGGTCAAAGGCTGCAGATTTACGCAGACGATGAAAGACGCCTCATCCATCTCGGAAACTCGATGGTGCCGGTCGTCAGGTCGAACTCCCAGGTCTGGGTCCCATCGGCATCGGCGATTTTCATGAAGCCCTGTGTGGCAAGGAAATCCTTAGCCGGGGCGTTCTTCTTGGTCGGGAGAAACCACGCCCGCAGGAGCGTCGCATCGTGCTGTCGCGCCTCCTCGATGATGGTTGCCAGGAACGACGTCTCCACCGTTCGACCGATGACTCGGCAAGAGAGCAGGAACGAGTCGAGCTCGCATACCACCCGGTCAGGTTCGCGGACGTAATGTGCGATTGCGACGCCAACCAGCCCGTTGTCGCCGAAACGATCGCGAACCCTGATCGAGTAGACCCGCCAATCCGGCGAATCGGCCATCTCCTGGACCTGTTGTTCGCTGTAGCGGCGTGTGGTCAAGTTGAACTGGTTGGTCTTGCCGGTGAGCTGGGCGACGCGGGCGAGCGTCATCGGCGTCACGTGGGCGATGTCGACCTCTTGGGCGAGCGATTCGTAGAACTCCTCGATCGAGCCGGCCTGGGCCTGTAGCTCGGCGCGGACCCGCTGTTCCGCGTACTGGCGTCCACGCTCGCGGTCCTCGGCGGTCAGCGTGAGGCGCTCGAAGACCATCGCCTCGCGCAGCGCTCTTGCATAGCCGTAGGGATCGGTCGGCAGGTCGATGACGGTGACCTCGGGCAACTGCTCCGAGACCCAGGTTCGCTCGACCGGGTTGTCGTCGATGAAAGCGAGGCTGTCGACGCCGATATTGAGTTCGGCAGCGATCTCGCGGAGGTTCGTCGCCTTGTCCCTCCAGTTGATCCGCAGCGCCGCGAAATGCTCGGGCTTGAGGAGCATCCCGGGATGGGTGCGAAGCACCTCGAGTGCGTCGTCGATGTTGTTCTTGCTGGCGATGGCGAGGATCACGCCCCGCTGGGCCAGGTCGAGGATGACCCGCTGAAGGGCCTGGAACGCGGCACCGGGGTGTTCCGTCCCCAGGCGGATGCCAGTCATCCCGTCCTCGCCGATGACGCCGCCCCAGAGCGTGTTGTCCAAGTCGCAGACCAGGCATTTCGCGACCCGACCGGTGATCGGGTGGAGAAAGCGCGCCCAGTCGCGGGCGAGATGAATGAGCTCTCGCCCAGCGATCGGCATGCGAACGGTCGTCCACATCCGTTCGTCCTGCCAGTGGTCCCGGCCGCGACGGGCGATGGTTGCGTTGATGTCGAGTGCGTAGATGGCGCGGTGTGCCCGGCATGCGGCCCGCAACCGCTCGTTGATGGTCGTGATCGCGTCGCGCTGGGAAGGTTCGATCTGTGCGTCGAGGATCCCGTGCGAGGGCTCGGGAATCTCGAGGAGATGCACGATGAGGTGGGCGCTGGAACGAGAGCGGAAGGCACCGAACCAACGTTCGTAGCTCGCGACAACCTGCTCAATGGCAGAACGAACTTCCTCGGGCTCGAGATCGGCAAACCGGGAGACCAACGCGGGGCAGAGATCCCTTGCCTGGACGGCAAGAACGACGACGTCGGCTTCCGTTGCGTAGAGCGAGCTTGCTGGATCGAGGATGTCTTGGGCGTAGGTGTTGAACTCGCCGACCGAGACAACGGCATCGATGCCTCCGGCGAACGCCTGGGCGCGCAGAAGTGGAACGGCACTTTCGACGGTGAAGGACCGGAGCACGTGGATACGACAAGGAACAAGCGGAACGCGTCCTCGAATGCGATCCGCTCGCCCATTGACAAAGGCCGCGACTGCCGGATTCGAATCGCGCTGCCAGTACGCAGCCAGTGCAGCCTTCGCCTCGAGGCACCTGCCTTCGTCGATGAGCGCGTCGATGCGACTGCGCGCATCGACAACGGGCGCTGGATCTACTTTCGGCAACCCATTCGTCTCACTCACGCTCCACCACCTCGATCAGTTGGCGCGTCGGCAGGAAGAGCCAGGCGATGCGTCGGCCCCCGAACGCCACAGCGGGCGACGGGCCACTGACAAGAAGGCAGCGAAGGCTGCGCATGTGGGCGAGCGCCGCGTCGAAATGGACTAGCTCGTAGCAGACGTGGTATGCGCCGAGCTCCTTCTTGAGGTACTGGTGGATCGGTGCGTCGTCACCAAGCGGGGAGATCAACTCAACAGGCATGTCCTGTTCGTTTCCGGTCCCCAAGAAGCAGACCCGCACCCGCTGGATCGGGTCATCAAACGGACCCGAGAGGAGCGATAGGCCGAGAACTTCCGCGTAGGTGCGAATCGCCGCATCCATGTCTTGGACTGCGACCCCCACGTGATGAGCCCGTGCCCCGACAAGGGACGGGGGCGGATTGTGCGAAGGAGAACGAATGGAGAAATCCTCGGCGCAGAAAGTGCCCTAGTGAAGTTTCATGATACTCTCTTCATCATCTGGTACCACAGAAGTCGATGTTTTCCAGACAAAACTTCCCCGTCAGGAATCCCGGGGGTCAAGGCGGCACCGTCGAACGAGTCGCGATCCGCCAACGCCCCCTCTTGCCCGCTGTCCGAAGGGCCGTGCCATGTCTGAGGTCCCCACCCAAATCTCGGCAACGAACGCCGAGCGCGTCGTCCTCCATGTGCTGAGCCTTCGAGAGGCGCTCGCGGGAACGAATGCTCGCGGCTGGGACGAGTCGGCTTGCCCGGCGACATTGACCCCCGAAAAGGCCAAGGCCCTCGCCAGTAACCCAGCTTCCGTCAGTGAAGACCAACCGGCCCAGCTCATTGGAACGCGAGGACGCCGAGTTGTAGGACGGATGGACTTGGTGGCCGGAGACCTGGTAGTTCACCGAGGACATCGCGAATCCCACGTACCAATCCTCTGGGGTTCGAACCTCTTCGTTCCGCCAGCGGAGCGGAAGAGCCTGGTGGGAGCGATGCTCTTGATGAAGGCCGCCTCCCTCTTTCCGACGGTCGGGGCTCACGGCCCGTCGCAGCTTGCCCTGCCGCTGTACGAGAAGCTCGCTTTCGCAAAGATCCCGCTCGATCGCCACATTTTGCTGCGTCGTTCGCGTTCAATCGCTCGCCGCTACTTCGGTGACGGGCTCACCGGCAAGACTGCAAGCGTGGTTGGAGATATCGGGTTGCTCGGCCTGCGGGCCGTCAACGCCGCACGCGGCCTGTTGTCCGGCGCAAAGCTAGCCCGCGTTCCTTCCATGCCATCGGAATTCGACGGCGCCTTGCGGGCTGGGGTCTGCAACGGCGGGGTTCAACGACACGCGAACGGTACTCCGGAAAAGCCCGCCACCGCCATCCGGTGTCTTCGATCGGTTGAGTGGATCAACTGGCTCCTTGCCCACTCCTTCGGATGCGATTTGGACCAGACCAACCGCCGCCACGAGCGTGCGCTCTTCCTCCTTGAAAGTCGTCGTGGAGTCCCGTTGGGATACATCCTGATGAAGGTCCGCTTTCACGCGAAGGCCACGCATCGGGCGTTCCCGGATCTCACCTTGGCGACCCTTGCTGATTGGGGTTCGTTTGATGGACGCGTTGACTTCTCACCGCTGTTCGCTTCAGCGGCGATCCGAGCAGCGGCCGAACTGAAGGCGGACGCGTTGGAGATCTGCACGCAGCCAGCCGAAGAGACCGCCAAGATGCTCCGCGTCTACGGGTTCGTTCGGGCTGGGATCATGAACGCCATGGTGAAAGCAAATTCAGAAAGCGCCCTCTCCCCGGTTCCTTATACAACCCCCTCGAACTGGACCATTCGCTACGGAGATGGCGAGAACGTCTTCGGCTAGGAAGCCAACTCTGCGCGACGCACCTACCGCCGAATCAAACTCCGATGTTCCGGTGGCGATGACTAGGGCACGCCGCTTGCCACCCTCCGCTACGCTGCGATCGTCGACCCTTCGGTCCTTTCGCGCGAGGTTGGCTTGGAACGGCTGTCGGAACACTTAGAGATCCTGACTCTCGGCGACGTCCGCCGCGCGACTCCCCTTCCCTGGTCCGATCCACATTCGATCGCTCGCATGGACAGTGCGAAGCGATCCGTCTTCGTCGACCTTCCCCTCCCGATTGATGAAGCAACCCCGGTCCAGATTCTGGCCGTTCGTGACGCAGCAGTCATCGGTCGCGAAGACCTCTTGCCCGGCCGCCTTCTGGTGGCCGACCTCGATGCACAGGGCAAGCTCACCCGCTCAGCCAACTCGCCGATATTGACCTCTTGGGGCTCGGGCATGTTCGTTCCGGATGCCCACCGCGGCCAGGGCATTGGACGGCGGCTCGCAAGCCATCGCGAGTCGCTCCAGCCGTTGCGACTCTCCTGCGGTGTCTCGCAGATGCTCCTTCCGATTTACCGCAAGCTCGGCTGGCGCGACTTCGAGATGCAGCGGCACGTCCTTCTTCGAAGTGCCGCACCTGTCGTTGAGCGCTACCTCGGAAGCGGCATCCTCTCGTCGCTCGGAACAGCCGTCGGCAACGTCGCCCTGGTGTTGCCCAAGGTCCTGCTCGGTCGCCGCATCGACAAAAGAACGCGCGGGCTCGTCATCGAGCGGACGACGGCCTTTCCAGACGATTGCCGATCAGCACTGGAAGAACCGCGCGCGACGGCCAGCACCGAGCGGAGCGGCCCCATCATCGACTGGATGCTCGGCCACCGGTTCGTCTCCGATCCGCGGGCCAAGCAAGGTCTTGCCATCGTGCGAAACGGCGACACGGGGAAGGGGCTTGGCTACATCCTCACCAAGACGAGATTCCACGAGCGGGCCTCGCATCGGGGCTTTCGCAACGTCCTGCTTGGATCGCTCCAGGACTGGATGAGCTTCGCGGGATCCGGCCTTGATTTCGAGACCCTCGCCCTCTGTGCGATGGCCGAGCTCGTCCGTGATGGCGTCAGCGGCATCGAGATCTGCGTCCCGCCTCAGGAGAATGCCCGCGCGTTGCGGGGCCTTGGGTTCGTTCGCCTCGGTGCCCAGCATTTCCTCTTCTCGGCGGCTCCCGATTCGCCGCTGGCTGCGAAGCACTTCTCCGATCCCGCCGCATGGTGGTTCCGACCGGCCGACGGCGACAACGTGTTCGTGTGACCAACGTCCGGTACCCTGCACTGCGGTTCGCACATCCACCACCGGCGCCCCGGTCCACCACGCATGGCTCAGATCATCCTCAACGCAGACGACTTCGGCTTCGACGAGGAAACGACCCGCTCGACCATCGAGTGTTTCGAGCGCGGCGGCCTGACCAGCGCGACGATCATGGCCAACATGCCTGCGACCGAGATGGCCGTCGGGTACGCGCGAGCCCACCCCGAGTTCAGTTTCGGCGCCCACCTCACCTTCACGAGCGACGGCGTCGAACACTCGGTCCTTCCGCACAGCAAGATCCCTGACATCACCTGTGCGAACGGACAGTTCCTGCCGGCCCTCACCTTCCGCGGCGGCGCCCTGCGCAACCGTTTTCCCGCTGCCCAGCTTGACGCCGAGCTCGAAGCCCAACTCGGCAAGCTCCGCGATATGGGTGTGCCGCTTTCGCACGTGGACTCGCACGGCCACGTGCACAAGTACAAGCCGCTGCGCGAGGCACTCCGCCGCGTGCTGCCCCGCTTCGGCATCCGGCGCGTGCGCACCGTGCAGGACCTCTTCCTGAAGCGACCCCTGAAGAGTCCGGCCTATTGGCTCGGGCCCTGGTGGCGTCGGGCGATTCGCGGAGCCTTCACCACGACCACCCACTTCTACATGCCGACCACGGCCTGGGACCGCGACTGGACGAAGCCGATTCTCGATTGCATCCCCGAGGGGCTCGTCGAGGTCGGCGTCCATCCGGGCGTCACCGAGCAGTGGCGCGACGTCGAGCGCACCGAGTGCGTCCTCTTCGGCAAGGCCGCCCGTGAACGCGGGCATTCGATCGTCACTTGGAACGACGTGCGCTGAGCGAACTGTTAGCCCGCCCGGCGGGCGACCCGTTCCAGGATCGCTCGCCACCGCTCGCAACTGATCTCGCGGTTGTATCGCTCGCGAAGGGCGGAGCGACCTCGGGCACCGGCCTCACAGCCGATCGAACGCTCCGCGGCCATCGCCCGAATCTGCCTCGTCAGCCCCTCGGCATCTCCGATCGCGAAGGAGAAGCCGCATCGCGCCTCGTCGATCGACCTGCCCACTTCGGATGAGGGTGGTCCCACGTAGAGGACCGGACGCGACGCCCCGAGAATGCCGTAGAACTTGCTCGGCACCATGAGGCCGAGCGAGGCTTCCTTCAGCGTGACAAGGTGGGCATCGGCGGCCGAGAGCAATTCACCTAACCGTTCGCGCGGCTGCACCGGGGCGATGATGCAGTTGGCCAGCTTCCGTTCGCTGACGAACCGCTCGACCTCGGCCTTGCGCTTGCCCGAGCCCACGAAGGCGAAGCGGATGTCCGCCTCGTCGCGAAGCGCTTCGGCGGCGGCGAGGAATGTCTCGACATCGTGACCGATGCCGAAGTTGCCCGAGTACATCACGAGGAAACGGTCGCCAATGTCCCACTCGCGCCGATAGCCGTTCTCCTCGCGCGGGATCGGCTTGAGCTCCTCATCGTCGGACCAGACGTTGACGAGATCCAGGCGATCCGCAGGCACGCCCTTGGCGACGATCCGGTCGCGCATGCAGCGGCCCAGCACGACCGATCGGTCGCACTTCCGGGTCATGCGCACGCCGATTCGCTCGAAGAGCCGTGCGACGAGCGAGCCACGGCGCATGGCCCCGAACTCGATCGCAACGTCGGGATAGAGGTCCATCACCCACTGCACGCAGCGGGTTCCCTTGCAGAGCCGAAGCACGAGACCGGCGTAGGCAATGAAGGGCGGCGTGGTGAAACAGACGACGACGTCGTGCCGTGGAAGGCGGAGCGCGGCGAGGAGCGCTGCGACGTAGAAGAGAGCGAAGTCGACCGCCCGGGCGAGAATGCCCTTCTTTCCGAAGAGGCTCTTGCCGACGCGGACGATCCGGATTCCGTCCACCGTTTCCTCGGCCGCAAGCGAGGCCCCGGCGTCGCCATAGAGCGAACGGGAGGCGATCGCGGTGACCTCATGGCCATGGGCGCGGAGATGCCTCGCCAGATCCCAACCGTGCTGCGCGGTCGCGGCCGAGTCGGGATAGAAGACCTGATTGAGGAGAAGCACTCGCATGCGCTGAGAAACAGGGTTGCGAAGGGTCAGCCAGGGGCGGTCGGCGGATTGGCGTTGGCGCGGAACCACTCGATGGTGCGCTTGAGTCCTTCCTCAAAGGTCACCTTCGCCCGCCACCCGAGGAGCTTCGCGGCCCGCTCGGTATCGAGGCATCGTCGGGGCTGTCCGTCGGGCTTGGTCGCGTCCCAACGAATCTCGCCCCTGAAGCCGGTCAGTCGGGCGATGAGATGAACGAGATCCTGAATCGTGATCTCCATGTTCGTGCCGAGGTTGATCGGCGTCGGTTCGTCCATGACCTCGGCGGCGCGCACCACGCCCTCGCCGGCATCGTCGACATAGAGGAACTCACGGCTCGCCGATCCGGTGCCCCAGCAGGTGATGTGGTCGCGGCCGGCATCGATCGCCTCCACGCACTTGCGAATGAGGGCGGGGATCACGTGCGAGGTGTGCAGGTCGAAGTTGTCCCACGGGCCGTAGAGGTTCACCGGAAGGAGATACGAGCTGTGCAGCCCATACTGCCGGCGGTAACCGTCGAGCATGACCATCGCCGCCTTCTTGGCGATGCCATACGGAGCGTTGGTCTCTTCCGGATAGCCGTTCCACAGTTCCTCCTCGCGGAAGGGAACGGGGGTGAATTTCGGATAGGCGCAGATCGTTCCCACCTGGACGAACTTCCGAATGCGGTTGATCCGGGCGTGCTCGATCAGGTGGAGGGCCATCGCCATATTGGCGAAGAAGTAGCGGCCCGGATTGTCCATGTTGGCGCCGATGCCGCCGACCTCGGCCGCCAGATGCAAGACGACATCCGGCCGCATCTGGGCATACATGCGGGCGACGTCAGCCTCGTTGGTCAGGTCGAACTCGCGTCGGCGCGGAACCAGAATCTCGGTGGCGCCGCGGCGGGCGAGGCTTTCGCGGACGGCCCGTCCGAGGAATCCGGCGCCGCCGGTGACGACGATGCGTTGCTTGGCAAGGTCCATGGGATGAAACGGCAATATCGGCCGGAAACGGCAAGGAGACGAACCCACGAGCCGGCTTCGCAGAAGAGCCCGGCGGGCTGCGGACGTTACCCGAGCCGCGCGTCTCGGGAGCGACCGGCACTTCGAAGGCCGACGGAGGCCTTTGGGGACGCTGTAGACTCCACGCCCCCAACGGCCCCCCCAGCTGCGACGCGAGCGATTGCCTCCTCACGATGGGTCGACAACCCCTCCTTGCCATTGGTCGATCAAGGTCCCGACCGGTCTGCCCGATAAGGACTCGACCAATTCACCCACGAAGCCCATGAAACGCGCCCTCATCACCGGCATCACTGGCCAGGACGGTTCCTATCTCGCCGAGCTCCTCCTTTCGAAGGGCTACGAGGTCCACGGGATCATCCGCCGATCTGCAAGCTTCAACACGAGCCGGATCGACCACATCTATCAGGACCCGCACGAACGGGGCGCCCGCCTCAAGCTTCACTACGGCGATCTCACCGACGGCAACGGGCTCAGCCGGCTCGTCCAGGACGTGAAGCCCGACGAGATCTACAACCTCGGCGCCCAGAGCCACGTTCGGGTGAGTTTCGACCAGCCGATCTTTACAGCCGACGTCGTCGCGACCGGCGTGCTCAAGATGCTTGAGGCCCTGCGCAGCTATCAGGACGCCAGCGGCAAGCAGGTTCGCTTCTATCAGGCCAGCTCCAGCGAGATGTACGGCAAGGTGCAGGAAATCCCGCAGAAGGAGGCCACGCCTTTCTATCCGCGCTCGCCCTACGGCTGTGCGAAGGTTTTCGGCCATTGGATCACGGTCAACTACCGCGAGTCCTACAACCTGCATGCGAGCTGCGGCATCCTCTTCAACCATGAGAGTCCGCGCCGCGGTGAGACGTTTGTCACCCGCAAGATCACCCGAGCCGTCGGCCGCATCAAGCTGGGTATGCAGAAGAAGCTCTTCCTCGGCAACCTTGATGCCCTCCGCGACTGGGGCTATGCCGGCGATTACGTTGACGCCATGTGGCGGATGCTTCAGCAGGAGACCCCCGACGATTACGTGGTCTCAACCGGCAAGATGATCTCGGTGCGGACCTTCTGCGAACTGGCGTTCGGTCATGTCGGCCTCGACTACAAGGACTTCGTCGAGATCGATCCGCGCTACTTCCGCCCGGCCGAGGTCGAGCAACTGCTTGGCGATTGCACGAAGGCCAAGTCTAAGCTCGGTTGGGTCCCAACGACTACCGTCGAGGACCTCGCCGTGATGATGGTCGAACACGATCTCGACCTGGCCCGCCGCGAACGAACCCTTCGCGACGCGGGTCACACGATGCCTGAGAGCATCGGTCACGACCAGTAACCGGCGATACAGACGGAAGAGCTTCGCCGACCTGTGCGTCTGACCGTGGTGATGAGCGCAAGAATCGCTCTCCCTCGCTCCGAAATCTATCATCGTGCTGGTCGAACGCAGTTTGCTCGGCCGGAGGGTTTCTTTATGGCTCGCACCTATCGACGCACACCGTTCATTGGCCCGAAGTGGCTTCTCGCGACCTCGCTCGCGACGGCAATCGGGCTAGCTCCCATGTCCTTCGCGGCGCCCCCTGTTGGTGGCGGCGACGATACTCCGACCAAACCCAAGGTCATTATTGGCGCAGCCAAGAAGCTCAATGTGGCTGCCGCCCCATCCAAGGCCTCGGTGGCCAAGGCCAATACAGCGGCCAAGACGACGAAGGCCAAGGCAACGACCAAGAAAATCTCCGCCTCGGCGAAGAAGGCTACAAAGACGGCCTCAACGCAAACGTCGACTCCCGCCCCGACCCAGTCGTCTGGCGGTACGAACTCCAGCGGCAACGCGAATGGCCAAGTCGCCGCGCAGACCGCCGCTGCCACGCCAGCGCCGGCGCCGCTCAAGGTTTTGGTAAACCTGAACGCCGCCCAGTACTTCACGCCCGAAATGCAGGCCCAGGGTGTCGAGGAACTGCTGGTGCTCTACCCGCACAACTTTGACGCTGCGTCGTTACAGACCGCGAAGGTCGACGGCCAGAAGGTCGTTGCGGCGGTGAAGGCCGCTCGCGGCGAGAACCCCTCGGGTTGGGTCATGCTTGACTACGAGGTCCCATTCGATGAGGTCTTCTGGAACGGCAAGACCGATCCCCGATACGCGGGCATGGTTGCCTCGATGATCGAGGCGATCAAGTACGCCAAGGAACAGCTTCCCAACTGCAAGTTCACCTACTACGGCGTGCCCAATGTGCGCTACTACGTGGCGAACAAGGGCTGGGACACCATGCCCGAGTGGAGCCGTATCCAGACCAAGGACGAGTGCCTCAGTGTCTACCTGTCGCTCGTGAAGGAGATGGACTGGATGAGCCCGTGCCTCTATGACCGGTTCGATCCGGCGATGCACGAGGAGTCGGAGCGGGCGTCGCTCGCGACACGTGAAGCCGCATTCCGTCTCAATACGGTCAAGATCTGCGACGCCCTCCGCGACGCCGCAGGTGTGCCGAACATGCCAATCATTCCGTCCGTCTCGGTGGTCTTCTCGGCCCACGGCAAGGCCGAGGTCTGGGCACCGATCAGTCATGACGAGTTCCGCTCGGATCAGCTCGATCCGTCGCTTCTCGCCGGCGCCGACGGGTTCTTCCTCTGGTCATCGCTTGAGTACAACGCTTGGGTCGCCAGCCTCTCGTGGGTGCCCACGCCGGGCGAACAGCCCCGCGCCGACGCTCGCGCCGTCCTCGCCAAGCTCCTGTACGGCGGCTCCGCCCCGGCCTCGTGGACCAGCACCGACTCGAAGAACGAGACCGTTCGACGGGTGGCCGAGTTCGTGGCGAAGTACGCGAAGTGGACGCGGGAGGCGGAACAGGCCGTCCCTCGCCCAGCCAACACTGCGGTAGCGGCAGGCCCCAACGGCTGACCGAGTCCGACGTCATAGCCATGTGAAATCCAAAGGGCGTGCGAACTCCAGTTCGCACGCCCCTTTCGTTGCGCTCGCGATGATCAATCGCCCGGATTGAGTAGCCCGTGACGGCACCGCCCAGGACGGCCATGGGCAAAGGGGAACCGTCATGGGCGACAAGGTCTTGCTTGCAAAGCTGGGGATTGCTGTGCTGTGTCTGGTCGCATCCGTCGCGATCCTGCGGTGGGGCTCACTTCAGCGACTCTCGCGTCTTCATCTGCTCCTTGAAGGAGAGCTTGCTCTCGCCGAACTGACGATCGGCGAAGTGAATGGGCACCTCGGCGACCTTGCGGCAATTGCACTTCACTCGGAATTCGAGGGCGATCTTGTAGCCAACCGGGTTGAGGTACGGTGCCTGATCGAGCGTCTGGCGGCGCAGCGCGAAGAAGCCGGCCATCGGATCCTTCGCAGTCGTCAACGGACGGGCGATGAGCGTGGCGACCTTGCTGTTCAGCCAACGGAAGAGTCCCCGGTTCTCGTCGGTCGTCGCCCCTGCAACGTAGCGCGAACCGATGACAAAGTCGGCGTCACCGGTCGCGACCGCTCGCACGAGTTCCGGCACCTTCTCGGGCGGGTGACTGAGATCCGCGTCCATAACGATCAACACATCCCCTCGCGCCCGACGAAGGCCATCGACGACCGACGGGCTCAGCCCCCGATCAGTGGTGCGCGTGACCAGTTGCACCCACGGCAGGCGCAGTGATTCGACGAACTCAGCGGAGCCGTCTCGGCTGTTGTCGTCCATGATCAGCAGGTCGATGTCCAGACCGCTGATGTCGCGCATCTGTCCCAACTTCTCAATGAGGTGAGGCAGGTTCTCGCGTTCTCAGTACGTCGGAATGACCATCGAGATTCTGGAATTGAGGCCGGCTAGAGCGACCGCGGACGGTCGGACGCCTGCGGTTGATGCTGGCAGCGTGACCGCGTCCGACGACCCTGATGCGCGCAGACCCATCGACGTCTCCGGTCCCGTTTTTCTCTCTGGTGCCGACCTGTGGAACGTAGCCAGATGGGGACGAAGCCGTAGAAGCCCCCACCCAGAGGCAGCGAAATGAGTGTATCGACCTCCTCCGAACCGCCGACAACGAACTCCTGCGTCCGCTTGCCGTAACGCCGGACTGCTCGCTTCACATCGTGGCGTGATCCGGTCGAAGACCTCTGGTACGGTCCTTCCTCTGCTGACAATTCCTCTTCTGGACCGCCTGTCGAGTTATCGCCCCTGATCCACCGGGGCATCGACCTCGCCGCTTCGCATGCTCTCGCTCCTCACCGTTTCGATCATCGCCGTGGCATACCTCTATGCCATCACCAGACCCGCATGGGCGGTGGCGGTGGTCCTGACGATGTTCGCAACAGAGCAGTTGCTTCAGGCGAGCTCGCCAGTCTTCCGCACCCATGGCTCGCTGGCCAATTTCATCGTCGGCGTGGTCGTCCTGTGTGCCCTGACCAAGTCCTTTCTGGTCGGCACGCTCCGCTGGAAGCACTGGATCACGCCGGCGGCGGTTCTCACGCTGCTGCTCTACCTCTATGCGGGCATCTCCTGGTTCTGGACCGCGTCGCCCGAGTGGCTGGCCGAGTACATCCGTTGGACCTCGCCCTACATCCTGGTCACGCTCGGGCTGGCCCCGCTTCTCGTCGGCGGCTTCAAAGACCTGAAGGACCTTCGTGTCGCGATGCTGGTCATCGGCACGACGGTCGCCGTTCTGATCATCCTGAGCCCCGGCTTTGAGTTGGTGAACGGACGGTACGTCGTCAACGTCGACAACGACTCGCACACCAATCCGCTGGCGATCGGTGCCCTCGGCGGCATGCTGGTGCTCCTGGCCGTCCTCGGCCCGTCCACCGAGATCCTCTCCGGCATCATCTCGTTGCGGGTCGTGGCATTCGTCGCGGGCCTTGGATTGGGCTTCATGTCCGGCTCTCGCGGCGAGGTCATCGCGGCGATCTTCTTCTCGCTCCTCTTCCTGCCGATGGCCCGGAGGATCAACAACCTCGGCCAGTTCATCGGCACGGCCACGGTCGCCGTGATCTTCGTGGTGGGCGTCTATTTCATTCGCGGCTTCTTCGTCGGCGCCGACAACGAGGACCGGTGGAGTTCGGAAGGCATGCTCTACGGCTCACTCGGCCGTTTTGAGAACGCTGCCGACCTGGCCGGCCACTACTTCAAGCGACCCATCTTCTGGCTCACTGGACTCGGATCGGCGGCCTTCCACGACCTTCCGACGCGAAGCGGTGACCCCTATTCGCACGTCATCGTCGCCGATCTCATCTTCGAGTTGGGCATTCCCGGCATCGTGCTCGGCACCTCGATCTTCGCCTTGGCCGCATCCAACTCTCGCCGGCTCTTTGCCATGGTGATGAACGACCCGCCGGCCCGGGCCCTCGTCGCATACCTTGCCGCCTTCACCGCCTACGAGTTCACCCTCGCCAACAAGGCGGGCATCCTCTGGGCCCAGTACGACCTCTTTTTCGGCACCGTCCTTCTTGGACGACTTTTCGCCCTCCAGTCCGACGAGCAGTTCGTCGCCGAGTCCGCCTTCGATGGCGAGGATGACGCGGACGTCGAGGACGAGGATCAGCCGCTCGATGCGGAGTCCGCGGAACCGCACGCCGCACCATCGACGACCTAAGGAGCAGCTCCTCTCATGTGCGGCATTTTCGGTGTGATTCGGCGCGGGCGACTTGAGGATGGTGGCAACGCGCCTGGCGGGGCACCGATCCGGGAGTTGGTCCGTCGGCTTGCCGAGCACACCAAGCACCGCGGCCCCGACGGCGAGGGGTTCTATGAGCAGCCCCAGGTCGCGATGGGAATGCGGCGTCTGGCGATCATCGACCTCCATGGCGGCTGGCAACCCCTCTACAACGAGGATCAGTCGGTCGCCCTCGTGGCCAATGGCGAGGTCTACAACTTTGTCGAGTTGCGGAAGGGACTCGAGGCTCGCGGACATCGCTTCCGCACCGGCAGCGACTGCGAGACGATCGCCCATCTCTACGAGGAGCACGGCGACGACTTCGTGCACCACCTGCGCGGCATGTTCGCCTGCGCGATCTGGGACACGAAGCGAAAGCGGCTCGTCATTGCCCGCGACCGGATGGGCGAGAAGCCGCTGTACATCGCCGAGACGCCAGACGGTGTGATCTTTTCTTCGGAGCTTCGACCGCTCGTAGCCAGCGGCGCCGTCGATCGCGAGTTCGATCCCGCCGCGGTCGTCGACTTCTTCCATTACGGCTTCGTTCCAGATCCCTTCACACCGATCCGGGGGGTGCGAAAACTGCCCGCCGGATCAATGCTCGTCATTGAGACCGAGCCGTGGACCGTCCGCGAACGTCGCTATTGGTCGATCCACGAATCGCCGCCGATCACCGGTGACCCGGTGAAGATGATCCGCGAGGAACTCGAGCGCATCATCGAGATCACCGTTCGCTCCGACGTCCCGGTCGGGGTGTGTCTGAGCGCCGGCGTCGACTCGAGCGCCGTCGCCGCCCTCGCCAGCGCCCGTTACAAGGAGACGCTGAACGCCGTTTCGGTCGGCTTCAGCGGAGGGGCCCGGCAAGACGAGAGCCACGATGCCGAGGCGATCGCGAAGCACCTCAAGATCCCGTTTCATCGGGTGGAGGTCACCGATCAGGACGCGGGCAACTCCTTCGCGGAAGTCGCCATAGCCCGTGATCAGCCGTTCGTTGATCTCGCCGGCATTTCGCTTCATCACCTCATGCGCCGTTGTCGCGAGCTTGGCCTCGTTGTCATGCTCTCGGGCCAAGGCGGCGATGAGCTCTTCTTCGGCTATCCGATGCACCAGCGGGCGATCGACGCGAACCTGCGAAAGCTCGGCGGTCAGCAAGGCCTCGGGGCGGCGCTGCGATACCTCAAGCCGACCAAGCCGCCGCGCTCGTTGACGCTGGGCGTGCGCTGGCTCCAGTCATTGGGCGGGATCCGCAGCGGCCTCGCAGACCTTCGCGCCGACCGCATCGCACCGGCGAATCGCCTGCGATTCTGGGATCTTGAGAGCGGATTCACGGACGCACGACGCCACCTTCCCGGACTCGCCGGCTCATTGATCGCCGATGTCGCCCGTTCCGATTCGCCGTTCCGCCACGCGCTCCGCTCAACGGAGGAGCGGCGGATCGATCTCGAGGTCATGGGCCTCTACATCGACATCTACCTGCGCGAGAACGGCCTTGCCCAAGCCGACCGGATCAGCATGTGGCACGGCGTCGAGCTGCGGAATCCGCTGGTCGACTATCGCCTTGCCGAAATGGCCATGGGCCTTCGCAAGGGGCACGTTGGTCCGCCGCCGCGACCGAAGCAGTGGCTCCGCGCCGCGATTGCCGATCTGGTGCCCGAGTGGGTGCTGCATCGACCGAAGAAGGGCTTCAGTTCGCCTTGGCGGGCATGGCTCAACGCGATCGGCAGTGTGAACGGGTCGAAACTCGACGGTGGCTCGCTCGTGCGAGCGGGCATCCTCACGCCAGAGGCCGGACGGCATCTGGCCCGAAGCGTTTCCCCTGGACCCGTTGGTATGCCCGATCACATGGCGGTCCTTGCCTTGTGGTTGGAATGCTGGGCCCGAGGAATCGGATTCCCAGGGAACTGACCCGTGATGGCCGCAGCGACCCCATCAACCCATTCGACCAGCGCGACGTCGCCATCGCGCCGGCCGCGCGTCGCGATCGTCTATCACTTCTTCGCGCACTACCGGGCCGCGGTCATGGTCGAACTCGTCCGCAACGGTCGTTGTGACTGGACGCTTGTGGGCGACACGAAGGACTTTGAATCGGACATCAAGGCGTGGTCGCAACCGTCGGATGTGCCCTTTCGCGTAGCACCCTGCCGACGGCTTGTCCGCAGCGTGATGTGGCAGCGCGGCGTCGTCGGCCTGGCCTTGGGCCGCGAGTTCGACGCCATCGTGATGCTCGGCAACTCGCAGTGGCTCGCGACGTGGCTGACCGCGATCATCGCTCGCCTGCGCGGCAAGCCGGTGTACTTCTGGACCCACGGATGGATCCGTCCGCCGAGCGGCTGGAAGGGAGCGTTCCGCAGCGCGTTCTATCGACTGGCGAAGGGCCTACTTCTTTACGGTCACCTCGCCAAGCAGTACGGGATCGACGCCGGCTTCTCGCCGGATCGACTGCATGTCATCTACAACAGTCTCGACTACGACGCCCAGCGGGCCGCCCGTGCGAAGGTGACCGCCGACGACGAGCGGGCCCTTCGGCGCGAGCTCTTCGGTCGCGATGACGTCGCGATCGCCATCTGCTCCACGCGCCTCATCGCGATCCGCCGGCTGGACCTTCTTGTCGAGGCGGCTGCCCGGCTTCGCGCCGATGGCCTTCCGGTAGTGCTTCTTCTGGTGGGCGATGGCGCCGAGCGGGCGAACCTCGAGCGTTTGGCGAAGGAGCGCGGCGTGCCCACTCACTTCGCCGGCGCCTGCTATGACGAGGATCGCCTCGCCCGATACACGATGGCTTCGAACGTGACCGTTGCTCCGGGCAAGGTGGGGCTTACGGCCATGCAGAGCCTCGCCTTCGGTACGCCGGTCATCACCCACGACGAGGCGGATGACCAGATGCCGGAATGGGAGGCGATCGTGCCGGGCAAGAACGGCTCGCTCTTCCGGCGAAACGACGCCGCCGCTCTTGCCGAGGCCATGCGGCCTTGGCTTCAGCGGCCTGGCGTCGACGCGACCACGCGAGCCGAGTGCCACAAGGCCACCGACCGCTTCTACAACCCAGTCATGCAGCGCCGGGCGATCGAGCGGGCCGTGCTTGGCAACGATGCCGATGACCTGTTCTGGATGCGGGAGGGAGCCGAGCGATGAGAAAACTCCTGCGACGACTGCTCGGACGCGGCAAGTTCTTCTATTTCCTGCGCAGCCTGCGCATGGCGTGGCGACGCTTCCGCTTCGGACTGAAAAACGTGCACCCGACCTTCTACATGGTCGCGGGCGCCCAGGTCCCGAGCGACCTCGTGGCCAAGGAATACAGCTTCGTGAATGTCGGCTGCGTGATCGGAGCCGGGGTGGAGCTCGGGCGCTATGTGATGCTCGCCCCGAACGTCGGCATCGTCGGTGCGGACCATCGCCTGGATGTCCCCGGAACACCGATCATCTTCGCGGGCCGTCCGGCGCTGAAGCGCACCGTCATTCAGGACGACGCCTGGATTGGCTTCGGCGCGATCATCATGCAGGGCGTCACGGTCGGTCGTGGTGCCATCGTCGCGGCCGGGGCGATCGTCACGAAAGACGTGCCCCCGTACGAGATCCACGCCGGCATTCCCGCGAAGAAGATCGGCGAGCGGTTCAGCGATCCAGAGGATCGCCGCAAGCACGACGCGATGCTCGACGGCCCGGTTGTCCATGGCGAGTTCGCCGCGCTGCCGCAGGAGATTCTCGAGCGGCAGCGGCGCGAGGCACGAAGCGAGCTCAACGGAACCGCAGGTTCAGCAAGACCATGATGGAGATCGGGGCAAGGAGCCCGATCAGCCCCACAGAGAGCGCGATCGCCAACGACGCCGACATGCGAAGGTATCGGCTCGCCGTCGCTTGCCACCACGCGATGAAGAGAATCGGCAGCGCTATCACGCCGCCAGCCATGTCGGTGCGCACGCCCAGGAGCCCGAAGAGAAGGAGCGCCGTGGGCGTGGCCGCGAGCAGATAAGCGAGGCACCGTCCAAGGTGACGCCACCGGACCTTCGCCTTGCTGCGCGAGATAGGCAACACCACGAACGCGGCAACACTGCAAACGCTTGCCGCGACCCAATATCCCGCAGCGGTCAGGAGGAGCTCGTCAAACTTGCGGTACACCTCCCTGAGCGGCATGTCGAAACCCATGGGGACCTGCCGTACCGGCGGCAAGGGCTTCACCTCTTTCGTGACGACGTCCTGGCTGCTGAGCGGTGTGTAGGTCACCGGCACGGCACGGCCGTCAGGGTCCCACGGCCACACGACTTCGAGCGCGGACGCCTTGGCAGCGTCCACAACCGAGACGCCGATCCGAAAGGTGGTCTGCACGCTCGGAGAGGTGTTCATGACCGCCGGCACGGTGGTGTCGTGAATCGAGAGACTCATCTGAAAGAGGGTCAGGGCCGAAACCCCCGCGGCGAGGACGTGGATACCTGCCAATCCGGCGAGCACGAGGACGACACATCGAACGGGTCGAATCTCATGGGTCAACTTCAGGCGAGCCCACAGGTACCAAGGAATGGCGGACGCCACCACCGTCCGAATCAGGGGGACCAGTGACCCGAAGAACCCCGCCGCATGTTCGAAAAGTTGCCGCGGCGCGTAGATGTTCCCGTCAAGCAACTCCTGCCAGCGAAAGCCCAAACCACACTCTTGGCAGGTGCCCCTCGATCGGAGCTCGTCCTCGGACTCCGCATCCGCGCGGGCAACCTCGACCTTGCCCACCACATGGTCGCACCGCGGACATCGAAGTTCGTCATTGCTCTTCAACTGCACCTGGAGGATCCTAACGTCGATGAATCCCCTGCTATTCGCCTCGCTCGCCGTTCCGGTCGCACTGGTCTGGGCTGGAACGATCGAATCGGCTCTCGGTCAGGACGCCAATGACTGGATTCGATCCCAGGCCATTCGACTTCGCACGTTCGAGCCTGACCAGCAAGGATTCGGCGACCTCGCTCCCCTGAAGGCCGTCATCGGCAACGCCCGCGTGGTCATGCTGGGCGAACAGGCTCACGCGGAAGGCGCGACGTTCCTGGGCAAGACGCGAATCATCCAATTCCTGCACGAGGAGATGGACTTCGATGTCCTCTGCTTCGAGAGCGGGCTCTTTGACTGCGAGGCCGCGTGGCGTTCGATCAGGAGCGGAACCGATGCCTGGACGGCGATGTCCACCGGGATCTTTCCGATCTGGATGCAGGCCGCTGAGCTCGCGCCGCTCACCGACGCGATGGACCGGTGGGCCAAGACGGATCGACCGCTCGAACTCTGTGGCTACGACTGCCAGCTCACCGGCAGTGCCTCGCGCGATCACCTGCTTGGGGAGATCGTGGGCCTCAATGCCCGAGGGACGCCGCCGGCGCTGGATGAGACGGGCGTGAAGGCGGCGAGCGAGTACCTCTCGGCACTCGTAAAGGGAAGCGCCCCTGACGCCGCGGCCCGTACCGCCGGCGAGACGTCTCTCGCAACGCTCTCCCAGGCTCTCTCGGGCGAGGCGTACGCGAAGGTCCCGGCCGCCGATCGGAGCTTCTGGAAGCAGATGCTGAAGAGCCTCCCCGCCTTCACGACGATGCTCGGCAACTCCGCGCGCAAGGACCTGCCTCTTCCCGAACAGTTCAACCCCCGCGACGAACAGGGCGGCGACACGCTCACATGGCTCGTCCGCGAGCGCTATCCCAACCGCAAGATCATCGTCTGGGCCGCGAGCATGCACTGCGTCCGATCGCCCGATGGGATCACACCGTTGATTCCCGGGCTGAGTTACGCCGGCGTCCACACCATGGGACACGTCGCTGCGGCGGCGCTGGGCGACGACGTCTTCGTCCTCTCGTTCGTCTCCGGAGCCGGCCAAGCGGGCAACGTCTTCGGCCGCTCCTGGCAGGTGCCCGAGCCGCCGAGCGAGTCGCTTGAGGCGCGTTGCCGCGATCTCGAGCTTGGCGCCTGCATCATCCCGCTGCGCAGCGCAGCCGAAGGCACCTTTGGCGCTGGCGAGTTCCTCGCCCGGCCGCTCGGCAATGCTCCCATGCGGGCGACGTGGCGCAAGCACGTCGACGCCTTCGCTTACACCCCGGTTATGGTGCCCGCCACAGTGCGCCGAAGTAGGAGCGAGACACCGCCTGCCAACAACGGCGCCAACGAGTCGAAGCAGTGACGGCCTTCCCGGTCCACCCGTGGAAGCTCACACGGTCGCTCCTCGGTGGGATTCTGATCACCGCCGCCTACGCGATGGTGCCGCATCTCGTGAACGCCTATCGCATGGAGTGGCTCCCCACCGAAGTCATCGCCGCCGACTCGGCCGACTCCTCCGATGGCCTGCGCACGATCGCGTGGAAGTCGACACCACTTGGGGACCGACTGGAGACCTTCAAGACCCGCGGCGTCTTCTACACCGGTCTTCCGCTGATCATCGACCGCGAGCGACTGCGTGCCTGGGATTGGCTGCCGCACATGGCTGGCTGGCAGGAGGACCCGCCCGGTTCCTGGAATGAAGAACACGTCATCACGATGACCACCGGTTGGCCGTGGCGAGCGGTGATCGGGACGCACATTCGACGCACCGACAACCAGTCGGCGCTCACGACGCACGAAGCCGACGGCGGCCTCCTGATCGAGAATGCCTGGCGCGGCAAGGTGCTCATCCCCTACCGCCCGCGGTTCGCAGGACTCTTTCTTGACATCGCTCTCTGGACAGCGGTCCTGCATGTCCTCGCGTGGGCTGCCCACGCTTTCCGCAGCGACCGTCGCCGCCGCCGCGGGCGATGTGCAGCTTGCGGGCATCCCGTCGAGGCAGCCGGCGGGACATGCCCGGAGTGCGGTAAACCCCGGGCAACGGACCGCGAGGGACGCTGCCGGTGAGCGAACCGGGGCCTGCGTTCCGGACGATCGATGCCAGTTCTCCTAACGCGAGAGTGCCGAAAGTGCGTCACGCACGCAATCGTCGAAGTTCCTGATGATGGCGAACTGAGTGCCGCTCCGCCGCTCGCTTGGAGCCAGAGGGATCAGGAATCGGTCGCCGTCTGCGGCAACTCCGTAGCGCACATCCGGAAAGGCATCAAACAGGAGGCGCCGAGGGCCGACTTCGAGTTTCGGCGTTGTTGTCACGTCGGCCTCCCAAAGCTCGTTGCGAGATTGGTAGAAGACCGCCCGGCCATCTTGGCGCCACTCCGCCCGGAAGCCGACCGACTCGGAACACTGCACCTTCCGATCAAGTGAGGGCCAAGATTCCGCAATGACAGATGCGCCATCAGGATGATCAAGCACGTAGAGGATGGCGCGTCCGTCCGGACTGAAGCGGGCGCCGTTACGCGGCTGGTGGGTCTTGAAAACCGGCTCCGGCGAGGCGCCGCCCGCAGCAGGCATGAGGTAAAGGTCACGCATGCCGTCGGCGCCGATGATGGAGAGGACAAGCGATGCCCCGTCGGGAGTGAAGGCGTTGGCGGTGGCGCTGGCGTGACGCGAACCCTCCAACAGCACAGCCGGTTCGGCCCCGTCGTCGATCCCGAGACGTTCAATCCGATAGTCATCTTCATCCCACGAGGCAACGACAACGGCATTCTGGTCCGGTGTCCAGAGAGGAAAGTCGCGCTCCCGTCCATCATCCGGACTGATTCTCAATGTCGTGCCTCGAGTCATGTCGCGCAGCCAGATCTCACGATGGGAACCTCGCACGGCAAAGGCAACGTGACGTTCGTCGGAAGAGGCGCGTGGCGAGAAGATCGGCCGATCACCGGAGAGGAACCGCTGCGTGCTTCCGTCGCGATGGGCCCATCCCAGGTTCGTTTGCCGGATGTTTCCCGTGGCCGGCAGGTAGACGAGCGTTCCATCGGCGGCCAACGCCGCGCGTCGAATCGGAAGCGACTCACCCGCTCCGGCGAGGGAGTCGATCAGGAGAGCGGGGACCCCAGCGATCGTGGCGGTGGACGGGTCGAAACGCGCCGCAAGCAGCCCGCTCGCCTCGCACCAGAGCAACGTGTCGCCGTCGAGGGTCATGGGCGCCCAAGCGTCATCTCGCAACCGCTGTCGCCGACCGTCGGAGCGGCTGAGCAGTTCGAGCGAGCATCGCTCCCCGTTGCGGGTGTCTCGACGGCATGTGAAGAGGATGTGCTCTCCATCACCCACCGAACAGACATGCCCATGAAGCGTCTCGCCGGCCGAGGCGTCGAGCGTCGTCAGCCGACGCGGCCCACCCACGACATCGACTTCCCAGAGTCCCTCGGCATCACTGAAGAGGATGGTGTCCGCGTCAAGCCAGTCGATGCCCGACGCATCGGGCGAGGCATTCCCGAAGGGTTCGATGGTTCCGCTTCGGACGCTGTATCGCATGAGACGGGATGCGCTGGCGTCCGTGAAGGCGATCCAGGCGCCGTCGGGCGAGTATCGCGGGATTCTGGCCGCGCCTCCTACGCCTTCGATTCTCTTCGGCTCGAGGCTATCGAGCGGGTGGACATACAGCGCCTGGGGCTCGGAGGTGAGGAAGCCGGTGAAGGCGACCGTATCGCCGGTTGGCGAGATCGTGAACGACGCACCGGGGTCCCAGTCGATCGGTAGGGAGACATCGCTGTGCAGCCCAAACCGGCTGTCGCGCGGCGGCGCTGCCTGGGGTGTCCAGACGCGCCCCGACCACCAGCCGACCAGCCCCGTGGCCGTCCCCAACAGGGCGAGCGCCACCCAGCGCAGGCGGCCGGGCCGTCGGGCCTCGCCCAAAGACTCCTCCTGAAGGGACTCCTCCAGTTCGATTCGTGCGTCCGCTAGGTCGCGGAGCCTCCGATCAGGGTCCTTTCGTAGGCACCGCTCAAGGAGGCGACGGATTGCCGCGGGCGTTGATGCTGGCAAGCGCGACCAATCCGGCTCGGCCTGAAGGACCGCGGCAATCGTGTCCGAGGTGGTCGCACCACTGAAGGGCCGAGTCCCCGTGAGCATCTCATAGAGGACGCATCCGAACGCCCAGACGTCAGCGCGACGGTCGACTCGCCTTCCTCGAGCTTGCTCCGGGCTCATGTAAGCGGCGGTCCCAAAGAGGGGCGTGGCCAATCGCCCACCAGAGCCCGACGGCGTAACGGGCGCGGCCGCCTCCGCGCTCTTCCCGGGCGGCATCGTTCCTCCGCGAGCCTCGTCGCCAAGCATTTCGGCAATGCCGAAGTCGAGGACCTTGACCGACTGTTCGGGTGTGATGCGGATATTCGCCGGTTTGAGATCGCGATGGACAACGCCTGTCGCATGCGCCGCCTCGAGCCCCAACGCGATTTGGCGGGCAATCGCGATCGCCTCGTCGGCTGCGAGAGGCCCCCTCGCGAGCAGTTGGGCGAGCGTCTCCCCGGGAACGAACTCGAGCAGGAGGATGGCCCCGCGCTCGGTGTCCTCCGCTCCGTAGATCGCAGCGATGTTGGGGTGATTCAGCGCTGCCAGTGCCCTCGCCTCCTGCTCGAGCCTCGCCCTGCGTACCGGATGATTGGCACACGAGTTCGGAAGCGTCTTCACGGCAACGGAACGGCCCAGGCGCGTATCGACGGCCCGGTAGACAACACCCATGCCACCTGCGCCGATGCGTTCTTCGACCAGGTAAACTCCGATTCGCTCGCCGCTCAGCGTTTGACTCTCGGCGACGTCCGACCGGCGTCGCGGTTCAAACATGGCTCCAGCCCGTTCCAGCGACGACAGCAATTCCCCCACCTCGCGGCACAGGCTGGGGTTGCCCGCGGACTCACGCTCGATGAACGCGATCCGCTCGCTTGAGGGTTGCTCCATCGCAAGGTCAAGCAGCTCACGCACTCGTTCGTGAAACGAGTTCTTCATCGACCTGCCTCCCCTTCCGATTCGCGGTCAAACAGCTCCCTCGCAAGCCAAGCCTTGGCATGCAACCAATAGCGGCGGACCGAACGGTCGGATACGCCAAGCACGCCCGCAATCTCCGCTTCGTCCATGCCGGCGAAGAATCGCATCTCGACCACGCGGGCCTCGCGCTCGTCTTCGCTCGCCAGCCGCTGGAGGGCGTCGTCGAGTTCCACGAGATCGAAATCACGGCCCCCGTCGGGCAGTTCGACGCTCGTCAGGTCAAGCCGCGCCGCTCCAGCCCCTCGCTTCCGCCGACCCCGGCCACGGGCGTGATCCACCAAGATCCGTCGCATGGCTTGAGAGGCCGCTGCCAGAAAGTGGGCCGAATCTGAGAAGGGGGCATGGCGATCGACCAGCCGCAGAAAGGCCTCATGAACGAGTGCGGTCGCCTGAAGCGTGTGCCCGGTCCTCTCGCCGGCAAGGTGGGCCACAGCCAGAGCCCGCAGCCGCTCGTACACGAGTGGGAGGAGCGTCCAGAGCTGTGCTGGCTCGGTGACGAAGGAGGGCTCTGACTCCAATGCAGAGAGAACCTCCAGCATCTGGGTAGCCGCCTCTGACAAGTCCTCTTCCGGTCTTCGGCCGCTCATGCGGAACCGATCGTACAGGGCACCCCATCCGGTTCGGAACAACTCTTCGGCGGCTGAGGGAACGACTGAGCGATCGCTTCGGGTTGAACCCAGCCTTCCGTAGGGAAGACTCGGCAAGGCCCTCCCAAACCCCCGGGGGTTGGGGTAGCCCCCCATTGTTTCCCTTCCCACCCCAAGGTCCGGATCTGCATTTTCTCGCTGCCCTGTCCGGATTGACCGCGAGTTGTCGCTATTGCCTTGGACCTCGACCAGCAGCCCGGCGTGTCGCCCGGTCATGTCGCACACGACTCCGTGCGATGGGTATCGAGGTCGATCAGCCATCAGGAACTCCCCATGCGGACCCATTCCATTCGTCGTCTCTCGTATGCCGCCGCCGGCCTGCTCGCCGTGCCAGCCCAAGCCTCCATCGTTGAGTTTGTCAGCAGCCCGACCACCAATTCCCTGGACATGGCTGCCTGGGCCGCTGGCTTGGGCATCTCGACGATCGACACCTCGGTCGACTTCGAATCCCACCCGGAAGGCGAGATCCTGCCCTTCTTCTATCCCGGGGTAACTCTGCACGGTGAGAACGTGACCGTGGCCTTCGGCGAGGGTTCACCCTCCGGCTCCGACGCTCGTCCGCTTTCCAGAGGAGAGGGGCCGTTGAGCGCGTTCCAGGGGTACACATCCAACGGCTCGGTCCAGGATGGCTGGTCCCTCACCGTCACGTTCGACTCGCCAGTCTTCGCCGCTGGCTTCATGACCGCTGACGTCTTTGACGCTTTCGGGGACAACGGCATTCTTCTCGAAGCTTTCGACGGCGAGGACGGCAGCGGGCGCGTGCTGGGAAGCTTCGGATCGGCTCCGTTCAACTTCGAACTCAACAGCACGTACTTCATGGGCGTTGGCGATGAGGAAGGCCGCATCAAGTCAGTCCGCATCAGCACCGCGGTTGTCCTTTACGGCGACTCCCAATATGTGGACGGAGTTCTGTTTGCCGCGAAGCAAGTGACATCGCCCTGCCCCGCCGATCTCAACGGCGACGGCGAGGTGAGCGGCGCGGATCTCGGGGTGTTGCTCGGTGGCTGGGGCAGCCCTGGCGCAACCGACCTTGACGGGAGCGGCTCGACCGGAGGTGCCGACTTGGCCATCCTGCTCGGCGCCTGGGGCCCGTGCACCTGACACGGTCACGGACGGGCAGGCGCTGTTCGTCCTCACACCGCTCTCACGCCAACGTCCACGGCCGGAGATGGGACGAGGGAACTCGCCAATCTCCGGCCGTGGTTCGCGCGTGGCCGGCCCGTTCGGCAATCAGCCAGTCCACGCGGCAAGGAGAATGGCCAGGTCGGCGGCGTCAACGGTACCGCTCTGATCGAGATCGGCGGCGCACGTAGCCCGCGAAGGGCAGGCGCCCCAGGCCCCGAGCAGGATCGCCAAATCGACCGAGTTGACGGATTGGTCGCCGCTCAGATCGCCCAAAGCTGTAAAGGCGCCCACCTCCACCGGATGGAGATGCGCCGAGAACGTGAGCAGGTCGCCGGCGACGATCTCGCGCCCGACGGCCCACATGTCGCAGAGGCTGGACGCCGAGATGGACGCGACCGAGGCGCCCAGCGAGGTCGAGAACGACTCAACCGTTTCCCAACTGGTTCCGTCCCAGTGGACGATGCCGCCGCCGCTGGAGTAGACGTTGTCGCTCCCGAAGGCAACCAGGCCCGAGCCGCCGCCGGGACTGGACACCTGTGTCCACGACGAGCCATCCCAGTGGAGGAAGAGCGGGAAGTAGCCGCTGCCGGCGACGAAGTAGTCGCCGACCGCCCAGACGTCGTCGGTGGCGATGGCCTTCACCGCGTAGAGCCGTTGGTAAGTACCGGGCGTCGGGCCGAGCACGCGCGTCCACGAGTTGCCGTCCCAATGGAGGATGTAACCCTTGTTGGTGTAGTCGCCGTCGCTTCCCCCGCCGACGGCCCAGATGTCGTCGCTGGCAAGCGCGGAGCCGCCCTCAAGTCCCCAGCCTGGAGTGCCGCCGGCGGGGTAGGGCGTTGTATGAACGGTGAAACTCGATCCGTTCCAGTGCATCGCCAACGAACCCCAGCTCGAGCCGTTGATGTAGTCGCCGAAGAACCAAATGTCATCCGGCGCGATGATCTCGATGTCCTGAACATGCGAGCCGGAGCTCCCCGTCGTCAACGGCGTGTTCATCACCGTCCACGAGGTTCCGTCGTATCGGGCGACGTAGATGTGCGTTCCGACGAATCCGTCAGGACCTTGAGCCACCTTGCCTCCAGCAGCCCAAATGTCGTTTGGTCCAGATGCCGCAACCGCGTCGAAGGTGACATGGGCGCAGACCGCACACGGCGCGGGATTCGGTGAGGGGACGATCGCCCATTGGACACCGTCCCAATGTTCGGCGAGCGAGTAGGTCTGGATGGAACCTTGCACGACAGTCGTGTATTCACCGACCGCCCACACGTCATCTGGCGCGATAGCGAAGACATCGCGCAGGATCGCGTGATCGGTGCCTGCCGGGTCCGGAGTCGGTGTGACCGTCCATGGTCCGCACGGATCGGTGCCGGGTGCCGGCGGATTGCCATCATCGCCCCACAAGAGAAGCGATACGTCGCTCACGAGTGAGCCAATGCCGTCCTTAAGTCCTTCCCAAGGCGCATTGCGGCCCGCCGATCGGTCCCGGGTCAGGGCCGGGCTGCCGTTTGGATTGTTGTGATTCGTGATCCACCAGTACCAACTGCCCGCTCCGTTCAAGGCGAGCTGTACCGAGACAAAGTGCTTGCCTTCAGCGATGAACGCCGACGGCAATTCGATGTCGAGCGTGGCTGGACCGCTCGCGCTGTAGATCAATCCCGGATCGCTGTCGGGAAGGAAGTACTCCGCATCGAGTGCCCCTGGTCCGCTCGGTGTCCACTGGTAGAAGCGCACGTAAACCCCTTCAACATCGGGCGCCTGGCAGTTGAAGCAGTCATATCCGGTCACCACGATGCGTCGCACGGTGCCGGTCAGTTCGAAGTCGTCGGCGATCTCGAGGTTCGTCGACGGGTCGGTCGAAACGTAGCTGGGCACGATTGCCCAGTTGGTGTTCTGAGGCTGCGACCAGACCACCCAGCTTCCCTCACTCGCGATGGAGACCGCGGAGGGAATCAAGCCCATGACAAGGGCCAGGCGGGTTGCCAACGTCTGAACGATCGATCGCATGGAAATCCTCGACGTGTGACGAATCTGGGGCCTTGCCTGACAGCGGGAGTTCGCTCGCATAGGCAATCGCCTCCGATGAGGAGGAGCGAGATAGGCCGACGCCAGATACGCGCCGCTCCGCCGAGCAGCGAACATTCAGGCCTACCCCGCTGAGCAGAGGGTGGTTCCCCATTCCAAACCGCCCGGTCGACCTTCCATCGAGGCAGATGTCGCCCCTTTCTGAGTCATGCAGACGCAACCAGTTCGCGACTCTGCGACTATGGATGGTGCCATGTCGCAACAGCCCCAACACGCGTTTGGAATGTCGCTTGCCACCATCGTCCTCCTCGCCACCGCAGTCGGCGTCGCCCCGCTGTACGGTGCCACCCGATTGTCCTCATCGCATCGGCAAGAATCGAAGTCCGATTCGACACCTCCGCCGGCCGCGACACCGACCAAGCCCGAAGCAACGAGCGAGAAGCTGACCCTCGAGCGGCTCTTCCCCGAGAAGAGCTTCTTCGGTCCCGGCGCCCGAAGCATGGCATTCAGCCGCGACGGTCGCTTCTGTGCCTTCCTCTACACGCCCTATCTCGAACGGCGGCACGGCGAGGATCTCTATCTCCTCGACACGAAGACAAACCAGATCCGACGCATGACCAGCGTGGGGCGGATGGCCGAGTTCGATGCAGAGACGAGGAAGGTCCGCGACGATCGGGAGGCCAAGGCGAAGAAGGCCGGCATCACGCTTGCGTCGTTGGCGGTCGACCAGCACGAGCGGCTCGCCGAGAAGCTCGGCTGGAAGGACGCGTGGATTCTCGGGGCGTGGTCAGGGGACGCGAGGAGCGAGGCCGTCGGTTCACTCAGTCCAGGCGCATCGAAACTGACCCTCAAGGAGCAGTCGCCGGGCACCTTCGGCGGCGAGTTGCGCGTCGGGCTTGTGCGCCTTCCGCTCAAGGATGGCAGCTACGACGTCGCGAAAGGCGAATTGAAGGCAACGATTGCCGACAGCGCACTCAAGGTCGATGGTGAGATGCTGCTTACTTTCAGCGACGGTGCGCTCAAGGGAACCGTTTCGCTCAAGGAGCCGGCCCAGAAGCTCGACCTGTCGTTCGCGCGAACCGCACCCGAGCCCGAGGAGCCGAAGAAGCGGACACCAACTGGCGTGGTCGGGGCGATCGGGGAACGACTCACGCTTGGCGACGTGGTCCATGCCGACGACGCGACGATCAACGACGAGAAGGACGGCAAGCCGCCGAAGGACCCCGCTCCACGCTACAGCGGCATTTCATCCTTCGAGTGGTTGCCGGCCCGCGTTGGTCCCGACGCTAAGCCCACCGATACTTCGGCCGAGGATGCGAAGCAGGCCGAGATGCTCGTCATGTTTGACGGCGATGTCTTCAGGCTGACCGTCGACCTCGCAAAGTGGGATGCCCCGATCGACGGGCCCAAGGCCATTGTGGCCAAGGTGGAAGCCAAGCCAACGGAGGAGAAGAAGCCGGCCGAGGGCGAGGTCGAGGCTGCGCCGGAGGAAAAGGAGAAGGAGAAGGAGAAGGCCGCGGGCGAGGCGAAGGCGGACGAAGGTAAGTCCGATGCCGCCAAAGCCCCCAAGCCCGAATTCAAGCCGGCCGAGCCCTATCGCGGCGATCTGGCCCGACTGACCAGAACCCGCGAACGCGAGAGTGACGTGCAATACCTGCCCGATGGCTCGGGCTACACCTATCTCCGCAACAACGCCCTCGTGCGGGTCACTTTCGGCAGCCACGAGATCATCCAACTCGATCCCGAACTCAAGGACGGCGAGCGGATGGTCGGCTACCGCATCAGCCCGGACCAGAAGCGGCTCGTCTTCCTTGCCACGCGCGGGGCGGGCAACCCAGAGTCCGGCGGACGCACCGTCACCATCGTCAACTACCGCGACCGCTTCGCCAAGGCGATCGAGGTGTCGCGTCACATGCCCGACGATCCGTGGCCCGAGTCCTACTCGAGCGTCTACCTCTACGACCTCGCCAAGCATCAGAGCGAGGACGGGCAGCTTGAGCGCGTCTTCACCAAACGGGTCAGCGGACCGCGCGACGTCATTCGCGTGCCGACCTGGTCACCCGATTCCTCGCGCGTTGCGTTCGCGGCCTTCGAGCAGTCGACGGGGCTCGTGAAGCTTCTCGAAGCTGGCTTCGTGAAGGACGAGGAAAAGGACAAGAAGAAGAAGGACGACGCTGCCAAGGAGTCCGCGCCCAAGGACGCGAAGGACGCCGAGGTGAAGAAGGGCGAGGAGGGGAAGGAAGAGGACGTGAAGTCCGCGAAGGACGAGAAGAAAAAGGACGAGGCGAAGTTCGACTTCAAGATCGAGAACGCCAAGGTCGTCTACCAGTTCCTGCACAACGGCGGCCCGAACACGCCGGGGATGATCTCGCCGCTGTATCTAGCCGACAGTCGCCGCATGGTGTTCATCACCGAGCTCTCTGGCTTCCGACAGTTGCACATGCTGGATCCTCGCTACGAGGAACTTAGCCAGGTCACCCTGGGGAAGTACGAGGTCTACCCCTTCCACCAGACCGCCGACTACCGAACGCTTTACTACACCTCGACCGAGGGCGACCCATGTCAGGATCACGTCTTCGCCTTGGATCTTGAGTCGAAGGCGTCGCGGCGGCTGACCAAGGACGACGGCACCTACAGCCGCGTTGCGGTGCGCGACGACGGAACCTATCTCGTGGCGACGCACGTCGATTTCGGCGCCCTTGGCGAACTCGTCGCCGTCACGGCCACCGGAGCCGAGACGGCTCAGCTCACCCGACTCACCGACTCGCATCCGAACGAGGCTCATGCCCTCACCAAGGTCAGCCCCGAGTACTTCACCTACGAGAATCGCCACGGCCAGGTGATCCACGGCCACCTGTTCAAGCCCAAGGACTGGCAGGCCACCGACAAGCGGCCGCTCCTCCTGTATGTCTATGGCGGACCGCTCGGCGAGCGAAACATGGCGGCGCGCGGGGCCTTCGATGGCTCAAGCTACTTCTTCGCCCGCTACATGTGCGAAGTGCACGGTTACGTGACGGCGACGATCGATCCGCGCGGCGTATCGGGCTACGGGGCGGTCTTTGAGAAGGCGAACTTCGAGCAGGTCGGCAAGCCGCAAACCGAGGATCTCGTCGATGGCGCCCGTTGGCTCGCGAAGAACCATGGCGTCGACGAGAAGCGCATGGCCCTGCACGGTTGGAGCTTCGGCGGCTTCCAGACCCAAATGGTCATGTACACCGACCCTGATGTCTTCGCGGCAGGCATCGCTGGCGCCGGACCGACCGAGTGGCAGAACTACAACTCCTGGTACTCGACCGGCACCGTCGGGAAGAACGAGCCGGGCAAGGTCGACCTCGAGAAGTACTCGCTCCTTCCGCTGGCGAAGAACCTCAAGGGGAAGCTCATGCTTGTCCATGGGATGGAGGACTCCAACGTCCTCTACCAGGACACCGTGCGGGTCTATCGCGAACTCCTCAAGGCGAAGAAGCAGACGTTGGTCGAACTCTTCGTCGACCCAACCGGCGGCCACGGCCTTGGCGGGGACGTGAAGCCCTTCGGACGCTTCTCGAAGTACGAGGACTTCTTACTGCGGACGATCGGGAAGTGGGAGAAACCGAAGGAAGCGAAGGCCACGCCTCCGGACAAGGTACCTGCCGAAACGGTAACGAAACCCGAATGAGGCATTCCTTTTTTGCTAGCGAAGAGGAAGGCATTGCCTCGCGGGAAGAGTCCGTTCAGAATGACGACCGATGACGCAGGGTGCCTCGACCGCTCCATCACCAATGAAGGCCGCGGGGGCTCGGCAACATCCGCCGCACGCTCCGCTGGCGTTTCGCGTCGGCGTGATCGGACACCGTTGGAACCGGCTCGGCTCGCTTGCATGCGAGCCGATGCGGCAGGCCCTCACCGAGATCCTCTCGGCGGTGCGGTCCACGACGGAGTCCTTCGCGGACCTCGCCGACCGTCTCTACGAGGG
>JAEUIU010000075.1 GCA_016795065.1 Phycisphaerae bacterium
GATGGCGTTGATGTCGCCGATATGCCCGAGAAGGTCGAGGACCGTGCCGGTCTCCGCATTCCAGATGCAGGGCAAGCGGTTTGGACCGCCGCCCGCGCCGACCAACGGCCCAGGCCCGGCGGCGAGCGCGAAGTGCCGGCCCGAGTTGCCGATCTCGATGGTACGTCGTTGACCCGTCGCAAGTGAGCAGTGCCAAAGGAGCGAGGCAGGCCGATGGGCCGCATCGCTAGGCAGGCTCAGGACGGCGACGAGCGCCGAGGCGTCGGTGCTCAGTGCGATCGACTGGATATTCGCGTTCGGGTGCTCGTTGAGCTCGATCGTGCTCAGCTCTGCGGTGGGACCGCCGATCCGCATGGACACCCGCGCCGCCTTGGTCAGCGTCGGTGGAAGGGTCCAGACCTCGCGCGTGCCGTCGGCGTTGGCCACCTGGAGCTGGGCCACGCCGTCGGCGTCAGGTGGTGCCCCAAGACGCGGTGCCTCAAGTCGCGGTGCCCCAAGTCGCGGTGCCGGAGAGTCGCCGCCTTGTTCGTCCGCGCCGCGGTGCTTGGCCAAGGCAGGCCACACCGAAGGACAGGCCTGAAGTTGCGGGCTGCTGAGGTAGGGAGAATCGGGCAGGTCAACGCGGGCGAGGCTTCGATCGAGGCTCGCATGGAGATATCGCCACTCCCAGCCGCGGAATCGGACGGCGGTCGCGTCGAGATAGCGTCGCGCGGTCTCGACATCATGGCCGCTGAGGGCGGCGCTCGCTGCCGCGATGTTGGCCCGGTACGCCTGCCATTCGGCGGCATCCCGCTGGCTGACGGCCTTTGCCGCGAAAATGCTCGTCACGACGGTGCCGCTGGCGAGGGCGAGAAAGGTCGCCACGGCACCTCCGACGACGGCCCGGTGACGGCGGGTGAAGCGCCGGAGGCGCTCGATCCGCGTCGTCGGCTTGGCGAGAATCGGCTCGTCGCGAAGGTGCCGCCGCAGCTCCTCGCCCAGCGCCGAGGCGGCTGGGTATCGCCGCGCTGGCTCCTTCTCGATCGCCTTGGCGACGATCGTCTCCAGATCGCCGCGCAGCGACGGGTTGATCGCGCCGAGTCTGGTCGGCTCCTCATCGCGGACGATGCGGGCCGCATCGGCCAGCGGGCGGTCGCGCACGTCCAGCGGCGAACGGCCGCTGAGCAGCTCATACAGGATGACGCCAAGCGCGTAGACGTCGGTGCGGATATCGATAGCGCTCGGATCGCCTCCCAACTGCTCGGGACTCATATAGGCGATGGTCCCGAGAATCTGTCCCGCCGAGGTCGCCAGCGTCGGATGGACGCCACGCGGACCATCCGCCTCGATGAGTCGGGCGATGCCGAAGTCAAGGACGATCGTGCGCGGCGGTGACGAGCCGGATGAGTCCGGGTCGCGCACCACCAGGATATTGGCGGGCTTGAGGTCGCGATGGACGACGCCGCGCTGATGGGCGTGCTGGATCGCGTCGCAGGTCGAGGCGATCAGTTCGGCGATCCGTCGGGGCCCCGGCCGTTCGCGCGCGCACCAATCGTCAAGGGCCGTGCCGGTCACCAACTGCATGGCGATGTAGGGAATCGGTGCTCGCGCCCACTCTCCCTCGCTGATGGTGCCGGCCTCGTGGATCTGGGCGATGCCGGGATGCTGAAGTCGTCCGAGGGTCTCGATCTCGCGGCGGAAGCGCTGGGTGAGCTCGCGCGTTCCCAGGTCGGAGCGCATCACCTTCAGGGCGACGCGCCGTTTCGGGTAGTCCTGCTCGGCCTCGTACACGATGCCCATCCCGCCCGAGCCGATTTCGCGCAGGAGCGTGAAATGTCCCAGTCGCTTGGGAAGGTGCTCGGGTTGGAACGGCACACTGCCCGCATCGGCGATGGCCGCGACGAAAGCGCGATCGAGAAAGCCCGTAGTGCGTGAGACCTTCCCCTCGGCGAGAAGCAATCGGGCAATGCGTACCCGTCGCGCAGGTTCAACGGCCAGTCGCTCGAGGGCGCGATCACGCTCGGCAAGGGGAAGCTCGACAAGCTCGTCGAAGATCTCCCGATCGGTGGGGGCGGCATCAGCCATGAGACGACGCGCCTCCCGCTTCGGACTCGCCCTGGAGCGAGTCATGCTCGGCCAGGCCGAGTGCCTCAAAGAGCCAGCTTCGCGCAAAGCGCCAGTCGCGATCGACCGTGCGGGCCGTGATGCCTAACACTTCGCCCACCTGCTCATTGGTCAGGCCGCCGAAGAATCGCAGCATGACGACGTCATAGGCGCGGGCGTCGGCCGCCTGGAGGCGCGGCAGGGCCTCGTCGATGGCCAACATCCTGTCTGGCGCTCCGGTGGGCGTTCCGGACCGTTCGGCCCGGTCCACGACCTCAGCCTCGATCTCCCGCCGCCGGCTTCCGCGTCGGGCGTGTTCGACAAGCACGTCGCGCATCGCTCGGGCGGCCGCAAAATAGAAGTGCCTTCGATTTGCAAACTGCAGGTCGCGGCCGACAAGACGCACATAGGCCTCGTTCACCAAGGCGGTGGCATCGAGCGTTCCGCCCGGCCGCATGCGTCGAAGCTGGGCGGCCGCGATCGCCCGAAGCTCGTCATACACCAACGGCACGATGGCGTCGGCAGCATGGACATCGCCATGGGCGGCGGCCTGGAGCAGCCGGGAAATGTCGGACGAGTCGTTGTTCAGATCAAGGGTCCCCGTCAGGGGCACCGCCACCCGATGGATGGATCGTGCCGCTGCGCGTCGGACTGAGCGTATTGGGAGGCGGACCTCGCGGGAAGCCCCTGCCAAGGACGACCACAGCCCTCTGTGAAGGTGGCGCGGAACCGCCAGACAAGACGAGGGCAGGCAAGACGAGGGCTGCATGGATCCCAGCCGCACCAGGGCGCGCACCTGCGACAGGAATCAGATCGAACGAATCCCATTTCCGACATTTTGGGGTTTGATTCCGGGGCACCATCCCGTATCACGACGAGGTCTCGCCAACCGGCTCACCGCCGGACCATTTCTTAGGCAGCCCCTTCATCTCTTTCGCTGCCGACACCGCGCTTCCTCCCGGCAGACGGGAAGTGCGAACGTCCGCTAGCACCCGCTAGCCGTTTTCAGGAGGCATCCCATGGCAGAACCTGCAACGCCCACATGGGGCTTGGGGTCGCGATCGCATCCATCCTGCTCGACGTCCGTCGAGCGAGGAAACCCACCCTCGAGCTTCGGACGCGCCCGGGCTGTGGCAACGGTCGTGGCGTCGTTCCTCCTCCCGCTCCCGTCCGTCGCCCTTGCGGAAGGCATCACACTTCCCGATCCGGCACCAACGTCGGGAAGCCTGTTCGGCGACTCGCTGGTCATGCACCCGCGCTGGATCATCGTCGGTGATCGATACCGTCGGACCGGACCGCCTGAGCTTCTCGCCTCCAGTGGGGGTCTCGTGCTTTGGGCGCGAAGCGCCTCGGGGCTACCGGTCGGCGAGGCCATGGAGTTTCAGCCCGCGGGTCTGAAGCGATCCGACCGGTTCGGTGAGTCCATGGCGCTTGCCGGAGATCTTCTTCTCGTCGGCGCGCCGGGGTGGGACCAGTCGACCTCCCTCCAGAACATCGGGCGATTGCATGTCGTTGACCTTTCCGGGACGACACCCGTCTCGCTGGGCTACGTGGTTCTCGATGACTTTGGCGTCCGGCAGGAGCTCGGGGGAGCTGTTGCGGCACTCGAGGAAGAGGGCGCCGTGACGGTGGCGGTGGGCGCTCCAGGCTTCGTGAGCAGTGGACCGGGTCAGCCGCTCGGTCCAGCCCTTGGGCGTGTGCAGGTCTATCGACAAGCGGGAAGCGCCTGGACCGTGGAGGCGAACTATGTTCCTCCGACCGCCGATCACAGTTGCCGATTCGGATCGGCAGTCGGACTCAGCGCGACGCACGTTGCGATCGGCGCGCCGGGCGGAGCCGCGAGCGGGCCGGCGACGTGGGGACGCGTCTTCCTGCATGAACGCATCGACTCCGCGCCTCCGCCGACGGTGATCGCGGCGCCCGTCCCGACGCTCGACGACCATTTCGGAGCGGCGATCGCGATGCGTGACGGCCTTCTCGTTGTCGGCGCCCCGTCGGATGAATGCGACGCCGGCGTTGCCCACGTCTATCGATACAAGCGCGGATCGTGGGAGTACGAGGCGACCCTCGAGCCACCGTCGAGAGGACTCGACGGCTGGCACGGATTCGGAAACTCGGTCGGGCTCGATCGGGAGCGAGTCATCATCGGAACGGGCGGCGTGGCCGCCGACGGCGAGTTCGGCCGACACGCTGTGGTCTTCCGCCGTGCGGGCGCCGCCTGGCAGCTTGAAACGACCATCGACGGCGACCCGAGCGGCGACGGGCCCGCCGCAGGCCTCGCCTCCGTTGATGCGGCCGGAGTCACCATCGTGGTGCCGTTCGGTGGAGGCGACGCAAAGGGGGCCCTCCGCTACGACGTCCTGCCGCGGTCCAGGGACCTCGACTTCAACGGAACGGTTGGTGCGCCCGACCTGGCACTCCTCCTCGGCGCTTGGGGAAGCGTTGGTGTCCTGCCCGAGGACCTCTCGGGAGACGGCATCGTCAATGCCATGGATCTGGCCCTGCTGATCGGAGATTGGAGCGTGCGATCATGAGAGATCATCGTCACCACATCACGACGAATTCGACGGCACCTCGGGCCGCGCGCGGCGCCACGTGCATCGATGTCCTGGTCGGACTGGGCTGCGCCACGCTTCTTGCGGGCGCGGCGTTGCCGCTTCTTGGCGCGATGGGAAGCGCATCGGGCGAGGCCCGCTCGCTCTCCAACCTGCGCACGCTCGCCGCCGCGAACGAGGCCTATGGTGCCACATTCGATGGTCGGCAGTACACCGCCATCCCGGAGGACGCCGGGCTCGTCAACGGCAGTTGCGAGCAATATCTCCTCACGATCGCCTGTCCGCCGCCGCACGTCCTTGGAGACGCTCCTAACGGCTTCGAGTATGGCTATTACCTGAGTCCCATGGGCTTCTGTGCACCGTTCGGATACCCCGGCACCTGCGCCAACTGGGTGGTCTACAAACCCCTCACGCTGAGCGGGGTGAATGCTGGTTTCGGGTCATTCCGATTGCCGAATGCCCGCGCATTCAATACGTTTGTGGACGGCCGCTTCTACAGCGACACGTTCTACTCACCGAACGACACGGCGACTGCGACGAAGTGCGCCCCGCATCGTGACGCCGGCGTCGACTTCGACCTGAATCCGAGCGGCGTCGCTTTTTCCAGCTATTGCTTCAGTCCCGCCGCGATGCACAATCCGATGACGCTCTCCGCCAGCGGATACGTCAACCCGGACTCGTATGCCGACGCATACGTATCGCCGCCGGTGTCAGCGTGCGTCCATCCGGACCTGAAGACGAGGATGATCGAGCACAACTGGAACTACCGAGCGCCCGCCCAAGGCAACATCAACTTCGCGGGCGGCATCGAGCCCTGGTACTTCAACGCGAGCGCCTCAGCGTCGAGCCAGTCCATCTTCTTCGATGGGCACGTCGGCCGCATTCGGACCGCTACCGCGGTCGAGGACGATGCGGCAGCCCAGGCATCGTCGGGTGTCGGGCTCTGGCACCGAGGGACGCCGTTGGGTGCGGCCGGTTACTTCGGCAACCAGTCCTTCGACGGCACCCTGAACAGCCACTCGATTCTCACGATCGACGGCATTCTCGGTCGCGACGTTCTGACGCCGCAATAGTCGGAAGTTCCTTCGCCGTTGGCACCGAGGGAGAATCGACTCGTCAGCAGGTGTGGAGGCTCTTGCCCCAGCCGCTGGCGAGTCGATTTCATTTGCCGAGGCCGAGGCCTGGACTACGATGACTTGGCGACGTCGCGCACGGCGCTGCGCGCGGATCGGCTACAGGAGCGATCCTCAGACCGCTGACCGTCCACTGGGGATCGACCACGTCACGGTCGGACGGAGTCCCTATGCAGCTCAACACCATCGCACGCGCGAGCGTCGTCGCTTGCGCCATCGCATTGCTTCCCTCCATCGGGTCTGCCCGCGTGCACGCTGATTCGCGATCGGGTCCCCCCGGCGACCGGGACTGGACGACCGATCGCGGGACGCCGGCGCTGACCCGGATCCGCGAGGGTGGCACGCCATACGACTCGTCCCAGTCGCTGACACCGCGGGCGCTCACCCTTCCGCCGATGGACATGCCGTCGAATGGCTTCGTTGAGTCGCCGCCGGAGTACGCGCCGGCGCGGGGCGTCCTCTTTGAATATGGCGGTGGGTGGTCGAGCGTCGTCACCGCCTGCGTGGCGGAACTCACCGGTGATCCGACCCACGACGACATCGCCTAAGTCGTCGTCGGAAGTGCGTCGACGCAGAGTTCGGCGACGTCGGCATTCATCGCCGCCGGCGCGAACATGAGTAAGGTCGTCTTCCTCGTTCATCCGAACGACTCGATCTGGCTGCGCGACTATGGCCCGCACTTCATCTTTCAAGGGGGCGCGCTGGCCATCGTTGACAGCCACTACTACCCGAACCGCTCGCTGGACAACTTCATTCCGACCCTCGTCGGCGATGACGATTTCGGAATGCCCACCTACGACATCGGCCTCTACTACTCAGGCGGCAACTTCCAGCCCGGTCCGAATCGGAGCGGATTCGTGACCTCCCTGGTCAGCGCGGACAATCCGGCCTCGGGCGGATTTACGACTTCGCTGATCCAGGAGTTCTATCGCGACTATCAGGGCATCGACACGCTGCACATCATGCCGCAGCTCCCCGGTTCAGTCGACGGCACCGGCCACATCGATATGTGGATGTACCTGGTCGACGAGGACACGGTGATCATCTCCGAGTTCGTCTCGGGATCAAACGCGACGGCGATCTCGATCACCAACAACGCCGTGCCCTACATGCAGGCCCTCGGGTTCAACGTGTTCCGGCCCAAGGCGTGGAACTCCGGATCGACTCACTACACCTACACCAACGCCTTCCGTGTGAACGACCGCATCTTCGTGCCGGTCTACGGCACCGCGATTGTGCCGGGCGGCGTTGCGGGCTACAACGACGAAGACGCGGATGCGATGGCGAAATGGGCGGCGGCGGCCGGACCCGGCGTTGAGATCGTTCCGATCCAATGCAACAGCATCATTCCCGCGGCCGGTGCGATCCACTGCATCGTCATGCAGGTTCCCCGCTACGACGCCCTCATACCGTCGGCGCACGTGATCGCCCCGGCGGCCGATGACATTTGGCTCACCGGTGCGACGGAGACCATTCGATGGAATGCGAGCGACACCCATAACGCGGCGCTCGCCTCGATCGATCTCGCATACTCGATCGATGACGGTGCCAACTGGGCGCCGATCGCCCACGGCATCCCGGACAGCGGCGCGTATGTGTGGAGCGTCCCCTCCGCAGTGGGGAGCCAGGCCCGAATTCGGGTCACGGCCCACGCGGCCGACGGCGACGTGTTCGCGGCCGTCAGCGAGCGATATCGACAGCTTTCGGGCACTGCAACGACATACACCTTTGCGAGCGGCGCTGGCAGCAACAAGTTCGGGTACGGACACCAGACGACAAGCTGGAGCGCGAACGTCAGCGGAAAGATCGCACCAGTGGCGACGGCACTCACGGCCGCGAACTATGTGGCTCTGTCCACCTCGAACGCGATCGGTGGGGACACCGACGCGAACCGCTACATCTCGCCTTCGGTATCGAGCGGCAACGAGGCGACTCATCTGTTCCGAGTGCTGCTCAACGAGGACCCCGCCGACATCGACGAGATCCGCGTGAACTGGGAGGGTTACGCCGACAACTGCACGCAGGCTGAACTGTACGTGTGGGATCGGGGCGCCTCGGAATGGGGAAATGGGGCGGGCTCCATCGGCCAGAACCGCTTCCTCGACAGCTTTGCCGGAAACCGTGACGATCGACTCGACGGAGTGATTCGATCGGGCTTCGACGATTACGTCGATGTCGACGGCTCGATTCGATTCCTGGTGTACGGACAGCGGAGCGCCGATGAGACGTTCCACGACTTCCTCTCCGTCACCGTGAAAGTGGTCGACGAATGCGTGGGTGACCTCGACGGCAACGGGCAGGTCAATGGCGCGGATCTGGCGATCCTGCTGGGCGCCTGGGGTGCATGCGTCGGCTGTCCCGCCGACATGAACGGCAGCGGCGGTGTGGACGGGGCGGACCTGGCCATCCTGCTTGGCGGCTGGGGCGGCTGCGGTTGAGCCGATGTTCCTTGTCGTAGGCGCGGCTCGGTGGACCGGTCGCGGCACGTCTGCCGACCGGCCACGAGCCGCGGTCCGAATCGCGCACCGGGCTCAGCCCGTCCAAGCGCCGAGCAGGATCGCAATGTCACTGGCGCTGACCGTTCCGCTCTCGTCGATGTCGGCAGGGCAGCACTCGGACGCGCACTCGCCCCAGGCACCGAGCATCAGCGCGAGGTCTGTCGCGTTGACGTGGTCGTCACGATTGATGTCCGCCTCGCCCGGAACCAGGGCCGCTGTCCCCTGCGTCGTGCCGCCGGCGTTGCGGCCATCGAGAACGTAGACGCGTTCGGATAGAGCGACGAACTCCATGCTTCCGCCCCAGCCGCCGTCGTAGGGAGCAGTCGGAGCGACGCGCCAGCCCTGCGTTGCGACGTCGAAGACGTACAGCAGCTTGTTCGTTTCGGCGCCGACGACGTACATCCGTTGGTTGGCGGCATCGGCGCTTAGCGTGATGCCCCACACGTCGAAACCGCCGCTGCGGAAGCCCGGCAAGACGCCTGATGATTGGAGCGAGGGCGTCGTCGACCAGGTGTTCGTCGCGATGTCGTAGACGTTGAGGTACGAGTCGCTGCCGTTCACGTTGCCGCCGGCGAACCCGCCGCGCCAGACGTAGATCTTGCCGTCGAGGTACTCCGCGTCGGTGCCTGCGGTCCAGTCGAAGCCGACTGCGGCGGTACTGCCGATCCACGCGTTGGTGGTGATGTTGTAGATCGCGAGTTTCTGCTTGAGCGACGCGTCGCCGCCGGTTTGGACGTTCGTCACCGTGGCGTACAGCTTGTTGCCGACCGGGTCGAAGGCGAGGGCCTCGTGGACGACGAATTTGCCGCCGAGGATGCAACTCGCCCGGACCGCCCAAGTGTTCGTCGCCGGGTTGTACGCATAGAGCTTCGGGCCCTTGCCGCTGCCGGTCGCCTGGTTCATGCTCAATCCGACGCCGGCGAAATAGAGCGAGCCGCCCCATTGGATGTCGCCGCCATCCTCGACGCTCTCGGTGATGTTGGCCTTCGCCAGATAGGTTCCGGCACCCGGTTGGAAGAGGTCGAACTTCACGCCGTTGGTGCCTTCGAGGAGATAGAGATCCGTTCCGTTGGTCGCGTAGTGGGCGCCGTTGGAGGTCTGGAAGGTTCCGCCGGCGGCGCGGGTGTTGGCGCCGTAGTTGAGCCAGGCGCGCGAACAGTGGGTGAGGGGGTTGTCGTAGCCGCCGAGATCGGGATTGCCGACCAGCGGACGCCCATCGCCCAGCGGCGTGATGGCGCCGCCAGCGTTGTAGGGCAGCAGTGTGTCGCCGATGCCGTCCCGATTGAGGTCGACGCCGGCATAGTCGCTCCAGTAGTTTCCGCCGAGCGTCGGGCCGCCAACGATGTTCGGCCCGGGGGCCGGATCACTTGCCCAGGTGACGCCTGAACCGTTGCTGGAGACCTGCCCGGCGCCGTTGGCTCCGACGAGGTTGTTGACCACGACGCTATTGGTCGTGTTGACCAATTCGATGCCCTTCCCGAAGTTCTGCTTGATCACGTTGCCGCGAATCGTGTAGCCGGTCGATTGCGACTGGTTGGGCAGGTCGAGGCAAGGGAATTGGGCCTCGGAGAAGGGGGCCGACCCGTCGGTCCGCAGCACGATGCCCTTGCCGCCGTTGCCGGTGATGAGGTTGTCTTCGATCACGTTGCCCTGGCCGTGCTCGATCTCGATCCCGTTCGTGTTGTTGGCGCGGATCTCGTTCCCGCGGACCACGTTGCCCGAATGCGAATATCCCAACCAGAATCCATAGTTGGAGCCGTTCGCTGTGTTGCCGATGAACTGGTTGCCGGAGGAGAAGGTGGCCTCGAACGCGTTCGCGCCGGCGCCCGAACCGTCGTTGCCCTGAATCAGGTTGTCGTTGCTCGGGCAGCCATGCTCGTTGCCGATGAAGAAGCCGTCACCGCTGAAGCGGAAGGAGTTGTTCAGGATCTGGTTGGACGAGGACCCGTTCACCAGAAGGATGCCGGCCGAATCGCCTAGCCCGGCGCGCGTGCAGGAGTCGGCGTTGTTGTCGCTGATGATGTTCAGGAGCGACGCATTGAGATGGATGCCCCAACCGGTGTTATGTGAACAGTCGTTGTCGCTGACGAGCGCGCCGGTGACATCGAAAAGATCGATGCCGTTTTCGCCGTTGCGCATCGTGTTGCCCGTGACCGTCGCTCCGACCACGTTGCGGAGGTAGAGTCCACCGCCGAGGTTGGTCAGGTTCGGCAGCGTCGGGCCGACGTTGATGTTGAGGAATGGTGCCCCGCCGCCAAGCGACGCCGGATCGACATAGTTGTCCGAGAGCGTGCAGCCGGTCACGATGACCGAACTCCCGTTCTCCGCGCGGACCCCGTAGTAGTAGCCCTTGATCGTGCCGTTCACGATCGAGACCGAGGAGTGCCCGATCGACTGCACGCCGTAGGTCACGCCGCCGCTGCCGACGAGTGTCGATCCGTTGAGATCCAGCACGACCTTCGAGGCCCCGATCACGAGCCCGTTCGGCAGGCTGTAGGTGCCTGGTACGAGCGTGGTGTTCGTCGTCACGACCATGCCGTCGGTCGGGATGACCAGGTCGGCGAACAGTGGGGACGCAAAGCCAAGCGCTGCGGCAGCCACGAAAACGAACCGATGGAATCCGGCTGAACCGCTGCGAAGCGACATGGTCATGGTGATCTCCTCTCGAGGTGCAGTGCCAGCGTATCGGGCGCGTCTATCGGCGAGAAGCGATTGCATGCGCGACAGCGAAAAAACTCCGACGCCAATCGCTCGGCGCCGGAGTCTTCCCCTGAGTCGCGTTTCCCCAAAGAGCCCGTCAGCCCGAGCACGGTCCCCATGCGCCGAGCAGGATCGCGAGATCCGCTGCGCCGGTGGTGCCATCGTTGTCGAGGTCAGGTCGATCGGCGTCGGTGTCCCAGGCGCCAAGGAGGAGGGCGAGATCGGTGGCATCCACGACACCGTTCTGGTTGAGATCGCCTAGGCACGCCGGTTCTGGGTTGATCGTCATTGCCTCGACGCTCAGCAGGTTCACCAGCGGAATGCCGACATCGCCAAGAAGCGTGGCTGAACCCGTATCGAGGTCGATCGAATACACCAGCGAAGTTCCCAGCACGCCAAGGATGTTCGAGGTTGAGATCGCGTAGGCGTCACCCGTGGCGCCCGAGACGTCGAAGCCACCGATATCGGAGAAATCCACGCCGAGGTCGCCGACGGTGGCCAGCGTTCCGGCGTTGTTGGCCTGCTTCACCAGGATGTCGAGGTCGCTGTCGATGGCCCGTAGTTGGGTCGAGGTCACCCCGGCGTTGTTGTTGTCGTAGGCGTGGTGCACGACATTCGGGTTGGTGCCCGCGTTCGCGTCCCCGACCGGATAGAAGACCGGCGTCGCGACCAGTTGCAGGGCGCCGGTCATCGGATTCAGGACGAGGTTCTGGTCGGCATCGCTCACGTTGCGGATGCGGTCGATCTGCGGATTGAAGTCGAAGCCGAAGGCATCACCGGCCAGCGGCGTGCTGAGTGTGCCACGCGAGATCCCTGTGGCGATGGCGGTATGTCGATCGACTCGCACGAGCCGATCGCCCGACGTGATGGCATAGAGGTCGCCATTGGCGGGGCGGTAGTCGATGCCCAGAAGGTCCTCGCCGGCATCGAGTCCGGTGACCGCGCCGACGATGGTGACGAGCGACGGGTTGCTGCTGTCGAAGCGAATGATGGTGGGTGACCCGAGCACGTTGGCGACGGCGACGATCTCCTCCCCCCGCGTGATGGACGTGAGGCCGATGGCGGTGACTGCGGCGGTGGCGACGACGATGGATGAACGCTTCATGAAATCTCCTCCTCAAGGTGAACAACGGCATGGCGCGACGCAACCGCCTTCTTGTGCGCGCCACGATGACTCCCGGCTCGACGGCCGGGTGTCCGATGCCGATCGGACGGGCGTGATTCGGAGCTCGGTACGAGACCGATGCTCAAAGGTCACCTGATTCACGCAGGTGTTGGGCGAGTGCATCGCGAACCCACGGCGCGATCAGGATCGCTCACGGGAGCATGTCACGATTGCACCGTTCAGCGTTTCGGGCAGATGCCCGAATCATCAAGCCCCGCGGTGCCACGGATCGGCGGACGCCTCAGCCCTTCGACTGCATCAGCGCCCAGAACCCGCCGTCGGAGTACTTCGTGGCGGGGTCGCCAGGCACGCCGGTCGGGAAGCGCTGGCGCTCGCCGCGCGACTGGAATCCGAATCGCTTGCGGATGGACTCGGCCTGTCGGGCGTTCTCGGTCGGCTCGAGGCTGCACGTCGCGTAGAGGACGTGTCCGCCCGGAGCGAGGAGTGGCATCGCGCCCGTGACGACCTCGCGCTGCTTCTCGATGAGGCGCTCAAGGCGCTTCGCCGTGAAGCGATAACTCGCCTCGGGGCGGCGCGGCAGGACGGCGGTGTTGGAGCAGGGGACGTCGAGAAGGACGAGGTCGCCGCTCTGGAAGTGCTCGGTTAGCTTCGCCGGGGTCGAGACGATGACGTTGGGGAAGCGATTGGCCGCGACGGCCAGGTCCTTCGCGCGTTCGAGATCCGGATCGCTCGCGACGATCGTCGCGTTGGGGAACGCCTGGGCCAACTGCACGGTCTTCGTGCCACGGCCCGCACAAAAGTCGATGACCTTCTTCGGCGAGAGGCCGGCATCCCGAGCGGCCCTGACGGGGTCGCCGCTCGCCGGATCCTGCACCCGAAGCGAGCAGTGTTCGTCGATGAGCCCTAACAGTTCGCTGTTGTTGCCGACGAAGACATGCCAGCCCGGCGTGTCGTGGGCGACGAAGCGGGGGTCGCCCGACATGGCCTGAGGGAGCCCGGTCACGATCAGCGGCGCATCGACGAGCCCGTGCTCGGCAAGCTGCCTCGCGGTGGTGAAGCCGTGAGCCGCGATCCAGTGGAGGAAAAGTTCCCGCCCGACGCTGCCCATCTGCCGCACCCGGTCAACGCTCTCGGCCGAGAAGACATCCTCGGTCAGCTTCCAGGCCCGACCGTCGGCCAGCGGCAACTCGTCGCGGCGTGTGGCGAACGCCGCGGTTGGCCGTTCGATCTGTTCGCCGCGCACTGCGATCACCTTCCGCAGCACCGCGTTCACGAAGCCACCCGCCTTCGGGCCGCGCTGCCGCTTCGCCCACGCCACCGTCTCGTCGACGATCGCGTGGTCTGGCAGGCGATCCATCAGCAGAATCTGAGCAGAGCCGGCCAGAAGCGCCGCCTGAAGTGCGGCCTCGACGCGGCTCCACGGGCGAGTAAGCCGACTCTCAATCACCGCCACCAGCGTGAGCCACCGCCGGGTCACGGCCGATTCAATCGCATGAGCGAGGGCCGCGTCGCGCTGGTCGAGACCTTGCGGCGCGTTCAGGTCGAAGGGCAGCTCGGGGAAGAGCCCGGCCTTCTTGGTGATGCGATCCATCGCCACCGAACGGGCAGTGGGGGAGAAGTCGGCGGTGGAAGTTGGAATCGTGTCGTTCGTCATGAAGAAAAAGACGAGGCCGGGCAGCGGTGGCCCGGCCTCGCGGTCAGTGTGTCAGATCACGGTTGGCCATTCACGCCCCGACCAGTTGCTTCTTGCCGCTCTTGCCCGACGAGCTCTTCCTCTCGCTTCCGGCAGACTTGCTGGCGTAGGCGGCGGCGCCGGCCTTCAGGGCCGCGACCTTGTCAGTCTTCTCCCAGGTGAAGGTGCCCGGTCCGCCTTCGCCCGGCTCGCGGCCAAAGTGGCCGTGGGTCGCCGTCGGCCGATAGATCGGCTTGAGGAGATCGAGCGACTCGATAATGCCGCGCGGCGTGAGGCGGAAGTTCTTCAGGACGAGATCCGAAATGACCTCATCCGGGATCTTGCCGGTGCCTTGCGTGTCGACGAGCACCGAGGTTGGCTCGGCCACGCCGATCGCATAGGAGAGCTGCACTTCGCACACGTCGGCGAGGTCGGCAGCGACCACGTTCTTGGCGATGTAGCGGGCCATGTACGCGGCCGAGCGGTCGACCTTCGACGGGTCCTTGCCGCTGAACGCGCCGCCGCCGTGACGGCCTCGGCCCCCGTAGGTGTCGACGATGATCTTGCGACCGGTCAGGCCGCAGTCGCCGTGCGGACCACCGACCTCGAATTGGCCGGTCGGATTGACGAAGACCTTGATCTTGTCGTTCCACATCTTCCCAAGCACCGGCTTGATGATCTTCTCGATCACCTGGTCGCGCAGTTCCCTCTGCTTCTTCGAGCCATTCCACTCCGGCCCGTGCTGGGTCGACAGAACGACGGTCTCAATGCGCACCGGGTTGAGGCCTTCGTACTCGACGGTGACTTGGCTCTTCGCATCCGGGCGCAGGCCCTTGATCTGGTTCTTGAAGCGGACTTCAGCCTGCTTCTTCACGAGGCGATGGGCAAGGTCGATCGGGAGCGGCATGAAGGACTTCGTCTCCTTGCACGCGAAGCCAAACATCATGCCCTGGTCGCCGGCGCCCTGTTCCTTCTTCTTGCCGTCGGCCTCTTCATTGACGCCGCGGGCGATGTCCGGGCTCTGCTTGCCGATGCAGACGCTGACGCCGCAGCTCTTGCCGTCGAAGCCCTTCGCCGCGTCGTCGTAACCGACCGAGAGAACGGCCTCACGCACAATGCTGGGGATGTCGACGTACCCGCCGCAGGTGACCTCACCGGCCACGACCGCAAGGCCGGTGGTGACGAGCGTCTCGCACGCGACGCGCGAGCGGGGATCTTCCTTGAGCATCGCGTCGAGCACGGCGTCCGAGATCTGGTCGGCGAGCTTGTCGGGGTGACCCATCGAGACGGATTCGGACGTGAAGAGGTAGCGGCGGCTGGCCATGGCGAAGTCTGAGAAGTGATGGGAGAAAACAACCCCGCAGCCGTCCGTGCCACACCAGGCGGGCGGCATCGACAGACGTCGCGCCCCGGCGCTGCGAACGGCGAATGGAGCCGGTCGGACAACTCGGGAAGGAACGCGAAACTGCGGGGGAACCGCTCGAGCGGAACCGCCGGAGTATAGCGGGATTCATGCTGGGTTTCGGGAGCGCGCCGCAAGCGGTCGATCGGTTGTATCCGGCACCGGGCGGCCGACGGCCTCGGCCGGAAGACCCTCATAGCCGCACCCAGAACCCCATCTTCCGGTGGGTTTCTTGACCGTTTTGCCTCCGGTTGGGGGCTCGGTCCGCACGACCCCTGGCGCCGGGCTACCTTCTCCTTCGATGTCCCTTGTTCCTCCACGCCATCACCGCGCGAACCCCCGGACTCTGGTCGCCACCGCTGGACTTCTGGCATTGGGGGGCCTTGTGGCCGGCGGGCCGGACCGGCTCGACGGCCTAGCCAAGGGCAAGGCGGCGGCTCCCGTTGCTTCGCCGTCGGATGTGGCGGGTCGCGGTCCCGTTGGCCTTCCGGACGTGGAAGGGGGCTTTGCCAGCACGCACATCTTCGTTCGGGTGAAGGCTGGCGTCCTTCCGATGAACGGGGCCGATGGCCGATTGACCTTCGCGTCCGGATCCACCACGAAAGCCATGGCTCGCAAGGCGGCCGAGGCGCTGGCGGTCGCGAAGGCCATTCAGGCAACGCCCTTCTTCGCCGGCGTGGCCGATCGGACAATGGCGACAAGCCTCGGCATGGATCGCGTCTATCGGATCGACGTGCCGGACGGGACGGACACGCCGACGCTCGTTCGGCGACTTCAGCCGCTGACCTTACTCTTCGACCGCGTCGAACTTGACGGCATCGGCGGACTCGCCGGTTCGGTGCCTAACGATCCCGAGTTCGCGAACCAGTACGCGTTTCACAACACGGGTCAGACGATCGCCGGTGTGCCAGGAGTCGTGGACGCCGACATCGACGCCCCCGAAGCATGGCAACTTGCCGTCGAGCGCGGTCTCGACACCTCCACCGTTTCGATTGCGGTGCTGGACAGCGGTGTGAACCAGCACGTGCAACTCGCCGGTCGGATTCTCCCCGGCTTCAACATTCCGGACAACAACACCATCACCGTCGACGAGTGTTCAAGTCACGGCACACACGTGAGCGGCATCATCGCCGCAACCGGCAATGATGCCGTTGGCTCAACCGGTCTGGCGTGGCAGGCGAAGATCGCCCCGTATGTCGTCGTGAACCCCTGTAGCGGATTCGAAAGTTCTGTCGCAACGGCACTCACCATGGCGACCGACGCGGGCTATCGCCTGGTCAACATGAGCCTTCAGTACTACACCGGCACACAGACGCTTCACGACGCGGTGCTCTATGCCTACCAGCACGACGTGATCATGGTTGCCGCGGCAGGAAACAACAACAACTCGCTGATCGCGTTCCCCGGTCGATGGCCGGAGACGATCTGCGTCGCAGCGACCACGAATGCGAACACGAAGGCGAGCTTCTCGAACTTCGGGCCCGAAGTCGACGTGTGTGCGGGCGGCAACGTCATTCGGTCGCTGACCGGAACGACGGGATACGGTGACAAGAACGGAACCAGTCAGGCGACACCGGCGGTCACCGGGACGATTGCGCTCATGTTGGCGTGGAACCCGGAGCTGACTCCGGACGAGGCTCGCCAGATCCTCATCGACACCGCAGTGGACATCGGCCCCGGCGGCTTCGACGACAGTTTTGGATACGGTCGCGTCAACGCCTACGCCGCACTTCTCTCCACACCAGTCGCCAACCCGCAGGATCTCAACCATGACGGCAGTGTCGGTCCTGCCGACCTGGCGATCCTGCTCGGAGCGTGGGGTGTGTGCGCCGATTGCGATGGCGGTTGCGCGGCCGACTTTGACGGAGATTGCATGGTTGGTCCCTCCGACCTCGCGATTCTGCTCGGCGCCTGGGGCTGAGCGGCCGCATGGCGGGTATCCTCCTTGTGCGATCGTTGCGTGGCCCTTGGGCGGGCCCATCTCCCTGGAGTGCTGTCATGGCCGTTCGCATGGAACTCTCGCGGATCTTCATTCGCGAGCTGAGCGACATGCAGATCATCGAACTCTCGGAAGTCGAAGGCGAGCGGACCTTTCCCATCGTCATCGGCTTGCCCGAGGCGTTTGCCATTGAGCGGCGCCTGAAGGGAACGGAAGTGGTCCGTCCGCAGACGCATGACCTGCTCGCATCGGTCATTCGCGGTCTCGGCGGGCGCCTGACCTCGATCGAGATTCACGAACTTTCCGAAGGCACGTTCTACGCCAACCTACACGTCGACCAGAACGGAAACGACGTCGTCATTGACAGTCGACCCAGCGATGCGATCGCCCTAGGAGTTGCTGAGAAGGTCCCGATCTACGTCGCCGAGAACGTACTGACGCAGGCGGCTGTCGAGGCAGGCAGTGCGAACGCGGCGGCCGATGAGGGCCCCGAGTTCGGATCGAGCGCGATCGAGTTCGACGAGGGCGAGGACGACGAAGAAGAGGACACGTGGTAGGCCGTGACTGACGTACCCACGACGCCCGACCTTACGCCGATGCTCCGAGAGGATGACCCCTTACCGAGGCGGCGCCTTCTCGGCGGGCCCGTTGTCTCAGGCTCGATCAAGGATCGGGCCGAGGACTTTCTCGTCGATGAGATCCCGCTGTACGAGCCGAGCGGCGAGGGCGAGCACCTCTACTTGGGCATCCAGCGGCAGGGGATGGCTCACAGCGAGATGCTCGAGGTCTTGGGAAGGCACTTCGGCGTGCCCGAGGAGGCGATCGGTTTCGCGGGTATGAAGGACAAGATCGCGGTCATCCGCCAGGCGGTCTCAATCCACCTCCCGGGCAGGGCGACGCCGGCGGTCGAGCTGCGCAACGACCGTCTCGCGATCCTCTGGCAACGGAGGCACCTGAACAAGATTCGCCGCGGGCATCTCGCGGGGAACCGCTTCTCGATCCGGATCCGCAAGATCGATCCGATCCGATCGCCGGTGATCTGGCGCGGACTCAAGACGCTTGAGCGGGACGGCATCCCCGACTACTACGGCTCCCAGCGCTTCGGCTACCGGCGGAACAACCACCGCCTGGGGCGACATCTCCTCAACGGCGATCCCGAGGCGATGTTGGACGAACTGTTAGGAACGGTCTCGCCGTTTCCCGAGCGCCAACGCGAGGCGCGCGAACTGTTTGACGCGAAGCGTTATGCAGAGTCGCTGCCGCTTTGGGGCCGAAACGACCGGGCCGAGCGAGTGGCCTTGAATGCCCTGGTGCATGGCCGCTCCCCGAGGGCCGCGGCGAAGGCCATTTCGCCGGCGATGCGGATGTTCTGGATCAGTGCGTACCAGTCAGCAGTCTTCAACCGGCTCCTCGACCAGCGGCTCGAACGCGGGCTCCTTGCCACGATCATCGAGGGCGATGTCGCCTACAAGCACGCCTCGCGCGGCCAGTTCACGGTCACCGCCGAAATGCTTGCTGCGGAAGACTTGCAGGCCCGCGCCGGCCGTTTCGAGATCTCGCCCAGCGGCCCGATGCTCGGTCGCGGCATGATTGAGGCCGCAGGCCAAGTCAGGGATTGGGAGCTGGAGGCCACGCTCGCTTTGGGCGTTCGCCCCGAGGTTTTTGCGGCGAAGGAGACGGACCTCGAGGGAGCGCGCCGGCCTTTCCGCGTACCGGTCACCAACATTGAGCTCGAAGGCGGTTTCGACGAGCACGGCACCTTCATTCGCCTCGCCTTTGACCTCCCTCGCGGTGCGTACGCAACGGTCCTGTTGCGCGAGCTGCTCGGCGATGAGGTTGCCGAGAACGAGGACGCGGCGCTGGCGGACCGCGCGGCCGATCGAAGCGATCGCTAAGCCGGAATGGAGCGCCTGCGCGGCTTGCTGAGCGGAGCAGAGAGGCCCTGCCGCCCGTACGCTGCCGCCCCGTGTCCGACGCTCGGCGAACGATCTACCTCTTCCTCGTACTGGCCCTTCTGGCCCTCGGCTCCGTGCCGGACGGCATGGTCTATCCGGGCCTGCATGCCCTGACCAGCGAGAGGTATGGCATCACGATCAGTCGGGCCTCGTGGTTCACGCTTGTCCCGACGATCGGGGCGATCGTCTCCGCCTTCTTCCTGCCCAAGCTCGTTCGCTCGCGATCGCCGATGACGGTGCTGCGCGTCGCCTCGGTGCTTGAGGCGTTTCTGCTCGCGGCGGTCGCCCTGCCGATTCCCTTTTGGGCGGTCATCGTCTTGCGGCTCGTTTCCGGCGCGTGTGACCTGGCGGGCATTGCGGCGACGCTGCGGATCGCGACCCGAGTGGCTGGTCAGGAACACCGAGCCCGTTCGCTCGGATGGATGGGCACGGCCATCATGTCCGGGCTCCTCGGTGGGATCGCGTTGGGCATGTTCGTCCCGACCGACATGGTCATTCTCGTGGCGGCGGAGGTCCTTGCCCTGCTCGCAGCGGGCACGATCCTGATCGAGAGCGTCGTGCCGAGCGTTCACGATCCCGATCCGCCGCGTGAGGTGTCCGATTCGGCGCCGGCGCCGCGGCGCCAACGCATCGTCGCGTCGCTCCTAGTGGCGGCGGATCGCGGCCTTTCAGCGGTCCTCTCGATCGTTGTGCCGCTTGCCATGCCAGAGATGATCGCGGGCGAGAAGTCAGGCCAGACGCGACTGGTCGGGACGATCCTCGGCCTGTCGATGCTGGGGATGGTCTTTGGCGGCCCGCTTGTCGGCGGGATTGTCGATCGCGTGGGCGCGGCCCGCGTGCGGCTGGTTGGAGCGATGGTCTTCGGCTTCGGCGTGATGGCCATCGTCTTCGTCGCCCCGCTCGGCCCGACCGCGATGATCGTTGCCGCGTCGGTTGCAGGCATCGGTGCCGCACCACTCTTTGCCTCGGCCCTTTCGATCGGTACACACGACCGAACCTCGACCGGCGTCTACGGCGCGATCCAGGCGGCAGGCCAGGCAGGGTACGCCCTCGGGAGCGCTTGCCTTCTCTTCACCGACCCGAAGTGGCTTGGTGCACCGGAAACGCTCGCGGCGGGAGCAATCCTCTACATCGCCATCAACCTGGCAGCGAGCTGGGTGCTGTGGCGGCGGCGCTGAGGTCGACGCCGCGCGCGGCCAGCGCCTCCCGCACCTGGGCGGCTGTGTCGCCCGTGTGGTCGATGCGGACCGCGTCCCAACCGAGCGAGAGGGCGGCGGTGACGTTCTCGTCGAGGTCGTCGAAGAAGAGGATCTCGCGGCCGCTGGCCAGGCGATCCTGTTCGAAGCGGCGGTAGATCGCCGCGTCGGGCTTGGCCAGACCCCACAGGTGCGATGCATGGAGAGCGTGCATCGCCCGCAGGGCCGGCATGGCCACGAGTTCATCCCAGTGGTCGTCGTTGGTGTTGGACAGGCACGCGGTGGTGATGCCAAGGGCGTTGATTGCCGCAATCGTCTCGACGATGCCCGGATACTCGCCCCGGAGAATGGCCCGGTGGATGCGGCCCAGTTCGTCGACAGTGAAGACGTGGTCGAGCGCTTCGGCCAATGAAGCGAGGAACGACCGGCCGTCGAGGAAGCCGAGCTGGTGCTGGGCGATCAGGTGTCGCTGTCGGGAGCGGGCGTTCTCGTCAGCGGGAACGCGCCGCAACGGTACGCCCGCGGCCAGCGTGGCTTCCTCGAAGGAGCGGCAGATGCGCACGACGACGCCACCAAGATCAAAACAAACGATTCGAGGGGGCGACGACCGCGTCATGATCGCGAGTGTACGGCGCTATCGCTTTTGCGGCATCGAAGAGAAGAACGAACTGTTATGGAGTGCGTCGCCTGCGCGGCCCGCCGAGAAGGGAAAGGAGGAGCGTCGTGACGACTCCAGGAGCGGGCACCGGCGGATCACCGCCACCGCCTTCGTCACCGCCACCGCCACCGCCGCCACCGCCGCCACCACCACCGCCACCGCCGCCACCACCGCCACCGCCGCCACCACCACCTCCGCTCAGGCCGGTGGCCAGCGACGGAGCGAAACTCGGCATGGAGCGTGAGAAACGAGACGCACCACCTCCCCCTCCGCCAAGCGAGCCGCCGATGATCGCCGACATGGCCGCGTCCTCTTCGGACCCAGCGGAGGCAAGCGGAGTCAACGGGCCCTCGCCGAGACCGAAGAGCTTGAACGCCATCGTGACGCCCTTCGGCACGTCGAGTCGAAAGCCGATGGCACCGGCCTCGGATGCACCGAGGTCGTCCAGGTCATAGCCGACCATGGCGATGTTGAGCGGTCGATCGCTTCCATCGAGGACGATCGCCACGCCGCTGCGGCCGGCGTCCACGGCCGACCGCGTGACGGCGACCGCCTGTTCGGCCAGGTACGGGTCGTCGATGTCGCCGGCGAGAATGGCACTCAAGAGGACATCGCCCGACGGCGGGGGGCCGACGAGAAGCGCTTCAGGCGAGCGGTCCGGCTTGGCCGGTCCATCGTCGATGACGCCCATCGGAAGGAAGACATCGATGCGGGCGTCAGCGCGGCCGTCGGTAAGGAGCATCGTGCTCACCGAGAACCCACCTAACGTGTCGATCGCCGTTGTGGGGGCTGGCACGTTGCGGGCGGTGACGATGCGAACCGCCGAACGGCCGGCGGCAAGTTCCTCGTCGGAGAGAGGCCGCCATTCGGCGCCGTCGCGAACCGAGACGCGGACCGCGGCGATTCCGTGAAGCGTCGACTTCTCGCGCGTGAAGGTGGCATCACCGATGCTCACCGCATTCAGCGAAACGTTTCCCGCGAAGGAGCCTTGGATGACGGGCTCGCCGTCGTGCTCGAAGCGGGCCACATCGAGCGGGATGGGTCTCGCGTCGGCACCAGGGCATGGGGATGTGACCACCGCCGAAGCCATGGCGATGGCGGGGATCGCTGTGACGATCCTCGATCCGTGCCAGCTCATGACTGGCCTCCTCTCCGATGTCCCGATCGGAATCCCAATTGGGATCTCAATCGGAATCCTGTGCGGGGCGGCCCACAGTGGTCGCGTGGGTGTGTGGGGGCGGGACGCTCCGCGGAAAGTCTCTACTCCCATTCCTTCGGAGCGAGTCGTTCCTGGACAGAGTTCGCAAACCGCCGTGGGCTGTTCCGGATCTGCGGGACCTGAGGTCCGCCGGACGCCATTTGGTTCACGAGCGAGTCGTTATCGGCGAGTTGTTAGGCCGACGCCCGCTTGGCGGCCTTCCGGTCCTCGCGAAGCTTCTTGAAGAAGTCGCGGAGGAGGGTGGCGCAGCGGTCGGCCTTGATGCCGGTGTACATGAACGGGCGGTGGTTGAGCCGCTCGTCGCTGGTGATTCGGTAGAGCGACTCGCAGGCTCCGGCCTTCGCGTCCGTCGCCCCGTAGATGACGCGGCCGACCCGGGCGTTGACGATCGCCCCGGCGCACATCGTGCACGGCTCGAGGGTCACCGCGAGCGAGCATTCGCTCAGCCGCCAGTCCTGAATGCGCTTGGCCGCGGCGCGGATGGCCAGGAACTCGGCGTGACCGCATGGGTCACGATCGAACTCGCGGGTGTTGGCGGCCTCGGCGATGATCTCGTTGCCGCGGTAAATCACCGCGCCGACCGGAACTTCACCGATCGATCCGGCCTGCTCTGCCAGTTCGATCGCCCGGTCCATCATGGCGAGGTCAATCGCCGTCAGGCCGGGGTTTCGGCTTGTCACCAATCGCAATTGTGAGTTGAGTTGGGACATCAATCGTCTCCGCCGGGCGCGTTGGCCACGACCGCCCCACAACCGTGTGGGGCGCATCCATCGAACTCCCTTGAGTCCTCGACGCTGAGCGCGGCGCGGCATCAGAGTGAGCCGCCTCCGCGGGCATCCTCATCGGCGTCGCCATCCGGCTCACGCCGGTTCGTCTCTGAGGTTTGCGCGGTGGGGGATGTAGGCGGAGACTGTCGTTCGGGCTGTTCGGTTTGTGATGTCGACGGTGCGGCCTGTACACCCGCCTTACCGGACGCCGAGTTCGGCCTGCGGACCGTGTGGGCCTCCCGGATACGGCGGAAAAAGCCGCGTACGACCGATCCCTCGCGTACGGCGTGGGGGGGGACCGCCACCAGGAGAAGCAGTCCCAGCTCATACAGGAGGTAGAGCGGGACCGTCATGAGGAGCATCGTGGCCACGTCGCTGGTCGGCGTGACCACCGCTGCCACGATGGTCAGAACAAAGAGCGCGTGCAGTCGCTTGGTGCGAAGCGTCTCACCACTCACGATGCCGACCCAGCCCAAGAGGAGGATGACCAGCGGCATCTGGAACGCCACGGCGATGCCCAAGGTCATGAGTAGGACGAGATCGATGTACTCGCCGACGAGGTACTGCTGGATGTAGGCGGTGTCGCGGGAGAGTGGCGCGCGAAGCACCTCGCCCTTGGGCGTCATGACGTAGAGCTGGTGGTCATGTTCGAGCATCCACATCTCGCCCGGCCGTGCCTCCTTCGGCATTTCCTTCAGGAAGGGCATGCGCGGATAGGTGGCATTGTCGGGGGTCAATGGCTCCACGAGGGTGGGCGTGCTCGAGTCTCGCGCTTCGAGCCCATAGTTCACCAGGACATGAAGCGAGATCGGCAGGAGCGCGAAGTAGAGCGTGAGGATGCCCGCGATGCAGAGGAGAAAGCTGCCTGGGACCAACAGGCGAGCGAATCGGCGCTCGTGTTCGTAAAGTCCCGGCTCGACGAACTTCCACACCTGCCAGACGATCCACGGCGATGAGATGACCGCGCCGAGTACCAGGGAGAGCTTGATGTCGACACCCATCAGCTCGGTGACGGTGCGGGTCTGAAGCTGGTCGGGCAGACCGTTGGCCCGCAAAGCCGCATGCAGCGGATACTCGATCACCTCTCGGATGCGGGCCGCGAAGAAGAAGACGAGGATCGCGATGGGGAGCGGCACGGCAATCGCAAGGAACACCCGACGGCGCAACTCGTCGAGGTGGTCGCCGAAACTCATCACGGACTCGCGGTCGGGGTCACGCATGTGACGGATCTCCCACACGAGTCGGCGGCGACGCCACGCCGCGACGGATGCTGATGCCGAAGAAGCGTTCGGTGTTTTGGTCCAGCCGTTCCGCACACGCCTCGAACGTCTCGCCGCGCAGCTCGGCGATGCGGCGAACGATGTGCGGGATGTAACGGGGTTCGTTGGGGCGCACGGTGCGGATCGGATCCGGGGTCAGGAACGGCGCATCAGTCTCGACCATGATGCGATCCGCGGGCATAAGGGTCGCTGCAGCGGCGACCTCCTTGGCGTTGCGGAAGGTGACGACGCCGGTGAAGGAGATCCACGCCCCGAAGTCGAGGACACGGCGGGCCTCGTCGGCGGTGCCGGTGAAGCAATGGAAAACGTAGCGGTCGCGGGGAAGTGACGATGAGGCGAGAATCGGCAGCAGGTCGTCGAATGCCTCGCGGCAGTGGATGACGATGGGCTTGGCGAGGCCTTCCTTCGCCCACCGCTCGAGGCGAGCTAACTGTTCGTTCAACACGGAGTGCTGGAGGGCGCGGGGCGGCTTCGGATAGTGGTTATCCAAGCCAAGCTCGCCCCAGGCGACGCAGCGAGGGTCCGCGCCGCAACGTCGAAGCGTCTCCCAGTCGATCGGCTCATCACAATGGAGGGGATGGATGCCGGCGGAACACCAGACGTCAGGATGACGACAGGCGATCTCCAGGCTGCGCTCCGCGTCTGCTGACGATGTGGCGATCGTGATCGCCCCGAAGACGCCCTCGGCCCGCGCGAGCCGCATCACGTCGTCGACCCGGGTGGTGAACTCGGGAAAGGTGAGGTGGCAGTGCGAATCGAACATATCGAACAGGGGGAGCGTGCCGCGGGGCGAGGCATTGTGACCAGTCCGCAGGGTCGAGCGCGTCGAGCTTCTGCGTCAGACCGGAAAGGGGGCCCTTGTAGTGGGAAAAGGCCTACGTCGAGCGGCCCCGAACAACCTCCCCCAAACTCCCCACCACAACATATTGCGGTGCCGACCGGTACCATGCCGACCTTCTCGCATTGGTGCACGATGCACTTGCTTCACGCGCGTGAGGCATCGCCTTCCCAACCGCGCTCCAAACTCGCCATTGCCGCTTGGCAACCGACGACTTCGTTCTGTTCCCGGGGGGTTCGCCCGAACGCTTCGCCGCTCATCGTCACGACGCGACGCGACGCTGGCGCAGGGCTCAAGAACTTCTGCCGCACGGATCCAACCGACGGGACCCCGATCGACAACGGTGCTCTGCAGAACGGGTGGGGATCCGGACATCCGTGTCGGTGATTCCGTTGACGGTTTGAGAAGGGTCTCGTACGATCTTCCTTCAACTTTGTGAAAAAAGGTACGAGACTTGACTCGTGCCAGCCGCCCCGGGCGGCATCCGTGACGAGTTTTGAGCGACGCGATCGAATGGGCGTCGAAGTTGGTGCAGGACACTGACTCGACGACCCGCACTCGACCACGCTGTGCGTGGTCAGCAAGTCCCGAACTGTTGCTCGGGACGCTCAGGAACAGCGCATGAGCCGATTCCTTTTCCCCAAGTGGTCCAACCTCCTGCTTCCAACGCTGCTGCTTGTCGGCGCGATCATGCCGCTCTACGCGGTGTTCTTCGTCGCCTATGGCTTCAGCCCGAAGACGCTCGAGGTGGGCTACCAGCCGCAGCAACCGGTCAAGTTCAGTCACGCGATGCACGCCGGGCAGTTGGGGCTTGATTGCCGCTACTGCCACAACACGGTGGAACGCAGCGCCTACGCGGCAATCCCGCCGACGCAAACCTGCATGAACTGCCACACGCAGATCCGCAAGGACAGCCCGCTCGTGGCGCCGGTCAAGGAGTCATATGAAACTGGTAAGCCGATCCGCTGGACGAAAGTCCACAAGCTCGGCGACTACGCCTACTTCAACCACTCTGCTCACGTCAATCGTGGCGTCGGCTGCGCAACGTGCCACGGTCGCATCGACCGCATGGATGTCGTCGCTCAGTTCTCACCGCTTTCGATGGGGTGGTGCCTCAACTGTCACCGGGACCCGGGACCGAATCTTCGTCCTCTCAATCAGATCACCGACATGGCGTTCGACCCGTCGGTGGAGATGAACGCCGAGCGGCAGGCCTCGCTGAAGGACCAGTTTGCCATCCAGCCGAGCGAGCACTGCTCGACGTGCCACCGCTGATATCACTCGACCATCGCCAGGACCACGAATCGCGAGTGCCGGTTTGCGACCGAGCGGCCGAACTCGCCTGAAACAACGAATGGGACGGAGCCTCCTCCAGCGGCTCCGACAATGGGCAGGATCCCACGATGCATACGCGACCGACCAATGCAGGGCAGCTTGATTCGACCTCCGGGGGCGATTCGCCCGGAGCCTTCCAGACCGTCACGGCCCAGGACGGCTCCCTGAGCCTGCCGATCCTGCAACCCGTTGAGGCCGCCGCGAGCGAAGGTGGATGCGCTTGCGGCAGTATCGACGGGGCGGGATCGGGCTGCTGCGGATCGAGCACGAGTGTGAGCGAGTCGCCGTCGAAGGTCTTCTGGCGAAGCCTCGACGACAAGAACTCGACCGACGAGTATCTGAAATGGCGCCACAACGAGTTCCAGGAAGGGGCTTCGGAGGCGACTGACGACGAACGTCGCACCTTCATGAAGCTGATGGGAGCGAGCGCGGCACTTGCCGGCCTCGCGGCAACCGGCTGCCGTCGCCTTCCCGAGCAGCACATCCTTCCCTATGCCCAGCGCCCGGACAATCGCGTGCCGGGTTCGCCGGTGCGTTACGCGACGGCGTATGAGCTCGATGGGGTTGGATACGGCGTGGTCGCGACGAGCGTCGATGGCCGACCGATCAAGCTCGATGGCAATCCGAATCACCCGACCCTTCGCGGCTCCTCCGATTCGATCACCCAGGCTCGCGTCCTGGAGCTCTATGACCCCCATCGCAGCCGGGCGATGAGTGATGCCGGCAAGGCGACCTCGATCGATGCCTTCCGCTCTTGGCTGGCCACGATGCCAGCCGATGGGCTCGCGGTCCTCGCCGAGCCAAGCTCGAGCCCGTCGCTTGCCGACATGCGGGCCCGACTGGCCAAGAAGTTCCCGTCGATGAAGTGGTTCGAGTGGGCGCCGGTGAATGACGATGCCGAGCGGGTCGGCACCGAGATCGCGTTCGGCAAGCCGATGCGGGCGATCTGGGATCTCTCCAAGGCCAGCGGTGTGGTTCTCTCGCTGGATGGCGACTTCCTCCATTCGCATCACGCCGCCGTGCGCAACGCTCGCGAGTTTGCGGCGACGCGCCGGATCGACCATGCCGATCCGAAGCAGCAGACGATGTCCTGCCTCTACGTCGTCGAGAGCGCCCTGACCGTGACCGGCATGAGCGCCGACGAACGGATCGCGGCACGCAGCGCCGACGTCGCGGGGATCGCGGCAATCGTTGCCCAGAAGCTCGGTCAGACCATGCCAGGCCCGATCGCAAGCGCGTTGGGCACGCTCGCCGGATCGGTGACGCTCTCCGCCGAGGACATGAAGATCGTCGACGCTCTCGTCGCCGGACTTCAGGGCGCTCACGGCCGTTCGCTGGTCATCGCCGGTGAAACGCAGCCCGCAGCCGTCCACGCACTCGCCGCCGCGATGAACGAAGCGTTAGGCAACGTCGGTTCGACCATTCACTACGTGCCGGCGGGCGAGAAGGGTCGCACCCGACTTGGCGACATCAAGGCCCTGGCCGATGCGATCAACGCCGGCCAGGTGAAGACGCTCGCCATCCTTGGCGGCAATCCGGTGTACGACGCTCCGGCCGACCTCAACTTCGGCTCGCTCCTGTCCAAGGCCGGCACCGTCGCTCACCTCTCGTTCTATCGCAACGAGACGAGCAACCACGCCGGTTGTCGCTGGCACATTCCGCAGGGCCACTTCCTCGAAACCTGGGGCGACGTTCGCGCCGCCGACGGGACCATCTCGGCCCAGCAGCCGCTCATCGCTCCGCTGCTTGGGGACGGGCAGGGGGGCCTCAGCGGCATCGAATTCTGTGCAGCGCTCCTCGGTGAGGATCCGCGCGACGGGCTCGACATCGTTCGTCGCACCTGGCAGGCCGTTACCAAGCTGGAAGGCCCCGCGTTCGAGGCCGCTTGGCGCGCCGCCCTGAACGACGGCGTCGTCGGCGGCAGCGCGTACCCGGTCGAGAAGCCGCAGGCTCAGGCCGCGGCCATCGCCACGGCGCTTCAGGCGCTTCCGGCCTCTTCGGGCGGCAACCGCCTTGAGGTGACCTTCGCCCGCGATGGGAAGGTCCATGACGGGCGCTTCGCGAACATCACCTGGCTTCAGGAACTTCCCGATCCGGTGAGCAAGCTCACTTGGGACAACGCCGCGTACCTCTCGCCGGCAACGGCCGAGGGGCTTGGCGTGAAGAAGGGTGACATGCTCTCGGTGACGGTCGGCGGGGCGACACTCCAGATCGTCGCCTGGCCGATGCCGGGCATGGCCAAGGACTCGATTCGCATTCATCTCGGGTACGGACGCAGCCCCGATCACGTCGGCCCGATTGGCGGTGATGCGGGCTTCAATGCCTACACGCTGCGGACGTCGCAGGCGATGGCCATCGCTGCCGGCGCGACCGCGAGCAAGGGCACGGGGACCTACCCGCTGGCCCACACGCAAGATCACGGAGCTGCTGACGCGCTCATCCCGTCGGTGCCGCTCGCGGGCATCGCCGAACGCCTGCCCGCGCTCATCCGCGAGGACGACCTCGGCACCTACCGCAACGAACCCGATTTCGCCAAGCACCGTGCTCACGTTGCCCACCGGCTCTCGCTCTGGGAGGAGACCGGTCTCGACGGGGCGAAGTTCCGCTGGGCGATGGCCATTGACCTGGCGACCTGCACAGGTTGCTCGGCATGCGTCACCGCCTGCCAAGCCGAGAACAACATCCCGGTCGTCGGCAAGGAACACGTGATGCGCGGCCGCGAGATGCACTGGCTCCGCATCGACCGCTACTTCAAGGGAATGGACCCGAACCGTCCTCTCGGCGTGGCGATACAGCCGGTCACCTGCATGCACTGCGAGAACGCGCCGTGCGAACAGGTCTGCCCGGTCGCCGCGACGATGCACGACAAGGACGGCCTGAACGTCATGGTCTACAACCGCTGCATCGGAACCCGATACTGCAGCAACAACTGCCCCTACAAGGTTCGTCGCTTCAACTTCTTCGACTGGCACCGCAAGGATCCGGTCCGCGACGGCGGCTTCATGATGGTGAAGCCGGAGTACTACACCAAGGAAGGGGCGGACCCGTGGACCTCGATGCAGTTCAATCCTGAGGTCACCGTCCGCATGCGTGGCGTGATGGAGAAGTGCACCTTCTGCGTGCAGCGGATCCAGCGGGCCAAGATCACCCACAAGAACTCGTGGGCGAAGGCTGGCGGACACGGAACGAAGAATGAGACCGGGGACTGGTCGATTCCGGACGGCACCTTCACCACGGCCTGCGCCGAGGCGTGCCCAAGCCAGGCGATCACCTTCGGCGATCTCAACGACCCGAGCAGCAAGGTCGCGAAGCTGCACGCCAGCTCGCGCAGTTACGGCCTGCTCGAGGAACTCAACTCCAAGCCGCGGGTGCAGTACCTGGCCAAGGTGCGGAACCCGTCGGTGACGTTCGATCACACCGGCCACGACCACGGACATGGTGAGTCGGGCGGCGATCATGCACATGAGGAAGGCGGGGGTCACGCCTCAATTGGTCTTGCCTCATCGAAGGAGGTGCAGGCATGACCAGCTTTCCAGCCAACCAGCCAGCGAACGGGCCCATCGGTGGGGTCGACAACACCATCGACGTGCCGGGCAAGCGGGCCCAGCTCGTCCTGAACATGGAGAAGTTCGGGCAGATCACCACCACGGTCTGCCGCGTGAACGAGGCCAAGCACCCACCGCTCGCCTGGTACGTCGCCTTCGCGATGAGCCTCGGCCTGCTCGGACTCCTGGGCTTCTGCGTTCTCTTCCTCTTCTTTACCGGCGTCGGCGTCTGGGGCCTCAACAACCCAGTCATGTGGGCCTTCGACATCACGAACTTCGTGTTCTGGGTCGGCATCGGCCACGCCGGCACGCTGATCAGCGCCATTCTCTTCCTCTTCCGGCAGAAGTGGCGCACCGCCATCAACCGCTTCGCCGAAGCGATGACCATCTTCGCGGTCATCTGCGCCGGTCTCTTCCCGGGCATTCACGTCGGCCGCGTTTGGTTTGCGTACTGGCTCTTCCCGATCCCGAACCAGATGGAGATGTGGCCGCAGTTCCGTTCGCCCCTCCTCTGGGACGTCTTCGCGGTCTCGACCTACTTCACCGTGTCGCTTCTCTTCTGGTACACGGGCATGGTCCCGGACCTCGCCACGCTCCGCGACCGTGCGAAGGGCAAGCTCCAACAACTCGGCTACGGGCTCTTCGCCCTCGGCTGGCGGGGCTCGAACCGGCACTGGCACCGCTACGAGCGGGCGTACCTGATCCTCGCGGCCCTTTCGACGCCGCTGGTCCTCTCGGTGCACTCGGTCGTGTCCTTCGACTTCGCCACCAGCCAGCTCCCCGGCTGGCACACCACGATCTTCCCGCCCTACTTCGTCGCAGGTGCCATCTTCAGCGGCTTCGCGATGGTGGTCACGTTGGCCGTGCCGGCCCGTGAGATGTTCGGACTCAAGGACATCATCACGCTCCGTCACCTGGACAACATGAACAAGATCATCCTGGTGACCGGCTGCATGGTCGGCTACGCCTACTCGATGGAGTTCTTCATCGCCTGGTACTCCGGTGCGATGTACGAGAAGTTCGCCTTCATCAACCGTGCGTTCGGCCAGTACTGGTGGGCGTACTGGATCATGGTGAGCTGCAACGTCATCACCCCGCAGCTCTTTTGGTTCAAGGCCCTGCGGACCAGCATCCCGATCATGTTCGTCCTGAGCCTGGTCGTGAACATCGGCATGTGGTTCGAGCGATACGTGATCATTGTCACGAGCCTCGCCAACGACTTCCTGCCCAGCTCCTGGCACAACTACATCCCGACCTGGGTCGACATCGGCACGATGGTCGGCGCCTTCGGCCTCTTCTTCACCCTCTTCCTCCTCTTCTGTCGTTTCCTTCCGATGATTGCGATGGCCGAAATCAAGGCCGTCATGCCCGCTGCGGATCCGCACGCGGGTCATGACCACGGCCACGGCGGTCACGCGGACGGCGCGAACGCGAAGGGGGCACACTGATGAGCACCGTCGCACACACCACGACCTCGGCGACCCCTACAGGGTCCAAGTCCAAGGTCCTCTACGGCTACATCGCTGAGTTCGAAACGCCTGGTGCCGTCATGGCCGCTGCCGAGCGGGTGAAGGCCGAAGGCTATGAACGGTGGGACGTCTGCACTCCCTTCCCGGTCCACGGCATGGACAAGGCAATGGGCGTGAAGCGAACCATCCTTCCGGTGGTGATCTTCGGGGGCGGGATGACCGGCACCATCGCCGCGACCCTCCTCCAGATCTTCACCAACTCGACCGGCCTGCACATCCCGATCCCGATTCCCATCACCGGCTATCCGTTCCTCATCTCGGGTAAGCCGCTGATGTCGATTCCGGCCTTCATTCCGGTCATGTTCGAGCTGACCGTGCTCTTCGCCGCCCTGACCGCGGTGTTCGGCATGTTCATCATGAACGGTCTGCCGCGTCTCTCGCACCCGCTCTTCGGAAGCGATCGCTTCCGACGTGTGACCAACGACCGGTTCTTCGTCGTCATCGAGGCCCGCGACGCGCGGTTCCTCCCCGGCAAGACCGAAGCGTTCCTCAAGTCCCTCAATCCGCTCTCGGTGGAGGCGGTCGAAGAATGAGCTCACCCATCCCACGAGCCCTCCTGTACGTGGGTGGCACGGTCGCGTGCCTCCTCCTGATCCCGCCCGCAGCGATCGCGTACATCCGTTCCCAGTCCTCGCCCGGCCGTCCGGTCCACCTCATTTGGGACATGGACAACCAGGCGAAATACAAGGCCCAAGAGGAGAACCCCCTCTTCGCCGACGGTCGGGCCGCACGTCCGATCGTTGCAGGCACCGTCGCGATGGGCGAGGCCAACCTCGACACGCACTTCACGGAAGGCGTCACCGGTCCGAGCGCCGAGTGGGCGACCACGCTTCCGGCGGGACTCGTCGCCGACGAGACCTTCATGAGGCGCGGCCAGGAGCGATTCAACATCTATTGCTCGCCCTGCCACGGCTTCGCCGGTTTCGGTGACGGCATGGTGAACCGACGGGCCATGACGCTGATGAACAACAGCTCGGGCTCCGTCGACAACACCTCTTGGACCCAGGCCAAGAACTTGCACGAGGACCAGATCCGGGCCCAGCCGATCGGGCAGATCTACCACTCGCTGAGCTACGGAATCCGGACGATGGCTGGCTACTCGGCCCAGATCCCGACCGAGGATCGCTGGGCAATCGCCTCCTACGTGAAGGCGCTTCAGCGCAGCCAGAACGCAGCCCCCCAAGACATCCCACCCGATCGCCGCACACAGGTCGGTAGCGAGGAAGCGGCGACCGTCGCGTCTGCCGCACCCTCTGACCAGGCCAATCGGGATGGCGGCCATGACCGCCAAGGAGCGGTGAACCAGTGAGTCACGCACACTCCGGCGCTGAGCTCAAGCTCGGCAAGCACAACATTGAGCTCGGCGGGCCAGCGGCGTCGCTTCAGATGGCGATGAGCGTCCTCTTCGCCGTCGGTATCGGCGGGGCGGTGGCCATGCTCTCCACAGGGAATGTCGAGAGCGAGTTCTTCTGGAAGTCCTATCTCCAGAACGTGATCTTCGTGATCGCGATCAGCCTCGGCGGGCTCTTCTTCGTCTTCGTCCAACACCTCACCCGGGCCGGTTGGTCGGTGGCCGTCCGCCGTCCGGCGGAGATCCTCGCAGCCAACTTGCGTTGGATCTGGGTGCTCTTCCTTCCCATCGCCTATCTCTACTTTGCCAAGGGTCAGGGCGCCCAGATCTGGCCGTGGGCCGACATGGCCACGATGAGGTCGCATGCTCCGGCCGAGGCCGATCTCGTCCAGAAGAAGCTCGGCTTCTTCTCCCAGTTTGGCCTCTTCAACGGTGACTTCTTCTGGATCCGCACCGTTGCGTACTTCGTCATCTGGGGCGCACTCGCCCACTTCTTCTACTCCGGCAGCCTGAAGTTGGGTGCCTCGGGCGACGCCAACATCACTCGCCGGATGCAACTCGTCGCCGCTCCCGCCGCAATCCTCTTCGCCCTCTCCGCGACCTTCGCCGCCTTCGACTGGATGATGTCGATCTCGCCGGCGTGGTTCAGCACGATGTTCGGCGTCTACTTCTTCTGCGGTTGCTGCACGGTCGGCTTCGCCGCCCTGATCCTGACCTGCGTCATGATTCAGTCGACCGGTGCCATGAAGGGAGTCATCACCGAGGAGCACTATCAGGACCTCGGCAAGCTCCTGTTTGCCTTCGGCATGGTGTTCTGGGCGTACATCGGCTTCAGCCAGTACATGTTGATTTGGTACGCAAACCTCCCCGAGGAAACGGGCTGGTTCATCGCCCGCCAGATCGGCGACTGGGTTTGGGTGAGTGTCTTCCTGCTCGCCGGCCACTTCATCATTCCCTTCCTGGCCTTCATCTCGAAGTGGCCGAAGCGAATGCCTATGGTCCTTGCGGCCGGCGCCGCATGGATGCTCTTCGTCGGCTGGATCGACCTCTACTGGCTCATCCACCCAGAGGTGCCGGTCGGCCTCGGGGCGGTGAAGCGGTACGCCGAACTCGAAACAGCCTTCCCGGAACACACCAAGACCCACCTGCTCCAGCCGACCAACTGGCTGCTTCTGGCGGGCATGGTTGGCCTCTACGGGATGATGACCATCCGGGAACTTCGCCGGGCGCCGCTCGTTTGCGTGAAGGACCCTCGCGTGGGCGAGTCGCTGGGCTTTGAGAACATGTGACATTCCCGAGCCGGTTCCCGGTTCCCCAGCACAGACGGGGCCGGAACCGAATCGCCTCGGCAGGAATCAGTGAGCCACACCATGTCTGATCACAATCAAGGCGCCGCGAACATCCAGATCGACGATCCCGAACCGGGTTCGACGTGGTTCGTCTCCATCGCGGGCACGATCATCTTCTTGGTCATCGTCTTCGCCGTTGCGGTGCTCTATTTCCAGGCCAATACGAAGCAGGAGACCGAACAGGTCGTCAACAAGCCGAGTGTTGAGTTCGAGAACGGCCGGCTGGCCCAGCAAGCGAAGCTTGCCGACAGCGGCAAGTGGATTGAAGAGACGCCCGGCGAGAAGGTCGGCGAGGTCAAGAAGACCGAGCGGCTGCGCATCCCGATCGAGGATGCCATGAAGCTCGTCGGCACGGAACTCTCGGGCAGCGCGGCCAACGCCAAGACTCCCTCCGGAGGTGCCGGCAAGTGAGCACGCATCGAACGAGCGCGGCACGATCGACGATCGCGGCAACCTCCGCGGCCATCGCCCTATCGGCGGCGCCCTCGTTCGGTCAGCTCAACCGCGAGATTCCGAGCGAGCTGCGCGGCGTCGACATCGTCGAGAAGCCCAACGCGAAGCTCCCGCTGGAGCTCCCGTTCAAGGACGAGGAAGGCAACGACGTCACGCTGGGAGACTTCTTCAAGCCAGGGCCCGGCGGCGAGCAGCGACCTGTCATCCTTCAGATCGGCTACCTGAAGTGCCCCATGCTCTGCAATCTCGTCCTCAACGGCGGGATCGACGGGCTCAAGGGCGTCGATTGGGCCGCGGGCAAGACCTTCCAACTGGTCTCGGTCAGCATCAACCCGGCCGAGACCCATCAGCTCGCGAAGGTGAAGCGGGATGGCTACCTGCTTGAGTACAACCGGCCCGGCGCGACGGAAGGATTCCACTTCCTGACCGGTCCCGCGTCCAGCAGCCACACGCTCGCCGACGCCGTCGGCTTCGGCTTCCGCGATCAGGGCAACGGCGACTTCTCGCATGCCGCGGCCCTGTTCGTGATCACGCCCGATGGGCGCGTCTCGCGTTACCTCTATGGAACCAAGTTCGAGCCGAGCGACCTCCGGTTTGCTCTGCTCGAGGCGTCGGAGGGGAAGATCGGCACCACGCTCGATCGCTTCATCCTCTGGTGCCACATGTATGACCCCGACGCGAAGGGCTATGTGCTCTCCGCCCAACGGGTCATGAAGATTGGCGGCGCAGCGACGTTGCTTGTGCTCGCGACCGGACTCGGTTGGCTCTGGTTTGGCGAGATGCGTCGCCGCCAGGGCCGGCGTCTGCCTCCCTCGACCGGAACAACCTCCTGATCCAACTCCCGTTCGCCGAGTCCGCCCTCAACCGAGGATCCGGACGGAGCGAATCTGACACGACGACTGGGAATCGACCATGCATGCCCTTCTCAACAGCCTCGCGACCGCAGCTCCCGCGTCGGGGCACACCAGCTTCTGGTTGCCGCGTTCGGGCTCGACCACGGCCCCGAACGTCGACTTCATGTTCATGGCGATCACGTATGTCTGCTACTTCTTCTTCGTGCTCGTCGTCGTGCTGATGGTGGCGTTCGTCGTCCGCTACCGCCAGAAGGGCACGAAGCTGGAGTTCCACGAGGGGGCCTCCGAGCACAACACGCCGCTGGAGGTCACCTGGACCGTCATCCCGGTGATCATCGTCGTAGCGATCTTCTTCGGTGGCTTCAAGGGCTACCTGACCCTCGCAACGCCGCCCGCCAACGCCTACCAGATTGACGTCGTCGCCAAGCAATGGTCGTGGACTTTCAAGTACCCCAACGGTGCGATCTCCGACGACCTCGTCGTGCCGGCCGGTCGCCCGGTGAAGCTGGTGATGCGTTCCGACGACGTCCTCCACAGCCTCTACATCCCCGACTTCCGCGTGAAGAAGGACGTTGTTCCGGCCCGCTACAACGTGCTCTGGTTCCAGTCCGATACGCCGACTGGCAAGCGAGCGGACGGTACCGACGACTTCCACAACCTGTTCTGCACCGAGTACTGCGGCAAGGATCACTCCCGGATGAACCGAAAGGTCATCGTGAAGGGCGAAGCCGACTTCGCGATGTGGGAGAAGGATCAGGCTGAGTGGCTTATCAAGATTCCGAAGGACGAGCTCTACTTCAAGGCCGGCCCGATCCTCTACGCACGCTGCTCAAGCTGCCACACGCTCGACGGCACCCCGAGCACCGGCCCATCGTGGGGTCCCTACAACGGACTCCCCGCCATCTGGGAACGCACTGAGAAGGGCCTGACCAAGGTCAACGGCAAACCGCTCTCGGAGTTGATCGGTCCGGGTAAGGAGTTCGAACACGCGAAGGGCTACATCGCCAACTCGATCCTCCAGCCCAACAAGCACATCGTCGACGGCTTTGCCCCTGGTATGCCCACGTTCCAGGGCCAACTTGATGATCTGGGCATCGACGCCCTCGTCGGCTTCATGCAGCACCTCAACGAGTTCGATTCCAAGGGCAAGCTGAAGGCCGCCCAACCGGCCAAGTAACTTCAGCGCGTTCGCCTGACTCTCCCTCACGTTCCGACCCACCTCACGACCATCCGACGCGATCTCCGCGAAGGCACTCGCCATGACGACGCTTGACGCAACCCGCCCGCTGGACACCCGTCCTTCGGCCGACAACTACCTGACCCACTCACGAGGGGTCCTCTCGTGGATCCTCACGCTCGACCACAAGCGGATCGGCGTGATGTACCTGGTGTCGGTGCTTGCCTCGTTCCTCCTGGGCGGCGTCTTCGCCCTCCTGGTCCGGACCAAGCTCCTCTTCCCGGGCGAGGTGTCGTGGATGTCGGCCGAGGCCTACAACCACTTCTTCACCCTGCACGGTGCGGTGATGGTCTTCCTGGTCATCATCCCGAGCATTCCGGCGGCACTGGGCAACTTCGTCCTGCCGATCATGCTGGGGGCCAAGGACGTCGCCTTCCCGCGACTCAACCTGGCCAGCTACTGGCTCTGGCTTCTCGGTGCGACCTGCGTCGTCCTCAGCCTGCTGATGGGCAGTTTCGACACCGGTTGGACCTTCTACACCCCGTACTCGACGACCACCCGCTTCGGCGGCGTGGTGCCGGTCGTCACTGGCGCGTTCATCCTGGGCTTCAGCTCGATCTTCACCGGCATGAACTTCATCGTGACGGTGCACAAGCTCCGTCCGCCGGGAATGACCTGGTTCCGGATGCCGCTCTTCCTCTGGGCCCTCTATTCGACCGCCCTGATCCAGATCCTCGCCACGCCGGTTCTTGCCATCACCCTGAGCCTGCTCGCGGTCGAGCGCATCTTCCACATCGGCATCTTCGATCCGGCGTGGGGCGGCGACCCGGTCCTCTTCCAGCACTTCTTCTGGTTCTATAGCCACCCGGCGGTCTACATCATGATCGTCCCGGGCATGGGCATCATCAGCGAGATCATCTCGGTCCACGCCCACAGGCACATCTTCGGGTACCGCTTCATCGCCTTCTCCTCGATCGCGATCGCCTTCTTCTCGTTCCTGGTCTGGGGGCACCATATGTACACCTCGGGCCAGTCCGGCCTGATGAACGTGGTGTTCTCGGCAATCACCTTCAGCGTCGCGATCCCGTCGGCGATCAAGGTCTTCAACTGGCTCGCCACCCTCTACAAGGGCTCGATCTCGCTGACGACGCCGATGCTTTACGCCCTGGCGTTCCTCTTCCTCTTCACCATCGGCGGCCTGACCGGTCTCTATCTGGGCACGCTCAACACCGACATTCACCTGCACGACACCTACTTCGTGGTGGCACACTTCCACTACGTCATGATGGGTTCGGCGCTCATCGCGATGATCGGCGGCATGCACCATTGGTGGCCGAAGATGACCGGCCGGATGTACTCGGAGTTCTGGGGCCGCATCGGATGCACCCTGGTCTTCATCGGGTTCAACCTGACCTTCTTCACCCAGTTCATGCTCGGCAGCCAGGGCATGCCGCGTCGCTACTACAGCTACGACCAGCTTCCCGGCATGGCCGAGGCCTTCAAGACCTATCACCACATCTCGACCGGCGGGTCCTACATCATGGCCCTCGGCTTCGTGATCACGGCGATCTACCTGATCCACTCGCTCTACCGAGGCAAGCCCGCTCCCGCGAATCCGTGGGGCGGTCGGAGCCTCGAGTGGCAGTGCCCGTCGCCGCCGCCGCACGACAACTTCAAGGTCACGCCGCGGGTGGGTGACTGCTATGACTTCTCCGTGGTCCGTTGGGACGAGGCCTCGAACGGCTACATCGTCGATCGGAGCCTTGATCCCGAGCTGAACCCGAACGCGCCCAAGCGCAAGGGCCATCACTAACCGCCTGCACCCGCCACGACGGATCTTCAGACCAGCATGACGGCCCTCCTGATGACGAAGGAGCTCTTCCGGTGACCGCGATCGACAGCCACTCAACCCCTCACGATGATCATGCCCACGATGGTGGCCATGGTCACAGTGAGTATCCCTTTCTTGCCCACCATTTCGAGACGCCAGCCCAGCAGTTCGACAGCGGGAAGCTGGGCATGTGGGTGTTCCTGGCGACAGAAGTGCTCTTCTTCGGAGCCCTCTTCGCGATGTACACCCTGATGCGGGCGAAGGAACCCGAGGTCTTCTCCTTCGCGAGCAACTACCTCGACACGATCATGGGCGGCATCAACACGTGCGTGCTCATCTTGAGTTCGCTCACGATGGCCTTGGCCGTGCACTTCGCTCAGCGGAGCAAGAAGGGGCCGCTGGTCGTCTGCCTGCTGCTGACCTTCCTCGGCGCCTGCGGCTTCCTCGTCATTAAGTACTTCGAGTACACCCACAAGTTCGACGCCAACTTGAAGTGGGGGCCGGCCTTCTATCAGCCGGTCGTCGAGAACGGCAAGCCGCTCGGTGCTCCCGAGGCGGCACTGGTGACCGAGAGCACGCCGGCCGCGGCCACCGCCGGTTCGCCCCTCACGGTGAACCCGCTGATCGGAAAGCCGCTCCCGGCTGAGGCGTCGTCGATCAAGCGAGCTGCCATGGGCCCGAGTGGCCTCGCCAGCGAGGACGCCATGCACGCTCATGACGCGCATGGCCATGCTGCCACAGGTGACCATGACCTCGCGATGAAGACGCACGTCTACAACGCCCAGATGCCGGTCAACACGCACCGGTTCTTTGGCATCTACTACTGCATGACAGGCCTTCACGGCATCCACGTCGTGATCGGCATGTTCTTGATTGGTTGGATCACCCTGCGTTCGATCCGAGGCGACTTCAACAGCAAGTACTACACCCCGGTGGACCTCGTCGGACTCTATTGGCACATCGTCGACTTGATCTGGATCTTCCTCTTCCCGCTCTTCTATCTCATTCACTAATTTGAGCGCTCCGTAGCGCCCTTCGGGCGCACACTCGCTGCCTGGTCCGTTCAGTTGTTGCCAGGCCGCCCTTCGGGCGCACACTCGCTGCTTGGTCCGTTCAGTTGTTGTCAGGCTGCCCTTCGGGCGCACATTCGCTGCTTGGTCCGTTCAGTTGTTGCCAGGCTGCCCTTCGGGCGCACACTCGCTTTCCGGCTCTTTCGCTTCCATAGGTCCGAGGTCCCCATGTCGAACCACTCACACGCTCATGCCGGTGCAGACGAGCATCCGCTCGTCGGCCACCTCGTCCCGCTGTGGATTCTCTTCGCTACCGCTACCGTGCTGCTGGTCCTGACGATCATCACGGTCGCGGTTCGGTACGTTGACCTCGGTGAGGCCAACATCTACATCGCGATCGGGATCGCGGGCGTCAAGGCGACGCTGGTCGGCCTGTACTTCATGCACCTGAAGTGGGATCGCCCATTCAACCAGCTCACCCTCGTCGGGTCGATCGCCTTCGTCGTGTTGCTCATCTGGTTTACGATGCTCGACTCCAAGCAGTACGAGCCGCAGCTGATTCGGGGCAACCCCACGGGTGTCCAGACTGAACTCGGCCAGAAGGCCCCGGACGCGCCGATTGCCAAGCAGAACCAACTGATCCGCTGAGTTCGGCCAGGCGCCGGGAACGAGTTGAGGCATGTCGTTCTTCAGCTTCCAACTCTTCCGTAACCAGCGCGTCACCCCATTCACTGACCCAACGGCCCGCTTTGAAGCGGGCCGTTTTGGCATGTGGCTCCTCATTGCGACGCTGGCGGTCATCTTCGCCTCGACGCTGATGGCCTATGTCTTCGTGCGGCTCAGCCCCAACAACATTGGCAACTGGCCTCCGCCGCACATGCCGCCGCTGCCGCAGGCGCTGTTGCTGTCGACGATCTTCCTGATTGCATCGAGCGGCACGATGCACGTGGCAACGCTCGCTGCGCGACGGGGCGAACCGGGTGTCGGCGTCTGGATGGTCGCGACGTTGTGCCTCGGTTGCGCGTTCCTTGGTGTGCAGACCTACGCCTGGATCGACGCCATGCGCGACAACATGGCCTTTACCAAGCACCTCTACGCGTGGACCTTCTACGTGCTGACGGTCCTGCACGCACTGCACGTGATCGGCGGCCTGCTTCCGATGCTGGTCACCACCCGCAACGCCGTGCGTGGCCTCTACGGTCCCGAGCGTCTCGCCGGGATTACCTATTGCGGGATGTACTGGCACTTCCTCGATGCTGCGTGGATCGTGCTGTACGCGACGCTGTTGTGGGGCTCGACCCGATAGGGCCCGACTGAGATCGCTTCCTCACTCCGACCCGCACGGCCCCCAGCTGCCGAGGAGCATCGCCAGGTCGGCGCTGTTGACCACGCCGCTGCCGTCCACGTCGCCACAGGGGTTGGTCGTGTTCCATGCCCCCAGCAGGAGAGCCATGTCCGACGCATTGACTATGCCGTTGGCGTCGAAGTCGGCGCTGCACAGGCCGTAACAAGGCGGGAAGGAGCATTCCCCTTCGGCTGCCGCCACACAGAACTCGTCCCAAGCGATGTCGCAGCAATAGGGATCGCTCCCACAGGTCGCACCGCAGCACTCGAGGTCGTCACATCCCGCGGTCATGTGAGGCATGAGGCAGGAGCCGCTTTCGGGAAGGCCGCAGCCGCCGCATGTCTGCATCGCGGCCAGGGCGCAGAAGCCATCCCATTCGGCGTTGCAGCAGTAGTCATCAAGCGCGCAGACGGCCTCGCAACAGACGGCATCGTTGCAGAAGGGAAGTTCGTTCGCCTCGAAGCAATCGCCGGTGGCCGGGCTGCCACACGCCGAGCAGAGTTCGATTGCCTCACCAACGCAGGTCGAGTCCCACGCCGAGGTGCAACAGAAGCTGTCGATGACGCAGACCGACAGGCAGCAGGTCTCGTCGTCGCACCCGGCGCCGTGCGGTGCGAAGCAGGAGCCCGCGCTGGCCACGCCGCATGGCGCGCAGAGGAGATCTGCCGCATCGGCACAGAAGGCATCCCACTCGACCAGGCAGCAGAAGGAGTCGTAGCTGCACACCGTCTGGCAACACATCTCGTTGTCGCAACCGGGACCGTGCGTCGTGTAGCAGCTTCCGCTGGTCGGCGATCCGCAGCTCACGCAGAGATCCCACGCCTCTTGAGCGCAGACGTCATCCCATTGGGCTTGGCAGCAGTAGGGGTCGGCACCGCATACGTCATCGCAGCAGCCGCCGTCATTGCATGATGGGGTCTCGTGCGGAATGAGGCAGTCGCCGGCGAGACTTCCGCCGCAAGCCACCACACACGCCGCGTACGCCGCGGAGGCGCAGACTTCGTCCCATTGCTGCTCGCAGCAAAACGGGTCAGCCGTGCAGACCGTTGAGCAGCACTCGGCATCGAAGCACGCCGGATCGGCATGGGGCGTCAGGCAGTCACCGGAAAGGGGACCCGCACAGCTCGCCGCGCAGTAGGCCCAGCCTTCGTCGGCGCAGTAGCTGTCCCATTGGGACGAACAGCAGAAAGGATCCACTGCACAGACGATCTGGCAGCACTCGACATTCTCGCAACCCGGATTCTGATGCTCGGCGAGGCAGCTTCCCTGCCCGGGGCAGCCGGCCTGACCAAAGGCGAATGACGCGGGAAGCGATGCGAGGGCAGCAGCGCAGAGATGGAGGTGTCGGCGAGGCACGCTGAAGATGTCGGCAGGAACCCCGGGCTGCAGCCAGCCGTTCTCGCGGTAGGAATCCTGCACAACCGCTACGACCGGCTCATTCCGCCTTCGATCGTGCCTCAGCGTGATGGCGCGAGCGGATCGAGATCCTTGACGCCGAGGATCGACGAGGCGGCGAACCAGAACGCGCTTCGGGCGAAGACGGGGGTGCTCGCGTCGTGGACGACTCGCCAAACCGGTTCGGGCGCGTTCGGAAGGTGGATCGCCAAGGTCTCGCCACCCATCGTGCAGGTGTAGACGCCATCGACCGCGGCAGCCCGCAACGCTTCGACCGAATGGACCGCCTCGCTCGAACCGACTCGCAGGAAAAGGACCGTCGACTTCAGTGGCAGGATCGCTGGCGGTTCGGGCTGAACCGGAAAGCCGATCGTCGGCAGAGCGTGGTCACGCACATAGGAGATGCCGTCGTAGAGCCGGATCTTGCCGGGATCACGCTCCGGCACGTCGGTGCTGGGGTGCGTCTTCAGCCAGTCGCTCCACGTGGTGACGGCAACGTTCGCGATAGGCGTCAGGACATGGCCCGCCTTCGCATGCGGCCCACTGATGGCCCGGCCGTCGAGCTGGCGCCAGAGGCTTGGTGTCTCGTCGGTTCCCGGCTCCTCTTCGCCCTTCGCGTCGTAGAGAAGGGAGTTGGCGTTGTGCAGGAGCCCGCTGACCCGCAAGTGGATCGTGCCCTCCCCGACTCGCCGGTCGAAGACGTTCACGGCATCGCAAAGGGGGCTGTAGGTCACGGCGATCGGAATGCCGCCAAGCGTGTCCTCGATGACCTCGTGGCCATTGAGGAGGTAGAGCGGGTAGGCTCGCGTCTCGCTGCCAAGTTGGACGCCCACCACGCGGTCATCGCTCACGACGTAGCGTTTGCGGGTCCGGGCATTGAACTCGGCCATCGTGGCCCCCGGCATCGTGCGTTCGACGGTGAGCGGCCGAAGAAAATCGCGAGGCTGACCCGACGGCGTGATTACTCCGCGTTCGACGAGGCACGTCGTGAGGTCGAAGCCATAGGAGGCGACATCGGAGCCGCCAATGCGCTGATGGCCGCTCAGGACGCCGGCGAACGCCCAGACAATGACCGCTGTCACGAGCACGCCTGCCGCCAAGAGCACCCAGCCACCGTCCTTGAAGGTCAGACAGACCGCTGCCGGCGTCGCGGAGTCGGGCGAAGCCTCGCTCACGGCCCGTTCCCCGGATTCACGAGGCTTGGTGCCGCCGGCACCGGAGATGGTGGCAGCTCAAGGCGCCGCGTCTCTCCGTAGGGATCGCGACCGCCGTGCAGCCACGCCTCGGCCGACACCGGTCCGCGGTCGACAACCATCGCCGCCAAAGCGATCGGAAGGTAGATGATGCTCGCAAAGAAGGCCTTGCGGGCGGCGAGGTCGGTGCGCTCAACGTAGAAGCGGTAGGACATCCAGGTCATCGCCAGCGCGGTCAGGAGGTTGATGGCGGCTGACACCCATCCGCAGAGGCCACCTAACGTGGCGCTCATTCCCAAGGGGGCCAAGAGAAGCGATGTCACCACCATTACGCGGCCGGTGAGTTCGCCCTGCGGATCGACCACCGGCAGCATGGTCATTCCGCCGCGGCGATAGTCATCGCGATACATCCAGGCGAGAGCCATGAAGTGCGGCATCTGCCAGACGAAGAGGAGAATGCCAAGAAGCCACGCCCCGGGCTCCAATCCGCCGGTCACCGCCGCCCATCCGATCATCGGTGGAATGCCGCCACAAACGGCGCCGATCAGGGTGTTCAGCGTGGTCCGCGGCTTGAGTGGTGTGTAGACGATGACGTACAGGACGACGTTGGCAAGGGCGAGCGTCCCCGAGAGCAGGTTGACGAAAAGGGCAAGGATCGCAAAGCCGGCAAACGCGCTCAGGACGCCCGCGACGAAGACGAGGGGGGCGGGTACGCGCTTCTGCGGAAGGGGGCGCCGCGCCGTGCGGTGCATCAGGGCATCACGGTGCCTTTCCGCGAGTTGATTGAGCATGGCCGCGCTGGCGGCGGCAAGGGCGGTGCCGACCATCGTCCAAGCGAGCCGCATCCAATCGATCGCTCCGAGGCCAGCCAAGAGGTAGCCGACGCCGGTCGTGATGAGGACAAGTCCGTTGAGTCGGGCCTTGGTCAGCTCGATCACAAGGCCCACCAACCCGGTCTCGCGGTGCTCCGCTTCGATCGGTTCGCCTTCGTTGATCGCAACGGAGGACGGGGCCGACGGGGGCAATGGGGTTGGAGCGGAAGTAGCCATGCTGTGAACGCGAAGGCGAACCCGCCGGCACGAGGGGCATCGGGTGGGCGCGAGCGCGAAGCTCTACTATACGGCCCCCGCTCGTTGCGACCCGACCGACCCGCCTGGGCCGCTCGTCTCGCCGCAATCCTTCGCGAGAGAGCACTCCCGTGGTCATGAACGCCGCTGCCTGGCTGGCCTCCTCAACGCTCGCTGTTTCCTCTGCGCTCCCCGTCGCCCCGGCCGTCCCTGTCGCCGAAGGTGGCGGCGGCGGCCTCACCAAATGGCTGGTGCTGGGAGGGCTCTTTGTCCTTGGCTCGCTCATCGTCATGGTTTGGGCCCGCTGGGTCCGCACCATGCATCTGGCCCTCGGCTTTGCCGCGACCGCAGCCCTTTGGGCAGTGGGCTACGTCTCCATGATGCAGCCGGGACTCGCTCTGGGTGAGATTCTCTTCGCGACGATGCTCGCGATCCTCTTCGTAGCGGGCTTTGTGGCCGGTCGTTTCGGCGATCACGACGTGCGGCCGGTGAGCGTCGGCCTGGTTTCGGCGTTCGCGAACCTGCTGGTGCTTGGGGCGTTTCTTCGCGACGAACAGCATGGGTCGAAGGTGACGCCACTGGTCTATGTCGCAGGGCTTTTCATCGCCAGCGCGCTGCTTGCCTGGCTCGGTGGCGTTTTCGGTCGGGCCGCGCGATCAGCCCGCGACGCATCCCCGCTGCCGAACGCGACCGCCCTCTTCGCGGTTGTCGCCGCCACCACCGTCTTTCTCCTCCTCATCACGGGCGGGCTCGTCACCAGCTACGAGTCCGGCTTGGCGGTGCCCGACTGGCCAAATTCCTACGGCCACAACATGCTCCTCTATCCCGTCTCCGAAATGAAGGGCGGCATCTTCTACGAGCACGCCCACCGTCTCTACGGCATGTTGGTCGGCACGACGGCCTTAGTGCTGGTCGTCGTGGTCTGGCGGAGCGAACGGGAGTCGTGGCTCCGCTCGCTCGCGGTGATCACGCTCTTGGCGGTGTGCTTTCAGGGCTACCTCGGCGGCACCCGCGTCACCGGCAACCTGACACTCTCGCAACAGGCCCAGGATCTGGCTCCGAGCATCGTTCGGGCGATCTTCCATGGCGTCTTCGCCCAGTTGGTCTTCGCCTCCTTCCTGACGGTGGCGGCAGCGACATCGCGAACCTGGAAGGAAAGCCGACCCATTCTGCCACGTGCGAAGCCCACGTCGGAGGCGCCAGAGCTCGATGGTCGCGGACTCTCCGACGCGTCGCTCATCACCGACCGCAGTGTGGCGTTGATCCTGCCGTGGGCGTTCGTCATCCAGTCAGCGCTTGGTGCGCTCTATCGGCACCTGCAACCGCCCGGAGGAGTGACCGCCGAAGGGCACCCGATGTGGGCGATCTTGGCGCACATGGCCATGGCTGTCGTCGTCACCGCCCTTGTGGTCATTGCTGGCGGCAGGGCCTGGGGACATAGCGCTCATCCGGTCCTTCGTCGCCTCGGGCTCTTCCTCATGCATGGCGTTGGCGTCCAACTCTGCCTTGGCGTTGCGGCCGTCGCGGCGGTCTGGATTCGCACGGATGCGGCAATTCCTGGATGGGAAGCGATCATCGTGACGACCCACCAAGTCACAGGCGCCGGCCTCTTGGGAGGGGCGGTGCTTCTTGCGGCTTGGAGCAAGCGACTCATTCTTCCAGTGGGTGATGCACGTCGCATGTCCGCTGGTGCCGCAACGCAAACCTGACCCGAGGATCTCATGGCTGACCAGACCACCAACGACCCTCGCGCGGCATGGATGGAATACACGACTCCCGGGCCGGACCACGCCCTTCTCGGCCGCAGGCTCGGGAGTTGGGAGTTGACGGTCAGCGTCTTCGCCGCACCCGGAGTCAAGGCCCACGAGAGCCGCGGCACGTCGACCTACGCCTGGATCATGGGCGGTCGCGTGCTTGAGAACTTGGTCGTTGGTGCACCGACTGGCCAGCCGTTTGAAGGTCGCGGCTACTCCGGCTTCGACACCCGAAACCGACGCTACTGGTTCGCGTGGTTTGATTCCACCGGCACCGGCCTGATGCGCGGCGATGGCCAGCCGCTTCCAGGCAGTGATGGCATCCAATGGTCGACGGAGTCGACGGACGTGATTGCCCGAGGCGTGCGTCGGGCGCGAGGCGTGGAACGTTACCTCTCCACCGACGAGTGGCGTTCAGAGAGCTACGCGATGACGCCCGATGGCGACGAATGGGTGATGGTCTCGTTTGACTATCGCCGTTCTCGATAGCGGGCTTTGCGGATCGCCTTCGCCGATCACTCGCTCTGGAGGACCGGCTTGAGGGCTTCCTCAAGGGCGAGAATCGCGTAGATCGACACCAGGTCGGGGTGCGACTCTTCCCATCGATCGGCGCTGTTCACCCATGATCCGTCGGTCCGCTGCCGCTTTACCAAGGCGGCGACCAGGTCGTCGCGCCAATTGCGGTTCGTCATGGTGCCGTCGGCCGCGCGGGCGGGGATCTCCGGCTGTTGGGCAGCAAGAAGGGCCCGCGACATAGCGTGGTAGTAGTAGTAGAGGCCTTCTTGGCCAAGTCCGGGATTCTGGTCGAAGGTGTAGTGCTGACAGAGCCAATCGAAGGCCGCCTTCACTCGCTCGTCGTCACGGGAGAGCCCCGCATAGAGGAGGCTCTTGAAGCCTGCATAGGTCATGGAGCCGTAGGAACGGAGGCTGCGCGAACCGGGCGGCATCTTCTCGCCGGTTCGTCCCTCGCCTGCCTTGTCGCTAGCGAAACTCTCGCCCCCGTTGGCTGGCGTGTAGATGAAGCCGCCATCCGCGAAGGTCGCAGCAGGACCGGCGGGGGCCGACGCCTTTGTTGTTTCCACCGTCGTCCCGTCCGCCGCGGGAGCTGGGGTCAGCGGGGTGCGTGCACCGTTGCGGGCCCACGAGGCGTCATTGGTCGACGGCAGGTTCTGGGCCCGACCGACAAAGGCCAGGGCTTTCTGCACCGCGGGATCGTCCGGGCTCACGCCGGCGTCGTGCAGCGCGTCGAGCATGAACTGGGTGTTCGAAAGGTCGGGCCGTTTGTTGCGGCCGTAGCCCGCGCCGCCGAACCAATCTTGGGTCGGCTGGATGCCTTCGGACTGATCCCATTGCGTCGTGCGAAGCCAAGTCAGGGCACTGCGAATCTCATCGCTATAGCGTTGGTCATCCGAAACGGCCAAAGCGCTGAGGATCGCTGATGTCGTGTACGTTCCGACGCCGCCTTCGGCGAGGGCATCGAATCCTCCGTCGCGCACCTTCGCCGCGACGAATCCAAAGGCCCGCTTGCCCGCGGGGTCGTCCGGCTGCGCCTGAACGAAGGCCTTCGCGCCCATGGCGGTGACGGCGAGCGAAGCGCTGGATGCTCGTGGCTGATCCGTCGGCTGGACCGCTTCCTTCTCCATCCACGCGCCGCTCGGCCGCTGCGATGAGCGAAGGTACGCAAGTCCTCGGTCGATGGCCGCCTTCGCCGCGTCGAACTGCTCCCGGCTCATCGGCACGGCTTCGGAAGCGCGAGCGATGCGAGTCATCACCCGCAACGGCTGAGCGATGGGGGAGGGTAGTCGAGGGAGGGATTGCGTCGTAATCTTCGACGGGTCGACGCGCTCGTCCAACGGTTTGGATGGCGGATCAAAAGGCGGAGCGACTGTCGAACCTTGCTCAGGCGGCGCCACAGGGGGAGCGGATGCTTGTTTCAACGGCGAGGCGATGGCTAGCAATGAGGCTAGAGAGGCTGCGAGCATGCGGAATCTCCGTGTAGGCTCGTGATCCGAGCAAGGCACGCGACATCACGGCAGCACGATACTCGCACGCTCCATCTCTGCTAGCACGTGTCGGCGGTGCCGCTCAGGCGAGGTCGTCTGTCCGCTTCGCCTTGGCCTTGGGCCGCAACGGGCTCTCACCGATGGATGCACTGTTGGCTCGGCCAGCAACGGTTTCCAATGCCCTGCTCCCCATCGGCTGGGATCCTCCCAAGGCCATCCCGCCCGCTGCGCTCGGTCCAGGTCCGCCGGGTGTTGATCCACTTGCGGCGTTGTCATGGAGAGGACGATTCGGATTGGTCGGCGAGGCGCTTGGCTGACTGCTTCCTGTATGGGATGCCACCGCTGCGTTTCCGTTTGCGTTCCCAATGGCGCTCCAAGCTCGGAGCCCTGCGGTCGCAAGTGTTGCGAGTGCCGCGGGCTCGGCGCGCATCGCACGCAACACCAGTTCGGAAGGAACCACAGCGAGCTTCTCTGGGTCGCGCTCTATCAAGATTTGTAAGAGGACGGCGTTGGTGATGTCCGCTCCGGAACGACTATCCGTGACTTGCACAGCTCGCCCTTCGGCGACCAGCGCGATGACGCCATCGTGGGTGAGATGTCGACTGCGAATCGTGTCGTAGAGACGTCGGTTCGGGTACTTGCGAATGCGGACTGGCTCTGAAGCCAATCCGGTCTTGGAGTCGCGGTGGATGTCGTTGGCGATGGTGCCAGGACGATGCAGAGGATGATCGTCCTTCATTGGCGAGAAACTCATTTTGTGGCGCTCCATGAGAGCCTTGCGCCGCGATGTGGAAGAACACCCATGCTCTTCCTTGTGAGATTGCACCATCACCGGATGCGCCGGGCGTGAACTTTAGCTGAAAAATCGCTCATGGCTCTGAGTTTCGGAACATTGCAGGCGATCACCTGAAGCTCTGGCAGCTCCTGTCCGCCATCTCATTCGACTAGTGAAAGCCACAGTCGACAGCTCGGCGTCCGCGACGCGGCGTCAAGCGCTGTGTCGGCTCAGCGAACGGCTCCGATGACCAGGTGCCGTGTGGAAATGGCACCAGCCGAGATCTCGATTGGGAAGAAGAGAAGACCGGTCGCCCCGGCCGTCGGCGTCACCTTGACCTTGATCGAGACGCTGCCCTTGTCGTCGGCGACCTGATCGACGAGCTCGACCACCGCCTGAGGGGAAAGGCTCTTGATGCCCGTCACCCGCTGGGACTTCATGTTCTCGATTTCAAGGTCGAACTCACCCGAAGTGCCTGGTGCGATCCGTCCAAATGTCGACCGGTACTCGTGGACCTTGAGTTTGGGCGAGATCTTGGTGGTCTCGTGCCGCACTCGCAGGTCGATGATCGGGCAGTCCGGACGGTCGGTTTCGATGATGAGGTAGGGGGGGACGAACTTGCCCGCGTTCGGGTCGGCTGCGGCGGTGAAGTCGTACCGCAACGTGTATGCAGCCCGAGGGGCGTCGGTGCCGGGGGTAAAGTCGATCAGCGCGGGTGGGCCGCCCTGAACGGCGATCACGCTGAAGGGCTTCCCATCGGATGCGGCGAGGGTGAAGGTCCCGCTCAAGGGCATGGGTGGGTTGACCTGTTGTTGGACATCGAGGAAGCCCGGGGTAGCCCGAATCGGGTAGGCCACTTCGGCCTCCAGTTCGATGCGCAGGACGAACCGCGGGAAGCCCTCGAACATCACCTTGAGGTCGGCCATCTTCTTGACCGGAGCTTTGGAGAGCTTGATCGAGATAGGGAATTCAATCGAGCCGTTCGCCGGAATCTCTTTCCCCGTGATATCCACCCCGGTGCATTGGCAACTCGGGACAGCGTTCAGGATCTTCACTGGCCGATCCAGCAGGTTGACGAGCTTGACCGTGCTGTCCGCCGTGCTTCCCGGAGACTTGATCCCGAAGTTGATCTTGGTCGGTTCCGCTCGGACAGGCGCCTCGGTGGCGGCAGGAGTGACCGGGGCCTGGGTTGCGGTGGCGGGCACGTCGATCTGAGCTGCCGCTGTCGCCGGCGGAGTCGCGGGCGAGGTTGGGGGAGCTGCTTCTGAGCACCGCAGCATCGACGAAGAAGCGGCCAAAAGCACGAGGACGGCTGGAAGCGGGTAGTTGGAAAGCAAGTGCATGGGTCAAATCGCTGGGGGAGTTCAAAAAGCGGGCCCGGTCTGTGAAGCGTACGGTGATGGCGGCCGTAGTGATTTAGGCGATCGGCTCTGAGCCTGATTGGACGAGCATGAGGGGCCTTCGTCCACCGCTACACTCCTCGTCCATGCGGGCCATCGTCATTGAACGGCAGGGGACACCGGTCGCCTCGAACGTGCGGTTGGATCCGGCATTTCCGGATCCGATTCCAGGCCTGGGCGAGGTTCTCGTCCGAACCGAGGCCTCCGCGCTGAACCACTTGGATCTCTGGGTCGGGCGCGGCCTGCCCGGAATCGACCTCACCTATCCTCGTATTTCAGGCTCGGACGGGGCGGGAGTCGTCGAGGCGGTCGGGCCCGGCATCGATCCGAGCTGGATCGGGGCCAGGGTGCTGCTCAATGCGGCCGTTCCTCAGCCTGACCCGACTCTTCCGGATCGATCTCCTGCCCCTGACGACATCCGGATGATCGGGGAGCACACCAACGGCTGTCTGGCAGAGAAGTTCACCGCACCGGCGACGAACCTCGTGGCGATTGGGGATGCCGATCCAACCGAAGCGGTTGCCTTCGGCCTGACCCACCTTACTGCGTGGAGGATGATGGTCACCCGGTCGGGGCTGCGGGCCGGTCAGTCGGTCCTCATCACGGGAATCGGCGGTGGCGTTGCACTTGCGGCCTTGAACATCGCCAAGCATTTCGGTTGCTCGACGATCGTCACCAGTCGCTCGGTGGCAAAGCTGGAGCAAGCCAAGGCGATCGGCGCGACTCACGGCGTGCTGGATTCCGGCGGAGACTGGTCGCGGGATGTGCGAAAGCTCACCGGCAAACGGGGAGTTGACCTCTGCATCGATTCCATTGGCAAGAGCGTCCACGGCCAGTGCATTCGCAGCCTCTCCCGAGGTGGCACCTTCGCGACGTGTGGATGCACGACCGGATTTGACGGTGTGACCGACCTTGCCCGGATCTTCTGGAACCAACTCACCTTGGTCGGTTCCACCATGGGCACCATGGATGAATTCCGGCAGTGTGTCGCCCTCTTCCGGTCGGGGGCGATTCGCCCGGTCATCGACACTGTGTTTACCCCGGAGCGGGGCCAGGCTGCCTATACCCGCCTCGAGGCCGGGGAGCAGTTTGGAAAGGTCGTCGTTGATTGGCGAAAGGGCTGACGCTACCCCCCCCAATTCACGGGATTTCCTGCTCGATCTGGCGTTCTGGCGGAGTGCCCCCGTATACTCGGCTCGCTGCCGTCCCAGCGGTACGTTCGTTCCCTGTGCTGCCTTCGCTGTCCCATCCCTGTTGGCGGCACAGCTCCGGGTGTAGTTGAGGACATCGGCATTGAAGTCCATGGACATTCCACTCGCTCCTTATCCGTGGTCGGCTGGAAACAGCCTGTTAGCCGACGTCGACATGCGTGTCCTGTCGGCGTTCCTGTCCATGAGCAACGCCGCTTTCGGCACGTCACCCACCTTGAGGTCAACCGTGTCCTATCGGAACTGCGAGGCTGCAAGCGAAGAGCCGGTGAAGCCAGCCCCAGCGCCTGCCACAACTGAGACGGAGACCCCGGTTTCGTCACCTCAACGAAGCACGGGGAGCGGAACCGGCGCAGGTGTGGCGACGGCTGTTCGACCCGCGCCTGCCCCATCTCGACCGACTCCTGACGTTCTGCCGCCATGGCGTGTTCTGCTGCACAACGACGACCGCAATGACATGGATTACGTCGTTGAGACAATTGTCCGTGTGGTCCGACTCAATCGACCGTCCGCCACCCGATGCATGGTCGAAGCCCATCGAAAGGGCTGCGGGCAGGTGTTGGCGACGCACCGGGAACGTGCCGAATTTTTAGCCGAGCAACTGAGAAGCTGCCGCCTCACGGTGACCATCGAGCCCGTGCGGTAGGCCGGCGAATCATCAGGTTTGCACCTGCCTTCCGCGCGGCCGTCGTGTCCGGGTGGGGGGTTGTGCCATGCCTCGGCCTAGCAAGCCGGGCCGAAACAGCGGCCCGAGCTCCAAGTCTCTGACAGGGCTGACCTTTTCCAAACTTTCGCGCTGGATCTCGGTTCAGTCAGAGCTACTTTGCTAGGTGATTCCGCGCATTCCGGCCGCCGCACTCGTGTGCGGGGACGGTTTGGTGTCTGACAGTGGGGGCCCGCTCAGGTGCGGGCTCTAGGAGGACTTCGAATGATCAAGTGCGGTCTATTGGCGAGCACGCTGCTCGCAACGGGCCTTGCGTCCAGCGCAATGGCTCAGTTCACCGACGCCGATACTGGCTGCGGTGACGTTGGTGAAGCCAACGGCGGGTGCAATTTCGGCGCTCCGCCAGCGAGCAATTTCCAGAACCTCGGTTCCTTTGGCTTCACATCCTTCAGCATCAACGGCTCCTGCGGCACGTACGATCCTGAGAGCGATGGAACGTTCAACGCCCGCGACCTGGATTGGTACACGTTCACCCTGAACCAGAACTCCAAGGTCGTCTTCAACGTGGGCCGGGAGGACAATGGGGAGAATGTGCTCTTCCTTGGAAACGGCAACACCTGCCCGTGGGATTCCAATCTGCTCGCAGCTGCCGTTCCGTCGTTCACCGACCTGGAGTTTAATCTGGAAGCGGGCACGTACACGTTTATCGTTACGACCGCTCAGGAACCAAACCAGTCGGTGCCAATCCACACCTGTGGGAACTACACGGCGAACGTGACCATCAGCGACGGCGTGACTGGCTGCACTGCCCGAAGACTCCAGCCATGTGATGAGGTGCACGCGTCGCCGGGCTGCGACGACTGGAACTGCTGCAACCAAGTGTGTGTTGCCGATCCACACTGCTGCTCCACCCAATGGGATGGAGTGTGCGTGACGCAAGGTGCCGTTCAGATCTGCGGCTACTTCGTCTACAACTGCAGCGACTCGAATCCTGTCAACGACTGCCTGACGTCTGCGACGACGATCGCTCTTGGTGCGACGGTTGCCTTCGACGTGACCAATGCCAACACGGATGGACCTTCGACATTCGTGACCGGTGCTGCGAGCGGGACGAAGCGGGACCTTTGGTACTTCGTTCAGTCGCTCAGCAACGGTGTGCTCACGGCTACGGCGAACACCCTCGGTTGGGACAGCGTGCTCGAAATGTACGGACCGTTCGACTCGAACGTCATCTCGGATCCGGAAACCGAGATTCCGCCGGCCTTCCTCGGCTTTGCTGACGGACCGCCGGATACTGAGACGCTGTCGATCAACTCGGCAGTCTTAGGGAAGTGGTACCTGGTTCGAATCGGCCAGTGGACCGAAGACACGGCGACTGCAGGCGCCGGTGACATCACGGTGAGTGGAGATTCGGTCGCCTATACGACCGGACACCAGCAGTTCGTCACTGCCGTCGCCACAGGCACGAACACAAATCTTGGCCTGTCGAGTGGCGCTGTTTCCGCGGCTCAGCCGCGGCGTTGGTTGGCCAGCCCCTTCACCCTTTCGGCGCCCGCTGCGCCAGCGAACGCCTGGGATCTCACCGAGATCATCGCTAAGGGCTTCCTTCCCGCTGGTACCGTGAATGAAACGCTCGATTGGGTGATCTGGAGCGCGGATGCGAACTTCGCGATCGCGCCCGTGAACGGTGACCAGATTGCTTCGGGGAGCGTTCCGCTCCCGGTCGCCTTCAATGATCCACTCGACGACTATGCGAACGGTTCGTACTCGATCGCCTTGGATCCGCCGTTGACCCTGGAGCCGGGTAACTACTACCTGACGGTGTATGGCTCGAACGCCAATGACTTCGATGCCCCGGTCCCGGGTACTGTCGCTTCCAACTTCGCTTGGTTCATCTACTCGCCGAACGGCATTACGCAGTCCGACGCGACGAGTGGCTGGTCATGGCGCTCGGCGAACTTCCCGAGCCCTGGCTTCCTGAAGTACACCGGCCTCAACGGTGCCTATACCGTCCAGGCTGGTGACGATCAGTTCGATATCTACAACAATGCCTTCACCATCCTCGGTGATCCGGTCGAAGTTCCGGTCGATACCGACGGCGACGGCGTGGTTGATGGTTCGGACAATTGTCCGGCGGTTCCCAACCCCGACCAGGCTGACGCGGACAACGACGGCATCGGCGATGCCTGCGATGCCCCCGATTGCCCGGCAGACCTCAACGGCACCGGCACTGTCGACGCCGTTGACCTTGCTCTGGTCCTTGGTGGCTGGGGTGGTCTCGGTGGCGACGTGAACGGCAGCGGTTCGACCGATGCGGTTGACATCGCTCTCGTTCTCGGTGCTTGGGGTCCGTGCAAGTAAGCAGGGACGTATCGGTTTGAGTTCTGAGGTCTCCGGTCACGTCGACTGACAACACCGGAGCCAGTCTCACGCAAGACTCCGCACCCCCCCGACTTCGGTCGGGGGGGTGTGCTTTTTCACCAGAACGACCCGGTTCACACAGGAACTCAGGTATCCTCTCCATTCCCGTTGCGAACCCGCTGCCAAAGGTCGCTGGGGATGCAACCCAAGGGGTCGAGAGCCCAATAGGGAGTCTCGCCCTGAGCGCGTGTGGCGTTCGGCGGCCCCCTCACTGGACCTTCCAGGAGTTGAGACTGTGCGTGTCCTCCTCGGCGTGCTCGTCGCGCTGATCTTCATCCTTGCCGCTGTGGTGGTCATAGCGGGTCCAGACGTCTCGAAGTGGTTCCCGTCGACCAGCAGTCCGACCAACGGTACGAAGGTGCGGATCGAGAAGGCGGCGATTCAGCCGCTCGTCGAGACCATCTCGGCTCCAGGCGAGATCATTCCCAACGTCAAGGTGGACATCTCTGCCGAGGTGTCGGCCCGGATCGTCGAGCTGTTCGTTCGTGAAAACCAGATGGTGAAGAAGGGAGAGACCCTCGTTCGCCTCGACGATCGACGAATTGTCGCCGCCATGCAGTCGGCCATGGCCCGACGTGATGGCGAGAAGCACCGACTCGACGGAGAGATGGCCCGCATCAAGGGGCCGCAGTCGGCCCTCGCCAACGCCAAGCTCTTCCTCGAGCGGCAGCGGTCCCTCTTCGAGTCCGGGGACATCGCCAAACAGGCCCTCGACGACGCCGAGGCCCGGGTTCGCGACCTTGAGGCCACCGTCAACGCCACTCAGCACAACATCAGCGTCATCGAGAGTTCGCTGGCTGCCGCCGAGGCTGACATCTCTCAGGCCAAGGAGGAGGTCGGAAAGACCGTCATCATCGCCCCGATGGATGGCGTGATCACCGCCCTGAACGCGGAGCTCGGCGAGCTGGTGATGATCGGCACCATGAACAATGCCGGCACCGTCATCATGACCATCGGCGACCTCTCAAAGGTCAAGATGAATGCCAAGGTGAACGAAGCCGACATTGCCCGCGTCGAGCCCGACCAGATTGCCCACGTTCGCATCAACGCCTATCGCGACGAGGTCTTTGAGGGTCGCGTGCTGAAGGTGCCGCTTCAACGGACCAATGACCTTCTCTCCGGCGGCGGGGGCGGGAGCGGATACTTCAAGGTCGAGATTGCGATTGAGCCCAAGGAAGGCCGACAGATCCTCTCCGGCCTCGCCTGCAACGTCGACATTGAGATCAAGACCCACGAAGGCCTCGCGGTTCCGAGCCAGGCGGTGCTGGACAAGAACGTCGACGATGTTCCCTCCGACATCGCCCAGAGCAACCCGCTGGTTGATCGCCAGCGACGCACCACGTCGGTCGTCTTCCGCGTCGTCGACGGCAAGGCGACGTTGACACCGGTCAAGACTGGGGCCAGCAACCTCACCTCCACGCTGATCGTGGCGGGCATTCAGGCCGGCGACGAGATCATCACGGGTCCCTACAAGGTGCTTGAGAAAGTGAAGCACGCCGAAGCCGTGGTAGATGAGGCGAAGGACGCGACCAAGGAGAAGCCAGCGGAGGACGCCGCTTCTCAGACTTCCGCCGTCGCCGCTACGCACTGAGTTCGCCCGTTCCCGCACGACTCGTCGGGGAATCCGATGCTCATCGAACTCAAGGACATCACCAAGGTCTATCGCGTCGGCGTCGAGACGATCCACGCGTTGCGCGGTGTCACGCTCTCCGTCGAGCGCAACGAGATGATCGCCATCATGGGCAGCTCGGGCTCCGGCAAGAGCACGCTCATGAACATGCTCGGCTGCCTCGACCGGCCGACCGCGGGGACCTATCGCCTCAAGGGTCGCGAAGTCAGCCGCATGGGCGCAGCGGAACTGGCCCAGGTGCGAAACGAGGACATCGGCTTCGTCTTCCAGAGTTTCGAGCTCCTGCCGCGCCAGACCGCCCTTCAGAACGTCGAGCTTCCGCTCGTCTACGCCCGAAGCGTCGGCTGGAGCTGGCGTTCGCGTCGGAAGCGGGCCCTCGAGGCGCTGGATCGGGTCGGGCTTGCCAATCGCGTCACGCACCGACCCAACCAGCTTTCTGGCGGTCAGAAGCAGCGCGTCGCGATCGCCCGGGCGATCCTCAACCGCCCCGCGATCCTGATGGCCGACGAGCCGACCGGCAACCTCGACAGCGCGACGACCCACGACATCCTGGCCCTGTTTCGCCAGCTTCATCTTGAAGGCCAGACGATCGTCATCGTGACCCATGAGGATGACGTCGCTGCCCACTGCCAGCGGGTGATTCGGCTTCGGGACGGCCAGGTCCTGAGCGACCTGCCCATCGACCGAGATCAGGCCGGCACCCACCGCGCCGATGTCGAGGCCCGCCTCGCCGAACGGAAGGCCCTTGCTGCAAGCGCGGGAGGCAAGGCGTGCTGAACCCGCTCTTCTACATTCAAGCGATCGCCCTCGCGTTGGCTCAGATCTGGGCGAACAAGGTTCGTTCGGCCCTGACCACCTTGGGCATCATCGTCGGCGTCGCCAGCGTCACTGCGGTGATCGCTGCCCTCGTCGGCCTCAAGACCAAGATCCTGACCGAGTTCGAGAGCTTCGGGGCGAGCCGCGTCCTGATCTTCCCTGACCGCCCAGACAACGCACCGCGCAACCTCTATCCGTGGGAAAAGATCCGCATCAAGACCCGCGAGGTTGAGGCGATCGCCGAGCGCTGCGACACGGTGAAAGCGATCACGCCGATCACCGAGGTCGGGCTGACGGTCGAGAGCGACAAGGAAACCCTCGACGGCATCACCGTCACCGGCATCTGGCCGGACTGGCACCAGATCGAGAACCGCGACGTCACCACGGGTCGGCCCTTCACCCGGGTCGACGAGGAGAACCAGCGGCAGGTCTGCCTCATCAACGACAACGCGATCAAGGAGCTCAAGCTCCCCACCGATCCGACCGGCCAGCACATCCTCCTCGGCGGCCGGCGATTCCTGATCGTCGGCGTGGTTGAGACGCTCCAGCGCATGATGTTCGGCATGTCCGGCAACAGCTCGGAGATCTTCATTCCCTTCTCGGTCGCCGAGAAGCTCCAGCCCGACGACTTCTTCTTCATGCGCGTCTCGGCGATGGTGAAGAACCCCGAAATGGCCGAGGAATCGAAGAGCCAGATCCGCCGCGTCCTCCGCATCGAGCGTGGCCTCGTCGGCAGCGACCCGGACACCTTCGAGGTCGCGGCGATCGACCAGTTCATCGAGCAGTTCAAGGCCCTTGCCTCGGGCATCACCGCGGTCGCCGGCGGCATCGTCGGCATCAGCCTGCTCGTCGGCGGGATCGGCATCATGAACATCATGCTGGTCTCGGTGTCCGAGCGCACCCGCGAGATCGGCTTGCGGAAGGCTGTCGGTGCGACCCCCGCGGCGATTCTCATGCAGTTCCTGCTCGAGGCGATCACGCTCTCCCTTGCCGGCGGCTTCGTCGGCGTGGCGATCGGGCAGATCTTCGCCTTCGGCCTCACCCGCATACCCAATTCGAATCTTGAACATGCCCAGGTGCCGCTGTGGGCGGTGGCGATGAGCTTCGGCTTCTGCGCCCTCGTCGGCGTCGCCTTCGGCATGTTCCCGGCGATCAAAGCCGCACGGCTTGATCCGATCGAGGCTCTCCGACATGAATGAATCGAGCGGTTCCCGAACCGT
>JAEUIU010000006.1 GCA_016795065.1 Phycisphaerae bacterium
CGGAGGCTGCCGTCCTTGTGCATCGTGTAGAGCGGGCGCACCGCCGCGTGGCTTCGCTCTATGAGGGCGAGGACCTCGTCCCAGAGCGAGGCGTCGGTGATCGCGAGCCGCTCCTTGGCGGCCTCGGCGATCTCGGCCTCCGTGATGCCGTGAAACGCCACGATCTCACCGTCGATGTAGGCGTGAAAGCCGCGGTCGGTCGTGAAGCTGTCCGGGTTCGCGCCGACCCAGCCGTGATGGTGGATCGTTGTGTGGAGCGGTTGGGCCGCATCGGCGACGAAGTGACTCAACTGTCCCATCTCGTGCAGGACATTGGCTCGCGCCGCGGCAAGCTGGATCGCCCGCTGTGGGTCGTTCAGCCCCTCGAGAATCCGAAGCGTGGTGAAGCTTGAGACAAGCTTCGCATGATGTTCGACGATCGCGTAGGGGACGAAGCCGACGTCGTCGGTGAAGGTGCGGTGATCGACGCCGCGACGGGCGGGCTTGCCGTCTGGACCGGACTCGGGCTTCGGCATCGACGAAGTGCGGGCAAGCTGCGCGACGAACTCGTAGCGCAGGCGCGGGAGCGAGCGCAGCGTGAGATCGTGCTTGGCAAGCAGCTCCAGATCGATGTAGTGGTCTGGGCCGTTTTCGTGGTTGAGGACGGCCGAGGGCGTTCCGCGGTACCGATCCGGCTCGTTGGACTGGAACGCGACCGCTGAGCGAACCTCGTGGTCGCCGAGCCAGGAGGTGGCCACGCGCTCGCTGAGCTGGTCGACCGCCACGACCGAGACCGCGCGATGGCCGGGCGCGTCCCACGCCGAGCCGGCGGCGGCGATGAGGATGACGCTGGCGGCCAGCAGGGGTCGGCGCATGGGAAGTCCAGTGGAAGCGACAGGGGAAGCGACGGGTGGCGATCGTACCCAAGCAGCCCGACACGTCGAAGCCCGTGCATCCGCCATGGCGGGGTGTCGCACCCATTGATCGAGCGCCAAACCGGACGCAAAGGAGGCCGGAAAACCGCTACGATATTCGCCCTTCGGTTTCCAAACTCGACCGCCCGCCCCCGGACTTTCGGGCGTCAGGCCAACGTCGGGACCCACTCACAACCACAACGGTCTACACATCATGCGACGCGCAAAGCTCTCCGTCATCGGCGCCGGCAACGTTGGCGCCACCTGTGCCCATTGGGCCGCCGCCAAGGAACTCGCTGACATCGTCCTCCTCGACATTCCCGACCGCGTCGGGGTCGCCAAGGGCAAGGCCCTCGACCTCTTTTGCTGCGCTCCGATGGAGGAGTTCGACGCCAATGTGATCGGCACCAGCGACTACAAGGACACCGCCGACTCCGACGTCGTCATCGTGACCGCAGGCCTGCCGCGCAAGCCGGGAATGTCCCGCGACGACCTCATCCAGACCAACGTCAAGATCGTCCGCGAGGTCGCCGAGAACGTCGCCAAGCACTCGCCCAACGCGGTCATGATTATCGTCAGCAATCCGCTCGACGCGATGGTCTACACCGCGTGGAAGGCCTCCGGCTTCCCGACCAACAAGATCCTCGGTCAGGCCGGCTGCCTCGACGTCGCCCGCTTCCGGGCCTTCCTCGCGATGGAACTCGGCTGCTCGGTCGAGGACATCCAGGCGCTCCTCCTTGGCGGTCACGGCGATGACATGGTGCCGCTCCCGCGCTTCACCAGCGTCCACGGCATCCCGATCGACATGCTCCTCTCGAAGGAGAAGATCGACGCCTGCGTGCAGCGGGCCAAGGTCGGCGGCGGCGAGATCGTCCAGCTCATGGGCACCAGCGCCTACTACGCTCCGGCGTCGGGCTCGGTCCAGATGGCCGAGGCGATCATCAAGGACAAGAAGCGGATCCTGCCCTGCGCCGCCTACTGCGAGAAGGAATTCGGCGTCGCGACGGAGAAGGGCAAGGGCTACTTCGTCGGCGTTCCGTGCGTCCTCGGGAAGAACGGCATGGAGAAGATCGTCGAGATCAACCTCAACGCCGACGAGAAGAAGCTGATGGACGAGTCGATCAGCCACGTCAAGGATCTGGTCGGCACGGTGCGGAAGATCTTCCCCGAGCTCGCGTGATCGCTCGCTCGAGAGAGCGGAAAGCCGAAAGCCGAGACAGAAAGAGAGCCCCGCGCGAGCGGGGCTTTTTTTCTGCGGTTGGGAATTTTGTTTGCGATCGGCGGGAAGTTGCCGTATTGGTAGCGGGCGCGAGCTGCGAACCGCCGTCGGCGCGCCATGTCTTTCTTCGCCACATCGGGCTGCGGTGAGTGAAGGCCCGTTGCAGGAGACAACCCATGTTGAACACCGGTCGAGCGTCGCCTTTGGCGACCTGCTGCCGCACGCGAACCTCCCGTCGATGGGGCGGGAAGCGATGTCATGCGGGATTCACGCTCTTGGAACTGCTCATCACGTTGGTCGTCCTCGCCGTGCTGGTTGCAGCGGTCGCGCCACTGGCCCGCCACGCCCGCGCCGGCGGCCTTCGGACGGTCAGCCTGAAGAACCTCGTCGTGCTCGGCGAGGCCGAGGCCTGCTATGCCAACGACTGGAACGACCGTCAGTGGTCCATCGCGCCGCGTGACTTCGGCGTCGTGAACGGAAGCTGCAGCGCCTATGCCTCGTCGATCACGTGCCCTCCCCAGGCGATCCTCGGCAAGAGTTCGAACGGCGCCTCCTGGGCGTACTTCTGGGGATCGCAAGGCCTCTGCGCAGGCTACGGCTATCCGGGCAATTGCTCGAACGCAGACGTCTACAGACCGATCAACTTCAGCGGTGCGGACGCCGGATTCGGCGCTTTCCGCCTGCCGTCGCTCCGCGGCTTCCAGGAGTACGTCGGCGAGAAGTTCTACGAGAAGGAGTGGTACAGCCAACTCGACACGGTCACCTGGTCGGTTGCCGAACAGTACTTCCCGCTCCCGGACCAGTTCACCCATGTCCAGTCGATTGGCATTGCGTACGCGGCCTACTGCCTTTCGCCGGCGGCGATGTTCCACCCCGAGGTGCTCCGGCGCCCATCCCTTGGAGGCTTCCGCAACCCGAACGCCTCGTTCGCTGACAGCTATCGAGCGCCGTCGCTCAACCAGTGTGTCCATCCGGAGCTCAAGACACGCATGGTAGAGCACAGTTGGCTGGTGAATCCGCCCAGCCCAACGAATCCGAACTTTGCCGGTGACGAGCCCTGGTACTTCAACCACGGCCTCGCATCGCGGCCGGGCTCGCTCTTCTTCGATGGCTCCGTGCAGGAAATGACCATGAAGCAGGCCGTCGCCGACGATCAGGCCATGCTTCGTTCGACGAAGCTCGTCGATGGGCTTTGGAGCCGCGACACGCCCTTCGGTCCCAACGGCTATTTCGGAGCCCAGGCTTACGACGGCACCCGTAACTCATTCCACATCCTGACGACCGACGGCATCCTCGGTCGCGACTTCCTCAAGCGCACTCCAGGGAGGCCGATCCAATGACACGCTGCACGCCGAATGAACGCCATCGCGGCATCACCATGGTCGAGGTCCTGATTGGTGTCCTCCTGCTCGTGGTCGTCGTGGCCGCGGCAGTCCCTTCGCTTGCCACCGTCGGCTGCACCTCGTTCCGGGCCCAATCCAAGGCGAATCTCGCGGCCTTGTCGCAGGCCCACGCCGCCTACGCGGCGGATTGGGGCCAGCGTCAGTACACGATGACGCCCGACAACGTCGGGCTGTATGCCGGTTGCACGAACTACACGGGTGCGGGCAACTGCATCCCCGATGTGAGTTTCGGCACCGACTGCAACGGCGTCCAGGTCGGCCTGCCGATCGGATGCGGGCCAACGGCGAATTGCACCAACTTTGAGACCGCCAAGCCCATGAACTTCTCCGGCGCCAACAAGGGCTTCGGCTCCTACCGGATTCCCAACGGCGCCGGCTTTCAGCCCTATGTCGACGGCCGTTTCTACTCGTCCACGTTCTACGCGCCGGACGACGAGGCGATCATTGGGCAGGTGGAGCCGTTCTTCGCAAGCCCGTGCAGCTATGCCGGCGACCCTGCCGCGCCGATCTACTCCAGCTACTGCAACTCCCCGGCGGCGATGTGGGGGCTCGGTGTCCTCAAGAAGCAGACCGGCTACAAGAGCCCGGACGTCCTTGCCGACGGATACGCCAGCCCAGCGGTCACCGCGTGCGTCTATCCGAACCTCAAGACGCGCATGATGGAGCTTCGGGCGGTGGATTCGCCCTGCTTCGCAACCCAGGCCGAGTGCAGCGAGTTCTGGTTCCACCACAAGTACGAAGCGAGGTCCCTGGGCCTGCTCTTTGACGGGTCGGTGCGGATCATCTCGCCGCGCGAGGCAATGGAGAGTGACCTGCGCGTCCGATCGACCTCGCCCGCCATGGCCGAGAAGGGCCTCTGGGTGCGCGGTACACCGTTGGGGCCGAACGGCGTCTTCGGCGAGTTGGCCTACGACTTCCTGGTCCACACGAACTTTCACTTCCTGACGGGCGACGGGATCGCCGGTCGAGACGTCATTGAGTGGTAACGCGCTGATTGCGCTTCAGACACGAGGAGAAGGGGATCATCATGGGAAATGCCGTTGCGTTCGCGTCCATCGTTCTTGCCGCCGCCACATCGTGTGGGGCGATGGCCCAGTACTCCGGCGCCGGAGGGATTCTCAACGACGCCCTTGACGAGCCGGCTGTCACCACATTCGCCATCACCGTTCTCGACGAAGGCACGATCGGGTCCTTTCAGTCGCTCACCCTCACCAACTTCCAGCACAGTTGGTGCGGTGACGTGAAGATCACGCTGACCGCGCCCGATGCCAGTTCGGTCTCGATCGTCGATCGCATCGGCTACACCGGTTCGCTCTTCGGGGACAGCTCCAACTACCTCGGCTCCTACGCCTTCGCCGATGGTGGCGCGAACATCTGGACGATCGCGACCCAGCAAGGCAACGGGACGACCTTCAACATCCCGACGGGTACCTATGCGGCGACCGGTGCCGGTGGCGCGGCCGTCGACCTCTCCGCGTTCTTCCTGGGCAAGAGCGCCTTTGGCACGTGGACGCTGACCGTCACCGACTTCGAGTCAGGCGACACCGGCAGCCTCGGGTCGTGGGGGCTCAACTTCGGGGTTGTGCCGTCGCCGGCCGGCTTCGGGTTGCTTGTCCTGTCGCTCGTGAGGCGTTCACGGCGTCGTTAGGTTGTCGGCGCGCCTCAACGACCCATTTCGCGTCGCCCAGCGCTCGAACCACACCGTGCAGAAGGGCGGAAACGCGGCGAGCATCGCCATCACCCGTACGCGAAGGGGCCATTGGAGGCTCGTCGCCACCTGCACGCTGCACAGGATGTACGCGACGAACAGGACGCCGTGAATCGGTCCCGCGATCCGCACCCCGATCGGGTTCTCGGTGAACTGGTACTTGAAGAGCATGCCGACCAGGAGCGCCGCCCACGACCACCCCTCAAGCGTGGCCATCAGGCGAAAGCGGTTGATGGCGGCATCGGTGCCGGAGAGGGACAGCGGCGTGGGAGTCTCTGAGTCCATGAGGGCAGTGAAGGGGAGAGGCGGGACCTCGTCCGATGACGGGCCGCGAAGGGTAGCCCTATTGTGCGTGGCGCGTCGAGCCTCGATGCCGTTTCACAGCTCTTGGTGCAAACGCGTCGGCTCGCTCGCGTCGACGCTACGCGGCGTGCCGGTCGTAGCGAGACTCCGCACTCGGCAGGCAAAGCCGAATCGCGTCCCGCAGGTGGTCGGCGTGGAAGGGCTTGGTCAGGATCCAGTCGACGCCGATCTGCCGCAGCCGGGCGTGCCGGAAGGGGCTGTGCTCGGTCGTGACCACGACCATGCGGACGTCGTCCAGATCCTCGCGGGCCCGAAGGGTCCGGGCGAAGACCTCGCCGTTCATGACCGGCATGTTGATGTCGAGGAGGACGAGGTCGATCCACACCTCTTCAAAGAGAGCAAGTGCTTCCTGGCCGTTGCACGCCTCGAAGATCCGATCGTCGCGCACGCCCGCGTCGCGCACCGTCCGGCGGATGACCGAACGGGCGGCACTGGAGTCGTCCACGATGAGCACCGTGCAGGTCAACGAGCTGGGACGGTCGAAGGCCCCACGTTCGGGATCACGCGGCGGTTGGGGAGTGCGAGGTGCGTTGGCGCTCATGGCGAAGGGCTCGGGGTGCTGCTGGAGACAACTAGGCAGCCATCAGGTGGGCGCCGGTCGTGAAGTCACGGATGAGAGAGGGAATCTGGTCGAGGCTGCCGACGCGCTGCACGCCGCCCTTTTGGATGGCTGCCTTGGGCATTCCGAAGACGACGCAACTGGCCTCGTCCTGGGCCACGGTGAAGGCCCCGGCCTTGGCCATCGAGAGCATGCCATCGGCGCCGTCATCGCCCATGCCGGTCAGGATCACGCCCATCGCGTGAGCGCCTGCGGATTGGGCGACACTCTCAAAGAGCACTTCGACACTTGGGCGGTGACGCTTCACCGCAGGCCCCTCGGAGAGCCGGGCGACGTAACGGCCGTTTTCGCGGGCGAGCCGCAGGTGCTTCCCGGCGGGAGCGAGAAGGGCCAAGCCCGGACGAACCGCCTCGCCGTCCGTCGCTTCGCGCACGTCCATTCTCGAGAGACCGTTCAGTCGGTCGGCGAATGGCTTCGTGAAGCCCTCCGGCATGTGTTGAGTCATGAGGACGGCGGGCGTCTCCAGCGGCAGGGCCGCGAGAATCGAGCGCAGGGCCTCGGTGCCACCGGTTGAACTGCCGATGGCGATGATCTTCCGTGAATCGACGTTGGTCGGGATCGTCACCGCGGGCGTCGGCGTCGCTGGCTTGAGGACCGGGATGACCGGCGCGGGCATGCGCCGTTCGACACGGGCCCGGGCAGCGCCGCGGACCAGTTCGATGAGTTGCGCGCCCCATTCGCCGATCGCTCCGGCGCGGGGCTTGCCGATGACTTCGCACGCGCCGGCCTCAAGACACTCCATCGCCTTCGAGCAGCCGGCCGGGGTGAGCGAGGAACAGACGATCACCGGGATCGGCATGTACTTGATGACGCGGCGAAGGAAGGTGAGGCCGTCCATCCGCGGCAACTCAAGGTCGAGGGTGATGACGTGCGGCCGCTTCTCCTGAATGAGATCCCGGGCCGTGAGTGCGTCCGCGGCCATGGCGAGCACTTCGATGTCGCCCGCCTTGGCGAGTTCCCGGGCGATCACCGATCGGGTGATGGCCGAATCGTCAATGATGATGACGCCAATCTTGCCGCTCATCGCAGACCTTTCACGTTCGCGTCCGAGTTCCTCAGGCAGCCTGGGCCACGGCGATTCGGGTCCAATGCACCTCGAGCCGCTCGCCCTCCACGTCCAGCGTCGCCACAGCGGTTGGGTTGGCCGGCAGCGCATCGGCGCCGCAGGCACTGGGAAGTCCGATCGAGAAGGGGCAGCGCTCGCCGCCCAATTCGCAGATCAAGGAGCCGGCGATGATGTTGGCCAGTTCGCGCAGGGCGTCTTGGCCGACGGTCGCCGGATCGACTGACTCGGAATCGGTGCCGAGGAGACCCGCCGCGACGCTTCGGGCGCACCCGTCGCTGGCGGCAAGGATGACCTCGCCCCGCTCCGGGCCGCGGTACTCGATGCGGGCGAACCGCGTGGCCGGCGGAAGCGGTGGCGCGAGATGCGGCATCGGACCGTTGCCGGTCAGGTGGTCGGCCGGTTCGGCCATGAGGAAGGCGATGCGCTCGAGTGCGACCGAAGCCAGTCGCACGAGTGCGGCAGGGGTCAGCTCGCGCATGAGGGTGAGACTCCCAGGAGCTTGGTGATGAGGTGGCAGAGGTCCTCGGGCTGGAAGGGCTTTCGAAGGGTCTCGACGACGCCGAGCTCGCGGAGCCGCTTGAGGCGCTCGTCGTTGGCCTCGGTGCTGACCACCACGATCTTCAGGTCGGCCAGCGCCGGGTTCTTGCGGACCTGACGGGCGAACTCCTCGCCGTCCATCACGGGCATGTTGATGTCGAGCAGGACCAGATCGATCCAGGTGCGGTCGAGCACGTCGAGGGCTTCCTGTCCGTTGCCCGCGGTGTGGATGCGATCCTCCGGAACGCCGGCCAGCTTGGCGACCTTCACGATCGCACCGCGAAGCACCGGTGAGTCATCGACGACAAGCACGTTGCATTTCATGCTGACTTCCTCTGCTGCTGATGCTGATGCGCCCCCTGTTGGAGGTCGCGCTCGATGGTGTTGACGAACTCGAGGGCGTAGGCAGCCAGGGCCTCGACCCGCTCACGGTGAATCCCGACGGCATCACGGGCCCGCGGGGAGAGCGGATGGCACATGCCGTCGTCGCCGATGCCGAGGCCGGCCCAGCGGGCGATGCAATCCGCGCAGTGGACGATGTCACAGATCCAGCTCGTCGGACTTTCCGGCGGCTGGTGATGGTGGCGTACCGCGAGGACGATCTCCTGCGGCATGGACCACTTCTCGGCGAGGAACGCCCCGATCTGGGCGTGGTCGGCGCCGAAGCGGTCACGCTCGACGTCGACGAAGGGGCGGTCGGCCCCGGAGTTCCACGAGACGGCCCGCTCGCCATGGGAGAGCGTGTCGACCGCGAGCTTGCCGATGTCGCGGAGGAGCGCCGCCGAGAAGCAGAGGTCCGGGTCGGCCTGGCCGCTCTCTTGGGCGAGCTTCTCCGCGACGGCAGCGCCGCCGAGGGAACTGCGCCAGAGCGCCCCACGCTCGAGGCCGTAACTCTTGCCCCCGTCACGCATGGTGTTGGAGGCCTGCTGCTCAAGGGCCAGCCGCATGAGCACGCGGTTGCCGAGTCGGGCGATCGACTCCTTCAGGCCAAAGCTCCGCTTGGAGCCGTTGGCGTAGGAGGCCGAATTGGCCCGCCGAAGCGTCGCGGCGGCGAGACCCTCGTCGGCGCGGAAGATTCGTTCGATCTCCGCCGCGGAGGAGTTGCCTTGCGAGAGAAGCGAGATCGCCCGCGCGGCCGTCGCCGGCAGCGCCGGAAGCCGTTCGAGTCCCCCGAGGAGCTTGTTCATGTCCGTCAGGCCGCCGGTGCCCATAGGACGGTCTCCTTTCCTTGCGAGCGGATGCTGATGGCGCCGTTGGCGAGTGAGAGCGTCATCGTTCGACTGTGGCTGCCGCCGGTGTCGTCGGCGCTGAGCAGCACGTTGTTCTGCCAGAAGAGCTTTCGGAGCATCGTTCGGTTGCGGGCACCGATTCGGAAGTGGCCGTCCTCGGCGAGGATCTCCGCGCCGCCCGCCGCGCAGACGATGAGCCGGCTCCGTTCGGCACCGAGCTTGTAGGCCTTCTGGAAAAGGAGCGGCACGCCGGCGTCGGCGAACATCGCGGGATTCGCGGCCGCCTTCTCGGGACTCGTCTTCCCTTCAGGCAGCATGAAGTGGAGCATTCCGCCGACCTTCGTGATCGGATCGAAGATGGTCACGCCAATGCACGACCCGAGGGCATAGGTGACGATCGCTTTGCCAGGTTCCTTCGATACGGCCAGGTCTGCGACGCCGACCACGATCCGCTGATCGGCGGTCAATGGTTTGGGCGTGCCCGGAGGGATCGTTGACATCGGGGAGTTCACGTGTGCTGGTTACTTCCGATAGACGCTTGCCGCCACGGGATGAAGCGGCACGTCGAGGCCGGAAAGCGTTTCCGCACCCCCAACGGCGAGGATGCCGTTTGGCTTGAGGAACTCCGCGAGCCGCCGGACGAGCGTTTCGCGCGTGTCACGATCGAAATAGATCATGACGTTGCGCACGAATATGACGTCCATCGGCCCCTTCAGCGGGAAGGGGTCCATGAGATTGAGCCGATTCACCACCACCAGATCGCGTACGGCCTGACAGACCTTGTACATGCGACCGCCGGGCGTCTGGACCAGCTCGAAGTACCGGTCGCGCAGGTGGGCATCGATGTTGGCAACCACCTGTTCGGTGTAGGTCGCCTCCTTCGCCCCAACCAGGGCCTTGTTGGAGAGATCGGTCGCCAGGATCTTGAAGTCCCACCGGCCGATCTCCGGCATCAGCTCGAGGGCCTGGATCGCCATCGAGTAGGGCTCGCAACCGACCGAGCACGCCGCCGACCACATCCGGATCTTCTTTCCGGGGCAGGGGATGGTGCCCCGTGCCAAGGGCGTCCAGAACTCCCGCTCGAGAAAGTGGAAGTGCTGTGGCTCGCGGAAGAAGCTGGTGACGTTGGTCGAGAGGATGTCGAAGAAGACGAGCATGTCGTCCTCGTCGCACTCGCGCTCGAGATGCTCGACGTACTCCTCGATCGACGGGAACTTGCGGCTCTTGCGAAGGTAGGTGTTGAGGCGATTCGTCACCAGCGGAAGCTTCCGCTCGGTGAGATGAATGCCCCAACGCGTCTTGGCGAGGGTCACAATGCGATCAAAGATGACGGGAGCGATCTGGTCCATGGCGGCCTTCGATGGCGACTGGCCCGCAACAAAGCGACGGGTCGAGGTCGAACTCAGAACTGCGTGAAGTCGCCGAGGTCGTCATCCGACGGGGCGAACTCCTTGCCCATCGGAGCGGCGCCGACCGCCGCCGTGCCTGCCGACTTGCTCGGGCTGGCCTTGGCCGGCTTCGAGCCCGCGGCGGAGGATGGCATCGGCGCGGCGTTGGCCTTCGTCGCCGACGAAACGCTGCGTTCCGCTGGCTTGGAGGTCGACTTGCTCGCTCCGGCCGGGTGCTTGGTGACGTAGTTCTCGGTGGTCTTCTCCTGAGCGAGCCGGAACTGCTGGACGAGCTCGTGGAGACTCGCCACCTGGGCGGCGGTCTCCTCGGCTGTTGCCGCAAGCTCTTCGGAGTTCGCTGCGCTCGAGGAGGTGACGTTGGAGAGTTCGCTCATGCCGGAGTTGACGAGGGCGATCTCGCTCGCTTGGCTGCGCGATGCCTCGGCGATCTGGCTGAGAAGCTGGTTGACCTGGTCGACGCCGTTGGTGATCTGCTCGAAGCTCTTGGCGACGCGATCGGCGAGGGCCGACCCACGCTCGGCGCGCTGCGACGACTCCTCGATGATCGCCGAAGTGCTGCGAGCGGCCTCGGCCGATCGGCCGGCGAGGTTGCGGACCTCCTCGGCGACGACGGCGAAGCCCTTGCCGGCCTCGCCCGCCCGTGCGGCCTCAACCGCTGCGTTGAGGGCGAGCAGGTTGGTCTGGAAGGCGATCTCGTCGATCAGCTTGATGATCTTGGCGATCTCGGCGCTGGATTGGCGGATCTGGCCCATCGCCTCGACCATCTCCTTGACCTGACCTTGTCCGCTGACGGCGGCGGTGCGGCTGTCGGCGGCCAGCGTGTTGGCCTGTTCGACGTTGGCGGTTGACTGCTGCGTCGCCGAGGACATCGATCGAAGGCTGTCGCTGATCTGCTGGATATTGGCGGCTTG
>JAEUIU010000032.1 GCA_016795065.1 Phycisphaerae bacterium
TGGACATGAACACGCACGCCACGCTTCTTCGCGAGCGATCGGAGATCCCGGGTTGGCCATGGAAGGCCGATGTCGACGATCAACGTTTTCGCGATCGGGCCACCGACCAGTTGCTCCGGTGGCTGGCGGAGCGGAGCTCCATCCGTTGGAGCGCGACGGTGGCGGGGGCAGCCCGAGAGGAGGTGCGCCGGCAAGTTCAGGCGGCACGAGTCGACCACGTCGATGCTCCCGAGCGTTGGGTGCCGCACATGGCTGCGGTGGTTCGAAGTGTCTTTCGAGCGTGGCATCCCAACGTCGAACATGACCTCACCGGCTCGGGACTGATCGACGCCTGCATCCGGTTTGCCGGCGGCGAACTCGACCTCCAACTCGAGGTGACCCCCGGACCGCACGCCGCGATGATGACGAAGCTCGCTCTTCACGTGACGCGTGGGCAACCCGACAGCATTGCGATCGTCCTCTTTTCGGAACTGGCCATCGCGGCAATCGAGGCGGGCGTCAACGTGGCGTGGTGGACGAACGCCCTGAAGGCCTTCATCGCCATGCTTGGGCCCTTCCAATGCGCCTACGGCGACGAAGGGCAAGCAGCGACGCCGGAAACGTACACCGAGCGTTGTTTAGGGCGGGCCCGGCCCATCGGTCGGCGCCCCGCCGAGCAGTGGATGGCTGGACTCGAGCACCTCGCCTTCGATGAGTTGGAGCGAGCGTTCGGCGAGCGACTGAGGGGACTCCTCTCGAGTCGCCTCGTGTCGAGTTCGCTCGTCGATGTGCAGCGAGCCCGAGGACGGGTGCGGCCGGCCTAACGGTTCAGCCGCTCTTGCGGCGAGGACCCCTCAGTGAGAATGACTCCCGCCGCACGGCGCAGCCGTGCAGTCGTTCGCTCTGCGAACGACGCTGTCCGCGGATGACGAAACGGGTCGCCGGCGTAGCCGGCGACCCGTTTCGACTTCAGCGGACAGGGCGGGATTCGAACCCGCGATACAGGGGATACCCCGTATAACGGTTTAGCAAACCGTCTCCTTCGGCCTCTCGGACACCTGTCCCGATGGTCCTATGCACTCTCGACTGACCCGACGAATCGGGGCTGCCTTCACGATGGCCCCAGACCGCCAGCCACCGCAAGGCGGGGGAGTTTAGCACACGCCCGAACCGTGTGCCAGATCTTCCGGCCGCCTCCCAAAGGCCTGAACGACTCCGGGAATGCGGGCTTCCCCCGACGTACGATCGGCATCATGCCGCTGGCGGTCGATTACCTCCTGAGTCCGGAAGGTCCGATTGCTCGACGGCTTCCTGGCTTTGAGCCGCGCCCCCAACAGCTCCGCATGGCCGAGGCCATCGACGCGACCTTCGCCAAGCACGGTCGCCTTCTCGTCGAGGCCGGGACCGGCGTCGGAAAGAGCTTCGGATACCTGCTTCCGGCGATCCGCCACATCGTCGAGAAGCGAGAGAAGGTCGTGATTTGCACGGCCACCATCTCCCTCCAGGAACAGCTCATGGAGAAGGACATCCCCCTCCTTCGGGGATGCAGTCCGGACGAGTTCACGGCGGTCCTGGTGAAGGGCCGCGGCAACTACCTTTCGCGTCGTCGGCTTAAGCTCGCGGTCGAGCGGTCGGATCGGCTACTCGGTCATGATGACGAGCATCACTCGCTGGAGGTCATCGAGCGTTGGGCCCGCGAAACGACCGACGGGACGCTCTCGACGCTGCCGGTGCTGAAGAGGCCTGGCGTGTGGGATCACGCCCAGAGCGATAGCGACAACTGCATGGGCCGCCGCTGCCCCACCTATGACGAGTGCTTCTACCAATCGGCCCGGCGGCGGATGGAGAACGCGGATCTCCTTGTGTGCAACCATGCCCTCTTCTTCGCTGACCTTGCGCTTCGCATGAAGGGTCTCGGAGTTCTTCCGAACTATCGCCATGTGATTCTCGATGAGGCCCATGCCTTGGAGGATGTCGCTTCGGAACACTTCGGCCTGCGCTTCAGCGAAGGTGCGGTCTGGCGTTTGCTGCGGCAACTCCTGTCCAGTAACGGCAAGCGAGGCTTCCTCAACGCCGTTGTGCTGAAGGATCCGACCAGCGTTGCGATCGACACGGCCGCCCAAACGGTCCTGCGTTGCGAGCACGAGGCGGACGTCCTCTTCGATGCCCTTTGGCGATGGCGCAAGGAGCGGTTCTCCGGCAACGGCCGCATCCGCCAGCCGCTGTCGGAAATCGGCGTCGCCGAGAACACGCTCGCTCCGGAACTGAAGTCCCTGGCCGCCCAACTCAAGCTCATCAAGGAACTCGTCGCCAACGAGGCCGACCAGTTCGAAACCCACAGCTACGTCCAGCGGGCGACCGAACTCGCGGCCGCGTCGGAACTCCTGCTCGAACAGGAGATCGAGGGATGCGTCTATTGGCTCGAGGAAGGCAAGCGAAACGACCGTTCGCGAGGTTCGATCTCGGTCTGTGCAGCGGCGATCGACGTCGCCCCGATCCTGCGACAGCAGCTCTTCGCGACGGATCGGTCGGTTGTCCTTACCAGCGCAACGCTCGCCGCCGGCCGCGGCGACTTCGGGCACGTGCGCACGCGCCTCGGATGCGATGACGGCGAGGAGCTCAGTCTCGGCAGTCCGTACGATCACGCGAAGCTGATGCGGGTCGTCATCGACCGCTCGATGCCCGATCCGACCTCGCGCGGCTACGTCGATGCCCTGGTGCCGCGCATCCTCCGACACGTTCGCGAGACCGGCGGCGGCGCGTTCGTCCTCTTCACGAGCTTCTCGACGCTCGACGCAGTGGCGGATCGGATTGTGCCGTCGCTTCAGGCGGAGGGCTATCAGGTCCTGATTCACGGTCAGAGCGGGCCACGCGGGCTGCTTCTCAACCGTTTCCGCGACAACGAGAGGAGCGTGTTGTTAGGAACGTCGAGCTTCTGGCAGGGGGTCGACGTGCGCGGCCGTGCGTTGCGCAACGTCATCATCACCAAGTTGCCTTTTGACGTGCCCGATCGGCCGATTGTCGAGGCCCGACACGAGCTCATCCAGGCCCGCGGCGGAAGTCCCTTCGCCGAGGACCAGTTGCCGCGGGCCGTCATCCGCTTCAAGCAGGGGATCGGGCGACTCGTGCGCAGCTCGACCGACGAGGGGCGGGTCGTCGTGCTCGATCCGCGCATCGTGACCAAGCCCTATGGCAAGCTCTTCAGGGACGCGCTTCCTGAAGGCGTTCGGATGGAGGACGATACGGACCTGTGACAGTTGCGAATGCGGCGAACCATTGCGTTCTTTCGACGCGGGGCCCATACTTCTTACAGCTCGTCCAACGGACTGCCTATCCAGGAGAAACGCATGCATCGATGGAACGCCACTGCCGCGATGACGTTGGTGTGCCTCGGCCCCGCTCTTTCGAGCGGAGTTGCAGCCGCCGCCGGAGCCGTTCCGCCGCAACCGCCGCTTGGTTCGCCGCTCGCAGGACTCTCACCGGAAGAGTTGGCCCGTTTCGACGCGGGACGAGCATGGTTCGACCACGACTTCACCGTGGCCGAAGGACTGGGACCGATCTTCAACAAGGCCCGCTGCTCCGCGTGCCACGGGGCGGCGATGGGCGGGAGCGATGTCATCGCGGTCTTCCTCTTCTCCGGCAAGGGCGATCCGGGAGCGATCGGTGGACCGCTTTTCCAGTCGATGGCCCTCTCGGAGGCGTGCGGGGAGCTGCTGTTCAAGGCGTCGATCGTGAGCGCTCGCGAGACGCGCGGCGCGATCGGCGCGGGACTGATCGAGGCCATTGCCGATGCCGCGATCGTCAGCGGAGCGGATCCGGCGGACGGAGATGCTGACGGTATCAGCGGCCGAGTCGCGTGGGTGATGCCGCTGGAAAGCATCGCCGGGCATCGGCCAGGGCGATTCGGTTGGAAAGGGCGTTGGGCAACCGTGTTGAGCGCGACGGCCAGTGAAGCGCAGCAGAACGTCGGTATCAGCAACCTGTTCATCCCCTTCGATGAGGCACCCAACGGGAATCAGTCGCAGCTTGCGGCTTGCGATGATGTCGCCGACCCTGAGGATGTCATCGATCGTGCAGGCCTCGGCTCGATCGACCGAACGGCGGATTTCCTTCGCTTCCTCTCGCCGCCGCCACAAACGCCGCGCTCCGGCATGACCGGCGAGGCGATTTTCCAGTCGATCGGATGCGCCCAATGCCATCAAGGGGGATGGACCACGAGCGAGAGCCTAGCCCTTCCTGAAGCTGTTCGCGGCAAGGCGCTTCGGCCCTACTCTGACTTCCTGCTCCACGATATGGGTCTCTTGGCGGACGGGATTGCGGAGGGGGCTGCTTCGGGCAATGAGTTCATGACGCCACCTCTCTGGAATCTCCGGGCCCGGTCGACGATGCTTCATGACGGCCGAGTCGTTGGAGGTTCGTTCGCGAATCGCGTGACGCTCGCGATCGAGGCCCATGGCCCGTTTGGCGAGGGCGCGTCTGCCGCCGAGGCGTTCGCGGGCCTTTCGACGACGAGCCGCGAGCGCCTCGTCGCGTTCCTCGATTCCCTCGGTCGTCGCGAGTTCGACGCCGACGGTGACCGCGACGTGGACCTGGTCGACTTCGCATCACTCCAGGCGTGCTTCGACTCGGCCGCGGTGACGCCAGACGACGCCTGTGCCGTTCATGACCTCAACCAGGACGGCTCGGTCGATCTGGCCGATGCGGAGGGGTTCGTGCTGGTGGCCGAGGGCCTTGACGGCGATTGCGACGGCGATGGAACGGCCGACCTGATCGAGATTCTCCAGGGCGCCGCGGACGCGAACGGCGACGGCATACCCGACGCATGTTTGGCGTGTCCGGCGGATGTTGATGGTGACGGTGATGTCGACTCGACGGATCTCGCGATCCTCCTTGGAGGGTGGGGAACGCCGGTGGCCGATGTCGACGGCGATGGAGTCACCGGCTCGGTCGACTTGGCCATTCTGTTGGGAGCGTGGGGGCCATGCTGATTGCCTTGTGAGCGGCCCGCGGCGCGGAGGCAGCGTGTGGACCCGAAGGACGGTGCCTCTCCATGGATTGGCAAGACGTATGACGCAACCCTTGTTTCGCAATTCGGAGAGTTCGTCGAACACGATCGCAATCATTCAACTAAATGGCCCAATGCACACGTTGGATGTGGTCATCGAGGAAGTCGAATGGCGCTCGACCCAAGTGGGTGAACCGCCCGAGGATCTCGTCGTCGGCTTGACCGAACTGTTAGTGGACGCGGTTGCGTCAGGAGCGTCGGTGAGCTTCACGGGCGGCATCACGCTCGATGAGGCGAGGCAATGGTGGCGGAAGACGCTTGGGTCCTTCAGCGATCGGGACGTCCTCCTGGTGGCCCGAGATGCAACAGGTATCGTCGGCTCCGTGTACGTCAGCGGCTGTTGGCAGCCGAATCAGCAGTTCCGAGGCGAGGTCATGAAGCTCCTCGTCCATCGGCGGGCCCGTCGGCGCGGCGTCGCCAACAGCCTGATGGAAGCGATCGAGACCCGGGCCCGCGAGATCGGTCTGACGCTTCTGGTGCTCGACACAAACGCAGGGAGCGATGCCGATCGGCTCTACCAGAGGCGGGGCTGGAACCGCGTGGGCGAGATTCCTGAATACTCCCTGCAGGCCGACGGGTCGAAGGCCGCCTCGGCATTCTTCTACCTCAAGCTCACCTGACGCTGACGTCATCCGTCCCTCAGTGAGCCACGCCCTGTCTCGGGCGATCCGCCTTCGGCTCGCGCAACAGCCGCAGAACCGCGGGGAGGAGCCACATGCTCGTGGCCAGGCAGACCAGGCTGCCGATGGTCATGATCCAGCCCAATCCCTGCATGCCGCGATGGCTGGCGAAGATCTGCCCGCCGAAGCCGATGGCGGTGGTGAGTGAGGTGAAGATCACCGCGCTGCGCGTTCCGCCGAAATCAATGGCCAAATCGTCGAAACCCGGATCGTTCCCGGCGCGATTCTCGTCAGCGCGATGGAGGAGGTGAATGTTGCTGTCGATGCCCAATCCGATGAGGATCGGCACGCCGAAGAAGTTGGCCAGGGAGAGGGGAACGTCGAAGAGGGCGAGGAGACCGACGGTGATCGCAATACCGCTGCCGAGAATGCCGACGCAGAGGAAGACCGCCGAGAGCCTCCGAAAGTCGAGCCACGTGATGACGGCAACGGCGAGAACAGACCAGAGAGAGATCAGGTTGAAGGCTCGGGTCATGTCCGCGATCGACTCCGACTGGGTGATCGGCACTCCCGTCGCGTTGGGGTCAACGCGGCGGATCGCCTCGACGAATCGCTGAAGCGGCTCCAGTTCCCACGTATCCGCCTTGGGAACGAGACTGACCAGGTACTTTCCGTTCGGGCTCATCGAGCGGGCGCGAATGGCGGCGGGGAGAGCCTCGCGCAAGGACGCCGCATCGCCCGCCATGATGTGGCCCGCTGCGATGCGGGCCTGCTCGACCGCCGTGGTGATCGCCTTGGTGGCAATGTCCGGAGCCTGGCGAAGGTGACCAGCAAGAGCCGTCAGCCGATCGGCGATCGAGGTCATCCGGCTTCGCTCCTCGTCCGAGGCGCGACCAACCGCCAGCGACAGGGCGAATCGCACCGAACTGGCAGCACGCTCGAGGGCCTGAGGCGTGATCGCCTCGGAATGCTGCCCAAGCGGGGCGGCGACGCGCGAGGCGAAGCGGGCCCGCAGCTCGTCCCGTTCCGGCGTCGCGGGTTGGATGACATCGAAGACGCTTCGGATGAAGCCGATCTCCGGCTCACGCTTGGCCCGCTCGATCGCGGCGAGAGCGCTCGACTCGTCGGGGGCGATGACCGCGGCGAACCAGCTTAGGCTCGCCGAGTCCTCAAGCACACGATGCTCCCAGTGGACGCTCTCGAGATCCTGGGCCTGGAGCTTCAGGAGATTGCTTTCGAAGCGCAAGCGAAACGGCGTGATCGCGATGGCTGCGACGGTGATGGTCGCAAGGATCGCGAATGCCCAACGGGCCCGGCGACGGTTCACGCCGATGGAGACGCCGGGAATGGGTATCGACCGCGGTTGGGCGGGCTGCCCGGGACGATCAAAGAGAATCAGGAGGGCCGGGAGCGTCGTCACCATCGCCAAGGCGCAGAGGACAAGTCCCGCACCGGCAATGATGCCCAGTTCGCGGAGCCCTTGGAAGTCGCTCAGGATGGCCAGCACGAAGACGATGGCACTTGTTGCCGCACCTGTGAGCGTGCCGACGGCGGTCGTGTGCATCGTGCGACGGACGCTCTCGCGGATGTCGACCTCGCGCCGGAACTCGAGGTAGCGGCTCACGACATGAATCCCGTAGTCAAGGCCTGCCCCGATCAGGACCAGCATGAAGACCATGGACAGGAGCGTGAGGCGCCCGACCAGAAGCGCTGCCGCGCCATGGGTCCAGCCGATGGCGACGGCGAAGGCAATGAGGGCGAGCAGGGGGCGACGCCAATCGCGGTAGATGATCACGCAGAGCAACGCCACGAGCAGGAGACTGGCGGCGAAACTCCGCGTGGTGTCGCCGGTCGAGGTGATCAGCTCATCGGCTTGGAGAACGGGCTTGCCGGTGAGGCCGATCTCGACAGTCGGAAACTCGCTTCGCGTAGCATCGATCGCAGCCCGGATCTCGGCCAGGGGACCTTCAATCGCGGCGAGCGTTCCGAAGTCTTTGCGGGGGAGGATGGCGATGAAGAGCAGGCGCCCCGTGTCCGAAGCGAGGTATTCCGGCGGCGGCATTGCGGCCAATCCGCTCGCCGGGCGGCCAGCCAGGATGTCGTCAGCGCCGGCGATCACATCGAGGAGGAAGAACGCCTCGGCGCCGAGGCGTTCCCGTTCGCCCGCTCCGGTGGCCCCGAAACGAGTGGCCTGTTGGATCGCGGCCGATGCCACGCCCAGTGCCGATTCAGGGGTGGTCAACGCCGGTATCGCGCTGGCGGCCTCGCTCAGGGCCGTCAACTCGTCGATCGACATCGCCCGTGTCGCGATGCGGAGCGCTTCGTCGCTCTCCACGCGACCGTAGACGCCGGGCAGGTCGGGCATCGTTTTCAGGCGAGCAAGCAGGGCGTCCGCGGCCCGCTCGCCCGCGGCTCGGTCGCCTTTGGTGTCGACGACCGCGTAGAGGTACTCGAGGTCGCCGAACTCCTGAAGAAAGCCAAGGTAGAGCCCCATCCATGGGCGATTGCGGCTGATCAGGGAGTCGGTGTTTGCATCGAGCGGTAGGCGAAGGAAGCCGTACGCCCCGGCGATGATCGCGGTGATCAGCGACAGGGCGACAACCGTCCATGGTCGGCCGAGGACAATCCGGGCGAGGGCATCGGTCCAGCGTCGGTCTGTCTTCGGAGCGGTCATGCGTTGGTATCAGACTTGACCGATTGCTGGCCCATTCACTGGCCCATTCACTGGCCCATTCACTGGTACGACAAGTGATGGCCCGCTGACGCTAGCGATCGCCCCGTCGATGTCGCGCTCGCGTGAACCGATGGTATTGCTGCCGAGGCGCTTGAGCACATCAAAGGCCGGTCCCGGGAAACGGTGGAGCCGAACCATCACTTCCTCGAAGGATCGCAGGAACCATGCGACATCCGCCTCGCTGATGCACAATGGCGGAATGAGCTTGACCACCGCCTGATTGTGGCCCGCTACTTGGCAAAGGATTCGGTGATCGGCCATGAGTGGAATCACAACCGCTTGGGCGAAGAGGTTCCGATCCATCGCCTGGACGATCTTCCAGCCAGCCTTCAGGCTGAGGGAGCGAGGTTCGCCGAACTCCACCGCCAACATCAGGCCACGCCCACGCACCTCACGAATGAACTCGAAGCGGCCGCGAAGGGCATCGAGTCCCTGAAGGAGGATCTCGCCCATGCGACGGGCATTCTCATCCAGTCGCTCCTCGTCGTAGACCGCCAAGGACGCGAGGCCCGCCACCATCGCGAGCGAGCCTTGGTGGAACGTCGAACTGTGCACGATCGCCCGATCCATCGATGAGAAGACCTTGGACCACACCGATCGCCGCGTGAGCACCGCACCGACTGGAACGTAGCCGCCGGAAAGGGCCTTGCTCATGACGATCATGTCCGGGTTCACGCCCTCGCCACCCACGGACTCCTGGTCGATGGCCAGGAACGACCCGGTGCGTCCCACGCCAGTCTGAACCTCGTCAGCGACGAAGAGAGCCCCCTGTTGGCGACAGAGCCTGGCTGCTTCGACAAGGTAGCCCGGCGATGGGATATTCACGCCCTTCCCTTGGATCGGTTCGACGATGAACGCTGCGACATCGCCTCGGGCGAGTTCGTTACGAAGGGCGCGAAGGTCGTCGAAGGGAATCGATCGGGCGCCTGGCATGTGCGGCCCGAAGCCGCTGGTGAAGCTCTCGCAGCCGTTGATGGACAGAGCTCCGGTCGTCAGGCCGTGGAACGCCTTCTGTGCGGCAATGATCCCCGGGCGGCCGGTGGCACACTTCGCGAACTTGATGGCCGCCTCGATGCCCTCGGTGCCGGAGTTGGAAAAAAAGACGCAGTCGTCGGGGCGGTTGGTGCGGCGCTTCAACTCACTCGCCAGCATGCCGGAAAGGAGCGGCGCCTCGAACTGCACCATCGATGGGAAGTCGAGTGAGAGATAGTCTGCCAGCGCTTTTCGAATGATCGGATGGTTGCGGCCCATGTTGCAGACCGCGTAGCCGCTTAGGAAGTCGAGGTACTGGCGACCGGCGTCATCCCAAAGGTATGGCCCTTGGGCCCGCACGTAGACGTGGTCATAGCCAATGGTCTTGAGCACTCGCGCAAACTGCGGGTTCACGTGTTTGGCGTGAAGCTCGTAGTTGGAGCCGATGGCCTGGAGAATGGACTCGCGGAGATCGAAAGCCACGGGGCATCGCGGGGGAGGCGGGCGGGAAGGTCCGCGAAATTGTAAGGACCGAACGAAGCGAACGTTGGCTTGACCCAAGGCTCACGGCTGCTCAAAGCGGCTTCCCCGGCGAGGGCGGCATCGAGCCTAGATTGGCCCCTTTTCGCTGGCGACCACCCCGTTCGGTGCTATGTTCGCGCTGGACTGAAGACTTCGCCGCGGTCCAAGCGATTCCTGACGAGGAGAGACGCCCGGCCCGGCCCCATGCTCATCCAGTGGCATCGAGTGGCCGGGCCGTGTGCGCTTCGATTCAAGCGAGTTTCCCGTACTTCAAGACGCCACCGACAAAGGTGTGGGTCGCCCGGCCGCGGACCTTCCACCCATCGAACGGGCAGTTCCGGGACTTCGATGCGAAGTCGGCCACTCGGATGGTCCACTCAGCGCTGGGATCAATCACGGTCACGTCGGCGAGGCCACCGACCCGAAGGGTCCCGAGCGTTTCCAATCCAGCCCGTCGATCGAAACCGCAGAGTCGGGCCGGTTCGCAGGTCATCATGGCAATGAGTCGCGGCCATCCGATGACTCCATCGTCCACGAGGGCGCGAACGTAGAGCGGCAGTGCGCACTCCACTCCAATGATGCCGAACGGTGCCGACGAGAAGTCGCGGTCCTTCTCGGCTGCGGTGTGCGGCGCGTGATCCGTGGCCAGCACCGTGATCGTCCCGTCCGCGATGGCTCGTTTCAACTCCGCGACGTCGTTCTTGGTGCGAAGCGGCGGGTTCATCTTCGCCATCGTGTTGTAGCCGTCGCACGCCTCCTCGGTGAGCAACAGGTGATGGGGGGCGGCTTCACCCGAAACGGGTTGCCCTTCCGCCCGGGCCTGTCGGAGGATCTGGGCGCTTCCCCCGCTAGAGAGGTGTTGGGCGTGGTAGCGGCAGCCGATGGCGCGGTTCAGTTGAATGTCGCGCGCGAGCATTAACTCCTCGGCGACCGCAGGCCAGCCTCCCAAGCCCAAACGCGTCGCCAGCGGCCCTGCGTTCATGACGGCGCCTTGGGTGAGCGAGGGATCCTGGCAGTGCTGCATGAATGCTCGGTCGAGGCTCTGGCAAACCGCCAAGACCTTTCGCATCATCTCGGCGCTCGCAATGCCGTCGCCGTCGTCACTGAAGGCAACTGCACCGGCGGCGCTCATCGCCCCCATCGGCGCGAGCTGTTCGCCGTGGCGACTGACCGTCGCTGCCCCGACCACGTAGACTCGAGCGAGGTTGGCTTCGACGGCTCGCATGCGCACGAACTCAACCATCGCCGCGGTATCGAGCGAGGGGTTGGTGTTCGGCATGCAACAGACGGTCGTGAAACCGCCGGCAACCGCTGCGCTAGCTCCGGTGCGAATGGTCTCCTTCGCCTCTCCGCCGGGCTCGCGGAGATGGACGTGCGGATCAATCAGGCCCGGCGCGACGATGCGCCCTTCGCAGTCGAGCGTCTGATCGGCGTCGGCGGGACGCAACTCGCCGCGCTTGATGGCGATGGCGGCGATGCGTCCATCACGTACAAGAACGTCCGCCGTCGCGTCCAACCCGCTGGCTGGATCGATCGCCCGGCCGCCTCGAAGGAGTATTGACGACATCATTGCCTCTTCCGGCATGAACGGGCCTGATGATGGCGGGCCGTCAGTCCCGTTCGCGGCACTGGACCATCCACCAAGACGTCACGGGATCATACGGATCCTCAAAAGGAGCCGCGATCACTTGACGGGCGTCGTCCCAGAGTCGACCGGGTCGCACTTCTCTTGGCCGATCGGGCGGTAGGGGTCCTGAAGACCAGGTCCTTGCACCCACACCGCATCTGCCATGAAGGTCACCTGGACCTCTGGCTTGGTGATGGCTGCGATCTCAGCGGGGGACTTGCCGCCGTCTTCAGCCAGGTGGCGAAGAGCCTCGATCGAGAGTTCGACGCGTTCAGCGGTGCCGGTCATCCATACCTGTCGGCCCGCAGCGTTTCGCGGAACGAAGAAGCCATAGTCCTTGAAACGGACCAGCATGGGAGACGCGTCGCCACTGGTCACCTTCATCCAGCAGCCCTTGATCGCACAGACCTCGGTGATGGTTCCTTCGACCTTCACTTGGCCCTTGGCGTCGCCCAAGGCCCCCATCGCCACCTGCGGAACGGCGTGGGCGTCGACCTCGTTGCCGTAATGACTCCAGTTGTCGTGCTGGCTGGCTTGTGGGCTTTGATCCGGGGACATGCAGGCCCCGAGGATCTTGCAGCAGCCTTGCATGAGAAGGCAGCAAGAGGTGAGGGAAAGCGTCGCAAGGAGAATCTGTCGCATGGTGGCTCCCAAGTGGAGATGGGCCTGAAACGGGTTTGAAAAAGCCGTGTCGGGCGGGATCGCTAGGCCCGGCTCTTATACGCGCCGTCATCGGTCCCGACGATGATCTTTTCGCCGGTCGTGATGAACGGGGGGACCCGGGTCTTGAGTCCAGTCTCGCACGTTGCTTCTTTGAGCTGGTTCGTCGCGGTCGCGCCCTTGATGCCCGGCGGGGTGTCGGTGATGGTCAGAATGACCGTCTTGGGCATTTCAATGGTGATCGCCTTTCCATCGCACCAGAGGACAATGACCTCGGTGTTGGGTAGGACGTAGAGCGGCATGTCACCCACGAACTCCTTGGGCAGTTCAACCTGCTCGTAGTTCTGGGTATCCATGAAGATGTGCTTGTCACCCTGGGCGTAGAGGTACTCCATCGCCCGGCGATCGAGGTCAACTTGTTCGACGGTTTCGCCCGAACGGAGCCGCTTGTCGACCAGCGAACCGGTCTTCAGGTTCCGGATCTTGATTTGGATAAAGGCCCGCAGGTTGCCAGGCGTCACGTGCGTGAACTCGGTGATCAAGAAGAGATTCCCGTCCATCTTGATCGCCATTCCCGGGCGGAGATCGGTGCTGTTCACGTGCGGAGTCCTCGCAATGGGGTTGAGTCAGTTGAAGATCGGCAACTCTAGCAAAAAGCAAGAGCAACCGGCAAGGTCAGGACGGTGGGCCCTATCGGCGGCACGAGACGGCGACGCGAATCATCCGGAGTTCGGGAGCGAATGCCGGGACTTCTCCGTTGCTTTCATCGGACTCACGTGTGATGGACTGCGCCTGCTTCTGGGTGAACAAGGAGTCACGATGAAATCGACCTCCAGGAATGAAGGTCGGTGTTGAGAAAAGAGGGATCTGGAGGGGCCAGCACTCCTCCATATGGGCGTGTCGAGGTGAGACTGGGTCGAATGCTGTAGTGGTCCGGAGAATGCGGGAGCATCCGGTCGACCGAGGAGCAGGTGCGTTACCACCACCGATCACAAAAACCGCGCTAGGCAGCTGACCGCAAAACAGTGGTCGCGAAAAAATACCCCCGGCACACGGCCGGGGGCGGAGGGAGGGAAAAGGGCTCCTTAGGGGTGCGGTCTCGAGGCAGCTTTCCCAAGGGGCGGGCCGCGCAACGAAAAACCTCACCGTCGATACCGGTGATGGCGCAGAAGGAGCGCGGTAAGAGTTCATCTTTCCCGTTGGCTCTCGGATGTCCCCCGAATCCAGTCGTGCACAACTGCGACGGGAACCTGATGGTGTGCTGGGAGCAGCGAACACTACCAGTTGGGGATACGGAGCCTGCTCTCCTCAATCGCCGAGGTCGGTCTCGACCCACCCAATATAACCCCATGGGCCATGCTTGCAACATCGAGCGAGGCCAAAAAGTTGGAAAAGGTGAACAACCTTCCCGCTTTCCACGGAACCATCCACGCGTCCCTGCGTGCAATCGGCGGCATAGTCCGCGAAGATCATCCCGCACGTCAGGAAGATCGCAGCTAGCCACTCCGCGCCGCCGAGCGGGGCGCGAGCGGGGCGCGAGCGGGGCGCGAGCGGGGCGATGGTGAGGAGGGGCCCCGGCAGGCCCGGCACCATGTCGAGCCGATCTGTCCCGGTCCTGGGCCCCGGTCCTAGGCCCCGGTCCTTGGCGTCGAGTTCAGAACGTCGAAGTGGAAGGAAAAGCCTTCGAGTGGATCCACCGATCCCGAGGAAGGGCCGTGTTCCGACCGCCGATACACTCCAGAGTGACAATCCCAAGCCCTTTCGCTCGTTGAACGCCATTCGCGAGCGTGGCTGAAGCCGACGCGCACCCCACAACGCGGCCCTTGTGCCGCGATTTGACCCCCGTGAGCCGCATGAACCACCGATTGAATCTCCGTCGCTGCCTGCGTCCGTTTGCAACCGTCTCTTGGGCCGGCTGCGCCGCACTGACCGGCGTGCTCTGCGTCCTCTCGGGCGCTCCCTGCCTCGCACAAGCCAGCCCGCCTACATCGCGGCCTGCATCCCCGCCTTCGACGGAGGCCCCCGCAGGGCGGCCAACGCGCTCCGATCTCTCCACCCAGAAAGATCCAAACTCGGCGGTCCCGCCGTCCCCAGCGGGCGATGCTGCCCAAGTTGATCCGGGCGACCTTCCGCCTCCCGTTGAGCTCGACCCGCCGGTCTGTGACTTCGGCTTCGTGAATCCCTCGGCGACCCCGACGAAGAAGGTGAAGATCAAGAACAAGAGTGACAAGCCACTTTTGATCCTTGCTTCTCAGCCGAGCTGTAAGTGCACGACGACCAACGATATCTCAGGGGAGGAGATTCCGGCGGGGGGTGAGATTGAGCTTGAGGCCAGCATGAAGGCGCAATCCTCTCCGGGCGCGAAGAAGGCCGAGATCAAGATCCTGTTTGACGGCTACGCCCGCGTCGTCAACGTCCAGCTCCTCATGGAAGTCGCTCTTCCTGTGCGAGTTGTGCCCGGCCATATCAATGCGGTTGAAGGGCAACCCCAAGCTGGTCGGCTCGTCCTGGAAACGCTCGATAAGCAGCCCTTCCGCATCACGGGATTCCACGGGCGTGCCCCGAAGTTTGTCGGTTGGAATCCGGACACCGACGCTCCGCGCAACCAGTACCTCGTTGAATACAACATCGCCGACTTCAAGGCAGGGGAGAAACCGCTCTTCTTGGTCGTGGAGACCGACCGCGCCGATTGCCCGCTGGTCGACGTTCGCCTTCGGCATGCCGAGACATTCCCGAAACCTGTCCTCAAGATGCAGGACTACAGGCACACCGTTGGCCGCATCGAACAAGGGGGAAGTGCGGAACTCTTCTTCGAGATCTCCGACCTTCCCGAGAATGAGCCGGTCGTCAGCGTGGCCAGCACCACGCCGGGGGCGAAGATGGAGATCTTGGAGACGACGAAGGAAGGGATCATGACCAAGGTCAAGGTCCGCTACACCGCGCCGAAGGACTTCACCGGGATCCTCTATTCACCCATCACCATCTATACCAGCCGCCGTCAGCAGGGGATGTTCGTGTGGGGACTTTGCGTCCCTCCGGGATTCAGCGGGACACTCGGGTCGAAGATGGTGCCCGGCGTCGGTCCCTCGATGAAATACACAGGCGACACTCCGGCTGCCGCGGTCGCCCCGGTGGCCCCATCAGCGCCTGCCACTCCAGCCAGCGGCACGGCAACGAGGGAGAATGCCACGAAGTCGAACTAACGTTCGACGGGCCAGCTGAATCACAAGGGGCTCCGCCTGTTCTGGTGGAGCCCCTTTTCGTTTGTGGAAGCGTTCGCTGTTCGAAGCGAAACGAACATCGCCGTCGTCATCAACGTGAACCAAGCAGGGCAGCGATTCGCTTCTCGGTCGGCGGGTGCGTCGCGAAGAGGCTGGTGAGCGTCGAGCCCCCAAATCGCATGGCCGGCTCAACAATGAAGAGGTTATTGAGGGCGGGGTTCGGTTGGTCGAGCGGCACCCGGCGGGCAATGCTCTCGAGCTTGCGAAGGGCCGACGCCAGACCGTGAGGCGAACCGGCGATGGCTGCACCATCCGCATCGGCCACGAACTCGCGCGACCGGCTGATCATCGCCTGGATGAGCGCCGCACCGACTGCACCGAAAATCACAACGAAGAGCCCGATGAGCGGATGACCGCCTTCGCGGTTTTGGCCGCCGCCGGTCAGGAAGGCGAACTGCGCGAGCATCGAAAGGACGCCCGCGACGGTGCCGGCGATGGTGGATGTCAGGGTGTCGCGATTCTTGATGTGGGCCAGCTCGTGGGCCATCACGCCTTCAAGCTCCCGTTCATCAAGGAGTTGTAGTGCGCCAACCGTCACGGCTACGGCCGCGTGTCGCGGGTTGCGGCCGGTCGCGAAGGCATTGGGGGCCTGCTGCGGGCAGACGTACACGCGAGGCATCGGAAGTCCCGCCCGCTGACTTAGGCGTTTGATCATCGCGACGAGGGCCGGGGCGGAACGCTCATCCACGGCACGACCGCGCATCGAGGCGATGGCGATCTTGTCGGAGAAGAACCACATGCTGAAGTTCATAACGACGCCGATGACGCCGCCCAAGATCATGCCCTGAACGCCCCAGACGCTGCCGACGGCAACGAGGATGGCGAACAGGGCACCGAGGAGTACAGCGGTCTTGGCGTTGTTGACGAGCGCGACCATGGTTGGTTTTGGTTGGGTGAGAACGAAGGAAAGGTTCGATGGACGACCGCCAGCCTGCCGGATCTGGTTGGGAGCCGAGAGACGTCCGTTTCAATCCGCGCGGCGCACCGTTGTCACGGTCAGGATCCCAGCCAACCCATCATTCGCAGGCCAGCTACCCCGATCAGCACGACGAATGCCAGCCGGACGGCGTGCAAGGGTAGGCGGTAATTGAGCGATGCACCGAGGTGTGCCCCCAAGAGAGCGGGCCCGGCGAGGCTGACGGCGAGGATCAGGCTCATGCGCAGCGTCAGCGGCGAGCCGTCCGGGGCATGCAGCGTTGCGACCGACATGTTCTTCGCTGTCGCACCCACGACCGATGCAAGCGTCATCACGGCGGAACTGGTTCCGATCGCCTGTCGAAGGGGCAGTCGCGCCGCTCGACGCAGGAGAGGGACCGCCACCGTGCCGCCGCCCACTCCGAGGAGGCCGGCGATCAGTCCCGTCAGGCCGCCGATCGTGAGTGAGCGACCGGTATGGGAAACCGAGTCCTCCGGATCCGGTTCGGGATGCGCCCGCCACAACCTCACGGCCTCGGACGCCGAGGTGTAGAGAAGAAAGAGGGCGAAGAGCCGCTTGAGCGAATCGGTCGGCACCAGATTGCCGCAGAGGACCCCGACGATCACCATGACTCCCGCCGCGGGGAACATCCAGCGGAAGTGGTCCTTTCGCACGCTTCCTGCGCGGTAATGCCGCATCGACGCGCCGACGGCAAC
>JAEUIU010000042.1 GCA_016795065.1 Phycisphaerae bacterium
ATCGACCGGATCGCCTTCTGGAACGCCTCCTTGAAGGTGCGTCCGATGGCCATGCCCTCGCCCACCGACTTCATCTGGGTCGTCAGCGTCTCGTCGGCCTCGGGGAACTTCTCGAAGGTCCAGCGCGGCATCTTCACGACGACGTAATCGATGCTCGGCTCGAAGCAGGCGCTGGTCGAGCCGGTGATGTCGTTGCGCAACTCGTCCAGCGTATAGCCGACGGCGAGCTTCGCAGCGATCCTCGCGATAGGGAAGCCGGTGGCCTTACTGGCCAGGGCCGAGCTGCGCGAAACGCGCGGGTTCATCTCGACCACGACCATCTCGCCGGATTTCGGATCGACGGCAAACTGCACGTTCGAACCGCCCGTCTCGACGCCCACCGCCCGCATGATCGCGAACGACGCGTCGCGCATGCGCTGGTATTCCTTGTCGGTGAGGGTCATGATCGGCGCGACCGTGATCGAGTCGCCGGTATGCACGCCCATCGGGTCGATGTTCTCGATGCCGCAGACGATGATGCAGTTGTCGTTTCGGTCGCGGACGACCTCGAGCTCGTATTCCTTCCAGCCCAGGGCGCTCTGGTCGATGAGCACCTGGCCGATCATCGAGGCGGCGATGCCGCGGCGGATGATCTCGTCGAACTCTTCGCGGTTGTAGGCGATGCCGCCACCGGTGCCGCCGAGCGTGAACGCCGGTCGGATGATCGCGGGCAGGCCGATCTCCTGGAGGAACGCCCGCGCGTCGTCGAGGTTGGTGACCGTTCGCGAGCGCGGCTGCTTGAGGCCGAGGCGCTCGACGATCTTGCGGAACTCCTCACGATCCTCGGCCCGCTGGATCGCTTCGCGCTTCGCGCCAATCATTTCGACGCCGAATTCCTTGAGCACACCGGAGTCCCACAGGGCGCACGCGCAGTTGAGGGCCGTCTGGCCGCCGAGCGTCGGAAGCACCGCGTCCACCGGTGTGCCCAGCGATTTCTCGCGAGCCAGGATCTTCTTCACCGACTCCGGCGTGATCGGCTCGATGTAGGTCCGGTCGCTGAAGGCCGGATCGGTCATGATCGTGGCCGGGTTGGAGTTCACTAGGACGACGCGGTAGCCTTCCTCGCGCAGGGCCTTGCACGCCTGCGTGCCGGAGTAGTCGAACTCACACCCCTGACCGATGACGATCGGGCCCGAACCGAGAATGAGGATCGTGGAGATGTCGTCGCGACGTGGCATCGGTGGGGCCCGGCGAGGCCGGGGCTATCTCCGAAATGGGGGCGGAGGCGGGCAGGTCTGACCGACCGACTCGGGGCGAATGACATCCGCCGTCGAGGGGCCGTCGCTCGCGTGGCGGTTGCGCCCCCCGGCCCAGTGAAGATTCGCTGATTGGCCAGGGGTCGCGCGGCGCGCGCAAATTGCCGCCATTCTAGTCGAGGCCGCGAGGGGAAGGGGGTACCTTGCCGATCTTCCGCCAAACTCCCCTTGAGAAGGCTTGGCTGCATTCGTTTTGGACCTTTCGCCGGCGGACGGGGAAGATCCTCGCCCTCACCTGAGTTCGTCCGCCGGTCACCGACCACTCCTCCTCCGTTTCGTCATCGCCTTGGAACCGACCACGCTCGCCATTTCTGCCGCCGCGTTCGTGACGCTCACGCTCGGGTACTCGTGGGTCGTCCTCCCTTGGCTCTCGAACCGGCTCGACTCGGGACCGATTGACGGGTTCCTTTTGACCTTGATCGAGGGGTGGATGCGCCTCCTCCATCGCCCGCGGTGGTTTGGCTTCGAGAAGGTCCAAGAAGTGTTGGAGGCTGCACCTGGATCGCCACCCAAGGGGGCCATTCTGGTCGCCAACCATGCGTCCGGTCTCGATCCCTTCCTTTTACAGGTGCCAATCCGGCGCCGGCTGCGCTGGCTGATGGCCCAGGACCAGATGCTGCCGACCTTCGCGGAGGCATGGGAACACCTCGGGATTCTCCCGGTGACCTACGGGGCGGGTGACTCCGCAACCTTCCGCGAGGCCAACCGACATGTGCAGGCGGGCGGACTCCTCGGCCTCTTTCCCGAAGGGGGGATCGCCCGACCGGCCCGGCAGATTCGGCCGTTCCTGGCGGGCGTGGGCCTTATGGCGGCTCGGGCGAAGGTGCCGGTCATCGTCTGCTGGATCGAAGGGGCACCCGAAACGGCCAACGCAACGGGGGCCTTCTTCAAGCGGGCGTCCGTCCGCGTTCACTGCCTCGAAGTGATCGATTTCCGAGGGGAGCGGGACGTCGAGGCGATCACCGCCCGCCTTCGCAACACGATTCAGCGGGCGAGCGGCTGGCCACTCAACGACGAACCGATGCCATGGACCGCGCCGACCCGGAACGGGAAGTCCCCTGCTGGGGTCGTCTCGAAGGCCGCTACCACAAGCCGAGTACCATCCGAAGGGTGATAGCCCGTATCGATGGACAGCTTGAAGGGATCTCCGACGGCGCCGCTCTCGTTCGCGCCGGAGCCATCGTCTACGAGGTCCTAGTGCCCGCCTACGACCAGATGCGACTGGCCGCCTCGATCGGCGAGGCCATTTCGCTGCACACCCTTCACTACCTTGAGGGCCAAGGCCAGGGCTCAAGCTTCTGGCCTCGCCTCATTGGCTTCGCCACCCCCGAGGAACGGACCTTCTTCGAGCTCTTCACGACCGTGAAGGGAATCGGCAACCGCAAGGCCTTGCGAGCCCTTCAGCTTCCTGTGGCGACCGTCGCCGAGGCGATCGCCAACCGCGACATCGCCACACTCCAATCGCTCCCCGAGATCGGCAAGAAGACCGCCGAGTCAATCGTCCTGGAGCTGAAGGACAAGGCCAGTCGCTTCCTTGGAGCCAGCATGATGGCCGAGGCCAAGCCGATGGACCCGAAGGTCGGGCGCCTTCGGACCGACGCCATCGCGGTTCTCATCCAGCTAGGCGAAAGCCGACCGGTGGCGCTCAATCTGGTCGAGCGCGTGCTCACTGCCGACCCAACGATCCTCTCAGCCGACGAAGTGGTGACCGCCGCCTTCAGGCTGAAGGACCTCGGCTGACCCGCCGTCGCCGGACTCCCGCTCTTCTTCCCCACACTCACCATGCGCTACGCGATGATCATGGCCGGCGGGTCCGGCACTCGTCTCTGGCCGATGAGCCGCGAGGCACGCCCCAAGCAACTCATCCCCTTCTTGAACGGAAAGTCGCTGCTTCAGGCGGCCGCCGAGCGCCTGAATGGTGTCGTGCCGCAGGAGCGGCGGGCGATTTGCACAAATGAGCATTTCCGCGCGGCGATCCGGGCGGCTCTGCCCGAGTTCAGCGACAGCCGCATTCTTGGCGAGCCTTGCGGACGCGACACCCTGAACGCGGTCGGCCTGACCGCCGCGATCCTCCAGCGCGAGGACCCCGAGGCGGTGTTTGCGGTGTTGACCGCCGATCACCTGATCGAACCGCAGGAGGAGTTTGCCCGCCGCCTCAACGTCGGCTTCTCCCTCGTCGAGCGCGACCCAGCCCGCCTCGTGACGTTCGGCATCACCCCGACCTTTCCGGCGACGGGGTACGGCTATGTCGAGCGCGGTCCGGCCATCGCCGGGTTCGACGATGCCTACCGGGCGAAGCGATTCGTCGAGAAGCCCGATCGCGAACGGGCCGAGGCCTATCTGGCCACGGGCAACTTCTCCTGGAACAGCGGCATGTTCGTCTTCAACGCGACGACGGTGATGGAGGCGATCCGCCGTTACCGCCCCGACACGTTTGAGGGACTCACGCGAATCGCCGATGCGTGGGAGTCGCCGCAACGGTCGGCGACGCTCGCGGCCCTCTACCCGTCCCTCTTCAAGATCTCCGTCGATTTCGGGCTCATGGAACCGGCGAGCCGCGACGAGCGGCTCTCGATTTGCGTCGTGCCCATGGCCATCAACTGGATGGACATCGGCAGCTGGCCAACCTACGCGGCGACCGTCGACGCCGACGCCAGCGCCAACCGGGCCCGCGGCCAGCACGTCAGCGAGGCTTCCCACCGTTGCCTGGTGGTCAGTGACGATCCGTACCATGTGGTCGCGACCATCGGTTGCGAGGATCTCATCATCGTGCACACCGCCGACGCGACCCTGGTCTGCCGTGCCGACCAGGCCGAGCGCGTGAAGACGATCGCCGGCAAGGTCCCCGAGCAGTACCGCTAGCTGAACGATTCGTTAGGCAAGACCCATGCGCTATATGGCCATCGATCTCGGCGAACGGCGCACCGGCATTGCCACCGGTGACGCGATCACCGGCCTAGTCCAGCCGCGCGTCGTCATTGAGCAGTCCAAGGGCGAGGAACTGCTCCGCAAGCTGCTGGTCGAGATCAACGACTTCGGCCCCAATCGCCTCGTCGTTGGCCTTCCGTTCAACATGGACGGAACCGAAGGGCCCGCCGCCAAATCGGTGCGAGCGTTCGTCGAGCAGCTCGCATCCCGGGCCCAGGTCCCGATCGATTACCAGGATGAGCGACTGACCAGTTTCGCCGCCGAGAAGCACCTCGACCGGAGCGGCCGAACTCGCAAGGAGAAGAAGGAACTGCGGGACGCACTCGCGGCCGCCGAGATTCTGCGGGACTACCTGCGTCGCATCAGCGGTCAAGACCAGGTCCCGGATGGGGAACCTGACGACGTGGACCCCGATGACGTAGGCAGGGAGAACGGCAGGGGTTGCTGATTCGCCCAGACGACGTGTATGATCCGACCGCGGTGTGCGGGCTTCGCCTCGCGCACGACACGAATGGGGATTGGTGTAACGGTAGCACAACTGACTCTGGATCAGTTTGTCTAGGTTCGAATCCTAGATCCCCAGCTTGGCTAACAGAACGGCCCGTCGCCAACGCGACGGGCCGTTCTGTTAGCCAAGCTCGACAGCGCCGAGACAGAAAGCCGAGACAGGAAGCAGAGACAGCGAGCGAAGGCGGTTGGCTTGAGAGCGGAGGTGGTTGGCGAGGTCGGCGTCGCTGGGCATCAGCAGGCCTTCTTCAGCCATTGCCTCGAACATCGCTGCGGCGCGTTCATTCTCCTCGATGGCCCGTGCCGTCAGGGCGGGACGGCGATCGGCGGGTGTGCTCTCCGCGCCGGCGAGGGCCTCGCACATCTCGGCGAGTATGGCGTGACCGACCGCCTCCCCGCGGCGGGCGGCACCGTCCTTCGGGGCCCGTTCGCTCAACCACCGGCGGAGCCCGATCGCCTCCTCCATCGATGTGCAAACGCCGGGCGCGTCGCCGAGCTTGGTGAGCAGTCCCGCCTGCCGGATCAGCGAATAGGCGATGTCGGCCCGGGCCTGGGCGTCGGCCGGATCGATCTCGATGGCCTGTCGCCGGATGGCTAACGATTCGTCGATGACGCCGCGGGCCTCGTCCAATCTGCCGACTTCGATGAGGATCGAGGCGAGGGTGTTGAGTTCGACCGCGAGCCCACGCCGGCCTGCCGAGCCGCCCTCGGTGCCAGCCACCGTCCGCTGGGCCGCGACCGCCGTGCGCGAATGGGGGAGAGCCTCGGCCGCGCGGCCCGCCTCCCACAGCGTCGCCGCGAGTTTGCCTTCGATCACGCCACGCTTCGCGGCCAGCGTACCTGGCTCGGTGGCGAGAGGCGAGTCGTCACCGAGCACTTCCGCGGCCTTCGACAGGACGCCGATCGCATCGTTGGTTCGTCCGACAAGGGCAAGCGCGTCCGCCGAGCGATCCAGCAGCATCACCATGGTGCCGAGGAACTCGATCGTCCGGGCATCCTCCTCGGGCACGCTCTCCAGCGTCGACTGTCCCGACGCGAAGGTTGCCAGCGACGCCTCGGCGTCACCGCTATAGAGCTGCACAAAGCCGAGCGCCCCCTTCGCTCCCGCCAAGGCCACTTTCGCCAACCCATCGTCGGGACGCTGGCGTACGACCCGTTCGCGCAGGGCGATCGCCGCGCCATAGGACTCCTTCGCCGGCGCGGTCTGGCCGAGGTTCGGCACCAGCGGATTGCCCTGGATGTCGCCGACACGCTCCCAGGCGGTCGCGAGTTCCGACATGAACGCCGCATCGTCCTCAGCGTCTGGAGCAAGATCGCGAAGGTAGTTCAGGGCGCTGGTGACGATGAGCTCGCGGGCCTCGCGCGAACCGTCGAGTTTCGAGATCTTGGCGTGGACATCAAACAGAAGGGTCGAGGCGATCTGCCGCACCTGCCCAAAGCGTCGCTCGGCGCGGCCCCGCTGCGCATCCGCCTCGCTCGACAGCCTGAACGCATAGAGCGCGAGGGCGAGGAACGCGATGGCAACGACCCCGCTTGCGATCGCGACGCGACGATAGCGCCGAACGACACGGGTCATGGCAGCGGCGGCGCTCTCGCGCCGGGCCTTGAGCGGCTCGCCGCGCACGAAGGCCCGAAGATCAGCGGCGAACTCCGCGGCCGACGAATAGCGGTCCTCCGGACGCTTGGCCAATGCCATCAGGAGGATCGCGTCGAACTCGCGCGGCAGGTCGCTTCGCGCGACACTGGGCCGGCGCGGCTCGTCTGATTCAATCGCATGCAGAACCGTCGCCAACGACCCGTCCACCGCATACGGAAACCCGCCGGTCAGTGCCTGATAGAGGAGGACCCCGACGGCATACACGTCGCTTCGCACCTCAATGCGCGACGGGTCGCCCGACGCCTGTTCGGGGCTCGCCCACGGAAGCGAGCCGATAAACTGCCCGCCGCGGGTCACCGTCATCGCACGCTGAGGCGGCGGACCGTCACCGACCTGCGCAGGAGCGGCGGCGCTGGCAAGACCGAAATCGAGCAGCCGAGCCCGCCCGGCAGGATCGACGAGGACGTTGCTGGGCTTGACGTCACGGTGAATCACACCTCTGCGATGGGCCGCATCGAGCGCATCGCACACCGTCGCCACCAGTTCGGCGACGAACCTTGGGTCACGCCCCTGGGCTACGGCATAACGGTCGAACGGGATGCCGTCGACGTGTTCCATCACGATGTACGGTTCGCCCGTCGAAGTGACGCCGCCATCGAACACGCGCACGATGCCAGGATGGTCGAGCGTAGCGACGATCTCGGTCTCCCGCTCGAAGCGTCGTCTCGCCTGGGCTGACGCGAACTGCGGATCGCGCAGGACCTTGATCGCGACCGTGCGCCGCGTCGCCTGCTGTCGGGCCATGAGCACTACGCCCTGGCCGCCACGGGCAATCTCGCCGAGCATCTCGTACCCGGGAATCTCGGGACGTTCCGCCTCGCCTTGCTTGTCGCTTCGCTCACGAAGCGTGGACAGAAGCGATTGCTCGTTAAGGAACCAACTCGCGTTGTCCAAGGTCTCGGTCAAGCCCGCTCCTTCTCGCCGTTTGTCGCGGCCAAGCCGTCAATCCGGCTGGCTAACGCGTTGGCCATCACCCCTCGTCGGCGATCTGCGCCTCGATGAGCTCCCCCAATCGCCGCACGATGCGCGACTTCGCCTGATATACCTGATCGAGCGAGATCCCTAACGATTCGGCCGTCTCGCGGACACCGGCACCTTCGACGCCATAGCGCTGGAACGCCATGCGGTCGACCGGACCGAACTCGGCCTCGATCGTTCGCATCGCCAGCCGCAGGTGGTACTGCCGCCATTCCGCTTCCCATTGCGCTTCCTGTTCCGGACTGCCTTCACCGGCCCGCCCCTCGGGTGTCGCCGCGTCCGCATCCAGTAGCGGCTTGGCCCGGTCGTTCTGACAGATTCGGCGCTGAATCGCCCGAACCGCGATCGTCTTCAGGTAGCCCCGAAATCGCCCCTTCTCCGGGTCATACTGGAAGGTCGGCATAACTCCGACCAGCGAGGTGATGACGTCCTGGACGACATCCTCGGAATCCGCTGTCGAGAGCCCCCGTCGCCGGGCGAACCCCCGGAGGAGGGCACCGTAGCGGTCCATGAATTCGCTCCACGCCACGGCATCCTTGCCGTCGGCAAGGCGAGCGATGAGCGAGGCATGGGTGGTACGGGCGTACATCGGATGTCGGTGCCGCGAGGCGAATGGAGCGTCCGCTCAGGGCTTGGGCGGATCGACTGCGAAAACTGCGCCGCCCAATGCCTCGTCGTCCGATCCGCACAGAATGCCCCCATCGGTTCGATCTGTGTGGAAGATCGTCAATCCTTCGACCTTGTGGCCCGCGATTCGGACCGATCGGGCGTCTCCCGGAACGAGGCGCAGTCCCTCCAGCCTTCCGAGTCGATGAAGCAGGGACTCAAACGGCCCGTCTGGCCCGCCGTCCCGGGCGGAAACCGCGATCAGCGACCCGTCCACCCCGACCGCCAGATCTGCGATTGCACGCCATTGGCCACCCTCCGCCGAACCGTCGCCGGCCACCGCGGGCACCGGCACCACGACCGTCTGCGTTCGCACCCGCTTCGCCGATTCACCCTTGAGGCGAAGCTCGACCGCACGAACGGAAGCAAGCCCCGTTTCGCCCCAACGGCTGCCCTGCGGAGTCCGATCCGCCAGCAGGAGGCGCAGTACCTCATCGCCCGACTCGTCCCGCACGGCAAGAAACGCCTCGACGTTCGCGAGGTCCCGCGTTTCTGGCAGGACGTCAATTGGGGCACCTAACAATTCGACCGTCCATCGCCCTTCGACCGAACAGGCGACGCGACACCGGAAGAGTCGCCGCTGCGGCTCGCCTCCCCCACTTTCCAGCAGAAGAAATTCGTCCGGCCGGCCGGGCACGGCGGCAATGGACTCAAGGTCCTTCGGCGGCTCGGCGGAGCCGATCCCAAGGTCCAAGGGGATCCACATCGCTTCGCCCTCCTCACCGATGACGATCACGCTCACCCGATCCGTCACGCTCCCGGCGCTCCCGGGCATGCGGGCATCATGAACCGCAACGAATGCACCGGGTCCAAACGGGGCCAGCCCGCTGACCGCAGGCGCCGTCAGGCCCTCGAAGCGATGCCGTACCACCGCATCGAGGGTCCGCAGTTCGCCTGGTCCGCGGCATCCGCCCAAAGCCAGTAGTCCGACGGTGACGAGAGCCGCTCCAACGCATCCCCACCACGATGGGGGGCGAGCGTTGCCGACGTCACACCGCCGACCTCCTCTTGGAAGGTCCCCTTGGGCAGGTCGCGCGGATTGAGCCTTGGCGGACACGAAGTGAATCATCGGCTCAAGCACCGCTCTTTGCGTTGACTTCCCGGCGACTGAAATCGGGGGGTCGCTCACCGAGACGCTTCGCAGCCTCGCCTTCTCGTTCGAAGAGCTGCTGGCGAATCTCCGTTTCGCGGGCCTGGGACTGAGCGGCTGCCTCGTCGCCTCCAACCGCCCGCTCACAGTCCGTGAGGAGCACACACGCGTCGAGGTACTCGCGGTGGAGCTTGCTGCCACCCTTGGCGTAGATCTCGTCACGAAGCTCGATCACCCGACGTGCGTCCTCGAGCGCCTCGTCCTTTCGCCCCTTCTTCAGATAGAGCCTCGCCCGCACCTCAAGACACTTCGCCTTCCGGCGCGCGTTGTCGGAGTTTGCCAACCTTGACATGCTCTGGGCAACGAACGGTTCGGCTTCATCGAGCCGATTGGCGTCGATCAGGATGCGTGCGAGCTTGTACTGGAACTGAGCCCTGTCCTCCGCTCGCTTCTCGGACTCGATCGCGGCGAGAATTCGGTCCTCCGCATCGTTGATGAGCTCCGGATCACGGCTGTATCCAAGGAAGACCGAGTACTCAACCTGATACTCCGGATCGATCTTCTCGTTGCGCCGTTCGGCGGCTTGCATGCAACCCCGATAGACATCGAATCCCTCTTCGACATAGCCCGCATATCGAAGGGACTCCGTGAAACCGTTGTAGATTCTGAAGGCATCCCGGCCCGTGAGCTGGAGCGCATCAATCTCCTTGACGATCTCGCGGAACTCGTGGACCGCCTCCACGTACCGTCCCTCGTATCTGAGCTGAAGCGCGAAGTCACTGCGCACCAGCGCGGCCGCGGCGGGAGGCAGGGAGCCCAGGAGCGACTCCAACTCGGTCAGGTGCCGTTCCTTGTCGGCCACCGCGCCGGCCCGCTGATAGCAGTCAACTGCCCATTGGTGGAGCTTCGCGATCGCAGGGGCGTCCGATGTCCCCTGCCGCTGCTCAAACTCAATGGCGAGCTCAACGATCTTCGCCGCGTCAGCGTACCGCGAGAGCGAGCTCAGCGCCGTTGCCGCGTTCTTCAGCCGATCGCCGAATCCGGGAACTCGCTCGGCAACATTCTGTCCCTTGTCACTGAGGTAGAACTTCACGACCTCGTCCGCGATCATCTTGATCTCGGTGCGATGCTTGTTGCGGTCAAGCGTCGAGCACGCGACGTTCATCATGAACTCCGCCTGGTTTGCTGCGGTGTTGAGATTCTCCACCGCCTGCTTCAGGTTCTTGTGGCTCCACCAATACAGTCCGCTCGACACGATCAGCGCGAGACATATCGTGGCAACGAATGAGCGAAGAAAGATGCGCCGACGCCGATGCTCCGCCTCTCTTCGCGCCACATGCGCTGCGATGAAGTCTCGGACAACCGGCTCCACCTGAAGCCCGTGCGGATTGGCGATGAACTCCTCCGCCGCAACCAGGCGAGCGTCGCGAAGCGTGAGGTCGTCCGCCTTTCGCCCGTTGCGGTCCCACTCCAGTGCCGCCACTGCGAGCGTGCGGGAGAGCTTCAGCAGCCCGTCCCGCGACTCGATCCACCGGGCAAGACTCTTCCAATGCCTGAGCATCGCCTCGTGGGCGATGGTGATCACGCTCTTGCCCTGGTCATCTTGGTCGCGGATGAGCAATCGGGCCTTTTGGAGCTCGTCGAGGAGGATCATCGCGTTGGCGCTGACGAAAAGCTCCGGTCGGGCATAAAGACGCACCCGCTGGTTGGATTCGGTCACCGTCACGAGCCTGCCGAACACCTCCGACCAGGCCTCGTCCTGGCCTCCTTTCATCAGGTTCTCGGCTCGCTTGCGGGCCCCGTCAGCGCAGGAATCCAACAGGCCGCTCAGGCCGCCGAACTGCTCGTACACCGTGAACGACAGCTCGCGACGGGAGCCGATCCGGCTGCGCTCGTGGATCTGCTGGAGCGCGTATGCAAGCAGGGGCATCGGGTCCGTCTGGAGCTCGACCGCGGCATTGACCAGGGCGGTGGCGAGGTCGACGCCATCCGCGGAACGGCCGAAGGTGAGCCCGGCCCGCCTGGCAGGCTCGCTCACCGCATCGCGGATCTCGTCGAGGCTCATGGCGGGAAGGTTGAACTGGCCGCGTCCGTCGATCAGCCTGCGAAGCTCCTCCACGTCGGTGAGGTGGTGGTAGAAGTCCGATCTCGCCGTGCCGATCACCCAGACGAGTCCTGACTCGCACAGGGCCTGGATGGCCCGAGCGAACTCCGCAATCTCGCGCGACGAGGAGTTGCGGGTGAAGATCTCTTCCGCGGGATCGACCAGCAGAAGCAAGCGAGCCTCCGGCTTCCGGTCACCGGCGCCCGGCCGGATCCGGTGAAGCTCGCTGCGGATGGCGACGGCCGCCGCCATCGGCTGTTCGCGAAGCGCCTTCGTGAACGCATCCGCTTGGGTCCGCAGATCGGGAAGGGCGTCATCGGCCATGAGCGCCGCCGCGAGTCCGCCGATCAGGTCTGCCGTCGAATCGCTCGGCTCGAAGAGCGCCTTCCTCCACTCGCTCACGCCGTCAATCACGCCGCCGTGGACGATGTGCGGCACCACACCCGCCCGGACGAAGGACGACTTTCCCACTCCGCCGCGGCCCATGACCATCACGAACGGATGGCCTGCCTGGTCCTGGCGCTTCAACTGCTCCACCAGCCGCAGCATCGCCCGCGTGCGGCCGAAGAAGTAGCCGCTGTCGGCTTCGGTCAGGACGCGCAGGCCCTTGTAGGGCTCCTCCTGCTCATCGCCCCACTCGGCGACGCCCTGCTTGGCGAGGTGCTCGCTGATGAGCTGATCGAGCTTGGACTCGACCATCGGAGCGAAGTCCTCGACCCGCTCGAACGGGGAGGTCGCCTTCACGCCACAAGCCTCGATCTCGTGATCGAGAAACTGCTGCGTCCGGTCATATTCGCGCTTGAGCTCGTCGATCTGGGTGATCGACTGGTTCTTGAAGCTCGGCGCGAAGTCGCGTGTGCAGCTCCACACCATGAGATGCGGTCGCCGCTCGGGCGGGGCGCGCATGACGTCGTTGATCTCGAATCGCGTGCACGAATCGAACGACTCTTGGGTGACCGGATCGACGTAAGCCGAACGCCCGAGCGTCGACCAGAGGATGAGCACCACGATGTCGAAGTCGCTCGGCCGCGGAAGTTGGTCCTGAATCACCCGATCGGCGGTGTAGCCCTCCGTCTCCCAAAAGAGCGACTCAAGCCGCACGCGAGACTGGAACCGGGCCTCCAACCGCGGCATCACGCCCCGGAGAGCCAGACGCTCCTGCTTCACGTCCGAAGGAGAGGCGACGAAGATGCGAATGGTTGGTAGGGCCATGCGAGATCGTCCGAGATCCACCGAGTGATACGGAGACGATATCGCAATGACCCACTTGGCAAATAGCCTGTCGCGGATGGCTTTCGCTTGCAGACGCGCGATTCGCTACTGACCGCGCCCGACCGCCGGCGACGAGAGCGACACCGACCTCACACCCATCGAAGGCACACGTTCCGTCGAGCCAACCTCCGTGAAATGGGCCATCAGGTCCACCGACTGCTCGCCGATCCGGTCCGTCGCGCCGTCCTCGAGAAGCGAAATGCCGATCGAAAAGCTTGGCCCGACCAGCGACTTGCCGCGCATGCCCGCCAACCGTTCGGGCGAGATCGTCCAAACTCGCAACGGCTTCTCGCCCGTTCGGCCGGCTCCGCCCGAACGATAGATCGCAAACTCGAATGTTCCGTCCCGATGCATCGGGTTCGGAAACGGACGGGAGAAAAGGTAGGCCTCGATCTGGATCGTGTCCGGCAGCAGGTTGCCGTCGGTATCGAGCGGCTTGGGGCCGAGCACCAGGGCCATCGCGTTGATCGGAGCCTCGTCCGGCGTCACCATTCCCTCACGCGGTGGAGGCGGCATCCGTCGACCATCGCTGGTTTCCGTTGTTGTCTCGCAGCCGAACAGAGCCCCCGCTGCCGCGATGATCGCCCATCTGGCGCAATGGCCCATCACGAACCACCTTCACCCTTCGGGGCGCTCTTCGGCTTGTCTTCGGGAGGTGAGTTGATCGGGTCGACCAGTCGCCCCGTATCGTCGATCGTCCCGCGCACGCCGTTCAGCTCGCCGCGGCGGATCTGCTCGATGATGTCCGGCGGCAATGTCGCCTTGTCGAGGGCCGACTCGCTTTGGTTCTCGATCGCCTTCGGATTGGTGACGACGTGCGGCGTGAGCACGATCAGGAGCTCCGTCTTGCTGGCCGCCTCGGTCTTGTTGCGGAAGAGCGGGCCGATCAGGGGAATGTCGCCCAAGAACGGGATCTTCCGTTCGATCCGCTCGAAACGATCCTGGATCAGCCCGCCGATCACGACGGTCTGCCCGTCCTTCACCGTCACCGTGGTCGTGGCCCGACGCCGGTTGATGATCGGCGACTGGAAGTTCTCGCTGATCTTGGTGCTGTCCTTGCTGATGCGCGAGATCTCCGGCTCGATCTTCATCCGCACGTAGCCATCGGGATTGATCGAGGGCGTGACCTGGAGAATGACACCGACCTCTTCCGGTGTCACCGCCGACTGCTGGCCGACGGAGTTGAAGGAGACGCTGCTGGGCAGGCGCACCGTGTCGCCCACCTGGATGCGTCCCTGCGTGTTGTTGGCGACCATCACCGATGGGTTCGAAAGCAGCTCGACGCGGTTCTGCGACTGGAGGGCGTTGAGCAACAGGTCGAAGTCGCCGTTGCCGATCGCGATGTTCGGCACGACCGCGGCGCCAAAGAGCGCCGGCGCGAGTCCGGTGAGACCGGGCACCTGCGCTGCACCGGAGTTGAAGTTCGTTCGCGTCAGTCCGTAACCGCCGGCGATGTCCACGTCGCCAAGACCAAACCGCGTGAACTGAAGTCCCAGCTCATCGGCCGTGTCGAGCGTGATCTCGGCCAGCAGCACCTGGATCAGCACCTGCGGCGGATCGATGTCGAGTTCCTCGATCACCGACTTCACCTTCTCCATGTACCTCGGGCTCGCGTTCACGAGCACCGAGTTGGACTTCTCGTCGCCAACGATCGTGACTTCCTGCTCGAGCAGCTTCTGGGCGCTCGGGCGCTGGTCCGAGGCGAGCGTCGAAAGCACTTTCTGCTGGTCCTTCTGGACAAACTCGGTGAGCACGCGGGCGACATCCATCGCCGCCGCGTTCTTCAGGCGATAGACCAGGGTGTCGCGAGTGTTGGCCTCCTGGGCGTCGAGCTCCTTCACGACCTTCTCGACGAGGTCGAGGTAGTTCGGCGTCGCTGAGACAAGGAGTGAGTTGGTTCGACTGTCGACGGTGATCGCAAGCTGTTGGCGCTCGTCGGGCACAAGCGTGAGCTCGGTGCCGAAGAGCCCGATGTTGCCCTGTCCCGATCCCGCGCCCGTCGGAGCGGGTGGTGTCGCACCGGCGCCCGCCGCCGCCTGCCCGTCGACCGGCGTCGCACCGGCGATCTCCTCGCGCGGCTTGAGCACATAGAGGTTGCCGCGGCGCTGCAGATTGAAGAGCTCGGTGAGGATGTTCGCCGTCTGCTCCGCATCCGCGTTCACGAGCTGGAAGATGCGAATGCTCTGACTGCCGGCGGAACTGCCGTCGAGATCCTTCACCATGCGCTCGATCAGCTCCATTGACTCCTTCGGAGCGCGGGCGATGATCGTGTTGGTGCGGATGTCCGGCGTCAAGCTGATCGACTGGCGCACCGCCGCCGAGACCTCCATCTCGATCGGACCTTCGGGATTGCTTCCCTCGACGCCACCGATCTGACGCAGGTACTTGAGGACGATCGCCTGCTGCGAGTTCGCGCCGCCGCCGATGCTCGCTCCGGAGAGGACAGTCTGGATCAGGTTGACCGTCTCGATCACGTTCGCCGAGGCCAGCGGCAGGTACTTGATCTCGACGACCGAATTCGGCTTTGCACCGTCAAGCTGGGCGACCATGCGGCGCATGGTGTCGATGTCAGGGGGTGAGCCGGAAAGAAGGACCGCGTTCAACCGAGGCTCGGCGGCGGCCTTGACCGTGCTCACCCCGCGCCGGCGATTCTCCTCGCGGACATACATCTCGTCGAGCATCGAGACGATGTCGGCGGCCCGTGACTTGGCGAGCTGGACGATCTCGAGCGATTCGCCGCCAATGGAATCCTTCGCCGCCTTGCTCAGCACCTCGACGAGATTGCGGATCACCGCGACGTTCTCTGCGCTGGCCGCGACAATGAGCGAGTTGCTCGACACGTCGGGCGTGATCGCAACCGCATCGCTCGGCTGGGCCTGGGTGCCGAGGCTCTGCTGCCGCTCGCGCATGAGCGTCTGGAGCTTCGGGGCCATCTCCTCCGCACGAACGCTGTCGAGGGCAATGACCTCCATCCCGACCGCCGGATTCGCCGGGGTCGCTTCGAGCTTGCCGACGAGTTCCTCGATGGCCTTGAGGTCATCGGGGCCGGCGCTCACCAGGAGGCTGCTCGTGCGAGGATCGGTGAGGACGAGCGGTCGGATGCGCCGCCGGACCTCGTTGGGAAGATCGGCGTAGCGACGCTCCATGATCTGGTTCAGGGCGGCCGCAACGCGATCGAGATTCGCCTTGTGGACGTTGATGACCTGGAGGAGGCCACTGTCGGCCGTCTCCTCGCGATCGAGATCCTTGGCTAACGATTCGATCACCCCGAAGGTGTCGGCGCCGGCGGCGACGACGAGGGCGTTGGTGCGCCCGTCGGCGACGACCGTGGCCCGTTCAAGATCGGCGGTCTCCGGCTGGACCTTGCGCAGCCGCTCGAGCCGCGCATCCATGAGGGACTGGATCATCGGGGCGAGCCTGGCCGCTGACGCGTTCGCCAGGGTGAAGGTGCGGATCTCCTTGATGTCCGGTGCGAGCTTCTGGTCGAGCGTCTTGAGAAGCTCCTCGAAGACGACGAACGACCGCGGGCTGGTCGAGACGATCAGCGAATTGGTGCGCTCGTCCGAGATCGCCCGCAGACGATCCTCGTCGCGGATCGTCTTCGCGGTGCGCTGGGCCTCGAAGAGGTTCGTCACCGTCGTCGCGAGCCGGGCCGCCGACGCGTTCTGCAGCGGATAGACGCGGACCAGCGCGGCCGGCGAGGCGGCCTCCACATCGAGCTGGGCGATCAGGGCATGGACAATGTCGACGTTCGCCCGGCTGCCCACCACCATGATCGCGTTGAGTTGCGGCTCGGGGCGGATGACGAGACTGCTCATCGCGACGAAGACATCACCCTCGACGATCTCGCCACCGTTCTCGTTCATGCGGGCCATGCGCAGGCGACCGATCTGCTTCTGCATCGGTGTCGCCTCGGGCAGCTTTGTCGAGCCCTCGACGAGGACCGACTGGAGCGTCTTCGAAAGGTCGGTCGCATCGGCGAAGCGAAGCGGGATGATCTTGGGTTCGACCCATCCCATACCGACGTCGGTGTCGAGCTTCTGGCGCAGCACGTCAACGAGTGCGACCGCGTCCTCCGGACCGGCGACGACGACCGTGTTGGTGCGCTCGTCGGTCGACACCGCGATCTGCGATTGGAGGGCCTTGCCGGCGGTGCCCTCCGGAATGCCCTGGATCTTCGCCCCGGGAATCTCGCCGAGCTTCTTTCCTTGCGTGAAGAGCTCGTTGACGATGCGGGCGAACTGTTGGGCGGCGATGTTCTCAAGCGGATAGATCGAGACGACCACCGCGTCGGTCACGGGAAGCTGGTCGAAGCTCTTGACGATCTCCTCCAGCGCCGCGACGTTCTCAGGCGTGCTCGCCACGAGCACCGCGTTCATGCGGTCGTCGGCGAGGACCTTCACCGGCTGGGTGAGGTCGAGTTTGAGGTCGGGTTGTGATGCCCCGTCCCGCCGCAGCGACAGCCGCCGGATTTGTTCCTGGAGCGCCTTCGCCAACGAGTTCCCCGCCGGCGCCTCGCCCGGCTGGAGCATGTCGTTGATGACCTTGGCCAGCGCTGTCGCCTTCGCGTTGCGCAGCGGCACGATCCGCACCATGCTCTCGGCCACCTTCGGTTCGCTGTCGATCGCCCGAACGAGCCCGAGGATCGTCTCGCGATCACCCGGATTGGCGACGACGATGATCGCCGCCCGCCCCGGCACGGCGCTGACCTTCACCGGCTCCAGCACAACCTTCGAGGTGGTGCCCTCCGGCGCCGGCTTGTCGAGGCCAATCTGCTGGATCACCTTGGCAGCGGCGTCGGGCGCGATGTTTGCCAGGTCGATGACGAAGACCGCCTGTCCCGCACCTGGCGCGAGAGCATCCATCTGCTCGACGATCGTCTTCACCTCCTCAAAGAGCGGTCCGGTCGAAGCGATGACGAGGGCGTTGCCGCCTGCATCGACCTGCACCGAGAAGGGCAACTTGGCCTGCTGGGCCCGGGCGTTGAAGGCCTCGCGGATCGCCTGGGCGACACGGCCGGCCGAGGCCTGCTTCATGGGAAGGAGATGGACGTTGAGTCCCTGCTCCGTCGCCTGCTGCTGGAGGGCGTCGGCGATGGCAAGGATCTGCTGATACTCGTCGTCGGGAGCGCGCACGATCAGGGCGTTGCTCGAGACGTCCGCGACGATCCGCAGGCGCGACTTCTGCACGTCGCGCGAGGCGCCGCTCGGCGGTGCGTAGATCCGGTCGATCGCCTGGGCAAGTTGCTCGGGATTGCCGAAGCGCACGGGAATCAGCCGGGGTGACGGCAGCCGGTCGAAGTCGGCGATGTCGATCTGCTTGACGATCGCCTCGATCTTCTCGAGGTTCACCTTGCTCGCCGAGACGACCAGGGCGTTGGTGCCCGGATCGGCCGCGGCGCTGACCCAGTCCTCGTTGCGGACGAGCGTGGTCGGCGGCTGCGGCTCCTGGTTGCCGTCGCGACCCTGTCGGCGCTCCTGGTTGGCCCGGTCCTGGGCCGGTCCGCGGAAGGCCTCGTTGATCGCCCGCGCGACGCTGGCCGAGTCGGCGTGGATCAGCGGGATGACCCGCAACTGAAGTCCTGCGTCGTACTCCTCGCTGTCGAGCTTGGCTAACAGTTCGCGTATGCCGGCCCATTCCGACTCGACGGCCGAGATCACCAGCGAATTCGACGCAGGGTCGGCAACGATCCGCACGTTCTGCTTGTCGGGCGTGTCGGCCTCGCTCGCGTAGCGGCCGTAGAAGTAGGAAAGGGCATCCTGGATCTTCTCCGCCTGGGCGTACTTGAGCGTGACGAAGTCAGTGATGCGCGGCCGGCTCGCCGGAACGTCGATCGTCCGGAGGATGTTCTCGATGATGGCAAACTGGTCGCTGGTGGCGCCGATCACCAGTTGGTTCTCGAGGCGGTTCGAATCGATCGACGGCGGCTGTTCGTTGGCCTCACCGCGATCGCGGACCAGTCGGCGCAACGTGCTGGCGACATCCGACGCGATGGCATGTCGCAGCGGGAGCACGCGGTACTCGACCGGACTCGCCGCGGGAACCTGCTCAAGCTTTCGGATGAGGCTCTCGATGACCGGGAAGCTCTCAAGCGTTGCCGTCACGACCAGTGAGTTCGAACGGCGGTCCGCTGCGATGCGGGCGACGACCTCGACCGGCTCGCTGCTCTCGTCAGGCTTGAGGCTGATGCCGCTGGTGCGGCCCTTCGCATCGAGCTGAAGCGTCTGCCCAAGGATGCGGGCGATGTCATCAGCCTTCGCCCCCTTGAGGGAATAGGTGCGAATGACCGTCTCGGCCGCATCGGTCGGCTCGTCGAGCCGCGCGACCAGCGCCTTCACCTGCTCAAGCTGGGCCGAGGGCGCGTTGATGACCAGGCTGTTGGTGCGGGCATCGGGCGTGACGATGACGCCGGTCGCACCTCCGCCTCGCTTGCCGAACTGCTCGCCGATCATGCGCGAGATCTCGACCGCCTGGCCGCGCTCGAGGGCAACGATCTCGACCGCACGATCGCCGGCAGTCGCTGGCTGATCGAGCTTGGTGAGGAGGTCGCGGATCGTCGCCAGATCGTCCTCCGTCGCACTCACGACGAGGGCGTTCGAGCTGGCCATGATGGTGGGCATCGCCCCCTTCGCCTCGCCACGTCGGTCGGCGAGGAACTGCTTGAGCGTCGTCGCCAGCTCCGCCGCGCTCGCGTACTCGACCGCGATCACCTTGGTCGTCTGCGATGGGCCGGACATCGACTGTTCGAGACCGGAGATCAGCGACGCGATTTGCTTCTGCGACTCCTCGCTGGCGCTGACCACCAGCGTGCGGGCCGTCGTCACCGGCACAATGCGGATCCGCGCCGCACCCTCATCGCCGCCGAAGCGGGCGTCGCGGATGCCGAGGGCGTCCTTGAGAAGCCCAGCGATCGCATCGAGCTCGCCGATGCGCACCGGGTAGGCCCGCACCACCGTGCGCTGACCCTGCTTTTCGGGCTTGTCGAGTTCGGCGACGAGCTGATCGACCAGGGCGAAGGAGTCGCCTCGCCCGGTCGCGATCAGCGAGTTCATGCGCGACTCGGCCCGCACCGCGACCGCCGCGTTCTGTCCGCGCGTTCCCCATTGGGTCGCCCCGCGCATCGACTCGGTCCAGGTGAGCTGGCCGATGAGCGACTGCACGGTGCCGGCGATCTCGTCGGCCCTGGCGTGCTCGAGCGGATAGATGCGGAACTCAAGCGATTGGGCCGCCTTCGCGGTGTCGAACTGCGTGACGAGCTGACGGATCTCCTCGAAGTCCTCGTCGCTGGCGGCGACCAGAAGCGTTGCGGCCCGCGAGTCGCCGACGATTGACATGCGCCGTGAGCCGTCGCGGCGCTGGCGGTTGCCGGTCGCGATCTTGGCCCGGTCGTCGTAGAAGCGCTGGATCGCCTGGGCGACCGCGCCGGCATCGGCCCGCTCAAGCACGATCGAGCGCACCTTGAACTCGCTGGTGGCGGTACGGTCGATCTCCTTGAGGACGGTGCGGATCTCGGCCAGCGTCGCGTCGTCGGCTCGCACCAGGAGCGTGCCTGAGCCCTCGTCGGGCAGGATCAGCGTCGACTCGCGTCGGGCCTGATCGTCACCGATCACCGTCTTGTTCAGCAGCTCGGCGGCCGTCTTGGGTTCGGCAGCGGCGAGATCGATGATCTGGAGCGGACGCCGGTCGCGCTCGCTCGGTTGGTCGAGCCGATTCACGAGCGATTCGACTTCGCGCAGCGTTTCCGCGGGCGCCGTCACGACGAGCGTGTTGGTGCGGCTCTCGACGCCGAACTCGGCACCGTTCGCCTGTCCGCCCATGCCGCGGGCCCGGGCAGTGAAGACCCCGCCAAGGGTCGTCTGAAGTTCCTGGGCCTTGGCGTGCCGGAGCTGGAAAAGACGCACTGCTGTTGATTGCGTTGCCGGTGCCTGATCCGCGAGCTCGATGAAGCGGTCGAGGAAACCTAACGCTTCGCTCGGCGCGATCACGAGCATCGCATTGCCCGCCGCGTCCGGAATTGCCCGCACCTGGGCTGGATCAAAACTCGCCTCGAGCGGCTTGCCGTCCGGGTCAAGCGTGATCGAGAGCTCCTTGAGGCGGCTGTCGCGTCCGCTGGGCTGTAACAGTTCGCGCAGCCCGCGCGACGCACGATCGGCGCTCACGTTCTGGAGTCGGTAGTTCTTCACCACCAGCCGGTCGGGCGTGGCGCTCCTGGCGAAGGTCGCGACGAGTTGGCCGATGACCTCGAAGTCCTGATCGGTCGCGGCGACGATGAGGGCCCGCGAGCCCGGGTCGCTGAGGATCGCCACACGCTTTGCGAGGTCGCCCGGCTTCCCCCCCGCTGGCGTCATCTTGGCGAGGGTCTGTTCGACGAGGCCGCGGATCCGCTCGAGGTCCATACCCTCGGGCAAGGTCACGGCGCGCACCGTGCTCGCCTCGGCCGGCAGCTCGCGCTGGGCCTGCTCGGCCAGAAGCCTCGCTCGCTCGATCGCCTTCGGGGAGCCGAGGATCACCAGCGAGTTGGTCTTCTCGTCGACGGCGATGGTGAGATCAGGATCCGTGGGCTCGTCGGCAGCCTTCTCGTCGGCGGCGAAGACAACGGCCGCGATGGCTGAGGCCCATGCTGGCGAGGCTCCGGCGGTTTCGCCGGGCTCGTTCACCGCAGAGGCGCGGAGATCGCGGAGGCCGGATGGAGTGAATGAGAAAGGAAGAAGACGCGGGCCGTCAGCCCCAAACACAACCTCTGCGTCAGGCTCTGCGACCTCAGCGCCTCTGCGGTGAATCTCGCCGCACGACGTCTTCTTCCCCTCCCCGCCGTACTTTTTCAGCAAGTCCTCCACCGGCACGACTTCGACGGCGCCGCCCTCGCGCTGCTCGAGGAGTCGCTCGAGAATGCGGGCAATCTCCGCCGCGTTCGCCCTGCTCGGGTCGATCGAGATGGTCCGCATCTGTCGGTTCGTCGAGACGCTGGCCCGGTCGAGCTTCCTCACAACCTCTTCGATCATCGCGTACTGGGCATCGGTCGCCCGCACGATGAGGGCGTTGCTTGACGCGTTGACGCGCAACGTCGGCGGAACTTCACTACCGCCGGCCTCGCGGAACACTGCGTCAAGACTGGTGGCGAGTTCGGTTGCGTCGGCGTTCTCGACGGTCAGCACGCGCACGCCGCGGGTCTGCTCCTGATCGGGCGCCTGGTCGAGCTGGCCAACCATCTGCTCGGCGACGTTGAGCCGCGAGGGCGACGCGCTGACGATCACGGCATTCAATCGCTGATCGGCAACTACCCGCACCGGCGGTTCGGTCGAGACCGGCTGGGGACGGCCGCGCGGTCCGGGCTGCGGAGGAAGCGGGGCGAGAAGCTTCTCGACCAACGGTGCGATCTGCTCCGCCCGCGCGTTCTTGAGATAGACCGTGCGCACCTGAATGGCATCCGAGCGGACACCCGAGTCGATCTTGGTCACGATCGTCTCGAATTCGCCGAGCTGCTCCGGTGTCGCGGTGATCACCACCGCGTTGCTCGACGGCTCAGCGGTGACCGTCGGCTTCGGCTCGCCTGGACGCGCCTTCGCCCGTGCGTCGGCCGCGCTTTGGAGAGCGCGCACGACATCGGTCGCCTCGGCATTCACCAGCGTCATCACCCGCGTGTCGGTGGTGAGTCCGCTCTCGCAGGCGACGTCAAGCCGGGAAACAAGCTCCTCGATCATCGGCAGGAGCTCGCGCGGGGCGGAGACCATCAGGCGATTCGTCGCCACATCGGCGACCACCCGCGGCTCACCGACCGACAGGCCGGCCTTGGCGGCCGCGGCCAGCCCCTTCGGCCAGCGCGAACGGTCGGCGATCATCGGGGTGATCGTGGATGCCAACACCGTCGCGTCGCTGTACTGGATCGGAATCAGCTTCACGTCCATCTGCGGCGGCGCCGTCGCGTTGTCGTCGATCTGCTTGAGGACGGCGAGGGCCCGCTCGCTCTCGGCCTTCGTGCCGACGACGATCAGGGCGCCGCTCTGCGGCTCGGGCACGAGTTCCAGCGTCGCTCGCGTACCCGACGGCTTCGTCGCGTCGAGGATGCGCTTGGCCAACTCGGCGAGTCGCTCGGGGGCGACGTTGGTCGCCGTGAACGTGGAGAAGGACCGCTCCGCATCCGCGTCGGCGATATCCAACTGTTGGACTAACGTTTCGGCCAAGGCGACCACGCGCTGCGGACCGCTCACGATGAGGGAGTTGGTGCGGGCGTCGGCCTCGACCCGCACCTTCGGCGCCGCGTCGGCCTGACCGCGCGAACGGCGCAAACGCTCAAGGATGATGCGCGGATCGGTTTCCTGCTGGTCATTGAGCAGCCGCTCAACGGTCGGTGCGATCTTGGCCGCATCGGCATACTTGAGCGGGATCGTCTTGGCGTCGACCGCATCGTTGGCGGGCCGCGCGTCCATCGGCTCGATGAGCTTCTCGACCTCATCAAGGTCGGGCGACAGACCCACCAGAAGAAGCGAGTTCGCCCCTCCGGCCGCGATGACCTTGACGGCCATTGCCGATCCGGTCGCCTTGCTGATGACCGACGGCAGGGCCTGGGAAAGGCTCGCGGCCACAGCGTTGGCGTCGGCGAAAGTCAGCGGACGAACGCGAACGATCGGATCGCCCGCGACCGAGCCGGCGTCAAGCTGCTTCACCAACTCGTCAGCCAGCACCGTCATCGAAAGTGGCGCCGAGATGATGAGCGAGTTCGATCGGGGATCGGCCGTCACTTCGAGCAGGCGATCGAGTTCGGTCGCGGCGTCGGGCACCTCCTGGCGCACGCGGCTGGCGAGAATCTGCCGAAGCATGGGAGCCAGTGTCTCGGCCTTGGCCTTCTCGAGGCGGTAGGTGCGCATCGCCGTCGACGGCAGTTCCCCGCCGCCGACACCCTTCATTACCTCATCGACCTTGGCGAAGATCTCCTTCGGACCGCTGACCACGAGTGTGCCGGAGATCGGCTCCGTGGTAACGGTGACCGGAGCCTTGCCGCCCGAGGCGCCGAGCTGGTTCGAGGTCGCGAGCTGGCGAAGCGTGCTGGCGACCGACTCAAGCCGGGCCTTGCCCACGCGGAAGGTGCGGATCTCGGTATCGACGGCAAGCTGCTGTCTGTCTAACTGTTCGACCAGCTTTTCGAAGCCGGCCATGCGCGCGATCGGCGCATCCACGATGAGGGCGTTGGTCTGCGGGTCGGCGCGAACGACGACCTCGCGCGGCTTCTGAAGCTCGGGGCGGGCCCGTCCGCGCGGATCGACCGGAACCGGCGGCGGCGGGTACATCTCGTCGATGACCTTGGCCAGCTCCGCGGCCTGGGCCACCTTGAGCGGGAAGATGCGAATCTCGCGGCCGTCTCCGTCGCGACGGTCGGCGCCGTTCAGTTCGTCAACGAGCTTCTCGATCTCGGGCAGAACATCCGGGTGAGCCGCAACGAGCAGGGTGTTCGTCTGCGGGTCAGCATTCACCGTCACGGGCTTGGCGATCCGCTCCTCGGGCGAACGCTTGGCGAAGTTCGCGGTGAGGGTCGTTGCGAGCGAGACTGCGTCCGCCGTGCGGAGTTGGAGGATGCGCAGCGCGGCGGCGCTCCCGCGCTCGACGTCCAGGCCCTTCAGGAGCGCTCCGATGATCTCGTGCTGGCGCGGCGCGGCGGCGATGAGAATCGCGTTGACCTGATCGACCGCCGTGAAGGTCGGCGGAGCGAGTCCGTCGGTCGCGAGCGCCGTCGGCACCATCGCCTCAAGCGACGCCTTGATCTCGGACGCCCTGACGAAGGAGAGCGGCGTGAGCCGGACGTCAGCCGTTGCGGCCGACGCGTCGAGCTTCTTGAGCATCTCTTCGACACGCGCGAAGGTCGTCGTGTCGCCGGCCACGATGAGCGAGCGGCTGGCGGGGTCAACGTTGATCGACACCGCAACCGGCGGACGGCCGTCGGTCGGAAGCGACGAGAGTGCGCCCTTCGCGGCGAGTTCCTGAAGCGTGCGCGAGACCGCCGAGGGATCGGCTCTCTCGATGCGATAGGCGCGGAGGTCGGGTTGGGTCGGCGACGGACCACGATCAAGCGCCGACGCGTAGGCCTCGATGATGGCCATCTGCGCAGCGTCACCCACGACCTGAAGCGAGTTCGTCGCGGGAACGACGTCGATCGTCGGCTGCGCGCCGGTTCGGGCCGGATCGGCGGCGAGTGCCCGAGTCACGAGAGCGCGAAGCGGCTCGACGATCTCCTCCGCCTTCGACTGGCGCAGTCCGACGAGCTTCGTGGTGCGCGGCGCGGGGACGAGCGTGCGGGCCTCACCGAGAGCGCGTTCGTAGAGAGCAACGCTGGCTCGCGGTCCGCTGATCGCCAGCGTGCCGGTCGTCGTGTCGTGTTCGACCAGCGGAAGCGGCGTGGTGCCGGCCGCCTCGCCTTGGGTCATGCGCTCAAATGCAAGCTTCGCCTTCTCGATCAGCCCCTTCGCGTCGAGTCCCGCGATCGGGATAGCCCGGAATTGCTGTTCAACGACGTTCGGCCGATCGAGCGCGTTCACGAGCTGACGGATCGCGTCGGTGTCGTCTGGCAGCGCGTTGATGAGGAGGCTGCGGCCATCGGGGCCGGCGAGCAGCGTGATCGCCGTCGCCTGGCGCGGATTCAGAATGGCCTTGATCGATACGACCATCGCCTCCGGCGCCGAATTGGACAGCGGGAAAATGGTGATGGCCCGCTTGGCGTCGGGATCGGCTGGACCGCTGCCGTCGCCCTCGAGCTCGCGGAGAATCTGCACGCCCTCGTCGACCAGCGTCGGATCGCCTGCGATCGCGACACGGTTGGTGTCGTCGAAACCGACGATGACCGGCTTGCGTTCCTTCGCGACACTCGCGTAGAGCTGGTCGAGCTTGGCCTTCGCCGCCTCGGGCTTCTGCCGCTCGAGCGTGACGGTCTTGATCACGCGGCTCGGCTTGCCGGGGGCGCGGGGGACGCGGTTACCCTTGCCGTCGTCGGTCTCCTCGGCGGGCACGTCGAGCATCGCGATCGTTGCCCTTACCTGATCAACCTTGGCTTTCGAACCGCGGGCGACGATCGCGTTGGTGCGATCATCGGCTGCGAGCACGAGGCCCGCGACGCGGTTCTCCTCGATCTTCGAGCGCTTTCCGTCGGCGGGATTGATGATGTACTCGACAACGCGCTCGCCCATCAGGGCGTTCAGCGACGCGATCATCTGCGTCGCCTTGGCGTATTGAAGCGGGATGAACTCGATGATGTTCTCGACGTCCTGCTGGTCGAGCTGGGCGATGATCGACTGGATGCGTCGCACCTGGGCGGCGGTCTCGACGACGATGATCGAGTTCTGCTGCTCAAGCGGCGTGACGCTGCCGTACGACGCGATCAGGTTCTTGATCTGCTCGGCGACCGGAACGGCCCGGGCATTCATCAGCGGCAGAACGATGGTGACGATGGTGTCGTCGGTCACCGTCGCGGGCAGCTTGCCGACGAAGGTCGGGACGTTCTCCCGCTTCATGTCCTCGAGCTTCTGCAGGAAGAGGCGGTCGCCCTCGACGCGCAGCATCACGTTCTGCGTCTGGAGCAGGATGTTGAGGGTCTCGAGCGCCTGCGGCAGCGTGTATTCGCCGGGATAGATGTAGTCGACGGTACCGACAGGAACCGCAACCTCGCGCACCACCGGGTAGCCGGTCATCCGGCTGAACCAGTCGAGGATCTGGTCGTAGGTCTGTCCCTTGAAGTTGAAGCGGACCCGTACGTCGGAGCGCACGCCAACCGGACCGTCGGTACCCACCGCGGGCGTCGCGGGCGGCGCTGCGGGAGTCGCCTGAATGACGACCGGGGCGGCGCTTGCCGGTACCGCCGAAAGCGGAATGGAGAGAACACCTGCCGCGAGGGCGACCGAGCAACAGATTGGGCTCAGCCGGGCGGGCACGCATTCCATCATGCTCATCTCCTTGACGCGTTGGACGCCTGCGGCCCCCGCGCGAGGCGGGTGTCGGCAGTCGCTGGACCCCGAGTGCACGTCATACCCCGAGAAGGGTCCGAACGTGGAAACTGATTGGCGAGGTCAGTGTAACGGTCGCGCGCAGCGAACCGGTCTGGCGTCAGGCGCTCCACACAAGCCCCGAACATGCAAGGCGATGTTGCCATCGCGCTTGCCGTCCTCCGCTGACGCGAGACGCGAGTTGTTCCGATCGGGCGCGTTGCGGATGCGGCGGTTCCGATCGCTCTCCCAGATCGGGAGCAAATCTGGGAGTGTGCCGGGGGTATGTGCCGGGGCAGATGCTCGGACTTTTGGGAGGCGAAGACCCTCACACGGCGGGCCCTTAGGGGAAGTCACCCCAGCGGTTGTTGGCTCGGGTCAGTGCACTTCGCGTTCGACGTAACGGCCCGTCGGCTTGAGCGGCGGCGAGTAGACGTGAATGGTGACCAGGATGTCGCGCGGTGGCGCGGGGGCCGCCGCGGCGTTGCCGAGCGTGTGGATGTCCGCATCGAACGAGCCGGTAACGCCTCCCGGAGCAAACCGCCGAATCGCTCCTCGGGGCGAGACGGTCCCGTCGTCATTCCGCTCGTAAACCTGTTCGACTGCAGCCCCCGAGACCACGCGCACGGCGCAGGCGGAACCGGCATGGTCGTGGATCGGGCTTCGCTGACCGGGAAGCCAGGCCATCACGAAGACCTCGGCCCACTCGGAGCGGTAAACGAGCGTGCGCACGTACGCCGCCGAGTCGATCTGGATCGCATCACCTAACGATTCGCCCGTGAGTTCGAAGGAATAGAGCATCCGCTTGAGGTCCTCCATCGGCACGGCTTCGGCCCTTCGGTCAAGTGCCAAGAAGAGGGGCTTCAGCGAGGCGGGCGGACAGGATGTGGCATCGCGGCGGGGCAACGGCATGATGCTCATGTGCGAATCTCCCTGATGGCGGATGTGGGGCGCGAGTCGGCGCCGCTCCGCGCCGCTTGGATGATCCCGACCGACTCGTCGGCCACGGTGCGGGTCTGGAGCCGAAGCTCCGGCACCGCCGTCGACTCCCAAAGGTCGCCTCGACGGAGGGCGCCAAGCACGAAAAGGGCCCGGTTCGTCTGCCCATCGGAACGAATCGCGAGGCCGCGGTCATCGGCCCGAAGTCCGAGCCCTGCGCCATCCGACGAAACGACTCCCCTCGAAAGCAACGACTGGAGGAGCGGATCGGGAATCTCATGGACGCGCATCGCCGGGCCGATGCAGTGGTAGATGCGATCAGCGCCGATCACCGTCGTGCCATGCGACGGCGTGGTGCCGTCGAGGCACACCGAGACGTCGAGTCGGCGAACGCGGATCGGCGTCGTGCGAGAGGTATCGATCGACGCAATGGAGCCGCACAGCACTCGGATCTGTCCCGAGGCGAGTCCGCGTTCAACCAGGTGCAGAACGGTGCGCGGCGCGCGGTGTCGATGGATTTCCCAGAACGGACGGATTCGAGTCAGGAATCTCGAGCGGTCCCTGTCGCTCCACGATTGCCACGTCGAGGTCGTGTGGGGCCGCACGGCGTCAAGCGCGTCCTGCCACGGACGACCCGCTGCGACACACCGGCGGGCGAGATTCCGAACAGCGCGAAAGGCCTGCTTCGGTCCGGCGGCAAGCACGGCGGCATCCAGCGCCGATGGCTCGTTCGAATGCGTTGGAGCGGCGACGGAATGCGGAAGGGGGAATCGTCCGTTGCGCGAGACGAAGGTGATCGGCCCGCGATGGGAGCGGGATGCGAGCGAGACGAGCACATCGAGGGCGGTCAGGCCGGTACCGACGACGATGATCGCGTCGTCCTGCTCGAGCCCAGAGAACGCCCCGTCCGACCACGGATCGCGCGGCGTGGCATCGCGGGACGCGTCTTGCCACGTGGGATGGGCAGCCGGCAGTCCCAGGGCCAGGACAATCACCTCCGCCCCGATCCGGGCACCGGACGCCAAGCGAGCCACGCCACTGTGCGATCCGTTCGCCGCTCCCAGATCGGTCTCCAGTACCGCGTCACGGATCAGGCTGATGCGGGCTCGGTGCGGCGCGAGCAGGGCGCTGACCGTTTCGTTCAAGTACTCGCCGTAGAGACTCCGGGCCACGAAGTCGTTGCGGCCGAAGGTGCCGGGGAACTTCCGCTCGAGCCACTCGTGAAAGTCGCCAGGCGACTCCGCCACGGCACCCATCCGATCCGCCCGCACATTGAGCAGGTGCTGGGGTTCGCATCCTCCGTAGGCGACACCTGGCGCCCACCGAGGCGAACGCTCGACCACCGCGATCGTCGCCTGGGGGTCGCGTTCAAGGATGCCGACCGCAACCAGCAAGCCGCTGAAACCGCCCCCGACCACCAGAACGTCCGCTCGCTGCGGAGGCCGATCGGCCCAACAGAGCGCTTCAAGACGACACGATGAATCGGGGACGGTTGCGGACGGATGAGATGCCATGAGACGAACGCTCTTCGCAATGGCAGTGCCAGAGGGCATCGGCTGTGGCACGCAGAAGAACCAGCGGCATGGACGCTGCCCGTTTTATTTCACGGCTCCTACCGTTTCCTCTCAAGGTCTGCCGTGATATGTTCCAGCCATGCGTGACGACCCCGTTCTCTTGGCGTCCATGTGGCGCAGCGCGACCTCGGCGGGCACGGCAGTCGAGTTTCTCAGCGAACTCCTGCCCCTTCTAGCCACTCGATTCCCGGTCGTGCGCATCACCCTCTGGCGCCTGGACCGACCGACGCGGACACTTCTGCTGGGCGGAAGCGCGACCACGCTTCTTCGCAAGTCCCCGCCGCCAGCGTCGATCACTCTCGATGACGAAGGCCTTGATCGTGCCCTCACCGAAACGAACGGCGAACGCGCCGAACTGCTTGCGGCCGGCGATCGCCGCCTCACCGTCCTTGAGCCGCTTCTTCGCGGCGCGACCTCACCCATCGCTCTCGTGCCCATCGCCTCGGGATCCGGCGGCGCCGACCGCCTGTTGGTCGTCGAATGCGGTGCAAGCGCGACGCGGGGCGAGACAGCGCGCGGCACGCTCGATTTGTTGCGCGAACCGTTAGCTGCCGCGGTGGCCAACGAGCAACGCGATGCCGAACTCGTTTCGCTCCGCGATGCGGCAGATCGCCAGCGCCGTTCCGCCCGCCGGGAGTACGACGTTCCCGTGGGAAGTTCCGGTGGCGAGGAGATCATCGGCGCCGAGCGAGGATTGCGGGGGGTGATCGAACGGGTCGACATGGTCAGCCGCGCTGACGTGCCGGTCCTCATTCTTGGTGAGACCGGCTCCGGCAAGGAGGTGATCGCCCGCGCGGTACACGACCGTTCCTCGCGATCGGTTCGATCCTTCGTTCGCGTCAACTGCGGGGCGATCCCACCGGACCTGATCGACTCGGAACTCTTCGGCCATGACCGCGGCGCCTTCACCGGTGCGACCGATGCCCGCAAGGGCTGGTTCGAACGGGCCGACGGCGGCACGCTCTTTCTCGACGAGGTCGGTGAGCTGCCGCTTCCCGCCCAGGTCCGGTTGCTTCGCGTGCTTCAGGACGGGACGCTCCAGCGTGTCGGCGGCCAGCGATCGCTCCACGTCGACGTCCGCATCATCGCGGCGACGCACCGCGACCTTCCCTCCCTGGTCCAGCGGCGCGAGTTCCGCGAGGACCTGTGGTACCGCATCGCTGTCTTTCCCATCCTGCTTCCCCCGCTGCGCGACCACCGGGAGGACATCCCTGAGCTTGCCGAGCGGTTCGCCCGACGTGCAGCGCGGCGTTTCGGCCTTCCGGCGGCACCGCTCGCTCCCGCCGACCTCGCCTTGCTCGCCGCCTATGCGTGGCCGGGCAACGTCCGCGAGCTCGCCAGCGTGATCGAGCGGGCGGTCATCATCGGGGGCGGCACGCGGGTCGCCGTCGCCTCGGCCCTCGGAACCGTCGGCCCCGCCAGTTCCGCCCTCTCCGCTCGCGATCCCAGCGACGGCGGTTCGGCCGCGCAGGGCGGCGCGATCGAATCGTTAGACGAGGCGATCCGCCGTCACATCACCCGAGCACTGCAGGCGACGCGAGGCGTCATCGAGGGACCTCGCGGCGCCGCGGCGATTCTCGGCATCAATCCGCATACTCTTCGCTCGCGCATGCGAAAGCTCCGCCTCCGCTGGGCCGACTTTCGCTCCTGATCTCCAAAGCTCCAATCGCTTCACTGCAAGGGCGAGCGTGAACTGAGCGGCGTGCCGAGCTGGATCCTGAAGTGCTGCTGGCCGAGCGAGAACTCGGCGATGTCGCCATTGGCGCCGACGAAGGCGATCTCGCCTATCACGTGCCCGACCTGAAGCTCGCGCCGCTCGCCCGTGGTCGGGTTGCGAACCCATGCCTCCATCCCGCCCGGACCGTTCACCAGACCCGTGAGCTGCCACTGGTCGTAGGGAAATCCAAGCTGCGGCGGAGGCGGCGGCGTCGGTGGGACTTGGGCGACCGTCGTCACCGGTTCCACCTTGGCGGGCTGCGGGACGCGGAACGGATTGGCGTTCGCCATCGCCCGATATCGCTCAAAGGACTGCTCGACGGCAACGCGCTCCTCGTCGCTCAGGCGCGGATCGGCCTTCGGCTTGCGGTTGGGTAGGAAGAGCGTGGTCAGCTTGACCGTGACGCGAACCCGCTCGCCGCCCTTGGACTGGTCCAGGCGAACGGCGTCGAGCCGCTTGATCCACGGTTCGCTCTGGATGCGATGGACCAGGCGCATCACCTGATCGACTGTGCCCTCGCCAGTGATCGTGGCCGGCAACTCCATGAAGTCCGGCTCGTCGCGCAGGGACTTCTGCGATCCCTTCGCCGAGAACTGCGACTTCGCCGGGCTCAGCCGCAGCGCCGCCCGCTCAGTCTTCACGCTCAGGTCCAGAAGCCTCAACTCCTCACCGATGCGGTTGAGTCGCGAGCGAAGGGCGCTGTCCGAGGCATCGAGGTCACCGCCTAGCGTCCGATCGACAAACGACTGGATCGCTCGGTTCAGTCCCGGGCGCTGCCGTGACTGCTCGGCAACCTGGGCCAGTCCGTTGTTGGCCCGCTCAAGCGTCCGCTCCAGTTCGGCCCGTTCGGCGGAGAAGGTCCCCGCGCCGAAGAGGTAACCGATCACCGAGGTCGTCACGATCGCCGTCGCGCCAACGAGCCAAATCGTTGCCTCGCGCGGTCCACGCGGATAGGGAATGCGGCGAATGCGCTTCACTTGCCCGCCCCCTGATCCGCGGTGGGCTTCGCCTCGGGTTTGGGGCTGGCGGTTGCCTTCCCCTTGCCCGATTCCGCCTGCGTTCCGGCCTTCGCCCACAGCGTGTACAGGAAGGGCGAGGCGAGACGCCGTCCGCCTTCGGTGTCGGCGCCGTGGGAAGTCAGCGCGTAGCGCCCGTACTCGACGAGCACATCACGGAAGGCATCGGCCGTGGCCCGATCCTTCGCCTCACCGGAAACCGCGATCTCCAGGTTCGCCAGGATCTTCCAGTTCCGATCGCGATCAACCTGCACGTCGGAGGCCTTCAGCGTGGCGACGAACGAATCGAAGACGACCTTCGTCGTGTCGGGCGCGAAGCCGTGGATGATCCTCGCCTCCTCGAGCCACTCCGGCTCGGCGCTCTCCCAGGTACGGAGATGGGCAAGCTTGTTCTCGTCGCGTCGGAAGCGATGGAACTCGGGAAGCTGGCTTGTGGCGAGTTCGTTGAGCGTCTCCACCTCCGTCGCAAAGGACTGGCGGCTGAGGTTGCCGACGGTCCAGCCGAGCAGTCCGGCGAGAGTGAGGACTCCGCCGGCAACCAGAAACCGCAGCCTTCGTCGGGCCGCAAGATCCGGTGCCCGCCGAGGCGACGCCAGGTTGATCGTCTCCTCGGCGGCACCATGTTCCAGAGCCAGTCCGATGAGTGGCCACGCAAAGCCGAGGGCCTCACGATCGACACCGGAGGCCACTCGCACTGTCGCTGGCGGGGCGTAGGATTCGAGCGTCGTGCCGAGCACGCGCTCGAGCGCCCCCTTGATGGCGCCGGCCGCCGAGTCGGGCGCGAAGAGCACCGCACGACCTAACGCTTCGTTCGGCTGGGAAAGCCGGTAGCCGAGCCAAGAGCGCTTCGCCTCGCTGAGCGTGGCGGCGTGATCGCCCGTCTCGTTGGCGGTGTGGACGCCGCGCGAATGGAGCAATTCGCCTTCGCGGAGGACCAGAAGCTCAAACGCCTCACCTGATGTGTCGAAGCCGGCAAGCAGGCCTGTCGCCGAGCGGGCGTCGCGTTCGCCGCTGGTGGTCCCGGACCTGGGTCCATCCGAGAGCAGCCTCGCCATTCCGAAGGCCCGCAGCGAGATGCGTGCGCCGGGATGGCCGATCGCAATCCCAAGACGCTTGGCCCGATCAACGATGCTCCCTGGGGCTGCGGCGATCAGGACGATTGTGTTGGTTCCGTCGCTTTCGCGCGGCACGAGATCGACCACCAGCGTTCCCGCCTCAACCGGCGTCTCGCGCAGCATCGCAAGGCGAGCCATCTCCGTCAGCTCGTCCGGATCGAAGGTCGGAAGGCTGATCCTGCGAATCGTGGCCTGTTCACGATCGAGCGTGATGATGGTCTCGGGCGACCCGCTGGGGAACCCGGCACGGCGCAGGGCTTCGGCGATCCACCGCCCGAGGGCGTCGACATCACTCGCGTCACCGTCCGGCGCCAGGACGTCGCCCGGAACCTCGGCCAGCAGGGCCCGCTCGACGAGGACACTCGTCCCGTCCACGACCACCGAGACGGCGCGGAGTTGCCGCTCACCGGGATCGATGCAGAGATACGAGCGTGCGGCCATGCGTGTGCGTCCGTCTGCTTCCGTCGGGAAGGGAACTCGCCCCCATGCTACTGGCTGCGGCGCCAACGACCAACGCCGTGGCGCGAAGGGAAGCTCGGCGAGGTCGGTGGCGCCGGCGCGGAACCTGCGTCACTCGGTGGGGTCGACGCCGAATCCTCGGGCGGCTCGGGCGCGATCACCTCGTCCATCGGCGGCATCTCAGCGATCGCCTCAGGGAATATCGTGTCGCTCGCGTCGTCGTCTTCGGCTTCCTCGTCCGCCGTAGCCTTCGCACCAGCGCTGGCAAGCATGGTGGCCACGGTGTCCAGCGCCGAAAGATCCCGCAAGAGCGCGACGCGAGGCCGAGCTGCCGAGCAATCGATGACTGCCTCGAAGACGACGCCGGGACGCGTGGCCGGCTCACCGTTGCGGGCAAGCGCGGCATGAACTCGCACGCGCCAGACAAAGCTGCGCGTCGTGGCCCGCTCAACGAGCCCAGCGCAGGTCTCGGCGTCGATGATCTCGCGCTCCGCAAGCCACGCGATCGAGCGCCGCTGTTCGGCGGGAAGTCCCTCACGCTCGCGCACGATCCGTTCGGCGATGTCCTTGCTTATGCCGGGAAGAGACCGCAGCGCCTCGGGTGTCGCGCGCAGGACGTCCAGGCGATCCTCGAAAGGACCCTCGCCCAACGCGCAAGCGTCCAGGAAGGCGTGCCATTCCCGCGGATCGGCGTGCTTGCTGCGCCAGGCCGCGAAAAGCGTTCCGAAAGTCGGGCTCCCTTCCTTCATCGCCGACTCGAGAAGGGCCGCCGATCCCCCTCCTAGGATCGCATCGATGCCGCCGCGCCGATCGTCGGTCCACTCGCCATCGAGCCTCACCCGCGGTGAGCCATCGCTTTGCACTGGCGGTTCGAAGGCGAAGGTAGTGACCAGGTCACGCACTGGGCGGCTCCCTGACATCGCGTTTGCCCCAACCGACGCCTCAAGGGCCCGATCGCGACGCTCGCGTCCGTCGGCGCTGAGGGCGACGGCAAGGGAATCCGGCGGACCTAACAGTTCGCTCACCGTGAGTCCGTCCGCTCCGCCGCGCGAGGCCAGCATTGCATCGACGGAGAGAAGCCGCGGCCCCGCGTCACGCAGGGCGAGCACACGTCCCGCGAGTCCCTCGTCCATCGCGCCGGTGTCGACCAGAGACTCGATCGTCGCGGCCCCAAGCGGCACCTTGCCGGACTCGGCCACCAACGTCGAGCCCCAAGCATCGACCGGCAACAGCCGAGCCGACGCCGTCTCCCGTCCCGCATCCCACAGCTCGATCGTCTCATCGAGGAGCGGCGTCCCGCCCTCGAGCATCACCGAGCGCTGCGCGCCCAGCTTCGCCGCAACCGTCTCGACCGCGCTCAGGCCCGCGGCGCGCAGGCGAAGCACCTCACGCTCGTTGGCCCCACCGGCCACCTCACCGCCGACGATGAAGACGACAGCGGTCGCGACAAGGACGGCGCTGCCCACCAAGATGAGCACCGCAAAGAGGACGAGCCCGCGGCGTGCCGCGCGGGGCACGACGGACGACCCGAGTGGAGTCATGTCGCACCTCCGCCTGCCGACGATTCGGATGGAACATCGGGGCCGGCGTCCGGGATGGTCACGATCCGCAGGCGGTCCGGCGGCGGTCCGTCGTCCGTTTCGCCTTCAGCGTCCGCGTTCGTCGGAACTTCATCGAACTCCGGGCGCTCCGCCGGTTCAACCATCGCCCGCGGCCGCAGCCAGAGGGCGATCTCGACCGCGACCGGCAGTTGCCCGGCGGCCACGCTGTCAAACGAGGCCACCCATCGCGAACCGTTGTAGTAGCGGAAGCGAACGCGTTGGATGGTGCCGGGGAGAAGGCTCTCCGGCATCTCGCCGCGCCCGATCGCGATGCGACCGGCTGACGCGTCGAAGCGCACGCGCACGCGATCGAGTTCCTCCAAGGCGCGCGATCGCTCGCTCGTACCGAGTCGCCACGTTGCCAGTCCAGCGCGGAGGATGCTCAACGAGGTCGCATCGCCTACCACGCCCGCGCCGAGCGTCGGATCCTCGACGAGCGTCGTCTCCAGCGCCCGCTCGACCGTGCTCACCAGGGCTTCCGCCGCTCGCGAACGCTCGATCTCCTCCGAGACCCGACCACGGATCCTCAGGGCATCCATCAGGAAGAGTGACATCGCCGCGACCAGGGCCAGGATCAGCGTCGCCGCCACGATCAGTTCCAGCAGCGTGAATCCGCGCCGCGATCGCGAGTGGCTCATCGTCGCGCCTCACTGCGGTCCGAGGTTGCGGTGCGCACCGCCCGGCGGTCCGGCATGCGGATGAGTTGACGCAGTTCAAAGAGAAGCGGTTCACCCTCGACATCCTCCCGCACCGACACCTCGACCAGCGTCAGTTCGGGGATGTTGCCCAGCGAGGTCTTCACGTCGACCAGGAGTCCGTCGCCGCGCCGGGCATTGCGTTCACGGACCAGTTCGGAATCGGTGACCAGTCCTGCCTCTAACGATGCGATTGCCGTTCGGGCCGCATCGGCCGCTCGGGTGCGCAACGCGCTCCGTTGGGTGGCGTCCAGCGCCGAACGCAGTGACGCCAGCGTGAAGAGCGCGGCGGCAACGAAGAGAACGATCGCAACCAAGGTCTCGAGGAGAATCGAGCCTCGCCGGCGCATCACCGACCCAACTCGTATCCGCTGTCGTCGTCTGGTCTGCTTGACGACTCGAACTCGGAGATGTCGCCATCCTCCGAAGTCGCTTCACCGAACGACTCATCGTCAAAGCCCTCACCCGGGGCAAGTTCGTCATCGCCCGGAGCCTCAAGCACGGTGCTCGCCGATGCGGAGCCGTTGCCACGACGAATCGCAGGCTGCCCGGTCCAAGGGTCCACCGAAACGCGGCTGCTCAGCCCGTTCTGGTGCATGAGGAGGAGCGTGGCCGCAAAGAGCGTCGTTCCGTCCGGGAGGTAGACCGCGAGTCGCACCGGGTTGCCCCCATGCGGAGACCGGTGCGGGCTCTCGCCAAGTTCTCCGTCCTGATGGCTCTCGTTGGCCGCAGGCATCGTCGCGACACTCACCGAAGGATGCAGCGCCGACTCCTCGCCCCAACTCTCGAAGGTCGAATCGGCGAATCGAGGCCGGAAGCTCACGCTTCCAGAGGTCGTTCCGTTCGGCTCATCCGGCGGCGCGGCACCCGAATTGTCCTCGCGGAAGTAGCGGACGATGACGCGCGGCGGTTCCTCGACCACGACCACTTCAACCGGTCGTCCCGACTCTTGAGCCTTGACGCGGGCCTTGATCAGCTCTGAGGCGATGTTCTCCTCGGTCGACTCCAACTCCCGCGCTTCAAGCGAGCGAAGCGTGAACGGCAGGGCGATCGCCATGAGCGCGGCGAGCACCGCGAGCACGATGAGCAACTCCAACAGAGTCACGCCGCGGGCTCTGCGCCGCGGTTGCGTGTCTGCGTTTGGTGTGCCACGAGCTTTCATCGCTTGCTTCGGTCGCTCTCACCTTCGGGGCGATCATGCCCGGAAAGAGCATCGGCTCAGCCGCCACCTCCACCCGAACCGGAACTGCCACTTGAGCTTCCGAAGTCGCCCAGATCGTCGCCGTCCGAGCCGCCCTCGTCGCCGCCGCCGTTCCCGATGTCGTCCTCGGTGCCTTCCTGCTTGTCCGGCCCGGCAGAACCGACGTACGGCTTCCCGGTCGGTTCACTCGGCGCCCGATAAATCCACGGCGAGCCCCATTCGTCGTTGGGCTTGGCCTCAGCGGTGTAGGGCCCACCCCACTTCTCCTTGTCGGCGTCGTCGGTCAGGGCGTCCTTTGACCAGAGCACCGGAATGCCCTCCTCGTCGGTCGGCCAGCGGTTCAGGTCGACCTTGAAGCTATTGAGCATTCCCTCGAAAGCCTTGATCTGGGCTTGGGCGATGCGCACGTCGGCCTTGCCCTTCTGCCCCATCACATTGACGAGCACAATGCCCATGATCGCGATGAGGATGGCCAACACGATCATCAGTTCAAGGATCGTGAAGCCCGCAGCCAGACGCGAGCCCATTCGCGGGCAAGCGGCAGCGGAACGAAGCGAAGTTCGGGGCCCAACCATCAGACGCATGCGTAGCTCCGGAAAGTGCCTTCAACAACGCCGCAAACGGCATCGAACGGCGTAAAGAGTGTTGACCGTACCCGATTCCCCCGACGGTGGATGCGGCCCACATCCGCCCACGTGAACCTGGGAGACGGTTCGTCAGAGGGGGCTCATTCGGCGAATGCCTGCCTTGGCATCGTGAACCATCGTAGCGACCGGGTCCGCTGGGAATCGCTCAGGCATTTGCACCCTCGCTGCGCCCATTATCCTCAGGGACGCAAGGGAATTGCCGAGCGAAATTCGCCGAGTCCTAACAGCCCTAAAGAAGCGATGAGAGCTTCATCATCGGCACAACCAGTGCGATGAAGATGAATCCGATGAAGCCGGCGATGGTCAGCAGCATCACCGGCGAGAGCAGTTGCACGAAGACGCCCAGCAGCAGGTCTGCCCGCGTCTCAAGCGTGTCGGCGATCGTGAGCAGCACTTGGGCGAGGTTATTGGCCGACTCCCCGACCGAGACCATCTCGATCACGTCTTCTTCAAGAAAGCCGCTCGAGGCCAGCGGCGGGGCCAGACTCTCGCCTCCCCGCACGGCGTCGATCGCCCGATCGACCGCATCGCAGAGCGTCGGATGTCCGGCCGCGTCGCGAGCGATCTGCATCGCCGTGATGACAGGAATTCCGTTCTCAAGCAGGGTGCCGAGCGTCCGCGTGAATCGGGCAGTCGCGATGCCCTTGATCAGCGGGCCCACCGTCGGAACGCGCACGATCCACTCGGCAACGCGGCGTCGTACCGTCGCCTTGCGCCGAGCCCACAGGATTCCGATCACCGTCGCGACAAGCAGGACCAGCATGATCGGCCACCACGTTGTGAGCAGGTCGCTCGCACCTAACAGGATGCGCGTCGGCCACGGGATCTCGATGCGCTTGTAGAAGTCGCGGAAGCGAGGAACGAGAAAGACCATCGTGCCGACGATGACCAGCGAACCGAAGACGATCAGAATCGCGGGGTAAATGAGACTGCCGATGATGCGGGCCCGCACCTCGGCCTGCCGCTCGAGATAGGTCCCGAGCCTCGACAGCACCTGCTCAAGAAATCCGCCCCGCTCGCCCGCGCGCACCATCGCCACCTGGGGACCGGGAAAGACCTCCGGATGGCGCGCCAGCGCGTCGGCAAATCGTTCCCCTTGGGCGACCTCCTCGGCGACCTTAGCCAGGATCGCCGACAGGGACGGGTTGCTCTTCCCGCGCCCCAACAGCCGAAGCCCCTTGAGGAGCGGCACGCCTGCCCGCAGGAGATCGGCGAGCTGGCGATAGGCCCGAGCCAGATGCTGCGACCCGATGCGTCGACGCTTCGTTTGGATCGCGCCCGCTTCGCCCAAGCGAACCGGTACCAGCCCGCGCGCGGCCAGCTCGCTCAAGGCGAGGGCCTCGCTCGCGGACTCCACCTTCCCGGTGATCCGCTTGCCTGAGCCGTCACGGGCGACATAGCTGAAGGAGGGCACGGCCACAGAATACTCGTGCCGGCGTGTCGCATTCGGAACAGGTTCTGAACCGACGACCGGTTAGCGCTTGATGCTCCCCGTGTTCGGGGCGGTGGTTGGCTCGAGAATCTCGCCCGCAGGTCCGATCTGCTGGGGCAATGGCGAGCCGGAGTGCCAGGTCCGCCGGGGTGCGCGGCCCATCTCCTCACCGAGCCGGGCGAGCGACTCCATCGTCTCCCGCTTGAAGATGCCCTCGACCGGCGGGCGCCAATCACTCGGGATGCTCGCCACACGGAACTCGACGTTGGTCAGGCCGGTCGTCTCGATGAGAGCCAGCTCGCGGGCCAGGAGCTCGATCGATTGGGCCGTCGCCGAACGCACGATCGTCTCCGTCGCCGACGCGGTGACATCCAGCCAATTGGGTTGCACGATGCGCGGGACCTGCTCGAGTTGGGCGTTGATGATCACCCAGAAGCGAATCCGAGGCAGGCGCAATTCGGGATAACGCACTTGCCAGCGATAGAGCACGCTGCTCGTCGAGCGCATGTTGGCGTTGTAGAGAATATTGCTCGTCACCGCGCCGTCGCAATAGAGGTGACCATCGAGCTCGACCGGCGGGAACGCAGCGGGGATCGCGCTCGAGGCCAGCAGCATGGCCCGAATGCGATCTGGCTTCGCCCGACCCTCACGCACCGATTGGGCCTCGTAGCCGAGATCCCAAACCCGCCGAATGCCGAAGTCGAGGTTGGTCGCGCTCACCGCGCACGCCCGACCGTGATCGGCACACGCGGCGATCTTGGCGATGAGTTCCTCGTCGACCCGGGCATCGATCTCGCGCCGCAGGCCATCGTTGTTGAGAAGTGACGGATTCCCCGGCATGAAGAAGAAGAGGCCGCGCAGAAGGACCCAATCGTCCTTTGGCTCCTGATAGATGCGCTCGACCGCGCCGATGGTCTCCTCGTCGCCGACGAATGCGAACGGGGCAATGAGGGCGCCGGTGCTGACGCCGGTCACGAGATCGAACTCGGGCTTGACCCATTCCGCGTCGTCGACCCCCGACCAGCCCTTCAGAAGGCCGGCGCCGAACGCGCCGTAGTCGCCGCCACCGGAGATAACCAGGACGTCGTAGGCCGGAGCCTGTCGGCCCACTTGCTTGGCCTCGTCGTGCTCGCGCTTGAGCCGGTCGACGATGCGATCGATCTGGGCGATGTTCTCCCGCGCCGCCTGAACGAGGTACTCGCGACGCATCGCAAGCAGTTCCGCCTCGTCGAGAACCTCACGGTGGCGCGTGACGCACCCCGCCAGGAGAAGCGGCCCGAGGAGGGCTGCCAGCATTGCCCACGTCGCCGTCCGAGTCCGCCCACCTGATCGCCGCACGTTGCAGTCGCACATGCCGACAGGGTACGGGCGAACGTCAGCCAGCGGAGGGGCGACGCCGACGGTGTCCGCCCCGAAGAAGAAGACCCCCAAAGAGGCCGAGCGCGCCGGGGGCCGGCACGGTCATGGCACTGATGTTGATGAGGTAACCCTCGGACGATCCCGCCTCGCTGATGACGAGCTTGAGTCCGGGCTGGACAAGGACGTAATTCGACCACGCGGGATCGCCCCCACCGCTGCCGCCGCCCCCATGCGTCTCATCAGGGCCGCTTCCGCCCCCGGAGCCGCCACCGGAGCCGCCGGAGCCCGAGGCGGGCGCAAGGAAGCTCGCATTGAGCGCGCCCAGCTTGCCGAGCGAGACGAAGTGAAGGCAGTTGTAGTCCTGGTCGCCCGAAATGGTGTCGAGGCTGCCGATCCGCGAACCTAACGTGGCGCTCGACTCGGCCGAGTGGATGGCGTTGGGCCCGGTGTATCCGTAGCTGATGGCCACGTCGGGGTTCATCCCCTGAAACGAGAAGAGGTCGATGTCGGCGCCCGGGCTTCCCAGATACTGATTGTTGCCGGCGTCGGTGATCGAAATGCTCAGAAGAGCGTTGTATCCGGCCGAGGTGAGGAGACCGTAGAGGTCAATCGTCATCACTGTATGGGGCTCGCCGTTGTTGACGAGTTGGCTCGTCACGAACGCCCCGTAGGAGCCGTTGTAGATGTAGTTGGGCTTGGGAGAGGTCTGAAGGATGTAGCCCCCGACGAACGTGTCGGCCGCCGCGCTCTGTTCAAGTCCGAGCGGGGCGAGGAGTGTGGTGCCGAGTGCAAGAGCGGCAACGGTGGCGATCGCTGACGCGCCGCGTGGGGCGTTCGAAGTAAACATCTCTTCCCTTCCTTAGTGAGAGCGGCGCTCGATCCTCAAGCGCTGCACGGAGCCCGCGCGACCTGAGCCAGCGGGCATGACGTGATCCTGCCACGGTCGGGACCCCGGGCAACGCGCAAGAACCAACCGGCACCGAAGTGCCCGACACCAGCGATGGCCTATGCGGCCTGTGCCGTTGGCGCCTGCCCGCGTTCGCATCCGAACGACGGCCTTATCGGGGCTTCGGTCGGGCCCGGGAGGAAGGAACGACTATCCTCCAGCCATGTCGCGGCCGCGTGTCGTCAGCCTTCTTCCGTCGGCCACGGAGATCCTCTGCGAGATCGGGGCCGAGTCGTTGCTCGTGGGCCGCAGCCACGAGTGCGATTGGCCGCCGTCCATCGCCGATCGGCCCGTGCTCACCGCCCAGCGCACGGCCGGCACGGATTCGCGGGCCATCGACGCCCAGGTGCGCGAGAGCCTCGGCCAAGGCCAGTCGCTCTACCGGCTCGACACGGCCCGATTGGCTCACCTGGAGCCCGATGTGATCCTGACCCAGGACCTGTGCGACGTCTGCTCCATTGATCTCGCCACAGTGCGTCGCGTGGCCCTCACGCTTCGCTCACAACCAACCATTGTCAGCCTCGATCCGCATGATCTGTTCGGCATGCTTGATGATGTCCTCACGGTCGGGGCCGCCGTCGGGATGGAACGGTCCGCCGAAGACGCCATGGTCCGCCTTCGCGATCGCTATTGGCGGGCGGTCGATTACGTGAATCCCTATGTTCCGGGGCCAGCCATCGCGTTCCTGGAGTGGATGGACCCGACCTTCATCGGTGGACACTGGACGCCACAGCTCATCGCCAACGCAGGAGCCCAGCCGGTCCTCAGTGAGGCTCGCGCGAAGAGCCGAGTCGTCACACCGGACGAACTTCTCGCCGCAGCACCCGAGCGGATCATCCTCTGCCCCTGCGGGTACGGTCTTGAGGCAACCAAGCGCGAGCTCCCCGCCTTGGTCGCCCAACGCTGGTGGCCGCTCCTTCCGGCGGTCATGTCCGCCGACCCCGATCACGTGGTGGTCGTCGACGGGAATAGCATGTTCAGCCGACCGGGCCCCAGGCTCGTCGATGCGTTCGAATGGCTGGTTGGGTGGATCAACGATCGCCCCGAAGTGATCCCCGAAGGATTTCCGGTCCGTCGCCTTGTCGATCTCCTGCCTCGCTGACCGGCGGCGAGGCGTCCGGCCTGCGGAATCGGCAGACGATGGTCGATGGAGTGAGCGGAGGTCGACCCGAGTGCCCGCCCACTCGACGTGGCGGGCTTCTGGAGCTGACTTCCATCCCACATCGCTCGGCGCGCGACTTGCGACGGCGGCTTCGGCTGAACAACTCGCCGTTCGGCCGCCCAAGCACGAAGCCCCCGTACGAGGTTAGGAACCCCATCATGAACATGGACCGCTTCACCACCCTGGCCCAAGAGGCGCTCGCCGCCGCCCAGTCGATGGCGACCGCGGAGGGCCATCCCGAACTCTCGCCCCTCCACCTCCTGGTCAGCATGCTGACGCCGTCCGCGCCCGGAGAACGCTCCGGACAACCCGCCGCGACGGCGTCGCTCATTGCCAAGGCCGGCGTGGACGCCGCCCGCCTGCGTCAGGTCGCCGAGGCGGAGTTGCGGCGGATGCCGAAGGTCACCGGAACGGTTCCCCAAACTGGACCACAGACGGGTCAGTCGTTCATGCAGGTGCTCGCTCAGGCGGACAAGGAAGCACGGGGACTCAAGGACAGCTACGTCTCAACCGAGCATCTCCTGCTCGCCCTCGCCGAGGTGAAGACGCCAGCGAAAGAAGTCCTCTCCGCGGTCGGTCTCGATCGCAAGCGCGTGCTCGCGGCGGTCGAGAGCATCCGCAAGTCCAGCGGTGTCACCAACGTCACCGACCAGAACGCCGAAAGCAATCTCGAAGCCCTCAAGAAGTACGGGATCGACCTGTGTGAGAAGGCCGCGTCGGGTAAGCTCGACCCGGTCATCGGCCGCGACGAGGAGATCCGCCGCTGCATGCAGGTCCTCTCGCGGCGCACCAAGAACAACCCGGTCCTGATCGGCGAGCCCGGCGTCGGCAAGACGGCGATCGCCGAGGGGCTGGCTCTGCGCATCGTGAATGGCGACTGCCCGGAAAGCATGCGCGACTCCCGTATCGTCGGCCTCGACGTGGGCCAACTGTTAGCCGGAGCGAAGTACCGCGGCGAGTTTGAGGAGCGCCTGAAGGCGGTCCTGCGCGAGGTGTCGGCAAGCGAAGGCCGGATCATCCTCTTCATCGACGAGCTGCACACGATTGTCGGGGCGGGCCAGGCCGAGGGCGCGGTCAGCGCGGGCAACCTGCTGAAGCCGGCCCTTTCGCGCGGCGAACTCCGCTGCATCGGGGCGACGACGCTCGATGAGTACCGCAAGCACATCGAGAAGGACCCCGCCTTCGAGCGGCGCTTCCAGCCGGTGTACGTCGGTGAGCCGAGCATCGAGGACACCATCGCGATCCTCCGCGGACTCAAGGGCCGCTACGAGACGCACCACAACGTGCGCATCCAGGACGCCGCCCTCATCACCGCTGCGAGCCTTTCCCAGCGCTACATCGCCGACCGCTTCCTTCCTGACAAGGCCATCGACCTGCTGGACGAGGCGGCGTCGAAACTGCGGATCGAGAACGACTCGATGCCGGTCGAGCTGGACGAGATCCGCCGCAAGGTGATGCAGCTCGAGATCGAGCGCGAGGCCCTGAAGCTTGAGAGCGATGCGGAGAGCAAGAAGCGGCTCGGCGTGATCGAGCAGGAGATCGCCGAGGTACAGGAGAAGAACCGCGGCCTCACCGCCCAGTGGGAGATCGAGAAGGGCGAGCTTGACGCGGTGAAGCTCATTCGCAACGACATCGAACGAAAGAACGTCGAGCTCGATCAGGCCAAGCGCCGCGGCGACCTCGAAACCGCGTCGCGTATCCAGTACAGCGACCTGCGCGAATTGGAGGGCAAGCTGGCCCGGGCCGAGTCGGCCCTGGAGCGCCGCCAGCGCGAGGGCAACGCCCTCGTCAAGGAGGAAGTCGACCCCGAGCAGATCGCCGAGGTCGTCGCCAAGTGGACGGGCATTCCGGTCTCGAAACTCATCGAGAGCGAGCGGGCGAAGCTCATTCATATGGAGGACGATCTCCGCAAGCGGATCATCGGCCAGGCCGAAGCGGTCCGGGCGGTGAGCGAGGCCGTGCGGCGGAATCGCGCGGGACTCGGCGAACCGCATCGCCCGATCGGATCGTTCCTCTTCCTGGGGCCCACCGGCGTCGGCAAGACCGAACTCTGCAAGGCCCTCGCCGAGTTCCTCTTCGATACGGAGGAGGCGATGGTGCGCATCGACATGTCCGAGTACATGGAGCAGCACGCGGTGGCCCGGCTCATCGGCGCCCCGCCGGGTTACGTCGGGTACGAGGAAGGCGGGCGACTCACCGAGGCGGTTCGGCGCCGACCCTATTGCGTGGTCCTGTTCGATGAGTTCGAGAAGGCCCACCCGGACGTCTCCAACGTCCTGCTCCAAATGTTAGACGACGGCCGACTCACCGACGGCCAGGGCCGCACGGTC